>CAUPZQ010000008.1:0-63367 GCA_963515915.1 uncultured Campylobacter sp.
AAATTCTAAAATTCTAAAATTCTAAAATTCTAAAATTCTAAAATTCTAAAATTCTAAAATTCTAAAATTCTAAAATTCTAAAATTCTAAAATTCTAAAATTCTAAAATTCTAAAATTCTAAAATTCTAAAATTCTAAAATTCTGTCTGCGAGATTTTCCGCCAAAATACTGCACAGCAAAATTCCGCGCTTAAAATTATAAAATTTTATGCAGCAAATTCTGTGCACTAAGCTTATCGCACCTAAGAATTTTCGCGTTATAAGCTTGATGCTAAAATTCCTTGAGCTAAAACTAAGGTCTGAGAAATTTTAAAATCCGTGCAGCCGCTTGATCTCTGCGCTGATCGGCTTTTTTTGGCCTGATTTGGTCACACTTACGTAGGTTGCGATCGCGCTGGTTACGTGCAGACACTCGCGAAATCCATCCTCGCCCAGCCGCAGCGCCGCGACCTCGATCTGCACGCGGATAGAGGTATTTCCCACACTTAGGACTTTTGCGTAGCAGCTGATGACATCGCCGATAAATACGGGCTGCTTGAAAGTTACCTCCTGCATCGAGATCGTCACGACCCGCTCGGGCGCTATCTCGCGCGCCGCCGTCGCGCCCGCTAAATCGATCTGCGCTAGTATCCAGCCGCCGAAAATATTGCCCGAGCTATTCGTGTCCTTAGGCAACGCTACGACCTTGATGCGCGGCTCGCCGAAATCGTCTAAGTTTAAATCGCTCATTTTTACTCCTTAAATTTAAAAATCTCGCATTTTAACCGCGCAAATTTAACACTTTTTCGATACAATCGGCAAAAATCTATGTCGAAATTTTAAAATTTTAAGCGGATGCGAGGATAGAATTTTGCTCGCGAAGCAGACACATTCCGCTCGTAAAAAGACGATAAAAACGGCAAAAAGGATACGCGATGAACGATTTTGTAAAACTTAGCGAGATGGCAGCGAGCGCTAAGGCGCGACTAAACGTCCTCTACGACGAGCCGCACGCCAAGCTAATTGCGCGCGGGCTGAAGATCTGCGGCTTTGAGTTTGGCGATACCGCGCGCATTGCCGTGCTACGCCGAATCGTCGATCTCAAGGAGGATCCGCTGCTGCAAGAATTCCGCCGCTTGGGCTACGATGAGGCGCGGCAACGCGAGCTAAAGAGCAAAATGTATGATTTCACGCGCGAAATACATGAGGGCATGCACGCAGCACTCATCGCCGAAGCGGGCGCGCAGGGGATTTTGCAGCCCTTTTATCTGGAGCTTTTAAAGGGCATCCACCGCATCGGGCTCGTGATAAGCGATATGCAAAAAAGCTGGCAAGCCCTAATCATCGAAGGCACGAACAAGCGCTTGCAAAAGGAATTTAGCTCGCTTGCGCAGGCAAAGGAATTTTTGCTGCAAGAGAAGCTGTTTATGCGCACGCCTCACGGCGAGATCTGCGAGCGCTGCTACGGCGCGATAGTGCAGCGCGAGGGTAAATCCCAAATGGTTCCCTACGCCGTGGCCTTTGCGGATGAGACGGCGAAGCTGCAGAGCGAATTTAGCGATCTTTTGGAGCGTTTGGTGACGCTTGCAGAAGATGAGAGCGAGCTAGCTTACGTCGCGTATCTATCTAAGCTCAAACAGGCCTTTTGCGAGAGAGATTCTAGCGCGGCAATCGGCGCGTGGCGGGATGCGGAGATCGCGTGGATGGATATAAAAACGCCGCTTCAGATCGGGCATCCGCTTGAGTACTATGAGGACGCCTACACGCACGCAGTCGCGCTGGAATGGGACGTCAGACTTGCAGGCGCATATGAGTTTAGCGCGGAGGAATTTAAAGCGCGCGTAAGTGAGAGCTTTGAGCGCGCGTATGAAAAAATCGGCGCAAACAACGCCGTCATGCACTCGCTCGTGCTCTCAAACATCGCCAAGACCCAGCTTTACGTCTGCGCGCCGCTGATCTACTACGGAGCTGATCTTAACGGACTCTTTTCGGCGCAGGTCGTGCCAAACGACGAATTCGTAAGCACCAACTGCGGCAAGAAAATTTTCGCCTTCGTAAATTTCGTCTATGAAAGCGCCAAGGCAAAACCTTTTATGCGGCTAAGCAGCGAAATTTTCGACCTTGAGTATCTAAATTTCGGACGTGAAATTTTATTTAAAAAGCCGCAAATTTGGCGCCGCGTCTACGAAATATCGACGATCGGGCATGAGTTCGGGCATATATTTTTCATCGACGCAGACACCGAGGCGCGCATGAACCGCTCAGGGCTTTTTAAACTCATAGAGGAGTACAAGGCGACCACCGGCGGGCTCGTGAACTTCTTTTTCCACGAGGAGGCGGAGTTTTGCCTGCCGGTGCTAGATGAGCTAATCCGCCGCGCCGTGGGCCTCATCGCGTGGCAGCGAGTGGAGGAGCTCAAGCCCTACTACTGCGAGGCGTTGATACATCTGAGCTTGCTTTTCGTATCGGGCGTTTTGAAATTTGAGCGCGGGCGGCTGGCGGTTAAATTTGATCGCGCAGGCTATGAGAGCTTCAAGGCCGCGTGCTTGCAAAACTACGAGGAGCTGGCGCGGCTTTATTACGACAAAAAGGACGCGGCGGAATTTTTATCGCGCTTTGCAGAGCTTAGCGGCGGCGTATATCTGCCGCGCGAGGCGCAAGTGCGAGAGTTTGTGGAGTTTTACTACTCGCGCTACGAAGCGATCGGCAACGAAACGGATCCTAGCAATGAACGAGCAAAGTGGCTTTAAAATTTCGAACCCAAACCGCGCCTTAGAATAATGGAAAGCGAGTAAAATTCCGCGGAATTTTAAGGGGAAAGCATGGGATATTTTAAAAATTTACTCTCTGATTTAAGAAGCGGTAGGCTCGCGCTGCACCCGATTTTGCTCGCGGCGACGTTTTGCATAGCGAAGTTTTCGTGGCCTAGGCTAATAGATAGGTACGGAGAGACGCTCGGCAGTTTCATATTTATGGACTTTATTCAATGTGCCTGCTTCGTAGGGTTAGGTGCGCATCTTGTCTATGTGGCGGGACGCGGCGATAAAAATAGCCAAAGTAGTAGCTGCGAAAACAGCGACTATGAAGGCGCGATACGACCCTGTGGACTACGATATTTAGCCGTGCTACGCGCTATCTTATGTGCCCTATGTATCATCGCGTGCGTAGCGGGATATCTTAGCGCGGATATAAATTACCAAAAATTAGGCGTTCTGAATTGGTTTTTCCCGACTGCGTTATTAAGCGCTTTCATATATTTGATTGCGATCTGGATTGTTACGACCGGCTCTGAAGTACTAATTTGGGGTGTTGTCTTCGTGATAAGCTACGTGGCTGCTTACTATGCAGTTTTGATGGGTTTTGGGATTGGGCATAGGTATACTACCTATTTTAATTTTTCGTTTATTTTTTGGAAAGGGCTGGAGATAATATTTCCGCTAATTTGGGCGTTTTATTTCAAACGCACCTACAAAAAGCGCCTAGCAGAGGAGATGCGCGAGGCGTAACGGCAAGCTGAATGCAGAATTTTAGTCAAAATTTTACGCCGCTAAGCGCAGTTTAAAATTAGCGCGAGCGTAGCTCGCCCTTTGAGCGTGCCAGGGGTTGGGGGATTTTAAGGGGGAAGGGGAGCGCCTCGCAAGTAGCGCCCCTCCCCCTAAGAGAAAACGCTGCCACGCCCCAAATTCTAGAGGAAAATTCTACATAGAGAAATTTTAAATTTATACAAAATAAAATTCCGTTTAAATTTTAATTCCTGATATATCTTGGGGCGAGAAGGGACCTCCAATTGCGAGGTCACACTTTTCGCGGGCGCCGCCTCCGCAGCACCACACTGCTCTGCTCGCCCACAAGCCCCACCCATCCCCCGACGACGCTTTAAGCGGTGCAGGCTACGCCTGAGTTAAATTTCAACGTCCATATCCACGGATTCAATCTGCAGCCCGCGTAGATCCGCGAGATGCTGCACCGCGGCGTCTGTCTCGGCGTTTTTGGGAAGGACGATGTGAAAGCCGCGATCAAACGCCAAGAAAAAATTCTCCCCGCCCGCAGCGATTCGATTTAGCGAGCGTGCGGCAAATTTCTCGCTTGCGCGCGGCTCGCCCTTCGAAAATGAAATTTCATCCTCGCCCGCGATAAATTCCATCTCTATGCTTGAGTCTTGCGCGAGCTTGGCGGAAGCCAGATGCTTTCTTAGCATGCGGCGGTAAAATTTCGGATAAAAAATAAGCCATGCCGCGCCCAAAATAACCGACGCCACACTCGCAATCGGCGCCGTTTTTAAAAGCCCGTCGATGATGATGCCAACGAGCAAAAACTCAAATGGTATGGCGTAGGTGCTGATGAGGCGCTGCTTGCGCGCCTTTTTGCTGTAAAGCAGCATAAATTTATTGAGATTATCGACGTCGCGATTGGTGATACGTACTTTCATATTTTTCCTTTAATTTTTGCGTAATTGTAGCGAAGCCGCCTTAAATTTGCGTCCGTTAACTTCCGTGAGATAAAATCCCGTTTTTAAAGGAGCGCCCGTGAAATCTTTATTAAAAATCAACGGATTTTTGCCGTTTTTGGCGATTATGTTTATCAATGCAAGCGTCGATCTGGGCCATAAGATCACGATCCAAAACGTCCTTGTTAAAAGCGCCGATTCGGGTGCTCTCATCGCCCTAACATCGCTTGTAAATTTGCTGATTTTACTGCCTTACGTATTTCTTTTTAGCGCCAGCGGCTATCTCAACGACAAATTCTCGCGTACCCGCATTACGCGGATCTGCGCGAAACTCGGCGTCGCGCTTACCGCGCTCATTACGCTCGGTTATGCGTGCGGGTGGTTTTATTTCGCATTTTTTATGACGATCCTGCTTGCGGCGCAAAGCGCGATCTACTCGCCCGCCAAATACGGCCTGATTAAAAAGATCGTCGGCGCAAAAAATTTAGGCGCGGCAAACGGCCTCGTGCAGGCTCTTACCATCATCGCGATTCTACTTTCATCGCTTGCGTTTTCGGTGATTTTTGAGCTCTTTGCAACCCGCAGTAGCGACGCGGGCGAGCTGATGAGCTCGGTTTGGTTCATCGGCGTGCTTTTGGTTGCGGGCTCCGCGCTTGAAACATACTACTCGTATAAAATTCCATTCTTCGACGCCGCGCAGCCGCAGGCGGAATTTAATAAAGACGACTATCTTAAGCTTCGCTATCTAAGGCAAAATTTAAATTTTGTGCTAAAAGACAGAAATGTCCTGCTCTGTACGCTGGGACTTTCGATGTTTTGGGCGGTCTCGCAGCTCGTGATCGCGACCTTCCCGGCTCACTACAAAGCTCTTAGCGGCAGCGATAACGTAATGGTGATCCAGGTGATCTTAGCTCTTAGCGCGATCGGAATTGCGCTAGGCTCGATTTTTGCGGGCAGCTACTGTAAAAAACATATCGAGCTGGGTATCGTGCCGTTTGGCGCATTCGGTCTGGCGCTCGCGCTAATGGTGCTAGCCAACGCACACTCGGTATTTTGGCTCGGTACGGCGTCGTTTTTCTTCGGATTTAGCGGCGGAATTTTTATCGTGCCGCTCAACGCCGTAATTCAGTTTTTTACCGCCGACGAGCGCATGGGACGGGTGCTTGCGGGTTCAAATTTTATCCAAAATATCTTTATGGTGCTGTTTTTGCTCATCGCCATCATCTTGGTGCATTTTGCGGTCGCCAGCGGCGAAATTTTCGTCATGGCGGCACTGTGCGTGCTCATATGCGGGATCTTCGGCGCAAAATATCTGCCGCAGCTTTTCGTTAGAATTTTACTCATTCCGTTTATGAAATTTGGCTACCAAGTCCACGTAGACGGCATCGAAAACATCCCGCAAAAAGGCGGCGTACTGCTTTTAGGCAACCACATCAGCTGGATCGATTGGGCGGTAGTGCAGCTTGCGTGCCCGCGTGGGGTGCGCTTCGTGATGCATCGCAGCTACTATGATCTGTGGTATTTGAAGTGGTTTTTTAAAATTTTCCGCGTCATTCCGATCGGAGCGGGCGTGAGCAAAAGCGCGATCGAAAGCATTCGCGAGGCGCTAAATGCTGGTGAAGTAGTGGGGCTCTTCCCAGAAGGCCACATCAGCTACAACGGCCGCATAGACGAGTTTCAGGGCGGATTTGAGCTCGCTGCGCACGATACGAACTCCGTCATCGTGCCTTTTTATATCAGAGGGCTTTGGGGATCGACGTTTTCGCGCGCCAGCGAGCATTATAAAAGAACGATCTCGCAAAGCGGCAAAAACGCGCTTCGCGTAAGCTTCGGCGCGCCTATCGAGGCAAATTCCAAGGCGCACGAAGTAAAGCGCGCGGTAACGGAGCTGTCGTTTTTCAGCTGGGGCAAATACCTCGCAAGCCTAAAGCCGCTTGCTTACAACTGGCTAAATCAAGCCAAAAGATCACCTTTTAAGCGCGTAGCGGTCGATAGCACGGGAGTTGGCTTTACAAATTTAACGATGATGAGCGCCGTTTTGATACTTCGCAAAAGGCTAAAGAGCCGCATAGACAGCGAGGAAAACGTAGGTATCGTTTTGCCTAGCTCGGTCATCGCAAGCGCCGTAAATTTAACGCTTTTTGTGATGGGCAAAACGAGCGTAAATTTAAACTACACGCTAAGCGAAGAGAATTTAATCTACTGCGCGGATAAAGCAAATATCCGCACGATCATCAGCTCGCGCAAATTTGTTGAAAAGCTCAAATCAAAGGGCTTTGAGCTAGAAAGCTCGATCGGCGATCGGCTCGTATACCTTGAAGATCTAAGCGAGGGCGCCTCTAAAAACGAGCGCATAGCCTGCGCGCTAAAATCACTGCTAATGCCTAAAATTTTATTTCGCGCGCTGTATTTTAAGCCGCATGCGATAGATGACGTAGCGACCATTTTATTTAGCAGCGGTAGCGAAGGAAAGCCCAAAGGCGTGGTTTTGACGCATAAAAATATAATGGCGAACGTCCGTCAAATTTCGGAGCTCATAAACGCCACCGAGCACGACGCGATTTTAGCGTCGCTGCCTATCTTTCACTGCTTCGGGCTTACCGTAACGACGCTATTTCCGCTAAACGACGGAATTTTAAGCATCCACGTTCCCGATCCTACGGACGCCTTTAGCGTCGGCAAGATGAGCGCAAAATATGGCGCTACGATAATGTTCGGCACTTCTACGTTTTTTAGGCTCTACACCAAAAATAAAAGGCTCAATCCGCTTATGCTAGCAAGCATCCGCCTGGCGATTGCGGGCGCAGAGAAGCTAAATGAAAACGTCCGAAAGGAATTTAAGATAAAATTCGGAATCGAAATTTACGAGGGCTACGGCACGACCGAGACTGCGCCGGTGGTGAGCGTAAATACACCGAATGTCCTCGAGCCCGATTTTTTCAAAGAGCTTCACTTTAACCGCGAAAAGAGCGTCGGCTTGCCGCTTGCGGGCACGGTCATAAAGATCACCGATCCCGCCTCGCTGCAGCCGCTGCCAAACGGGCAGGAGGGGCTTATCTTAATCGGCGGACATCAGGTTATGAAGGAATACTACGATGAACCGGCAAAAACCGCAGAAGCAATCGCGCAAATAAACGGCGTACGCTACTACAAGAGCGGCGACATCGGCTATATCGACGACGACGGGTTTTTATTTATCACCGATCGCCTTTCGCGCTTTGCCAAAATCGGCGGCGAGATGATCAGCCTGGGCGCGGTAGAGAGCGCCGTGGGCGAAATTTTAGGCGAAAGCGCGATCTATTCGTGCGTGAACCTAAAAGACGAGAAAAAGGGCGAAAAGATCGCTCTGCTTTACGTGGGCGAGGTGAGCGAGGATGAAATTTCGCGCCGCCTAAAGGACTCCGCGCTGGCGCCGATAATGCAGCCAAGCGTCATAAAAAAAGTGGAGCAAATCCCGGTGCTCGGCAGTGGCAAGGTAAATCTCAAAGCGGTAAAGGATCTGGCGATAGAGCTCGGGCTGTAAATTTCAAAGCCTTAAATTTACGCCTTGCTGCGCTATTTGCGCGAAGTAGTGTAAAGAGCAAAATTTCTCTTTTAAATCTATGCTTTGTGCGCCGCATGGTTTTGCGGCTTTTTGCTCCTAGCAGCGGGCGATCTCGCGGGTTATGCTGCGGTTTATTTAAAGAACGACGGCTGCACGCGGCTGCAGCGTCAAATTTATGCTAAAATTTACGGACAGACGGCAGCCCTCGCTGCGTGGATAGGCAAAATTCTTATATCAGACGGCTGGCTAAATTTCATGGCAGAGCTGCGGGGAGAGTTTTAACAGCGTGCGCGTGGAAAGAAATTTCAATGGCGTATGTGCGGAGAGAAATTTTAGCGACATTACTTTCCGCTTCGCCGCTTATAAAATTTGCAAATTTTATTTCCCGAGTGTACGCCGATTACGCCGATGAGGTTTATAAACCGCTATACGCAAACTCTCGGCTTTGTCCTTCCGCCGCCACAGAGGCTTAAATTTTATCTACTCGCGCTAAGTGCGTCTCTAAGTCGGTCTGTATTTACGCTAGCACAAAGTATCGCGCAGCCAAATTTAAAGGATAAATTTCATTCGCAAAATTTTGAAATTTAAAAATTTCAAAGCCGTTTAAATTTAACCGAAGTCGGCAGAGTTTAAATTTTAAAGAGATCTAAATTTTAATGATTTTAAAAAAGATGAAGGAGCCGCGAAGCGGGCGCTTCACGGCAAATTTAAAGGGAGTTATTTAAGCTCGGGAGCGATCTGTGCTACCCACGCCTCGATGCGGCTCTCGGTGAGGTCGCTTTGATTGTCATTATCTAGCGCGAGGCCAACGAATTTGCCGTCCACTACGGCCTTGCTCTCGTCAAACTCATATCCGTCGGTAGGCACTGCGCCTACGATATTTGCACCCGCTTTTTTGAAGTTGTCGTATAGCTCGCGCATTGCGTTGCAGTAGGCGTCGCTGTAGCTTGAGCTATCGCCCATGCCGAAAATCGCGACGGTCTTGCCCGCGACATCAAGGGCTGAGAAATCAAAGCCCGCCCAGTCGTCTTGTAGCTCGCCGTCGTTCCACGTGGAGCTGCCGATGATGAGCGCAGTGTATTTATTTAGATCTGCAGGCGCGATGTCCGCGACGTTTTTTAGCTCGTTTTCTATGCCTAGCTTTTCGGAGATTAGCTTCGCGGCGTCCTCAGTATTGCCCATCGAGCTTCCAAAAATAATTCCAACCATTTGGTATCCTTTTAATAAATTTTGTCGGTAAGCTTGTATGGTACTAATTTCATAATGAAATTTCCCTTAAAGCATTCGCTTTTTATCTCGACGTGGCGGTTAAAATTTTCATTTTTTGGATAGACAAGATACACGGCGTCGATGTTTGCTCCGCGGCAAAGCTCTAGCGCTTTTTTTATATCATTATCATAAATGGCTGGATTTTGATGTAGAATTTTTTTAAAGCTCGTAACCACGCCTAGGCTAAAACCGCTCTTGCGAACTACGATGAGCTCGCCTGATTTGCCCACAAGCTGCAGCTGTGCGCCTGCATTGCGAAGCGCGATTTTGCAAAATACGAAGTTGCGAAACGCATCGTCTCCGTTTAGTAGTACGCCGCTACGCAAGCTCACGATCGCGCGAGTTAGCTTATAAGCGGGCTTGGCGGCAAATACGGGCAGCGACATGCCGCGCAGATAAGAAAAGATTATCGCATTATCCGCTGCGCAAAATTTCACGGCGGGCTTGAAGCGGTAAATTTTACGAGCCCCGCGCCTAAGCTCAGAAGCGATAAAATTTAAAAATGCGGTACGAAACTGCGAAGCGCCCTTTAAATTTGTGGGCAGAATTCTATAATCCGCATTAACGTTAAAATTATATAGAGCTAGCATCGCTCGCGCTCGCGAAGCCGCATTATAATCCCGCAGCGCCTCTGGCACAATCTCGCGCCCGTTCGCATCAAAGCCAAAAATCTCGCCACCAAAGAATCTTTTATTAAAAGCTTCGGCATTTAAAATTTCATCATCAATAAGCTCATTATCGCGCCGCAGATCCGTTTTTTGGCGTTTTTCGCGCGCCGCGATATCTCGTTTTGGCGCGGCAATATCTCGTAACAAAGCTGATTTTTCGTCCGAACGCTTAGCGCAGAAAAAATTCTCTTGCGCGGAGCTAGTGTCGTAAAAAGCCCTTGCTGTAAAATTCCTATTTGCGCCGCCTTTTTGCGCACTCTTTGCAGCATGCGACTTAGAGGCATTATAATTAAGTGCGTCCGATTTACCAATTGAAAACTTTTTAAATTTGCCGTTAAATTTCTTGCTTTCGGCGTGTGCAAGGCAAGTAGCGTTAAATTTACTAGAATTTAAAAAATCCTTGGAATTTAGCTCGCCTGTTTCATCGTCGTAAGCATTTGATTGCGGCGTAGTGCGCGATTTTTTAACCGCTTGCCTGGGCTTGCCGGCATTATTTAAATTCCTTGGGATTTTAATCATCTTCGCAAGGTCTGCAACCGAATTCTTGATTTAAATTAAAAACCTTACAGTATTCGCAAAATACGCAGCTGACGCTTCTTTTGGCGCATACGAGCGGAATTTTGCGTTTTTTTACTTCGCCTTTGATCTTTTTCATCGTGTTGTGGTTTAAAAAGCTCGTAAGCATAACGACGCACTCCGTATCCTGCGGGATCGGCTTACGATTTACGCGATTTTCGTTTCGTGCATCCCAGTGCTCGATGTTACTCGCGCCAAGGTCTTTTAAAACCGCCTTAATGGGTGTAATCTCATCTGCTCCTATAACTAAAACGTTCATTTCATCCCCTTTTATGATTGATAGTCGTTATTATAACAGAGAAAGATTAAATTTAACTGATAATGTATATAAAAATTTGAAATTATAAGCCGGAATTTTACCGGTTCATATTTGATATTTATTCGCTTAAAGCTAGACTTACTGCCGCATCGATGTGGATCTGCGTAGTATCAAATAGCCACGCGGCGGTATCTGCTTGCGATACGAGCAGCCCGATCTCCGTGCAGCCCAGTATCACTCCCTGCGCGCCGCGAGCCCTAAGTCCTTCAATAATCCGTAAAAATTTCTCTTTGGAGTGCGGTAAGATTTTACCGAAGCAAAGCTCATTAAAAATTACTTCGTTTACCGCTTCCATTTCGTCCGCATTTGGCACGAGTACCTCTACGCCGCCATCTATCAAGCGCTGTTTGTAAAAATCCTGCGTCATCGTGTAGATCGTGCCGAGCAGCCCTACTTTTTGCACGCCACGTTTTCGCAGCTCACTTAACGTGGCGTCCGCGATATGCACGAAAGGCACGGAGATGGCGGCTTTTATCGCCTCGTAGCACTTATGCATCGTGTTGGTGCAAAGAAAAATATAATCCGCGCCGCCGCTTTGCAAAATCCGCGCGTGACGAGCTAAAATTTCACCTGCCCTATCCCACTCATTATCTCTTTGACACCGCTCGATCTCGTCAAAATTTAGACTACTTAGCAGGATTTCGCCGCTACTTAGCCCGCCTAGACGCTCGTTAATTTTGCGATTGATCCCATCATAATAGCTAATCGTAGATTCGTAGCTCATGCCGCCGATTAGTCCGATTTTTTTCATGGATTTTCCTTTTAAAATTTATGCGGAATTTTATGCAGTCCCGCGAAATTTAATAAAATTCCGGATTGCAAAATTTGCAGAGCCGGAATTTCAACAAATAGCCGCAAAGCTTAAGCATTCTCGCTCGCGACGCCTGCAGAGATAACCTCATCGCCGAAATCGGCATTCGCAAGCCGCTTGAGCTGGCGGTAACGTCTCATCGCATCAGCTTTGTTTGCCTCATAAAGCTTGCCCGCGTGCTCCGGATCGATCTTTTTAAGCGCGTTGTAGCGCACTTCGTTTAGCAAAAATTCCTCATAAAGGCTCCAGTCCGGTTCTTTGGATGAAATTTTAAGCGGATTTTTACCCTCCGCCGCAAGTCTTGGATCAAAGGTGTAGGTCGGCCAATAGCCGCATTTGCTCGCAAGCTCGGCTTGATCGCCGGAGCTGCCCATGCCGCCTTTGATGCCGTGCGCGATACACGGCGAATACGCGATGATGAGACTAGGTCCCGGGTAAGCCTCCGCCGCCATGATCGCCTTTATCGTCGCGGCTTGGTTTGCGTTGGAATTTACCTGCGCGACGAAGATGTTGCCGTATGTCATCGCGATCTGACCGAGGTCCTTTTTCTGCACCGCCTTACCGCCCGCGGTAAACTGCGCGATCGAGCCGCGGCGGCTAGCCTTGGAGCTCTGTCCGCCCGTGTTTGAGTAAACCTCCGTATCTAGTACCAGCACGTTCACGTCTTCGCCGGTAGCCAGCACGTGATCAAGTCCGCCGTAGCCGATGTCATAGGCCCAGCCGTCGCCGCCGATAATCCACTGTGATTTTTTGTTTAGATACTGCTTCAGCTCTAAAATTTCACGAACCCCCGGTGCGTCCAAATTTTGTTCCAGTAGCGGCACCAGTCTATCTCTGATCTGAGCGGATTTTATCGTATCGTTTCTGTTTTCGATCCAGTCGTGATAAAGCGCCTTTAGCGCATTTGGCACGCTTGAGAGCGAGCCCAGCATCAGATCCTCGATCTTATGGCGCAGCGTCTCGCTTGCGATCTTCATTCCCAGCCCAAACTCGGCGTTATCCTCAAAAAGCGAGTTCGCCCACGCGACGCCGCGACCGTTCTCGTCCTTGCGGTACGGCATCGAAGGCGCCGATCCGCCGTAGATCGAGCTACAGCCCGTGGCGTTGGCTACGATCATATGATCGCCGAAAAGCCGCGTGATCAGCGTGATGTACGGCGTCTCGCCGCATCCCGGGCATGCGCCGTGAAATTCAAAATACGGGCGCGCAAAGCCCACGCCCTTGACGCTTGATCTGTCCATCAAATCGTCTTTGTATCTTACGTGCTCGAATAAAAAGTCTGCGCTTTCTTGCTCGCCCTTTGCGAGTTCTTCTTCAAGCGGCACCATGACGAGCGATTTTTCCTTGCTCGGGCAGTTTTCGGCGCAAAGCGCGCAGCCCGTGCAATCTAACGGGCTTACTTGGATCTTATATTTTAGCCCCTTCAGCTCCTTGCCCTTGGCCTCTAGTAGGTGATCTTTTAAATTTAAAGGCGCGGCGGCTTCGTCCTTTTCATCTAGCAAAAACGCTCTGATTACGGCGTGCGGGCAGACGAAGGCGCACTGGTTGCACTGGATGCAGTTTTGCTCGATCCATTTAGGCACCGTGACGCCCACGCCGCGTTTTTCAAATCGCGTGCTGCCTGCGTCAAACCCGCCGTCCTCGTGCCCTAAAAACGCCGAGACCGGCAAGCTATCGCCGCGCGCCGCGTTCATCGGTTTTACGATCTTTTCTATAAATTCGTCGCCTTTGTATTTGTCGTCCGCGCCCGCTGCGTCATCCTTTAAATTTGCCCATGCAGGATCGATCGCTACCTGCACTAAAGCGTCCGCTCCCCTATCGATCGCGTCGCAGTTCATCGCCACGACCGCCTCGCCCTTTTTGGCGTAGGTTTTCTTGGCGTATTCCTTCATATAGCTCTGCGCCTGCTCGAACGGGATGATGCCGCTAAGCTTGAAAAACGCCGATTGCATGATCGTATTTGTGCGGCCTCCGAGCCCTATCTCGCGTGCTAGTTTGGTGGCGTTTAGAATGTAAAATTTTACCCGTCTTTGGGCTAGAATTTTTTTGACCTTGTTCGGAAGCTTTGCCGCCGTCTGCTCGGCATCCCAGATGGAATTTAAAAGGAAGGTGCCGCCTTCGCGGATGCCCCCGATGACGTCGTAGATGTCTAGATACGCGGCGACCGAGCAGGCGACGAAATGCGGATTTGAGACGAGATAGGTCGAGCGGATCGGCCTTTTGCCGAAGCGCAGGTGCGAGCGCGTGTAGCCGCCCGATTTTTTGCTGTCGTAGGCAAAATACGCCTGCGCATAAAGATCGGTTTTATCGCCGATGATTTTGACGGAATTTTTATTCGCGCCCACGGTGCCGTCCGCACCAAGGCCATAAAACAAGCACTCGGTCTCATCCTCGTAGCCGAGCGAAATTTTATCTCCCACGGGAAGGGATAGATGAGTCACGTCGTCGTCGATGCCGATCGTAAAGCCATTTTTAGGCTCGTTTGCATTTAAATTTTCATACACGGCGATTAGCTGCGCGGGATCAACGTCTTTGGAGCTTAGACCGTAGCGACCGCCCACGATGAGCGGAGCGTCCGCGCGCCCGTAAAATGCTGCTTTTATATCCAGATACAGCGGCTCGCCGAGGCTGCCGGGCTCCTTCGTGCGGTCAAGCACGGCGATTTTGCGCACGCTTTTAGGCATCGCAGCGAAGAGATATTTGAGGCTAAAAGGCCTGTAGAGATGCACTTTTAGTACGCCTACCCTCTCGCCCTTCGCGTTTAGATGATCGACCACCTCTTCAAGGGCTTGATTGACCGAACCCATCGCGACGATCACCCGCTGCGGCTCGCTAGCGCCGTAATAGACGAAAGGCGCGTACGACCGCCCCGTGATCTTTGAAATTTCGCTCATATACTCCGCGACGATGTCCGGAAGCGCGTCGTAAAATTTATTGACTAACTCGCGCGTCTGAAAATACACGTCGTCGTTTTGCGCCGTGCCGCGAGTTTTAGGGTGCTCGGAGTTTAGCGCGTCAGCTCTAAATTTACGCACGGCCTCGCGATCGAGCAAGCGATCAAACTCGGCATAGTCCATCACCTCGATCTTTTGAATTTCATGGCTCGTGCGAAATCCGTCGAAAAAGTGCAAAAACGGCACGCGCCCCTTAATCGCCGCAAGATGCGCGATACCGCCCAGATCCATCACCTCCTGCACGCTGTCGCTTGCAAGCATCGCAAAGCCGCTTTGGCGACAGGCATAGACGTCTTGATGATCGCCGAAAATTGAAAGCGCCTGCGCCGCAAGCGCACGCGCCGCAACGTGAATGACGCCCGGAAGCATCTGACCTGCGATCTTGTACATATTTGGAATTTTTAGCAAAAGCCCCTGCGATGCGGTGTACGTCGTCGTAAGCGCACCCGCTTGGAGTGAGCCGTGCACGGTGCCCGCCGCGCCACCCTCGCTTTGCATCTCGACTACCTTAACGGGCATGCCGAAGAGGTTTTTTTTGCCCTGCGACGCCCAGATATCGGTGTAATCCGCCATAGGCGAGCTAGGCGTGATCGGATAGATGCCCGCGACCTCGGTGAAGGCGTATGAGACGTAAGCCGCCGCCTCGTTTCCGTCCATAGTTTTCATAACTTTTGCCATTTTTCGTTCCTTTGGAATTATCAAATTTCGTTAATTTTACATATTTATTGCTTAAAAATTTAAATGCTTCGCAAACCGAATAGAATTCTAAAGCTTTATCACAGCAGGCAGGCTACAAGCGCGATCTGCGGGCGGTTTGAGGCGAGCCTTGAGGACGATTTGAGACGGGCTCTTTCACCGCTTTGAAAATAAATTTTTGCGTACTTTAAGCGCAGATCGCAAGCAGCGGGTAGAGATTAATGCAAATTTAGCCGTCTGACTCGAAATTCTGACCCAAATATCAAATGACGGGAATGCGCGAAAATTAAGAAATTTAAAAATGCACTTGCCACAAGATAAAAAGACCTCATATCGCAACAAGACTGGATAATAAAATTTAGCCACTACAAAGCCTCAACCGCTATACGCATCCAAGCTCGACGTAGCGAAATTTTATTTATGGCTTGTAACATCGCGGTACATAAAATTTCAGCGCATTCTGCCAAATACAAGAAATTTTACCGCCTCCTACCGAGCGCAGCGCAAATTTCATTTATTGATCGCTACGTGAATTTTACCCCATGCAACTTTGCGTTTTGAGCGTAAATTCTATTTCCGCAAGCTGCGAGGAGGATAAATTTAGCTATAATCCTCCGCTTAGATTTAGCACGAAACGCGGCACGTATATATGGCGCGGAATTTTAAAATTTCAAGCAGAACTCGAAAAGCTAAAAACCGCTAAATGCGCTAAACTTAAAGCCAAATTTAAAAAGCTCAAAAAGGAAAGCCGATGAACGTCCATAAAATCGCTTACACGAGAGTTATCGCGCTGGCGTTTGCCGCCTTTATTTTTAACACGACGGAATTTATCCCCGTGGCTCTGCTAAGCGACATCGCGGCGGATTTTAGCATGGACGTTACGAGCACGGGGCTAATCATCACAATCTACGCGTGGGCGGTAAGCATCCTTTCGCTGCCGCTAATGCTGCTAACCTCGAGGCTCGAGCGCAAGAGACTGCTTTTACGACTTTTCGTGCTATTTACGCTAAGCCACGTCTTGGCGGCGGTAGCGTGGAATTTTGCCGTTTTGGTAATCGCACGCCTTGGCATCGCGATTTCGCACGCGATCTTTTGGTCGATCACCTCATCGCTCGTCGTGCGCCTAGCGCCGATAAATAAAGGCTCGCAGGCTATCGGCATGCTAGCTTTGGGCACTTCGCTAGCCATGGTTTTGGGGCTTCCTTTGGGGCGCGTGGTCGGCGAGCTTTTCGGCTGGAGGATTACGTTTTTTGCAATCGGAGCGCTTGCGGCGGCGGAAGCACTGTTTCTTTGGAAAATTTTACCGTTTTTGCCAAGCCGTCGCGCGGGCTCTCTTGCTAGCTTGCCAATGCTTGCAAAGCGCCCGATGCTGCTTGCTTTGTATCTGCTGACGTTTTTGATCGTAGGCGCGCATTTTACGACCTACAGCTACGTCGAGCCCTTCGTAGCGAAATTTAACCCCGCAGGCGATCACTTCGTAACCTACGTTTTGCTTGCATTCGGCGCTTCGGGAATCGCCGCAAGCGTGCTTTTTTCGAAGCTTTACCGCCCTTTTCCAAACGCATTTTTGATCTGTTCGATCCTTTTTATCCTAGCCTCGGTGCTGACGCTAAAGCTTTTTGTCGCAAATGACGCGGCGCTACTTCTCGCGGCTTTCGTCTGGGGAGTGGGGATTTTCGGCTTTGGGCTTTGTTTGCAGATTAGGGTTTTGGCGCTGGCTCCGGATGCTACCGACGTCGCGATATCGATCTACTCGGCAATCTATAACGTAGGTATCGGCGGCGGAGCGCTTTTAGGACATCAAATCGCAACGAAATTCGGGCTAGCTCACATAGGCGAGGCAGGCGCGATACTGGGCGCGCTAGGGCTTGCAAGCTACCTCTATGCAAACGTAAAATTCGCACAGAAAAATAGCGCGTAGGTTAAATTTACGAAAGAATTTCAGCGAGATTAGCGCGCGCTTTTAGTCGGCGCTTTAAAACGGCGGCTTTGCGGGATAAATTTTTAAAATTTATCCACGCGATTAGCTAAATTTTGCAGATAAAATTTAATCTCGCGCTTAGCCCTGCTGGCTGTTTTATTCATCATCCGCACACGCGCTATCCGCCCAAAGCTCTTAAAATTCCCCCTCGTTATAGCGCTAAATTTTAAAATTCAGTGGCAAGGCATAAAAATTTAAAGCGTAGAATTTAAAGCGGGACCGCTAAAATTTAGCTACTTTATAAACCCGACCTGCGGTAAAATTTCAGCCAGTGCCGCGTCCTTTTTCTCGTTAAATTTGACCTTGTTCTGCTCAAAAAGATTATTTCCATGCGCGTCTATGGAGACGATGAGCGGGCCAAACTCCTTCACGCGGCACTTCCACAGCGTCTCTGGCATCCCAAGCTCCGTCCAGTCCGCGCTCTCGATCTCCTCGATCTGCGTCGCGGCGACCACCGCGCAGCCCGCCGGAAATACGCAGTGTATCGCTCCAAATTCCTTGCAGCCGCTCATCGTGCCCTCGCCCATGCCGCCTTTGCCCACTATCAGGCGCACGCCCGTTTTAGCGATAAATTCGCGCTCGAATTTCTCCATCCTCATGCTAGTCGTCGGCCCGACCGAAACCATCTCAAAGCTTTCTTTGCCGCCGCCGTCCATTTTTCTGATGATCGGCCCCGCGTGCAGGATCGCGCCGCCCCTGATGTCTAGCGGCAGCTCGCGACCCTCCTGCACGACGCGTCTGTGCGGCACGTCGCGGCAGGTGACGATGTGCCCGCTGAGGTATATCACGTCGCCGATCTTGATGTCGGCCAGATCCTCGGCCTTGATCGGCGTGGTTAAAATTTTCTTACTCATAGCGCGAACTCCTTGTGCGATTTTACGTCGAAATTTATCTCCGCGTCCCAGACGATATGGCCTTTGCGGTGCGACCAGCAGCCTACGTTTACGGCGACGGCGATGACGCTTGGGTGGCGGGCGCAGTTTTCGATATGTACGCCCATGACCGAGCTTGCGCCGCTCATGCCTTGCGGGCCTAGGCCGATTTTATTTATGCCCTCTTCGAGCAGCTTTTCGGTTAGCGCGGCTCGGTCGTTTGGATTGTGCGAGCCTAGCGGTCTCATCAGCGCTTTTTTAGATAGCAGCGACGCCACGTCGATCGAGGTGCCGATGCCCACGCCTACTAACAGCGGCGGACAGGCGTTTATGCCGTAGCTGGTCATGATGTCCATGACGAATTTCACGACCCCCTCGTAGCCCATGCCCGGCATCAACACGGTTGCCTTACCGGGCAGACTGCAACCGCCGCCCGCCATATAGGTGTGTATCTCGCACTCGCTGCTTTGCGGCACGATATCCCAAAAGACGCTCGGCGTGCCCTTGCCTACGTTTTTGCCGGTATTGTACTCGTCGAAGGTCTCGACGCTGTTGTGACGCAGCGGAGCCTCGCGCGTCGCTCGCAGTACGGCCTCTCGCAGCAGTTCCTCAAGCTCGCCGATGAGCGGGAAATTTACGCCGCAGCGCACGAAAAACTGGATCACGCCCGTATCCTGACAGGACGGACGGTCTAGTTCCTTGGCTAGGCGCTGGTTTTCAAACATCGTTTTGTAGATTTCTCTCGCTAGCGGCTGCGTCTCGCGCTCGCTAAGCTCTCGCAGCTTCGCCGTAACGTCGTCGGGCAGCACCTTGCCTGTGTAGCCGACGAATTTCGCCATGACCTCGGTCATCTTTTGCACAGCTTTTTCTTTATCCATCGCTTCTCCTTTGCTAAATTTTACTTTCAAATTTTTCATATACGCCCGCCAGGACGCAGCCTGCGGCGTAGCAGAGCAGGTCGGCGAAATCAAACGTTCCGCCGATTATTATCTTTAAAATTTTATTTTCTATGCCTAAAATTTGCACGGCGCCCAGATACTGCGCGAGCTCCAAAGCCGCCGCGAACGCAAAAATTTTAAGCGGTAAATTTGACGGCGGCTTGCTAAATGCAGCCCTAGCCAAAGCGTAAAGCAAGATGACGGCCAAAACGTCGCCCGCGTAGTGCCGCACGAAGCCGCCCTTTACGCAGATCGCGATGTAAATTTCGACCGCTAAAATCAAAACCGCCGCGGCTAAAAACGCTAGCCTCGTTCGCGCGCTTTGTCTTGTTTGCGCCTTTTGCGCGAGCCTTGCGATACTTTTTTGCTCTCTTAAATTCTCCCCTCGCAACGCTTTCCTTTTAAATTTAGCCTTCAAATTTAGCTGTAAAACCACGTTTCAAATCAAAGTGGATTTACGCTTAAAATCAAAGTGGGCTAAAATATCACATTTTTCACTTTGATTTGAAACGTAAATTTTTCAATCTTTCAATTATCGTTTTAAATTCAAAAAATATTTTTAAAAATCCTTGCCGATATTACAACAATGGCTTTAAAAGAATAAAATTAGATAATCTTTGATACAATTGCTTGAAAAATTTTAAGAGGTGTTAAAATGTCAAATATCCAAGAGAAATATATACGTGAAATCGATACATCCGATTCCTTTTTTGATTCTTTAAGACAAGATTATAAAGGTTTTGATGCATGGATAGCAAAAAAAGCGAAAGCCAACGAAAAAGCATATACGCTTTTCGATGATAATGGACAAATAGTAGCCTTTTTATATTTAAAAATAGAAAACCCCGTAGATAATACGGACATAAAACCGGCGCTTAGTATAAATGTGCCATGGTTAAAGATCGGGACTTTTAAAATAAATGCACACGGCACAAAACTAGGAGAGCGTTTTGTAAAAAAGATTTTTGATTTTGCGGTATCAAATAATATTTATAATATTTACGTAACAGCTTTCGAAAAACAAGCGCCTTTAATAGATTTATTAAAAAGATACGGATTTACCCAATACGGCAAAAAAAATAATGAGCTAGTATTAACAAAAAAGATACCGACTTGTGTGCAGGCGCTAAAAAATGATATACTACTAGACTATCCGGCTGTTAATGCGACAAGCGACAAATATCTTTTAAGTATATACCCGAAATATCATACCGGTATGTTCTCGGACTCTATTCTACATACGGAAAGCTATGATATACTAAAAGATATGTCTGAATCAAATAGTATTCATAAGGTATACATAACGGAAATGAAAGGTGTCGAGCAACTCAAGAGAGGCGACTGCTTGCTCATTTATAGAACAAAAGATGAAAATGCCCAAAGCGCGAACTACTCATCAGTCGCGACCTCTTTATGCGTTGTAGAAGAATATAAAGACTTATCCGGTTTTGCTGACTTTGATGATTTCGTCAGGTACTGCAAGCCGCATAATATTTTTACCGATATTGAATTAAAAAATATTTTTATCAGTAAAAAATATACAAAAATAATAAAGATGACATACAATATATCATTTAAAAGACGCGTTATTTTAAAGAGGATTAGGGAAATTATAGGTCACGAAGAAGTCTACTGGGGTTTTGCGAAGCTTACGGACGAAGCTTTTTTTGCAATTTTAAAAGAAGGTATGGTAAATGACAGCATTATTATCCATTAAGCCGGAATTTGTCCAAGCTATTTTTGATGGAACAAAGCAATTTGAATTTAGAAAAGTAAATTTTAAAAGAAAAATTGATAAAATCAAAATATATGCTACAAAACCGGTCGGTAAGATAGTAGGTGAGTTCATAGTTGACGATATCTTAAAAGCAAGTCCTGAAGAGCTATGGGACAAAACAAGCCTGTACGCCGGCATAGATAAAGAGCGATATTTTCAATATTTTAGCGGTAAAAATATGGGGTTTGCTATAAAAATTAAGTCCGTAAATAAATATAAGGAGCCTATTTGCCCTTATCTACAATATCCGAAATTCGTAGCACCGCAATCGTTCAAGTATATCTAGAAAATGAAGATGAAAATAAATCCAAATTCGCAGTACACACAATCTATATTTATAAATGTGGATTCAGACGTCGCCGACAAGATAGATGCTATACTGCATTTAAATATTTTTTTGCCAAACGACAATGAACATTCGTATATAGAAATAGGAATATTGATTTCTAGAAAAGAGTATAACAATTTTGACAGAAATTTCAATATAGAAATTGTATTTCCATTCGGTATACTTAAGGAAGAATTCGCGGATGTAAAAGATAGGCTCTGTGACGGTAAGACCTTGAATATGATATTTAACGAGGAGACCCATCTAGATAAAAACAAATTAGACTTTAGATTAAGGGAATACAAGCTCGGAGGTATAAAGCTTTGTAATACCACTATAAATGGCGATTCTAGTATAACAATGAGCGTAGAAGAAAAACAGAAAAATAGCTATTTTAGATTTAGGATTAGAAATATCAGAGATAAGATAACGGATACCGTTCTTTCGGATACAATGGCCAATCCGTTTATAAAAACGATAAAAACGATTGGTATCTCAATAAATTTAGATAGGCAATTTATAAAACAAATAAATAAAAAGATAAAATTTAAAGAAATTAATACTTTTATTATATTGGATTCTATAACCGAGTTGATCGAAAAAAGTAGGCCAATAAAAAGCTTTAGAGTTTTAGAAGATAATTTATGGAATCAATATATAGGAAGCTACGCAAATCGAAGGATGACGGTCTATCAATTTAAAGATAAAACATCGGACGATAGCACGATAGAGAATTATCAACTTTTCTTAAAAAGCCTTCATCATAAAAATTCAAATTTATATCGATATAAATTCTTATTGATTGTAGTGGTCGTGGCTATAATATCTAATGCTATTTATGACTTGTTAAAATGGATATTTTTATGTTAGTTTTTGACGGCGCCATTGATCTGACATTGAAATATGTTCAATGCGTAAAAGCAGATATACAAAACGAATATACGCTATACAATTATATTAAAGATACAAAAAAATACTATCCAAGCTTTGATATTTGGTATTTTATGAATGTGATACCGTCATTAAAAGACGGAAGGAAAAAAATTATAATCTCTCATGACAATAATAATTTAAAGGGCCTCGCCATATTAAAATACAACGAAAAAAAATTATGCCACCTATCGGTTATGCCCCCCTATAAGAACAAAGGTTATGGCATAAAACTTTTTAAGCAAAGCTTTATAGAATTAGAAACAGAAAAGCCTTTCCTGACAGTGTCCGAAGAAAAATTAATAGAATTTAAAAAAGTATTTGATTACTTTGGATTTGAACTTACAGACATTATAGACGGGTATTACCGAAAAGACAAAAAAGAGTATTTTTATAATCAGATATAATTCTGCCCCTCAAACCCCAGATCAATCATATAGCTTGTAGTGTTTAGATTATGCGATACGCTTTTAATACTAAATTTTACATTTTCAAGTCCGGTTACGCCGGTTATTTTTAGTTTTCCGCCGGCTCTTAGCTCTCTACCAGTGGCGGCAAGCGAGCCGTTTATTCCGCCGCGTTGTAGTTCGTTTAGCTTGGCTTCGCCCTTTTTAAAGGCTTCATTGTCTGATTTTGGCTCGGGGATATTTAGCTTATAGGTTTGCTCTCCGCCGCCGATCTTCGCTTGTTTATCTTGACCGTATTTGCTATTGTGCCACTGCACTATTATGGCTTGGTAGCTGTTGCGGTTTGCTTCTGTGATCGATAGGCTCTCGCACTCAAATTTAGGCCGTTTATTCGTTTACGCGCTGGCGTAAATTTATAGATGATTTATCAGGCTCGCGTTATACGCGGCGCCAAAGCCGTTGTCGATATTTACGACGCTCACGCCGTTTGCGCAGCTGTTTAGCATCGCTAGCAGCGCCGCCAGTCCGCCAAAACTCGCGCCGTATCCCACACTGGTGGGCACCGCGATCACCGGCACGCCAACAAGCCCTGCCAGCACGCTAGCTAGCGCGCCCTCCATGCCCGCCACCGCGATCACGACCTTTGCGCCGCGTATCTGCTCTAAATTTGCGATCAGTCTATGCAGTCCCGCCACGCCCGCGTCGCTAAATTTGCGCGCGTCGTTGCCTAGAAATCTCGCCGTCTCGTACGCCTCCTCCACTACCGCGCCGTCGGCGGTGCCGGCAGATACTATCGCGATGTAGCTTTGCGTGAGCGCGGGCTCTTTAAATTTGACGCTGATGACGCGGCCGCGAGCGTTAAACTCCGCCTGCGGCAACGCCTCGCGCACCCGCTTAAAAACCCGCTCGTTCGTGCGCGTGATTAGGATATTTTGCCCTCTCGCGCCGATCGCACCAGCGATGCGTAAAATTTCATCATCCGTCTTGCCCTCGCCGTAGATCACTTCGCCCGCGCCGTTTCGCAGGACGCGCTGAGTGTCGATCTTAGCGCAGCCCACGTCCTCGTAAGGGTAGTTTTTTAGGTATTTTAGCGCCTCTTGCTCGCTCACGCGGCCGCTTTTTATCCCAACAAAAAGCTCTAAAATTTCATCCTCTCTCATGCAAAACATCCTCTCTAAGCCCCTTTAGATCGAGCGTCACCTCCGCTGCACCAAGCGAGATGAGCTGCCTAACGATGTTCTTAAATTTAGCGTCGTTTAGGAAGTCTCGCATACTATAAAAGGGCATTTGCAGCTTTATATTTTTGCGGTCGCACCGCGCGCGGACGTTTGCGTAACCGCTTGCGATGAGTAGATTTTCCGCGGCTTCGATCAAATTTAGCTCGCTCAGCTCGATCTCGCGTCCGTGCGGCAGGCGCGTTAGCAAGCACGCGTAGCCGGGCTTTTCGGCGGTGGGTAAGCCCAGCTCGCGCGATAGCTCGCGGATCTCGGATTTGGTTAAATTTATTAGCGGCGAGAGTACGCCTAGCTCCTCTTTGGCTTTGAGCCCCGGGCGGTGTTCGCCCAGATCGTCGCGGTTCGTGCCGTCTGCGACGCGGCTAAAGCCAAGCCCCTTTGCGCGCTCGATTAGGCGCGAAAACACAGCCTTTTTGCACAGATAGCAGCGATTTTCGGGGTTATTTTTGATCCCCTCTGCGACGCCTAGTTCTAAAATTTCGTGGCGGATGCCGTAGGCGCGGGCAAATTCTACGGCTTCGGCGATCTCGCGCGAGGACATGTAGGGCGATCTGATCGTTATGCCGATTGCTCGCGCACCCAGCGCGTCGTGCGCCGCGCGTAGCAGTAGCGAGCTGTCCGCGCCGCCGCTAAATGCGACCGCCAGCTCGCCCAGCCCGCGCAGATCAGCCTTTAGTTTTTCTAGTTTCGTCATAGATTTTCAGCGCCTCTTTTCGCACCCGCTCGATCGTCGTGCCGTGCGCGAGCGCCGCGGCCTTGCAGTCCTCAAATTCCGGCTTTATTTTTTGCGTTTGGCAGGTGCCAGAAATCTTAAGCCCTATCTCGCCGAATTTCGTCTGTACCCGCGCAAACTCGCGCTTTAGCTCGGTTTTAGCAACCTCTATCTCGCGAACGCCGATCGCGGTGGTGTGAGTAAATATCAGGTCTTTTAAATTTTGCGCGTCCTGCTTGCGGCACAGCGCGTTTAGCTCAAAGCCCATGCGCCCCTTTTTCATAAAAATAGAGCGGCTAAAAACGTCTAGCGCGCCGTTTTCGCGCAGAATTTCGCACGCAAAGGCGAAGCTCTCGGCGTCCATATCGTCGATGTTCGTGGAGATTAAAATTTGCTTGCAAACCTCGCCGTAGCCCGAGCGCGCGTCTAAATTTCGCTCGTCTAAATCCTCGTCAACCTCGCAGATCATCGCGCGAAGCACGTTTGCAAAGCCCGCGCCGTCTTTGCCGCCCGCGCCGTAGCCGATCTTTTCTATTTTAAAGCTCGCGCCGTCCGTAAACTCGTCCGCACAGGCCTTTAAAATCGCCGCGCCCGTTGGCGTAGTCATCTCGAAATTTGCGCGTCCTAGGCTTACGGGCACGCCTTTTAAAATTTCGCAAACGGCTGGCGCAGGCACGCTAAGTGCGCCGTGATCGCAGAGCGCTACGCCGCCACCGAGCTCGATTTTGGAGCTTACGACGCGCGAGACGCCGAGTTTTTCAAAAAGATATTCGATGCAGATCGCCGCGCCAGCGACGTCGGCGATGCTATCTATCGCGCCGATTTCGTGAAAATGCACCCGCTCTACCTCTGTGCCGTGAACTTTGGCTTCGGCCTGCGCGATCGTGCGAAATATCGCGCCCGCTCTTTGCTTGCAGCTCCGGCTTAAATTTGAACTTTCTAAAATTTGCCTGATACCCGCGTAGCTTCTGGCGTGAGGCTGCGATTTTAGCGGCACGACGTCGATTTTTGTCGCGGCGATGCCGTTTTTTAGCACGTTCTTGCGCTCTAGCTTAAATTCGCCGGCTAAATTTAACTTCTCTAGCTCGGCGCAAAGATAGTCAAAATCCACTCCGAGCTCCACCAGCGCGGCCAAATTCATATCGCCGCTGATGCCAGCGCTCGCGTCGTAATATAAAATTTTAGCCAAACTTACGCCTTAGGCACCGTCATCGAGCCAAACGGCAGGATGATGATTTTAGCGTCTGCGCCCTTTTGCGCGAGCGCGTCGTCCACAGCCTTTTGGATGTCGTGATACGGTTTTAGATGCACGGCGCGCATCTCATCGTCGCTTAAGTCGCTTACCGTCCAGGTCTGCGCCCAGAGCGAGATTTCGGCCATTTTAGCAGCCTTGTGATAGCCGAGCTTAAAGCCCGCGCTGATCTTTTCCAGCACCTTTTTAGGGGTATCCGCGGAGGCCATCAGATCAAAAAACGGCTTTGGTCCGATGCCGGTGCGGCACTTTGCGACCATGATTAAAATTCCGTCCTGCGCAAGCGCTAGTTTGCCGTTGTCTAGGGCTTTTTGCGCTTGATAGAGATCGACGTCCATCGGATAGGGCGCGACTGAGATCACGATATCTGCCTTTCGCGGGATATTTACGCAAAATACCTCGTCGGCCTTTTTCACGCAGTCGTAAAAGCTGTCGTTTAAATCGCCCGCGCTTGCGTAATACACGCCGTGCTCGCTGTCAAGCACTGTCTGGATCGAAAAAACGTCGATATGCGCAAGAACTTTCATCGCGTCGATCATATCTTCATGCACGGGGTTGCCCTCTAGGCGCAGCGCCTGCGCATCGGAGCTTAGGGCGAGCTTGTGGTTTTGCGTGATGCTCTCGTACGACGCCGTGCCCGGCAAAAAGGCCTTTCTGCCGCCCGTGTAACCCGCGAAATAGTGCGGCTCGACCGAGCCTATGACGATTACCTTTTTGGCTTCTGCTACGATTTTGTTTAGATACATCTGCGTGCCGTTTTTTGACTCGCCTAAAAAGACCATCTCGTCGTGCTTGGAGTCGTGATCGTGAACTTCGTTTTTGGCGTTGAGCTCCGCGTAAATTTCTTTGCCGAAGATCATCTCGTATTCTTCCTGCGTGCCCTCTCTATGGCAGCCCGTGGCGATGATGAAAATTTTATTTTTCTCGCGGATTTTCGGGTAAATTTGCTTTAAAATTTTTGCCGTCGGCGTCGGGCGCGTGCCGTCATTTACGATGACGACGATCTTTTGCTCGCCTGCAATAAACTCGTCAAAGCTTTTTTGATTTATCGGATTTGCCAGAGCCTTTGCGATGAGTGCCGTTTCGTCAAATTTAGCCACGGGGTTGGGGTTAAAAACGCCGAGCAAGTTTCTCTCGTCTATCCGCAGATGAAGGACGTCCTCTTTGCCGTATGCGATAGGGATTTGCATATCTGCCTCCTGTGTGGAATTTGGCGGGATTATAACGTAAATTTTATTTAAAACTAATTAGCCTAGAGCGGGTTATGAACGGAATTTAGAAAGCTTTAGAATTTCAAAATTTAGAGCATTTAAAATTTCAAAATTTTATAAAATTTTAAAAAGCCGCTGAGGTTTGAAATTTAAAGCTCGCGAGCCGTCTGCCCGCGAGCATAACTATTATAAATAGCCGTAAAGATGTGCAAGCACAAAACCCACACCGCAAGCAGTAAGAACGCCGATCAAGCCAGGGAAAATGAAGCTATGGTTGATGACGAATCTACCGATATGCGTAGTGCCCGAGCGGTCGAACTGGATCGCCGCAAGATCACTTGGATAAGTAGGTAGGATATAGTATCCGTAGCAAGCCGGTGCAAACGCGATTATTAGACCCGGATCGATGCCGATAGTGACAGCAAGCGGAACGAAGGTCGCGATAGCCGCGGCTTGGGAATTTAGAAATTTACTGATGAGCAAAGAGACGATGATATAGGTCCATGGATAGGCCTTAACGACCTCGCCAAGGGATGCCTTAAGCATTTCGATATGAGCAGTAAACATAGTCTCTGCCATCCATGAAATTCCATAAATGGCTACGAGTGCAATCATACCGCTATGAAAAATTTCGTTTTTAGCGATATTGCCCGCTTTTATGCCGGAGGCGATCATCATGATAGATGCTGCAAGAAGCATGAAAATTTGAATGGTTAAGACCATATTTAAATTTGTGGTCTTTTTCATAGTATCTTTTACGACTATGCTTGCGTTTGCGATGCTCTCGCTCTTATCACCTGTCGTAATTACTACATTTCCGTCTTGAGCGACGATGCTTTGAGTAAGCTTTTTATCTTTGTCGTAAATTTCGACGCTATTAAATTTCGTCGCATCTTTGGCTTTGGACTCTTTGACGTTTGAGACGACCTTGCCGCCGTCTACCATGGAGATGACCTGACCATCTTTGATCGTGATATTTTTGACCGTTTTTTTATCGACGATGATCTCTACGGATTTTCCAGGGACATTTTTAGTCCACGCAGGGCGTAAGCTTTTTTCGTAACCCAAAACCGCTACTAGCGCAATAGTTGCTAAGAAAATCCACATGCAAACCCACTTAATCCTAGGAAGCTTTTGACCTAGCAAGGTCGTGCTTTCGCCGTAGATATATTTTTTCTGCTCTGGATCTTTGATCTTTTCTTGGAATTCCGGATCTTTATCCAGATCTTTACCTCTAAAAATCGACCACGTTCCGATCGCAAGCATACCGATGAAAGTAGAAGGGATAGTTAATTTAAGTAGATCCAAATACGTACTAAAGCCCTCGATATGCACGCCTTGACCTAGCAAGATCGCGACCATCGAAACGCCGGCAACCGAAACGGGGCTGGCGATGATGGCAAGCTGCGAGGAGATTGTAGAAGCAGCCATCGGGCGCTCAGGGCGAATTCCATTTTTAATAGCTACGTCATAGATGATCGGAAGCAGCGTATAGACGGTGTGTCCCGTTCCGCATAAGATTGTAAGCGTCCACGCAACAGTTGGAGCGATGATACAAACCATCTTCGGATGCTTACGAAGCAATTTCTCCGCTATTTGAAGCATTACGTCAAGTCCTCCCGTGGCCTGTAGCGTTGCACTTGCTACGACGACTGCGAGGATAGTTAAAATAACGTCCACTGCCGGCTTACCCGGCTCTAATCTAAATCCAAACACCAAGATCACTAAGCCTATACCGCCTAGAATTCCCAGCGCCATACCGCCTTTTTTAGCACCATAAAACAAACAGCCCAAGACTATAATGAGCTGCAAAAAGAATTGAGTGCTTTCAGACAAACTTGTCAGAAACTCCATAGTTTCTCCTTCAATAAAATTTAAAACAAACTTTGGCGATTATACTAACTTTTTATTTAAACAAAATTAAAGGAGCGTTACGAATTGTAAAAATCTGTCAAAATAAAAATTTACTGAAATTATAATTTTAAAGCGGAATTTATATAGCAAAATGCGAAAAATAAAATTTCACTTAGAGCTGTTTTTATATCGTAGAATTTCGCAACTTTTAAGAAATCTTAGAATTTCATTATAGCTCAAGCTTTAAACCGATTTTTAAGCCTTGGAGGAGTATCATTTCGCAAAGAGCAGATTAAGATGAATTTTAAAAAATTTTGTATTGCCTTTTTGATTTGTTTATCGCAGATGGCAGCAGCGGGCAGCTTTGATCTAAACGCCACGCTACGTCTGGGCGCATTTGACGCAAGCTCGCACCGACTGCTTTTATGCGGCAGTGGCGGCGAGCTTAGGATGTTTGATACTGCTAAATGGGATGTAGAGTTCGCACAAAAATACAGCGATAACGAAATTACGGCTCTAAATTTTAAAAACGGCAAAATTTATCTAGCTTGGGGCGGAGCCGAAATCGCGGTATTAAATGACAGATTAAAGTTTTTAGGCGCGCTTAAGACAGGGCGTAGCGGCACAGCCCAAATAGACGCGATTTACGCCGCAAAAGACGCGATTTACGCGGTAGTAGATAAGAATCAACTAATACGATTAGACGAGGACTCTGATAACAGCGCGGATGGCGGTTATGCCCCAGGTGAGAATTCCACCGCAAACGGGCAATCTTTAAATAAAAATTCCGCCCCAGATGGGCTGCGCGGAATTTCGTTTCATTACGGCAGGATCAATGCCGTTAGCCTGGGCGCTAACGGGCTTTGCGTCGCAAGCTGGAACGGCGTAGCCTGTTTTAGTGCAGATCTCGTCGCTACTAAATTTAGCGGCATCGATACAGCGCCTAATCGCGCCGCGCAGGGAGAGCTTGGTAGCGTGAAATTTAAAGATGCGGAATTTAATAATGCGAAAAGCGCGCAAGCCTCCGAGCCAAACGAAACGAAAGCTGGCGGCGCAAAGAGCGCGGAATTTCAAAGCTCAGAATTCAAAGGCGCAAAATTTCAAGACGAGGGGCTTAAAACTCAAAGCGAAATTTCAGCCGAAGCTGGCGACAAAAATTTAAGCGGCTCTATCGCCACTGCGCTTGCAGACTGCGACGGGACGCTATTTGTGGGCGATATAGAGGGGAGCTTTATAAATTTAAAAAGCGGCGAGCGCAAAAGCGTGGGCTCTTGGATCAAATCCATCGTGTGCGCCCGCGGCACGCAGTTTATCGCTACCAAAGATAAAATTTACGAAAATCAAAAAGCAGGATTAAAGGAGGTTGTGGATTTAAAAAGCGAATTTTTAGCGATGTACGCAGACGGGGATGCCATCCTCGTAGTCAGCAAATCAGGTAAAATTTTAAAATTCTAAGAAAGGATTAGTATGTTAAAAAGTTTCAAACCCGTGCTTTTGGGCTCGGTTTTGTTCGCCGCAAGCGCCCTGTGTGCCGCAGATAGCGACCTAGAGCGCGTGATGAAAGAACGAAATTTAAGCGAAAAAGACGTTTTGGCGGCGGCTAAGACCTATCAGCCGACCGGTAGGAAGGACGATTATATGGTCTTCTCTTCCGGCGGTCAAAGCGGACAGGTGCTCGTTTACGGCGTGCCGTCGATGAGGATCTACAAATATATCGGCGTATTTACCCCGGAGCCTTGGCAGGGATACGGCTTTGACGAGGAGAGCAAGGCAGTCTTAAGATCGGGCTCTATTAACGGCAAAGAGATCAACTGGGGCGATACTCACCATCCAAATTTCAGCGAGAAAAACGGCGAGTATGTGGGCGATTATCTCTTTATCAACGATAAGGCAAACCCAAGAATCGCGGTTATAAATTTATCCGATTTCGAAACCACTCAAATAGTCGTAAATCCCGTAATCAAAAGCGATCACGGCGGCTCTTTCGTAACGCCCAATACCGAATACGTCATCGAAACCAGCCAATATGCAGCTCCTTTTGATAACGACTGGCACCCAATCGAGGAGTATCAGGCGGTTTATCGCGGTGCGGTAACGCTATGGAAATTTGACTACGATAAAGGCAAAATCGACGTAAATAAATCCTTTTCTCTAGAGCTTCCTCCATATATGCAAGATCTAAGTGACGCAGGTAAGGGCGAGAGCTTCGGCTGGGCGTTTACCAATAGCTTTAACTCCGAAATGTACACAGGCGGCATCGAAAAGGGTCTGCCTCCGATGGAAGCTGGCATGAGCCGCAACGATACCGACTACCTGCACGTTTACAACTGGCAAATTCTAGAAAAGCTTGCTCAAGACAGCAAAAACTATAAGGTCGTAAACGGACACAGAATCGTTACGATAGACGCCGCCGTAAAAGCGGGAGCGCTATTTTTGATCCCTGAGGCTAAATCTCCTCACGGCGTCGATGTTAGCCCGGACGGCCGCTACATTATCATCGGCGGCAAACTAGATACTCACGCCAGCGTTTATGATTTCAAAAAGATTAAAGAGCTAATTGATAAGAAAGAATACGCAGGCAAGGATCCATACGGAATTCCGATCCTAGATATGCAAAAGACGCTTCACGGACAAGCAGAGCTTGGTCTTGGACCTTTGCATAATACCTTCGATTCGCAAGATGGCGTAATCTATACATCGCTTTACGTCGATAGCCAGATCGTAAAATGGAACTACAAAACGCTAAAGGTTTTAGATAGGATCAACGTCCACTACAATATCGGTCACCTCGACTCCATGGAGGGCAAATCCTCTAAGCCTGTCGGCAAATACGTAATCGCGCTAGATAAGCTTTCGATCGATAGATTTAATCCTATCGGACCGCTTCATCCGCAAAATCACCAGCTCATCGACATTACAGGGCCTAAAATGGAGATGCTTTACGATCTTCCTATCGGTCTTGGCGAGCCACACGACGTAGTTTCTATCGCAGCCAGTAAGCTTCATACGAAACCTACCTATACTATGGGAACGAACTCTCGTACCGGCAAGCAACACCCTGCTATGACGCTAGCAGGTCAAGAGCGCATCGAGCGCGACGGCAAAAACGTAAAAGTCTATGCTACAGCGATCCGCAGCCATATTAATCCTGAGCACATCGAGGTTAATAAGGACGATAACGTAACGATCTATATGACAAATTTAGAGCGTGCCGAGGACGAAACTCACGGCTTTACGGTTGATGATTACGATTTGCATATGTCGCTTGAGCCGGGCAAGACTGCGAGCGTAAATTTCATCGCAGATAAAGAGGGCGTATTTCCTTTCTACTGCACGGAATTCTGCTCTGCGCTGCACCTTGAGATGTTTGGATATCTATACGTAAAAGATCCGAATAAAAAATACACTTCAGCTAAAGCTTCTATGCTAAAAGCTCTTAGCCCAGAAGCTCTAAAAGCCGAATACGACAAGGTAGTAGCTACGAATAAAGCCACCGACGACGTTATTCAATCAGTCGTTAAATTCTTAAAAGAGAAAAACTACGAGAAATATCCTAAGGTCAAGGCTTTAGTCGATGACGCGCTGGATCAATACGGCAAAATTCCTGAAACCAAAGCCAAGGCAGACGCCGCGGTAAAAGCCGGCGATATGAACGGCGCGATACTTTGGGAAGGTCAAGTTTGGCAGTATTTAGTAAAAACCGCAGATGTCGGACTTCGCGCTAAAAACAACCTGATCCGCGAGCTCTCCACTCCTATGAGCGAGGCTGCATCTAACGGTGAGAAGGCTTACCTACGCGGAGGCTGCAACGGCTGCCACGTCATCGGTCAAGTAAGCTCCGGTCCTGATCTAACGGGCGTCCTACTCCGCCACGAAAACGGCGAGAAATGGGTAGCCGATTTTATCAAAGACCCTGCTAAATTCTACGAAGACGACTACGTTAAGGCAATGATAAATTACTTCAACCTTCGCATGCCAAATCAGCATATGAAAGACGAAGAGATCAAAGATATCATCGAATACCTAAAATGGGTCGATGAGAACGCGGGTCTTAACTAGCCCCCACTCTCCCCCGCAAGGGGGAGAATTTAAAGGAGATGAAATGCCAAAATATAAAATTTACGCGATTTTAGCGCTGCTTATTATGACGGTCGCTTTTACCATCCCTACGCTCGGATTTTTCAAAGTCCAAGGCAAAATCGTATCGGGGCAGGTTAGCAGCGTCTCGCAGCTGCCCGCATACTCCGCACCGATATGGAATTTTTATACAAAAGCATCGTATAAAAATCACCTAATTCCTAGTGATGTTAAAAATGATCTAGGCGCGATGCTGGAGCATAAATTTGAAGTGGGGGTCCCTAGCATACCGGTGTGGAAAATTTCACTTGAAGCGCCGAACTACCCTAAAGAGGCTTTCCCCGATGGAATTCCGCTTTACGTCCACGTTGACGGCTTTAGCGGTGATGTTGGCGAGATGAATACCCTAAATCACTATATCGGCATGTATCCCGTCTGGCGCGGCGGCACGCTCGAGCACTCGCTATCGCCGTATTATCTCATAATCGCTACGATCGGTATGCTTGCGTTTTTGTACTACGACGGCAAGGGGCAGACCCTGCTTATGATCCTGCCGATCATTGCGCCGCTTATCTTCATCGGCTGCTACGTGGGCTGGCTGTATTGGTTCGGGCACAACCTGCAAGACTGGGGTGCGTTTAAAATAAAGCCTTTTATGCCTACAGCATTTGGCGACGGCAGCGTAGCGCATTTTACTACCCATTCATATCCGGCTCTTGGCTTTTGGCTGATGCTGGCCCTGTCGCTGCTATCGGCGTTAGCTCTACTATCTAAGAAAAAATTCCTACGAGAGCATAGATGAGGCTTTTGCTTCTAGCATTCTCGCTCGCGCTAAGCTTAGGCGCGGGCGAGCTTCAAGACGCGATCGATAGCGCAAAAGCGGGCGATATTATCGAACTAGCGACAGGCGAGTACCACGGCAATATTTTAATCGATAAACCCCTTACTATCGACGGACTAGACCGCTCCGCCGTGATCATAGGCGATCGCAACGGCACGGTGATCCGCGTCCGCTCTCCGCATGTTACAATCAAGAATTTAACAATTCAAAACGGAGGCTTCGAGCATCTTAGCGAGGATGCGGGCATCAACGTAAGCGACGTAAACAGCGTAATCATAAAAAATAATCTCATCAAAGACGTGCTCTACGGCGTCGTGCTAAGCAAGGCAAACGACGTAACGATCGAGGGCAACGAAATTTCAAGCAATACCTACCGCACGAGTTTCAAAGGCGACGGCATCAAGCTTTGGTATTCCAATGCCAATAAAATTTTAAATAACGACGTCCACAACGTCCGCGACACCGTTTTTTACTTCTCTAACGGCAATCTTGTCGCGGGCAATAAAGGCCATAACTGTCGTTATTCGCTGCACTTTATGAACTCCGGGCATAACGTCGTAGAGGATAACTACTACGACGGCAATAGCGTGGGATTATTTTTTATGTTTTCAAGCGACAATATAGCTAGGCGTAACATCGTGCGCAACGCGGATGGCGCTTACGGCGTAGGTATCGGTATGAAGGATAGCTCAAATTTCAGGGTTACGGATAATAAAGTCGTTTACAACGCCCGCGGATTTTATCTGGATCAATCCCCCTATCAGCCGAGCTCACTTAACGTTTTTGAAGACAACGATATCGAATACAACAGCATCGGCGTGCAATTCCACGCCACGCAGCTAAAAAGCGTATTTAAAAACAATAAATTTAAAGGCAATATGGAGATCGTGCTAAACGATACGCCCCAATCCAAGCTCTTGCAAAATGAATGGAATGGCAACTATTTTGACGATTACGACGGATTTGATCGCGATGGCGACGGCTACGGCGATGTGAGTTATGCGGCATATGCCTATGCGGATAGACTTTGGGCGTATAAACCGAATGTGCGGTTTTTTTACGGCTCCAGCGGGATCGCGCTTTTAAATTTCATCTCCAAGCTCGCTCCGTTTTCAGAGCCTGAGCTACTGCTAAAAGATCCAAAACCTAGGATGAAGCAATGATAAAGAATAGACGCGAAGCGATAAAACTACTCGGCGGAGCGCTTGGGACGCTAGGGGCAGCGAGCTTATTTGCGGATGAGAATTCCACAAATTCCGTAAATTTTACGGGCGGCGAAGCGCAGAATTCCGGCGCGTCAAATTCCGTAAATTCTGCAGGGCAAAATTCCGTGCCGAATTCCATAAAACAAAATTCTGCGGAAAATTCTAGCGGGAGTTCCGCTTCTTTATATCTGCGCCCGCCCGGAGCGCTAGCGGAACGAGGCTTCCGCTCTAGCTGTATCAAGTGCGGTCAATGCGTGCAGGTCTGCCCCTATCACAGCATCTATCTGCTCGATATTACGCATCTTTTTGACATCGGCACGCCCGTCATAGACGCCAAAGAGCGAGGCTGCTATCTTTGCGGCGCACTTCCTTGCGTGCTTGCCTGTCCAAGCGGAGCGCTTAGCCATGAGACGAACGAGCCTAAAAAGGTTAAAATGGGTATCGCCGTGATTGAAAATTTAAACGCCTGTTTGGCGTATCGCGGGCAGACTTTAAAATCTAGCGATCTGCGTCTAAAGCCCGCCAAGACCGAGCAAGAGCGCGAGCTAAACTCAGCGCTGGCGGCGAAAGAGGGCAAGCCCTGCGATCTGTGCGCGTCGCTATGTCCTTACTCGCAGCCGCTCGATGCCATTGCGATGATAGAAGCAGGCAAGCATTTCGCTCCGCAGATCCGCAGCGCTTGCGTCGGTTGTGGGGCGTGCGCAGAGCTCTGTCCGGCGCGTATCATCGAGATAATCCCGCGGGCGGATTACAAATCAATCTATGAAGGAAAACAATGAAAAACTCTATTAAATTCTACCTCTGCTCGCTAGCTGCGGCGCTTTTGTTATGCGGCTGCGGAGATGACGGTGATTCAAGCTCCGCCGCCGCAAATTCCGGTGGGCAAAATTCCGTTTCGCAAGGCTCCGTAGGGCAAAATTCTGCGGATCAGAATTCCGCGAGTGTAAATTCCGCATCGCAGAAAGCGGATCAAAATTCCACCGCCAAGCCTCGCATAAGCGTCAAAAGCGGCGAAGCGCCCAAGAAGGACGATAAGTTCGTAAGCTACGATTTTTACGGTGAGCGAAAGGTAAATTTTAACCTAAACGGCGATGTGAACGAAACGACCAAAAATATCGTGGCATATTCGAGCATCAAAAACCAATACGAAAAGCTAAATTTCGATCTGATGAAAAAACGGCTCGGACATGATTTCATTTTGCGCTGTTCGGCGTGCCACGACGACTACGCCAACGGCATCATAGGCCCATCGCTTCTAGATAAAACCGACGCGCAGATCGTGGATATGATTAAAAAGTATAAATTCAAAGAAAAGCCTAACCCTCTTATGGTGCAGCTCGTAAACGGCATGAGCGAGCAGCAGATAGAGACGATGGCGAAAGAAATTTACGAGTTCAACAAACAATTTAAGGAGCAGAAATGAAACCGGGCAAAATTTTAGTTTTGATTCTAGGCGTCGCGCTGATCGCGCTGATGATCTTTATGGCTAGTTCGGACGATTCTAGCGCGCCGCAGCAAGAAGTCAAGCCGCAAGCGCAAGCAAAGCCTGCGCCGCAGAGCAAAAGCGTCGATCTCATCGACGATAAGGACGTAAAAAATATTAAAATTTTGCAGCAGAGCGTCAAAGAGCGCGATTTCAAGGTTAGCAGCTCCTATCTGGTAAGTTGCGCACCCTGCCACGGCGATGACGGACGCGGCAAGATCGCTCCGCCGATCGGAGGCAAGAGCAAGGATCAAATTTTAGCAAGCCTCAAAGATTATAAGGCGGGCAAGATCAAAAACAGCCTGATGAGCGGACTTTTGACCAACGTAAGCGACGAGAGCCTAGATAAGCTCGCGGATGAAATTTCAAAATTTAAAGAGTAGGTCTTGGATAAATATAATTCGCGATGCACGATCAAAAATACGAGCTTTTTCTCGACCTTTGCGCTTAAAAACAGAAGCGGCAAACTGCGCCCCAGCATTCGGGCGCTGCGCTACGCCACGGTATTTTTGGTGCATCTGCTTTTCGTGCTTTCCTTTCGCGCGGATATTCAAATTTTAGAGGGCGACATCAGCGGCTCGCGGATACTTGGCTTTCACCTAGCAGATCCCTTCGCGACTCTTGAGGTGATCGCCGCGCACAAGGATCTGCCGATAAATCTGCTTATCGGCTCGGGCACCATTTTGCTGTTTTATTTCATCGCGGGCGGCAAGGCGTTTTGCTCGTGGATCTGTCCTTACGGAGCGCTTAGCGAGATCGGCGAAAAGCTGCATAATACGCTAATTTCAAAGCACGTCATCAAGGAGCGCTCATTGCCTCGCGGTATGCGATATGCGATCTGGGCGGTGTTTTTGCTGCTAAGCGCGATTACGGATCTACTCGTTTTTGAAATTTTTAACGTAGTTGGAATTTTATCGCGCCTCATCATCTACGGCTTCTCGCTGGCGGGGCTTTGGATAGTTTTTGTGTTTTTGCTCGAAGTATTTTTTAGCAGACGGGTGTGGTGCACGCACCTATGCCCGCTAGGCAGCACCTATTCGCTTGCGGCGAAAGCGAGCCTTAGCAAGATTACTTGGGATAAAAGCAGGTGCGATCACTGCGGCGTTTGCCAAGACGTCTGCTTCGTTTCACACGTACTGGATATCACTAAAAAAAAGGCATCCGAAAACCTAGGTGATAAGAGCAAATTTATGCTAAAAGGGATCGACTGCACGCTGTGCGGACGCTGTATCGACGTGTGTCATCAAGACGCGCTCGGTATCGGCAATAAGCTAAAAGATATGATCTAAGGAAGCCTATGATAGAGATTAAAAACGTAAGCAAGAAATTCGCAGATCAATTCGTTTTAAAAGATATCGATCTAAATATCGCGGACGGCGAGCAAGTGCTTTTCGTCGGGCAAAACGGAGCGGGCAAAAGCTCGCTGATGCGGACGATTTTAGGCGAATACATACCCACAAGCGGCAGCGTCGCCATCGACGGATTTGATTCGTTTAAGCAGCGCAGCCGCGCGCTACGCGGTATCAGCTTCGTGCCGCAGACCCCGCCGCCGCTTAAGCTGAGCCTAAATGAACTTATCTACTTCGCCGAGCGCACGGCGGACGCAAGCAGAGCGGATATAGTAAAATTTTGCGGTGAAATGGAGCTTGATCTGGGTTCAAATTTAAACAAACCTTTTCATAAGCTATCCGGCGGTATGAAGCAGAAATTCTTAATCGCGCTAGCCTTCGGCAGAGCCAGCAAGGCGATGATTTTCGACGAGCCGACCGCCAATCTCGATCCGAGCGCGCGCGAGCATTTTAAGACGCTTTTGCATAACCACGCAAAAGACAAAAGTTTAATCTTTATCTCGCATAGGCTCGACGAGGTTGAAGGGCTGGTAAAAAGAATGATTTGTATGGATCTAGGGAGGATCGTAGATGACAAAAATGTTTAAATTTTTACTTTGCGCACTTGCGGCGCTTACGTTTTTAGGCTGCGGCGACGAGAAGGACTACGGCAACGTCCACTACGACAGGGATGTATGCGAGCACTGCCAGATGGCGATCAGCGACAACCGCTTCAGCGTCGATGTGCGCGTGGACGGCAAAAACCACTACTTTGACGACATCGGCTGCTTAGTGGATTTTATGGTGACAAACGACAAGCTAAACTGGCTAAAGGACGCTAAAATTTACATCAATGACGCTAGCGGCAACGGCGAGTTTATCGACGCACGCACGGCGCACTTTTATCGCGGTTTTAAAACCCCTATGTCGTTTGGCTGGGGCGCGTTTAAAAACAAGCAAGAGGGCAAGCAAGACTTCAGCTTCGATCAGGTAGTCGCGGCACTTAAAGCAGGCGGCGGCTCGCACGGCATGGGAATGGGAGATATGGGTCGCGATGCGCACGGCGATATGGGAAGCATGCACGGACACGGCGACATGGGCGGCATGAAAGACCCTCACTCCGCAGAGCACGGCACAAGCGAGCCGAAGCACGATATGGGCGGTATGGAGCACACTCACGGCTCAGATCATGGCATGAGCGGCGATGCGGGCAGCACGGCGCACTCTCAAGGCGCGACGCACGATATGGGGCAGATGCACGAGGGCAACGGCACGGCGCACGATATGCATTCGGGGCACGCGCATTAAGGACGCTTTGGCTAAAGCGAAATTTTAAGCGACCCATGTTTTGCGCTAAATTTAAAGCGTAAAATTTCAGCACGCCGCCCGCACCGCCATCGATGAGATAAAATTTTACTTCGCGACTTCGGCGCGAGTCAAAGCCAGGCTTAAAAGACGGCTGCGAAATTTTATCTTGCGACGCGGCTAAATTTAACGCGCGGCGCAAAATTCGCTTTGCCGAATGAAATTTTATGAGAGCGGTACCAGTTTAAAATTTCGCCGTAAATTTAAAATTTATCCGGCGCAGAATTTGTCGCTTCGGGATTTTTAGAATTTTAAAATTTTATGCCGCGAGATACGCCCGGCTTTGAAATTTTGCGGAATTGAAATTTAAGCAGTTCCGTTAAACGGCTAAATTTTAAAACTGCGGCAGATGACGGATAGCGGGCGGCAAACAGCGCGCTGTTTGCAGGCGCCGCAAGCGAGCCGTAAATTTAAAATTTATGCGCGAGCTGCAAGCGGCGGATAAAATTTCGCCGCCTGTTTAAACGCCAGACGGGCAAAATTTAAGGCCGCGAAATCCGCGCTGCAAAACAGAGTCGAGCTTAAAAGCACGTTTAAGCCGCGCGAGAAATCTAAATTTAAAGCGCGCCGAGGCGCAATAAAGGAAAAGAATGAAAAATTTACTCACCATCGCCGCTTTGGATATCAAAGAGTCCTTCCGCTCGCGCTGGTTTTTGCTCTATCTGCTGATCTTTAGCGGGCTCGTGGCGGCGTTTTTCATCACGGGGGTGACCGACTCGCGCGTGCTCGGCTTTAGCGGGCTTTCGCGACTGCTGCTGCTGTTTATTCAGATCTGCATCATCATCCTACCCGTATTCGTGCTCGTAACCACCAGCAAGGCGATCCTAGCCGACCGCGACCTAAATATCTTAGAATACCTGCTAAGCTTTCCGATCTCGCAGGCGCAGTATTACTACGGTAAGGCGCTAGGAAGGCTATTTGGAGTGTTCGTGCCGATATTTTTGTCGCTGCTGCTTGCGATCGTTTGGGGCGCGATCAAAGGCACGGGCATTCCGTGGGCGATCTGCCTGCTTTATACGGGGCTGCTTTTTAGCTTGTGCGCGGCATTTTTGGGGATCGCGTTTTTAATCTGCGCCGTTTCAAAAAGCCAAGAGATGGGGCTTGGGCTCGCATTTTTCGTCTGGCTTTTCTGCCTTGCGTTTTTGGATCTCGTGCTGATCGGACTGCTCGCAAAAACGGGAGTGAACGAAAATTTGATCTTTGCGATCGCCCTAGCAAACCCGATGGAGGACTTCCGCATCGCCGCCATCAGCCTGTTTGATCCCGATCTTGCGGTCATCGGTACGACGGCATATTTTATCCTAGATCACTTCGGGCGCGGGCTTTTCATCGCCTTTTCGCTGCTCTATCCGATTGCGCTGGGCGCGGCAAGCCTGATTTTGGGCTATTTTATCTTTAGATCGAAGGATTTAGCGTGAAATTTCCACTCATTTTGGCGGCATTTATAGCGCTTTGCGGCGCAGCTGAGATGCAAAATTCGACGGCGCAAAATTTAGGCGCGTCGGATAGCGGAGGCTCCGGCTCGGCGCAAAATTTCAAATCTGCGCGCGAGCCTGCGTGGCTCAAAGACGTAAATCTTACCTGCGCCAAATACGGCATCGATACTAGCGCGCACCCTGAATCTCGCGCTTACGCAAGGCTCAAAGACGGCAGTGCGCTCGCGTTTGCCTCGCCCAAGGCGATGTTTGCGTATTTTTTCGAGGGCGAAAATTTGAGCGGCAATAACGGCGGGGCTTTCGCAGAGGAAAATTTGATGAGTAAAAATTCCGCTAGCGGCAATTTCGGCGAGTCAAATTCCACGAACGCAAATTTCGGCGGCGCGGAGCTTTATGTTACCGATTACGCAAGCGGCGAAATTTTGCGGGCGCAGGACGCGTTTTATGTTTTCGGCAGCGTGCTGCAAAGCGCCAGAGGCGACGATCTCATCACGTTTGCGAGACTGCGCGACGCGCAGGACTTCATGCGCGAGAAAAAGGGGCATAAAATTTTGCAGTTTCGCGAAATCTCCGCTAGGCTGATCGATTATCTAAGATGATCGAGCCGCTTGGCAAAATTTAAATCCAGCTATTTTAGTATATTTTGTTCATAAAATTTTATCTTTTATTTTAGTGCGCTATTAAGGGAATTTAAAGCAATTAAAAAATACAATCACGTTAAATTTTATCTATAAGATTTAAATAGTGTAGTTTTTCAGTATATTTATTGAGCTCTACATTCTCGCTTATTTTTAAAATAAATTTTAAGGAGACGTCATGGCAAACGGCAAAATCTCAAAACAAAAAGACTCACGTAAGAAGGCTGCGACGGATGAAAATTCCGCTGCGAATAAGGGGGAAAATTTTGCCGCAGACGCGGTCAAAAGCTCCGCCGCATCCGTTTTCGACAAAAGTGCAAGCACTGCTAAAAATTCTGCCGCTAATTCTATAACTTCCGCCTCACATGCTCGCGACAAAATTTCTAAAAATCGCGCCGCAGGTGGGAATTCCTGCGACGAGTGCGATTGCGAAGCCAAAAATTCCGCGTCTGGCTACGATGATAGCGCAAGCTCTGCTTCAAGCACGAACTTTGCGGCGCACTCAAGCACTCAAAGCGCAGGCAACGCTAAAAAATCCGCAATAAACTCTACAATAAATTCCATGGCTGATTCTTTGACAAATTCCATCTCAAATCCTGCGAAGAGCTCAAGCAGCGAAGACCACTTCTCTTGCTCGCACGAGCATAGCGATAACTCCGCAATCCACTCGCATCTACGCGACGAAGATCTTGCGACCCACCCACACGATCAAGAAGAAAACCTCGCAGCTTATTTGCACGAATACGGCGCAAATTCTGCGGCGTCTTCGCATGAGCACGACGAGGATTCCGTCATCAGCTCGCACGAGCACGACAAACATTGCCATGATCATAAACCCCACTCTCATCGCGCGATTATCGGATTTGACGAGCACGGCATCCCAAAAGTTTTAGTGCCCGCAGAGGCTAGCCCTCACACGCATAAAGACGCGCATGGCAATCTTTTCGAGCATTTTCACGAGGCGGAATTTACGGCGGATTATATGAAGGCGGCGCTTGAATACAAAAAGACCTTCCCTACAAAGCAAGAAGTACTTGAGAAAACCCCCGATCCCGCCGTGCGTGAAATGATGCTTAGGATGGAGCAGATCGGCGTAGATACGGCGTTTGATCGTTTCGACAAACAGATGCCGATGTGTAGCTATGGACTTAGCGGAGTATGCTGTAAGATCTGCAATATGGGACCTTGCAAAATTACTAAAAAGGCCGATCGCGGCACTTGCGGTGCAGACGCCGATCTCATCGTATCGCGCAACCTACTGCGTCAAGTAGCTGCAGGCGTAGCTCAACACGGCGCGCACGCCAGAGAGCTTCTGCTGTCGCTAAAATGGGCGGCGCAAGGCAAGCTAGATCTGCCCATAATAGGCGAATACAAAATCATCAATACCGCCAAAGCCTTTGGAATTCCAACTGAGGGCAGAGAGTTAAAAGAGGTAGCGATCGAGCTTGCCGATATGCTTTTGACAGATCTTTCGCAAAGTAGCGGCGAGTATAAAACCATCACTGCGCTCGCACCCAAGGAGCGTCAAGAGGTATGGCGCAAGCTGGATATCTTGCCGATTAGTGCTTATAACGAAGTCTTTGAGGCGTATCACCGAACGGGTGTAGGCACGGACGGAGACTGGCGCAGCGTGATGCAGCATCTTTTGCGCTGTGGGCTTGCTTTTACATTCACTGGCGTAGTAGCTGCGAATATCGCTACAGATGCGCTATTTGGAGTAGGAGATCGCGTAACTTCCAAAAGCAATATGGGCGCACTTAAAAAAGGCTGGGTCAATATCGCCGTGCACGGACATCTGCCGACATTGGTAAGCCTAATAGTGGAGATCGGAAATTCTAAGGAGTATCAAGACAAGGCTCGCGCAATAGGCGCGCAGGGGATCGCATTTTACGGCGTGTGCTGTTCTGGGCTATCGGCGATGTATCGCAACTGGGGCGTCGTGCCGCTCTCAAACGCCGTAACTGCTGAACTCGTCATAGGCACAGGCGCACTTGATCTTTGGGTCGCCGATGTCCAAGATGTCTATCCTGCGATTATGGACGTGGCTAACTGCTTCCAGACCAAGGTCGTTACCACAAGCTCATCAGCTAGGCTTCCCGGAGCCGAGCATATAGGCTACGATCATCACCATAGTAATATCGCCGAGACTAGGAATTTAGCGCGTAAAATTCTAGATCGCGCATTGCAATCTCACGAAAAGCGCAAGGGACTGCCGGTATATATCCCGCCGTATGAAGTCGAGGCCGAAGTGGGCTTTTCGGTAGAATTCGTCCATAAGCACTACGGCGGCATGGAGCCGTTAGCGCACGCGCTAAAAAGCGGTGAAATTTTAGGCATCGTAAATATGGTCGGCTGCACCAATCCTAAAGTGCCTTATGAGCGCGCTATCATAGATGTCGCACAAACCCTAATCGAAAATAACGTCCTAATCCTGACCAATGGCTGCGCGTCGTTTCCGCTAATGAAGCTGGACTTTTGTCAAAAAAGCGCGTATAAAAAAGCGGGCGCGTCGCTGCGGGCATTTTTAGAAAAAGATGAGCTTCCACCGGTTTGGCACGTGGGTGAGTGTATCGATAATACCCGCTCCAGCGGAATTTTCGCAGGTATCGCAGGGGTGCTAGACAAAAATCTCTACGAGCTGCCGCTTGCCTTCACTTCTCCCGAGTGGGCGAACGAAAAGGGCGTCGATGCCTCGCTCGGATTCCGTCTAATGGGCATCGACTCATATCACTGCGTCGAGTATCAAATCCACGGCTCTGCAAATGTCATACACTTTTTCAAAGAGGGCACCAGGCGAGCGCTTGGCTCTGTGATGCACGTAGATACCGATCCGGTCGCGCTTGCGCTAAAAATGGTAAGCGACATGCGCTTAAAACGCAAATCCCTAGGCTGGCAGTAGCGACGGATGGATTCATTTCGCATCGCATTTTAAACGATGCGAAATTTCACGGTAAAATTTAACCCTCTTGCGGACAAATAAAATCCCGCATCCAAACTGCTAGTAAAATTCTACAACTAAGTGGCTAGCAAAACCGAGGTCAAATAAAGATAAAATTTTCGCACCACATCCATTTATGAAATTTTAAATCAAATCTTCAGACTCTGCATAAAATTTCGCCGCGCGCTACGTCTGCTGCTAAATAGGCGAAATTTAGCCGGGCAAATTCCGCCATCGAGCTTAAGCGCATCTTTCGCGAAAGGATGAAATTATAAAATTCCATCTTGGCGTAAATTTCGTAGACGCTCATCTGAAATCCGCAAGTTAAATTTTGCTAAAAGCCTTATTGCACGGAGCTGCACGCCATTAGATCTCGCCCGCATGTATGAAAGTTGAAATCATAAAAATTTAATATGATATGTGCTAAAATGCCATATCTGTTTAAGGATTTAGATGTATAAATCAAAGTCGCTGCAGCCACTGCGTCATCATCGGCAGAAGACGTCGTGTGAGGAGAGGCACTGCTGTCAAGTCCTGCGTTTCGCAGCTTGAGGCAGTGCGACAAAAGCGCGCCTATGCTGCGCCCACAAACATTTTCGGCCAGGACCGCACGGGCGTGAGGACGTCACTACAAATCTTGCGGGCGGCTAAAATTTTCATCCGAATCTTTTCTGAAATATTGATCTTGGGGCCATCACGAAGGAATTTTACCGCAAGCCTTTCGCCTACGAGCGGAGGGCAGAATTTAAAGCGTAATTTTAAGCAGGTTTCAACGAGGTGAAATTTCAAAGATTAAATTTAATGCAAAAGATAAAATTTAAAGCAAGGGAAGGTATGAAAAATTTTAAATTTATGCTCGTGCTACTGATACTAGCGACGATTGCGACGATTGCGATATCGCTTTGTATAGGGCGCTTCGGCCTAAGCATCACCGAGGTGCTAAAGGCGCTTAGCGGCGGTGAGGTAGCGCAAAACGTCCACAATGTCATCATGCAGGTGCGCCTGCCGCGTATCATCGCCGCAGTGCTCGTGGGTGCGGCGCTGGGTATCAGCGGCACGGCATATCAGGGCGTCTTTAAAAACCAACTCGTCTCGCCCGATCTCTTAGGCGTCAGCGCCGGAGCTTGCGTGGGTGCGGCGATCGCGATCCTGCTTGATCTAAACATCCTTTTGATCCAGCTTTTCGCCTTTGTTTTCGGGCTTGCGGCGGTTTGCATTACGCTTCTGATCACGCGCGCGCTGCGTTCGAGCGCCACCATAATGCTCGTGCTTGCCGGCATCATCGTAAGCGGTCTAATGGGCGCGCTGATCGGATTTTTAAAATTTATGGCAGATCCCGAGACGAAGCTTGCAGACATCGTATATTGGCAGCTAGGAAGCCTCGCGAAGGTCGATCCCTCCGTGCTAGCGATGATAGCGCCGGTGATGGGGGTTTGTATCGCTGTCTTGGTGCTGATGAGCTACCGCATAAACGTCCTATCTATGGGCGATGCGACCGCGGCGAAGCTCGGCGTAAACGTCGTGCTGGAGCGAGGCATCATCATCGTCTGCGCGACGCTGCTAACCGCAAGCAGCGTGTGTATCAGCGGCATAGTCGCGTGGGTAGGGCTTTTGATGCCGCATCTAACGCGCATGATCGTGGGCGTTAGCAACACCAAGGCGATCCCCACGAGCATATTTTTAAGCGCGATCTTCGTGCTCATCGTAGATGACGTAGCGCGCAGTATAAATCAAAGCGAGATCCCGCTAGGGGTGCTTACAGGCTTTATCGGCACGCTATTTTTTATATTCATCCTGCTTAAAAATAAAAGGAAGCTAAATGGTTAGGGTTGAGAGCTTAGACTTCGGCTACGTAAAATCCGCCCCTCTAACGCTGCGCGACGTGAACTTAAACCTCGAAGCGGGCGCGATGCTGACGATTTTGGGGCAAAACGGCGCGGGCAAATCGACGCTTTTAAATTTAATCAGCGGCACGCTTGAGCCTCTGCGCGGTAAAATTTCAATTGACGGCAAGGATATGTCGAGCCTTAGCGCCAAAGGGCGCGCCGAAATCATCGGCTACGTCTCGCAAAGCGAGGTCTGCGAGTACGACTACAGCGTCTTCGAATATGTCCTGATGGGGCGCACGGCGCATATCGGGATCTTTTCGCAGCCGAGCGAAAACGACTACAAGCTCGCGCAGCGCTACATGAAAATGCTTGAAATTTGGCACCTAAAAGACAAGATCATCACGCGCCTAAGCGGCGGCCAGAGGCAGATGGCATCCATCGCGCGCGCCCTTTGCAGCGAGCCTAAGATCGTGATCTTCGACGAGCCGACCTCGGCGTTAGACTTTGCCAACCAATACAAATTCCTCCGCGCCACAAAAGAGCTTCTTAAAAACGGCTACACAGTCGTTTTAGCCACGCACAATCCGGACTTCGCGCTGCTTTTGGGCGGATACGTCGCGCTCGTAAAAGGCGGCGGCGAGGTCGCATACGGCAAGGCCGAGCAGATCATAAAGAGCGAAATTTTAAGCAAACTATACGATCTGAAGCTCGACGTCAGCTACAACGAAAAGGTCGGCAGGGTGTGTTGCTTGACGTATCCGTTTTGATCCTAACTTCGCGGACGAGCACAGCTCGTCCTTGCGACGGGGAGCTTCGCTCCCTCGACCCACCTAAAGTTACGGCAGGCTAGCGCCTGCATTTTTATCGTTTTTACTTCGCGGAAGGGTACAGCTCGTCCTTGCGAGCGGGAGTGCAAGCACTCCCTGCACCCACCTAAAGTTACAGAAATTTTGCTGCGTAAAATTTTAAAATTTATCTGTTTTACTTCTCGGCTCGAACAAAACAAGCGAAGCGCTCGACATAGTCGATGTTTCCTTGAAGGTTCGAGCCTGCGAGTGGGGCTCTGCCCCACGCCCCGCTAAAGTTACGGCAGGCTAGCGCCTGCATTTTTATCGGTTTGACTTCGCGGATGAGCGAAGCTCGTCCTTGTAATAGAGGCTTCGAAATTTTAAAATTTTATCGCTTCGGCTGCGCGAGTGAGAGGACTTAATGGGCGCTAGTAGCGGTAAAATTTTAGCCTCTGCGGCGGAGTTTTTACGGCGGCGAAATTTTAAAATTTCAAAGCGGGCGGCGGGGTCGGAATTTTAAAATTCGCTCCGAATTTTAAGCATAAAAATCAAAATTTATCGTTACAATTACGTAAAATTTTTAAGGAGTAAAAATGAAAAAAATAGTTCTTTTAAGCGCAGCTGCGGCGCTTGCCGTAAATTTGAGCGCGCAGGAAAATAGCCTTGAGATCTACGCGAACTCCGCCTTCTTGCACCAAAACTTCGGCGCGCAAAAATCAAACTTCAGCGTGAACGTGCCGGAGTACTTGGATATCCGCAGTATCGAGATCGCGGGCTCTTGCGAAGTGCGCGAATTGTCTTTGGAGGAGAGTGAGCCCGTGAAAAACGCGGAATTCGCCAAAAAAGAGGCGGACGAAAAGAGCCTGCGCGAGCTAAGCGACCGCCTGGTCGCGCTTAAGGCGCAGCAGCGCTTTTTAAGCGATTTTGCGAGCTTAAAAGATAGAAGCCTGGCGAGCCTAAAGGCGGATTCGCAAAAAATTTACGACGAAGTCCTGCTCGTAGCGGGTGAAATTTCAAAGACTGACGAACAAATCGGAAAGCTCAAAGAGAAAATTTCAAAATACCGGATCAAAAACGAGCGCCGCTTAAACGCGAACTTTGGCTGCGATCCGAGCTTCGTTAAGATCAACTACCCCGTCGATGTTAGCGCCTACACGCACAACGAGCTCTCTGCCGATCTTGCAAGCGGCAAGATCGAGGTTACGCAAAAGCTCTCGGTGCAAAACCCGCTAAACGCGGAGCTAGCGAATTTAACGATCGCGCTGTATCCTTACGAGTACTCCTCACAAACCGCGCCGCAGCCGTTTTATCCGTGGTACGAGGGCGAGCCTGCAAGACCGGCGCCCGCAGCGGCTTATAAAAAGGATGTGATGCTAGAGGAGGCGACTATGGATAGGGTCGCGCCTGCGATGGAGGCTAGATCGTCGTATGCAAGGACGGGCGCGAATATCGAAAGCTCACTCTCAAAGGTGTGGAAAATTAGCGGCGTAAGCCTCAAGGCGGGTGAGGCGGGCGAGTTCAGCTTCGATAAACAGAGTCTGGATGCGAAATTTGATCTGCTCATCGACGGCTACGGCAGCGAGGCGGCCTACGTGCGGGCTAAATTTAGCCCCGAAAGAAGCATAGAGGAGAGCGAAACGCTAATAAAGCTCGACGGCGTGCAGATCGGGCTCGTGCATCTAGGCTTTGCCGCAAACTCCGAGACTACGGCATATCTGGGTAAAAATAGTCTGATCGAAGTCAAAAAAGAGCAGGCAAATAACTTCACGAAAAACTCATTTTTCGGCGGCGAAAGTAAAAATTCCATGGCTTGGGATTACGAGATCAAAAATAGCTCCAAGCGCGCGTGGAACGTGGTTTTACAAGAGCGGGCGCCCGTCTCGACGCATGAGGACGTAAAGGTCGCGCTGAAAAACTCGCCCGAGCAGAGCAGCCTCGGCAAGGACGGACTGCTTAGCTGGGGCTTTGAGCTAAAGCCGGGCGAGAGCAAAAAGATCCGCTTCGGCTACGAGCTAAGCAAGCCGAAGAAATAACGAGCTTTGGCGCGGCGCGGTTAAATTTTGCGCAGCGAAGTAGCTTTTGCGGTGCGGTTAAATTTTATGCGGCACCGCTTTATGAGACGGACCCCTTTTGCCGCGCCGCTGAATTTTACGTGACAGACCGACTTTTTACGGCGCGATTAAAGCTTGCGGGCATAAGACTAAGGCACGGCTTTAGAGCTTATCTGAAATTTTTGGCGCCGCGCCGAGTAAAATTTGAGCGCCGTGAGAACCAAAAATTTAAATGTCGCGGCGATTTAAAATTGAATAGCGCGAGATATGAAATTTAGCGATGCAAAGAGGTTTTGGCGCTAGGCAGAAAACTTTGAGTGTCGCTAAAATTTATCTCGAATTTAAAAGCTCAGAGTAATGAACGCGGAGCGAAGGTATAAATTTAACGAGGCGGCTAGGTGTGCGGTTTGCTTCGCTGGCGGCGCCTAAAGGATCGTAATGAAATTTCACAAACTTAAATTTAAAATCCTAACCGCAGTGCTACTTTTCTGCGCCCTGTTTATCCGCATCGTGCCCGATTACTCCGCTTCGCAAGGCTCCTGCATAGTTACTATTTTTAGCTATTACAAATATCAAAAGGGATATTGTCTAAAAGAGAATAGAATTCTGAGTAACGAAGAGCTACTTCAAAATGCCGCTATAAATTATTTTAAAAGATATCACGACTATGAGGTTCTGCGAAATACCATTATCGATGAGCACGATATAAAAAATTTCGGCCATAGTTTTTATACGGCGAACGTCTCCAGGCTCTATCTAATCGGCGATTTTAATGAAGAAAACTGGTTTGATTTTTTGGTTGAAAATACCGACAGAAAGAGTTTTGATTATGAGATAAAAGACAAGACGCAAATAGATATCTCCGATCTATCAAAATATTTTGTATATAAGGATGAAATTTTGGGCTTTAGACAGCCTATTATCTTATCGGAAGAGAAAAATCCATTTCATAACGGAAAAATGTTTTTAGAAAAATCATTTTTAATTAAAGAAAATCAATTTTTTGTGAATTATGTTGATGTCGATGATATAAGTTTTTACATTGAATATAATGTTATTAAAAATTTAATGGCAATAAAAAGCGGATATGAGAGTTTAGAAAACTTTAACAAAGTCTTAGCTTATACTCATATGAAGCATTTGCGACGTAAATTCTCATACGATAATTGCGGAAATATAGATTTTGATATCAAAGCCCCGGCGGAACAGGAGCTGGATATGTGGATTCACGGCGGATAAAGTTAGTTGAAGCTTTATCTTAACGAATTTAACCGAAAAAGGATAAGAGATGGGCAAAAAAGAAACTGATCTAAGATTAGACTTAGAGGGTAATTACGGAGCCGATATATTGAGTTATTATTTGTGGGGAAAAAAACTCCTCCTGGTCCGAAAGAATTAGCCTCTAACGAATGGATGGATAGAAAAGGACTGATATGAAATTTTATAAATCCGTTAAATTTAAAGCCCTAGCGGGCGCGCTGCTTCTGGCGGCGATACTCTGCGCCGCATTTATCCGCATCGTGCCAGATTTTTCCACTTCGCGAGGCTTTGTGATAGTTTCCCTTTCCGACTACGACAAATACAAGCAAGGATACTGCCTGAAAGAGGATAGAATTTTACCCAAAGAGGAGCTGTATAAAAAAGTAGCAGGGGCATATTTGGACTATGACGTAAAGTTATATTGGATGATTGATGATTATAGGTTAAAAACCTTCGGTAGATTTTGGTCCAGTAAATACGAGGTTGCATACTATGAACTAGAAAATATAAATTTATCGAATTGCTTTGAAGTATTAGAAAAATATTATCAAGAGGGAAAAACGACCGAGCAGATACTGATGAAAGAGTTAAAGGCTAAAAAAACCGATCCAAAGAAATATCTAAAAATAAATTTAAAAGATACGAGCGTTGGATTTGACAGACCGATAGTTAGGGTTGACGGCGACGATAAAGCTATTGCTGGCACTTTGTTTCTTGATAAATTTGCTATATTTAACGGTAATTATATGCAATTTAACCATTCGGAGTATATTTATGACTTGGTAACAAATTTTGACATTACTAGAGAATACTATAAAGAGAGAAAAAATGCCGTAGTCGGTATCGGAAAAGGGTTTAAATTTGATAACTGCGGCAATATAAATTATCCGCTGGAAGAATATTATTTGGGCGGTAGAGATATAGAGAGGCGCTAAATTCTCTAATATTAATTTCATTAAAAAATTTATGGGACTTAAGACCGATGGATGCGGAGCAAAGGTATAAATTTCACAGGACGGCGAGGTATCTGCTTGCTTAGCCGATAGTTTTCTTGCTTGATTGGTGGGCGGCGGCTTTGATTTTAGCAGTTTTGCCTTTGGCGGGCGCGCCAAAAATCGCCGTTTTTGCCGCAATATTTGCGATTTTGGCTTGCGCGCTGCTTTGGTATTTGTTCAAAAGGTATAAAAATTTTAAGCTAAGCAAGCTTTTTGTAAAAAATCCAAATCTTAGTTTGCTGCTTTTTACGGTAGAAAATTTATCGCTCGGCGCTTTTTACGGCGGGTTTTCGGCATGCCTAGCGGCGGGGTATTTTTGGGGCGAGCGTGCGGCAGTCTGGAGTATAGCGTTTGTTATCGTTGCGCCCGTTTGTTTGCTCGTTTTCGCGATCTCATACATGTTTAACGAAAATAAAAGCTAAGCCTATGCGCCTTTCGCGCCCGCCAAATTTTATCTCTCGCGCGGTACGGGCTTGGGCGCGGATTTAGCCCGCGCGAGCCAAGCGTTATTTAAAATTTCGGCCTCGCCGCACGATTTAAAATTTTAAAATTCCGTCGTCGCAAAAGCTCCGCCGTGGGCGCAAAATTTTATCTCGCCGCAACTCAAAACCTACTTGCCGCCGCGCTTTAACATTTATGTAAAACGCATTTATGCCACCGCGGCGTTTGCGAAATTTCAAAAAACCGCGCGGAACTCGCCTCGCAAACGACGATTACGCCGCAGGCTTATCTATTTATTTATGCGGGTAGCGGAAGCCTTCGGCGGGCTAAAGACGAGACTCTTATCTTAGCCGCAAATCAAATCCAAGCTTCGGTAGAGAAAACGCGAGCGGCGAATGCAGAAGCAAAACCAAGCGGGCGGGCGTGTTTGCCCCAAATCTAGCCCTTTAGCTTCATCATTTTTTCTAAAATTTCATACACGAGATCAAACTTCGTAAAGCCGTCTCTATCCAAAAAATGCCCGCCCTTTTGCACCTCGTAAAACTTAGCATCGATCTGCCCCGCTAGCTCGCGGCTGAAGCTAAACGGCACGATATAATCGTCCTTTGCGGCAATCACCGCGCGCTGTTTTGCGGCGGCTTTTATGCGCTCAAAATCAAAGCCTTTATCCATAAACTCGTCTAAAATTTTAAATTGCGGGTCGCTAAGCGGCTTTGCAAGCCCCGAGACCAGCACGATCCCCTCTACTGCGCCGCCCATGGCACTGCTTTGTAAGAAATTTAAGATCGTAGGGCAGCCGAGGCTGTGTCCGACCAGATAGACTTCGCCTTCAAATTTTACGCTTTCTCGCAATGTCTTCAGCCACTCATCAAGCCTTGGGTGCGCAGGCGTGGGCATAGCTAAAATTTCCGCCCTTGCGCCCGATTTTTCGATCTCGCCTTTGAGCCAGGCAAACCAATGGCTTTTAGGCGAAGCATCGTAGCCGTGCACGATATAGACGCACTTTTGCATATTTTTCTCCTTCGAATTTAAGCTCGCCCCAAACGAGGCGGTACCGACGCAAAGTAGCGAAGCTGCGCACGCCAAGCTAAATTTCATCGCATTTCGTCTTTTGCTATTCATCTATAGCTCCTCTCATTTCTAAAGCGGACATTTTACATCGTTTTTTAAAAAATACCTCTTAAAACGTTCGCGTAGATCTATAAAAATTCGCGGCAAAGCCGCTTGCGCGCTAAATTTTAAAATTTCAATCCGCGCGCTAGCCCTTGCAAATCGTGATTTTATCGGCAAATTTACCCAAAAAGTGATACCCCGAGCCCGCCTGCGCGATGATATCGAGCACCGCGTCCGCATCCCGCACGAGCGTGCCTCCCGCAAAGTCCACGCCGCGCTCAAACAGCGCCTGCGGCAGTAGCGGCGTGGTTGGCCCCACGAGCACGAGCTTGGCGCCGCTTTTTTTCAGGCGCAAAAGCCCACCCAGCGTGTCGTTGATGAGCGTCGTAGCCGTGATTATCACATTGTCGGCGCGCGGCACGACGCTTGCGGCCTCGCTTGCAGGCAGGTAAAACGGCAGCTCCGCCTCTTTAAGCGTGCTTTTGTCAAGCTCTAAAATTTTAAAATCCGCGCCATTTTTCATCAGCGTCTTGATGTAGGGCACCAGCGCGCCCACGACGACGCTAAAGCTGCCGCGCTCGATCCGCAGCTCATCAAAGGGATCGGCGCCGAATTTCACATCGTAATCGGCGGTGATTTTATCAAAACACGCCCTTCCAAGCGCATTTAGCGCGGCAAGTGCGAGCGTCTTTTTAAGCGGCGCGGCGGAGCCTAAATCGCGCAGCAGATAGCGTACGCTCCTGCCCGCGATATTGCCCGAATCGGGCATCACGCTTGCTTGCGAGGGGCAGCAAACGGCGCCCGATAGGGACTTTAGCGGCGTATAGCTAAGCCCGCACGCGCCTCCTTGCAGCTTCACACCGCTAAAAAACAGCCCCACGACCGCGCGCTCGATCTTAAAATCCAGCGCCTCCGCTCCTAAAATTTCTTTCGCACGCTCTAGCGTCTGATCTAAAATTTCGCTCATTTTCGCTCCTTTAATGTGGAATTTAGCGCCATTATAGCTTAAAATTTCGGCGCCCGTATTGATATAAATTTATTGATCGCGCGACGGGCAACGTCCAAACAGACGCGAGCCAAATTTAACGCAAGCGGCAGACGCGAGATAAAATTTTACATAGCGAGCGCGTATCGTTGCGGCTTGGAATTTTAAACTAATCGGCGGCGCGGACGAAGCGACCGATACAAGCAAGCAGTGCGGGCGGGTCAAATTTAACGAGCAAGTCGGTGTGAGCCCAGGCAAATGCGAGCTAAATTCCGTAAGGACGGACGAGCGAGAGTTTGGACATAGACGAGTAAATTTAACAATAGTAAGCCGATACGAACTGAATTTTAGGCTAGCTTAATGAGCGAATGCAGGTCAAATTTCAATGAATACGAATGGACGCGAGCTCGGGCAAATACGAGCAAATTTAATAATTGCGAGCGAACGCAAACTCGGACGCGAGCTAAATTTAACGAAAGTAGCAGCAGCGGGCAAAATTTAATAAAAGCGGCAAGCGTGGGTAAAATTAATAAAATTAGCAGATGCAGGTAAAATTTACGTGACGAGCTGTATCTGCGACAAGTTACGCCCGCTGCGGAGTTAAATTTTATTTCTCACCTGCTGCACATCTAAATTTTATTTCCGATCCATCGAGGGACTAAATTTCATTTTCCGATCCGCCGCAAGGCTAAATTTTATTTTCCGAAAGCAGGATGTTGATGAGCGGATTTAGCAGCGTCTCGCCGCGAGCGGCGCACAGCACGATCTCGTCGTAGTAGTAGTCGCTCCTGCCGTAGTTGTGAAACTCATACGCGCCAAAGCCGTAACCCATCGGCGTGATCTCGACGCGCGAGTACCAAGCGTCCTTGGCGATGATGTATTTTTCGGTGTCTTGCGAATAAACCCACACCACGATCTCATCTTTGTTTTTTTGCCGCATCAGCCACATAAAGACGTTTGCGATGTCGTTGAAAAAATATGTATCGCCGTTTGGCATAACGGCCTGAGCGGTGTTGTACAGATCGTTTATCACCGTGCCGCTCTCGTGACATAGGTATTTGCCGAATTCGATCTGCAGCGGCTGTTTATCGGTGTTGCCGTGGCGCACGGAAATTTTGGATTCGGCTATATCCATCGACGATATGAGCAGCCCCATCACGCAGGCAAGCAAAACCGCGGCAAAAATTTTCTTAATCATAGCAGCGCGCCCCGCACGAAGTAGTATTTGACGACGTAGGCGCTGCAGATGAGCGCGTTTAGAATGAGCCAGAACGAGGAGTATTTAAGCAGGTGGGTGTAGGCGCGCTTAGTAATGAGCTCCGTTAAAAACGGCACGATGCCGAAAAATATACCCAAAAACAGCGAGCCCCAGATCGCATAGCCGACGAAGTAATAATCCTTCAAAAGCATACAATACGGGCATTTATGGTTGGGCTGCTCGTAAACGTAAAGCCCGAAAAAATAGGTGATCGCGTAGTATGCGACGAACAAAAAGAGCAAATTCAGAGCAAAGCTCGCCATCGACTGCTTTAAGAAATTTAAGATCAAAATGGCGCCTAATATCGCGTAGAAAAAAGTCGCCAAAAGCGCCTGCGTATAGCCGAACGGCAGCTTCGGCGCGCGAAATACGACCGAGCAGCAAAACACCGGCACACGCAGCGGGATATTGGTAAAAAATAGAATTTCTAAAACAAACTCCGCCAAAACGCCCGTAAAAAGGATGGTAAAGATCAGGTATTTGCGCTTAAGATATGGAAATTTGCCCGCTTTAAGATCGAGGCTGTTTAAAATAAGCCAGAGCCCGAATCCGAAGATCAGTAAAATTTTTAAAAGTAGCAGGATGTTGCCGTAGCGGTTCGAGCCCACGACGCCCGCGGAGCACATCGCGCCCGGCACGATTGAAGAGAGCTCGTTTAGGCAGAGCGCGAAAAATATAAACAAAATGATCTTGCACGCTATCGTGAAGAACAAAATGGTGTTGATGAGATAGTTTCTTTTTTCTAGGGCGTATTGTAAATTTGAGGTGGCGTTAAAGTCCCAGTAGCGCATGATCCGCACGATGTGAAACTGCGAGATCGCCATCAGCGCTATTACGATGAGCTCCACGGCCAAAAACGCGATCACGCTGCCTGATAAAAATACGCTCATGCAGAAATTTCTCCGTCTTTTAAAAACACATATCGATCCACGGAGCTTAGCTCGTCAAAGAGTATGTCGTGCGTCGCGATCAAAACGGTCTTTTTAAGCTCTTTGAGCTTTGAAAGCATCTCGATAAAACCGAGCGAGTTTTGTTTGTCTAAATTTGCCGTCGGCTCGTCGGCCAAGATGATCTGCGGTCCCATCACAAGCGCCCTTGCGATAGCGCAGCGCTGCTTCTCGCCGCCGCTAAGGCTGGAGACGATCTGATCTTTTTTATGCGCTATATTGGCGATCTGCATCGCTTCATCTATGCGCGCGCCAAGCTCATCTCTGCTCAGCCGCTCAAGACTAAGCGGCGCAAGGACGTTTTTATAGACGCTAAGCGCCTCAAGCAGATTGAAAGACTGAAAGATGAAGCCGATTTTTTTGTGGCGATACGCGGAGCTTTCGATATCAGCGAGCTTGGAGACGTTTGCGCCGTCTACTAAAACCTCGCCGCTGCTAGGCTTAGAAAGCGCGCCTATGATGGATAGAAGCGTGCTTTTACCGCTGCCGCTAACGCCTTTTAAGATTACGATCTGCCCTTCCTCGACGCTTAAGCTTATATTTTTCAAAGCGCGAAATTCATTCACCCTGCCCTCGTTGTAAATTTTATAAAGCTGTTTGATCTCTATCTTGTTCATTTGACCGCCTCGCTCATATCGCCTATAGCGATGCGCCAGGATGGGATGATGACGAACGCCAAAAACGGGATTACGCTAAAGACGAAGATCAAAAAGAGCATATTGAAATTTATAGAAGGCGTAAAGGTGATGAAATTTCGTAGCTCGCCGCCTAAAAATATATCGCGCAGAAGCGGTGCGTCTAGAACAAAAACATAAGCATAAGCGCCCGCGACGCCGAGCAGATAAGCGCTTAGCGAGACGATGAAATTTTGAATAAATTTCATCGCGATGATGTCTTTAATACAAAAGCCTATACTGCGCAAGATCGCGATCTCTTTTTTCTTCTCGCCGTACGCGAGCGAAATTTGATTTTTTAGCAAGATGAAAAATGAGATCATCGCCACGGCGTAAAGCACCATAAAAATTCCACCCTTGTAATAATACAGATGCCTCACTTCGGCCACCGCGTCCTCGGCGCTAAGAGCTTGCGTGTTGGGGTATAAATTTACGATCTTAAGCGCTACTTCGCTTACTTCGTTGGGGTTGGGTACGCTTACGTAGAGCTTGGTGTATTCGCCCTCTTTGAGGCTTAGCACCTCGCGCGCGGTAACGGGATTTAGATAGATCACGTCGTTTGAGACGATGCTGCTTTCGTGCGGTGAAATTTTATTAATCTTAATCGCGATTAGGCGCTGTTCGGTCAAGAAGTGAAACTCGTCCTCGTAGTACCACTCGCCCATCGCCGCCTTCACCCCCTCGCCTACGATCATTTCATTTTCATTCAAATTTTCGTCGCCTACGATATGAAACCAAACGCGCTTTTGAGCGAAGTAATACATCCCGTCCACGGCGCCATGCACTTCGCTGACGCCCGCGATTTTGGAGATATCGTAGATATAGCCGTCGTGCATCAGGTCGCGTTTGCCCGCGCGTAGAGCCTCTACAACGATGTCGGGCCTGAGCTTGATGACCTTTTCGAGATCGTTTTGAATGGAGCCCGAGATGAAAAGCACCGAGCTTAAAACAAAAACGATAAAGGCAAATATCGCGAAGCTAAAGGAGTGATCGGCTCTGTCTTTTCGCAGTAGAGTTACGGAGTAGTCGATGAAATTTTTACTTATCATAGACGAACTCCGCGTAGGCCTTGCTCTTAAAGCTGCTCGAGAGCCGCACGTCCTTTATCTCGCGCGCGAGCTTTTGCAGGCACTGCTCGCCCTTTGCGCGATCAAAGCTTACATAATGCACCGCAATGAGCGCGTAAAGGGCGGCAAAAAAGATAATTAAAACGCAAATGAGCCTCATAGCCCTTCTATTACGCTCTCTTTGATTTCGTCAAATTTAAGCACGCTCTTACCTCCGTGATCTTTAGCGAAGGTCTTAGCCGCGCTCTCGCTATCAAACGCAATGAGCTCGTCGCCCATCGGCCCTAAGACGTTGGAGCCGAGCACGAAAAAGGCGCTTTTAGCATCGATCTTGTGTAGCTTGTAGTAGTCGGTTACGAAAATTTTATCAAAGCCCTTGCCCTTTTCGAAGTAGTACTTCATCAGGTCTTTTACGCCGTCAAAATACAGGTTCTCGCCGCCCTGAACCTCTATCATCGCCGCCCAGTTAGGGTTTTTACCCACTAGCATGCCGCATACCGGGCATTTAGCGCCTTCCGGCACGACGATCTTTTCAGGTTTTTTCGCTTTTGCATCTTTACCGCTGCTGCCTAAATTTGCCGGCGCGTCCCATAGATACAACGCCGCGGCTTGCAGGTGTTTGTCGTACTCAGGCTCCTTGCTCGCGCCTTTTGCGTCGCAAACATTTTTGAGATGAGCTTTAAGCTCGGAGATGGCTTTAAAGCTTTTCGCTTCAGTTTTAGCGCAGTTTGCTTCGTAAAATTCTTTACCGTGCGCGTAAACGCCACCCTCACGCTTGGCTTTAATCATCTTATTATCGCCCTCAAAATCCTGCCCCGCAATCTCGTAGGCCTTGGCGAAGCTCATTATCTCGCCGCCGTTTTCGGCTTGGAATTCTTTCGCGTCGGCTTCGGTTGAGAAGGCGTATTTGCTATTGCGCGTCATCGTGCCTTTGACCTTGCTACCTACGACGTAAAAGGCTTTATTTACGTCGATCAAATTTAGATTTTTCGTATCGACGACCTGCGCATCGCTTGGAATTTTGCCGCCCGTAATCTCGTACAAGCAGTGCAGAGAAGCGACTTGCTTGCCGTTCCAAACGTGATTAGTTTTATAAAATTTAACCAAATTCATTCCGCAAACGGCGCAGTATTCTTTGCCCTCGCCGCTTCCTACAAGCGTAGCCTTGCTCGGATCCACGCTTTGAAACATAGGCTTTGCCGGTTTATTGGCCCCGTCCATCGAGGCACCGCAAACGAACGCGACGAGCGCAGCCGAAGCTAAAAACGAACGTAAAATCATACTGTCTCCTTAAAAATTTGATGTTTTAAATCTACTTACTAATCGAATTTAAAAATTCCAAATTCTCGCATCCCATCTTGATGCCGCCGTCGCAGCTTTTTTTGAAAAGCTCTTTTGCTTTGGCGTTATCGGACTTCACGCCTTTGCCTTCGGCATACATTATGGCTAGGTTATTGCAGCCGTCGAAGTGACCGAGGTTGCACGCCTTCTCATACTGCTGCTTTGCCTGCTTATAATCCTGGCTTACCCCCTGTCCGAAGGCGTATAGATAACCTAGATTGTTGCAGCCGATGCCGATGTCGCCGCCGCAGGCTTTTTCGTAAAAAATTTTAGCCTTTGCGAAGCTTTGCTGCACGCCTTCGCCCTTCAGATACAAATAGCCCAGGTTGTTGCAGCCCATCATATCGCCGTAGGTGCAGGCCTTCTCATAAAGGCTCGCCGCCTTGGCGACGTCCTTTGCGAGCCCCGCGCCGTTTGCGTATAAAAGCCCGAGTGAGGTGCAGCCTTCGTTATCTTTGCAGGCTTTTTCGTAATAAGCCGCGGCTTTGGTAAAATTTTGATCCGCGCCGTTGCCGCTTTCGTAGATATAGCCTAGATTGTTGCACGCAAGCGCAAATTTAGCGCTGCACGCCTTCTCGTAGAGGCTGATTGCCTTTTCGAAATTTTTCTCTACGTTGCCGGTGCCCTCAAAATACAAAACGGCTAGATTATAGCATCCCGAAGCTTTATTTTCCAAACCGCACGCTCGCTCGTAAATTTCTGCGAGTTTTTTATGATCGCCGCTTTGCTGCGCCTGAATGCCCTCGCTGATAAAGCCCGCATTTGCCGCGGCAGCCAAGGCTAACGCTATTAGAAATTTTTTCAAATTTACTCCTTCATATCGTTTTTACGTCCCTGCCTCTGAAAGCAAGAGCGATTATTAAAAATACCGCCGCTATTATACAATAAAACGGCGCGGGTATCTGCGGCGCATCGCCCGCGGCGTAAGAGTGCATGCCGGTGAGGTAAAAATTTACGCCGAAATAGGTCATTATGATCGAGCTATATGCAAGCGTCGAGCTTACGCAATAAACATAGATCGAGCCGAGCTTCGGAATAAGCTTTAGATGCAGCACGATCGCATAGACGATGATCGAGACATACGACCAGGTCTCTTTGCTATCCCAGCCCCAGTATCGCCCCCAGCTCTCATTCGCCCACACGCCGCCGAAGAAATTTCCGAGCGTCAGCATCGAAAGCCCCACGATGAGGCTGATCTCATTGATCGCCGTTATATATCTGATCTGTGCGCCTAGCCGCTCGCGATTGGCGCTGTTTTTAAGAGCCATCAAAACAAGAGCCAAAAGACCGAGCAAGCAGCTAAGTCCTAAAAATCCGTAACTAGCCGTGATAACCGAGACGTGGATGCTAAGCCAATACGATTTTAGCACCGGCACGAGGTTGGTGATCTGCGGATTTACGAAGCTCATATGCGCTACTAGCATTACGATGCTAGCTAGCAAGCAGCTTGCGCTTAGCGTAAGTAGGGACTTTCTAAAAAATATGATCCCCGCAAGCGCCGCCGACCAGCCGATGTAGATCATCGACTCATAGCTATCGCTCCACGGCGCGTGAGCCGCGACGTACCAGCGCAGCGCAAGCGCAAGGGTATGTGCCGCAAAGCTTGTGGCAAAGGCAGCGAATAAAATTTTTTGCGCGAGCGTGAAGCGCTTGCCGCAAAGTGCGCCCAAAAGCGCCAATATTAAAGCTACGCCGCCTAGGATCATATAGCAATAAACGAGCTTTTTGAAAACCGAAGCTTTGTTATAAAACACCTCGGCCTTGACGCGGCTAACGCTTGGAAGAATAGCCGCCGAGGTGGCTCTTTGGTAATTTTTCAGCTCCGCAAGTGCGCCGTCCGCTTTAGCCCAATCATTATCCGAAATTCCATCCTGCAAGCCGTTTAGATAGTCATTTAGCACGCCTTTGATCTGCGGAGCGATACTATAATCCGCAAAGGCGTCGTTCGGCGAAAGCCATGTGTTTTGCGGGTCGTTCGGCACGGGGATAAATTTAAAAAACACCCCCTTAAAGGTCAGATACGCGATATTTAGCCGCTCGTCGAATTTAATCAGCTCATTATCGAGCACGCCGCGGCGCGAGGCGCTTTTTTCATTCGCCTCGTCCACGACGCGCGCGAGCTTGTAGTTGCCGTTTTCATCAAAGACCGAATTAAAGCTCGCATATCGCTCCTGTGGCGCTAAGCCCAGCATCTTTTTGATCTCGTCGTTTTTGATCTTGATGATCTTTTGATCGCGCCAAAATGCAGGATTTAGGCTCATTCCTAGGATCATCTGCTCGGCGCTTAAGCCGTAAAGCCCCTCCGTGCCTGAAATTTTATTTACGATCTCGCTTGCTTCGGTGCTAAGCGGCTTGATCCTGCCCATATAATCTTGCACCAAAAGCTCCGCAAACGCGCCGTTTGCATGAATACGCGAGTTGGCTTTAAGGTTTGCCAGATAGTTTTCATCTGCGGCGCGAAGCTCAACGCTGAAAAAAAGCGGCGCAATCAAAAGAAGCGCGGCAGGCACATTGTTTTTGATAAATTTAGCGAGCTTTTTAAACCTGCTGCCTGCAGTAAAAAGATTGCCGATAAATCCGACGCAAAGCAAGAAATAGCCGAAATAAGTGGGGATTTTACCCGGATCGCGATTAAGCTCCAGCACCGTGCCCAGCTCGTCGGTGTCGTAGGAGGATTGAAAGAGCTTAAAGCCGCCAAAGTTTAGCGGATGGTTCATATAAATTTCATGCTCCCCCGCGCTCTTGCCCTCTTTTAAAATTTCAACGTCGCTGGCGTAGGATGACGGGCTTTGCGAGCCCGGGTAGCGCTCGAGCTTAAATTTCAAAAGCTTTACCGCAAACGGAAGCTCTATCAGTTTCGAGCCCCAGCTTAGCATTATCTCCTCGCCGTCAAAGTTTAAAATTTTAGGTTCGCCCAGCCAGCCAGCGCCGCCGCGAAGCTCCGCTTCTTGCTCGCTTCCGCCCTCAAAGCCCGCCTTTACCGCAAGCGTGCCCTGCTCGCCTTTGGGCGCGGGTTTGTAGGAGCCAAATTTGACGGTGAAGCTTTTAGAATTTATATTTTGCGTGAAGCTAAAATCGTTATCGCCGATCTGGCTTAAATTTAGCGGATGCTCAAACAGCGCGTCTTGCGTGCGGATTTGCAAGTATGGCTTGACGCTCACCATCTCGCTTTCGCTCTCGCCCGCTCTGACGTGCAGCACGCCCTCGGTGCCGAAATAGCGCGTCAGCACCGCGCCGATAAAGATGACGATAAATGCCGCGTGAAGGACGAAGGAGCCGAAGCGGCGCCACATTTTGGTTTTAATTATAATGCCGAGCAGGCTCAGCGTCGCAGCGCCCATGACGCACTCATACCATCGCGCCTCATAGACTAAAATTTTAGCAGTTTGCGTATCGTAAATGCTCTCTAAAAAGGTCGCGACGCCGGCACCTGCGGCTAGAATAAAAAGGAGGCAGAGCGCGAACTTGTAAGAGATGAAAAATTTTAATATTTTTAGCGCGCTCATTAACCCTCCGCAGTTTTACATTATTATATCGTAAGTTTGTCCCGCGTATAGTATAAACATCCTAAGAAGTAATACTCCGACTACGCTGGCAAGCGCGCTAACGTAGAACGCAAACGCGGTGTGAGCGATCTTTTTGCCCAGTGCGAAATTTAAAACGAGCGGTACGCAAAAGCCTACGCCCACGACGCCTAGCCAAAACATCTTCGCATAAAATCCCTCGTTAAAGGCGATGCTGGCGGCTTTTTGCACGTCGCTGCCCGTTACTAGCGAGACAAAAATCATGCCGATTAGTAAAATTTCCATCGCCAAAACCGGCCACTCGACCGCGTGTAAAATTTTAAGATCGCCTCCGTGCGGGTCGGCCTTAAAGAAAAGCGCGGCTATTAGGCTTGAGCCCGCAATGCCCGCCGATAAGCCCGACGCCACGAAAAGCGCAGGCAAAACGGCTGTATTAAGGATAGGAAATCTAACTAAAACCGAGATCAAAAATCCCGTATAGGCGCAGATCGCGACGGCAAAAACGAGCGTAAGCGCAAGAAGTAGCGGGCGAAGCGCGTTTAAAATTTTCATCGCAAGCGCAAAAAGCCCTTTTAAAAAAGTAAGTCTGCGCGATAAAAATCCGCTAAGATCAGCTTCAAACGCATAAAGGCAGGCTACGAAGCTAAGCGGGATATAGACGCAAAGCGCCGCTACGCCCACGGACATAACCGAGGTGAAGTTATAATTAATCAAAATTTTCCAAAAAAGAAGCGGTCGCTCTAAATCGGCTACCAGGCAAACCATGCCGAGTAAAATCGCGACGAAAGATAGCAGCGACGCAGCCTTAAACAGCGGCGTGCTTTCGGTCTGTTTTTTGTAAAGCTTAACGAAGATCGCAACTACCAAAGCGCCGCCGCTCATACCCGCTAGCAAAAGATAGACCGCGATCGGCCAACCCCACTCCACGCCGTGCGAGAAGGTCGCAGTGAAATTTATAGCTCCGTTCATATCACACCCCCAATTTAACCGCAGGAATATAGCGCAGGCTCGGCTTCGTGCCGCA
>CAUPZQ010000009.1:0-62218 GCA_963515915.1 uncultured Campylobacter sp.
AATTTTATTGATTTAAATTCTAAAGTAGTGGCGGACAGAGAGGGATTTGAACCCTCGAGCCCCGGTTAGAAGCTGCACCCTTAGCAGGGGTGTGGTTTCGGCCACTCACCCATCTGTCCACAAAAAGAAATTGCATTATACATAACTAATCTAATAATGGGCTTAAATTAGCTCAGTCCGCGGAATTTATCACCTCGTGGAATTTTGAGCCGGCGGCACAAAGAGATATAATGAGTCAAAACATTCGGCGGAGATAATTTATGCTTGCTTACATAGCTTCTGCGAAACTTAAAACTTACGCGAGCTTTTAAAGTATGTGCGAGCAGAAATTTTGCGTCCATGCGTTATTTTGCGGCGAAATTTTAAAATTTTAAATTCAGTCGGGCGCGAATTTTAAAATCCGGCTTACAAACAAAATTTCAAAACCCCGTGCAAGTGCAAAATTTTAGGATTTAGGGTTTTACGATCTGTGTAATTCTGAAATTTTAAGCATAGTTAAGCTTTAAAATTTTGAAAATTTAAAAGCTTAAAAATTTCAATAATTTTGGTTGCGAGGATCTTAAAATTTGGAATTTTTTAAAATTCTAAATTTTAAGATTGAAGACACTTTAAGATTACGCAAATATAAAAGCCTTAAAAATTCTAAGAATTCCAAAGGCTAGAAATTCTAAAATTTCAATATCAATCGGATTCTAAAACCCCGTCAGCTAAAGCGTTTTAAATCCCAAGAATTCAAAATGTGCGCGATTTATTCGCCTAAAGCTTTGTCGATGAGCTTGACATCTTCACTTGCGCTGCCGTCGATGACTAGGGCTTGATCGCCGCCACTTACAGCGCTTTTTCCGTTAAATTTTGCGCCGACTTCGATGCCGAAGCTTTGTGATAGCACATCGCCTACGAGCACACCGCCGCCTAGCAGCTCGACGAGCTCGGCTTCGATATTGCCGAAAAATTTGCCGCTGATTACGATATGTTTGGCCCTAATCGAGCCGCGCGCGGTACCATTTTTACCGATGACGACGGTGTTATCGGAGATCACGTCGCCTTCGACATTGCCATCGATATGCAAAATGCACGACAGGTGCAGCTCTCCTTTGATGAGCGTGCCTGACGAGATTATTGTTGTTTGAGCGGTGTTTGCATCGCCTTTATTAAAGATTGCCATGGGACATCTTCCTCCTTAGTAAAAATTTCTTTGTAATTTTTTTCGTTCCAGTTGATAAAATTTAGCGGATCTAGCGGCAGCTGTAAAAATCTAATCTCGTAGTGCAGATGAGGTCCGGTGCTAAGCCCGGTGTTACCGCTAAAAGCGATAAGATCGCCTTTGTTTACAAACTCGCCTACTTTGCGAGTTAAATTTGAATCCAAATGCGCATATCGTGTCGTAAAGCCGTAGTTGTGGCGAATCTCGACTAGATTGCCATAGCCCGTAGCACCCGCGCCACTGTATTGGATGATACCGTCTGCAGGCGCGTAGATAGGTGTTTTAGGCGGCGTACGTAGATCAACGCCTGGGTGAAACTGCTTGCGCTTTAAGATAGGATGGTTGCGCCAGCCGAATTTCTCGCTGAGCTGATGAGTGCGCATGACCCTGCCGTTTGGGATCTGCATAAAAATTTCTTTTATCAGCGCGTCGGAGAATTTTTCGTTGATGATCTTTTGCGCACGCTCTTTGATCTCTTGTTCGGAAGTAGGCTTGATGTGAGATAGGCGGTCGATCGCGCGCTCATCCTCCTCAGGATCAAGCCCAAACTGATGCTCTAAATCCGAAATTTTACCCTCGATGGCTTCAAATTCCATCTGACTTGCCGCAATACCGTCACGAAGTTTTTGATTTAGCTCGTTAAGCTCGGTTTTGGTTCGCGAAAGGCTATCGATTTTAGAGCCCAGATACCTGATATATAGCGCACCCGTGACGAAAACGGTAAAAACAAATAGCACCAAATATAACGCGATCTTTTTGATGATTTGCGAAAGCAAAAAATTCCTAGAGCCGTTAAGGTCGGTTATAGTTATCATAAATTTGTTTTTCATAATGCGGCATTATAATGCAGCATAGCTGAAATTTCAAAAAAATTGTAGATAAATTTAAAAGCCATTTAATTTCAAAATTTCACTAAAAGATAAAATTTATTATTTAATATAATTATAATTTAAGAAAATCTTGCTATAATTACAGCAATTTTAAATAAAGGAGACACAATGTCAAAAACAGTAAAACAACTAAACAAACTTCAGGCGGACGCTCATGCGTTCTTTGTTGCATTCCACGATTATCACTGGAATGTTAAGGGCTTGCAATTCGCACAGGTTCACGCTTATACCGAGAAAGCATACGACGAGATGGGCGAGCTTTTCGACGATATGGCTGAGCGCGCGCTTCAAATAGGCGGTAAGGCTGTAACTAAAGCTAAGGATCTAATTGAGCTTTCAAAAGACGCTCCGATTAGTGTAAAAGATAGCTATAGCGTATCTGAGGTACTTGAGGATGTTAAAAAAGCCTACGAGTATTTAGTAAAAGAATTTAAAAAGCTTCAAGAAGTAGCCGAAGAAGAGGGCGACGATACGACTTCAAATATCGCGCAGGATCACTACGGCGATTATGAAAAACGCCTATGGATGCTAAGCTCAATGCTAAGTAAATAATCCCCGCAAATCCTTTCAAAATTTTTAGGGGCATATGCCCCTAAAATTTAAATCTACTATTTAAATTTTTAAAATTCTAAGATTATGATTTCACGCTAAAATTTTAAATTATGCTTGAAAACTGAAGCTAAATCGCTCATTCAAAGCAAAATTCATGTAGGTTTTAAATTTCATATAATTGAAATTTAACTCATTCGCCATGTAAAAGCATAACTCTTTTTATAAAGCTCGGTTTCATTTAAAATTTTGCCGCGTCGTTAAAATTTCTTGTCGATTTCAAATTTCATAGCCGTAAAAATTCTAAGAGCTAAGGCTTTGCAGCTCAAGAATGGTATTTGCTAAGAGAGATCGTCTGTGATAAATTTGTATTTCTTTTTAGCGTCTGATGATAAATTTTAGCTTGTAGTTTTACTATTTTGATTATTTTTAAAACCTCGGTGCTTATAAATGAAGCGGAATTTTAAAAATTTCAAAGAATTTCGCAAATTCCGTAAAATTTCGCAATTTCACGGAATTTTAGTTTTTATAGAATTAAGCTCTAGTCCTAAAAATTCTCTTCGGTATTGCGGTCACTTACGCGGTCCCACGGTAGTTTTATTCCACCCAGGATATGAAAGTGCAGATGCATCACCTCCTGACCCCCGTTTTCGCCGCAGTTGCAAACAAGACGGTACCCGCTCTTATCAAGCCCCATTTTGCGAGTTACTTCTTGGATGAAAGCGCTCATTTTGCTCATCACTTCGGGAGGCGTTACTTGGAAGTTTTCGTAGCATTTTTTAGGGATCGCCAGGATGTGGATCGGCGCTTTTGGGTTGATGTCGTGGAAAGCCAAAAATTCATCGTTCTCTAACACTTTGTTGCACGGGATTTCGCCGTTTACGATCTTTTCGAAGACGTTCATTTTAGATCCTTTTATGAGGTTGAAATTTAGCCGCGATTATAGCCAAAAAATCCAAACACGCAAATTTACCTAGCTTTTATCAAATTTTAACTACAATCGCGCCATTAATTTAACCACAAGGATAGAATTTGCAAGAGATTAAAGCAAAAATAGACGCCGCATCGAGCTTAAGCGAGCTGGAAGCCGTGCGCTTGGAGCTTTTCGGCAAAAAAGGCATCATAACGGCGCTTTTTTCCGAGCTCAAATCCGCAGCGCCCGAGCAGAAAAAAGAGCTTGCCGTAAGCGCGAATGAAAAGCGCGATTATTTCAGCGAGCTCATCGCCGCAAAAAAGGCGAGCCTGGAAGAGGCAGAGCAAAAAGAGGCGATGAAAAATGAAGCGAGCGACGTCACGCTTTTTAACGAAAACGTAAGCTGCGGCGCGCTGCATCCGGTGATGGAGACGATGGATAAGATCATAGACTACTTCATCGCGCAAAATTTCAGCGTCGAAAGCGGCCCGCTCATCGAGGACGACTTCCATAATTTTGAAGCGCTAAATTTACCCAAATACCACCCGGCGCGCGATATGCAAGATACGTTTTATCTAAATGACGGGCGACTACTACGCACGCACACCAGCGGCGTTCAGATCCGCACTATGGAGAAATTTAAAGCTCCGCCGGTGCGTATGATCGCCCCGGGCGCGGTCTTTCGCCGCGATATGGATCTAACCCACACGCCGATGTTTCATCAAGTGGAAGGCCTCGTAGTCGAGCAGGGAGACCGCGTGAGCTTTGCAAATTTAAAATACGTTTTAGAGGAATTTTTGCGCTATATGTTTGGAGACGTAAAGGTGCGCTTCCGCCCGAGCTTCTTTCCGTTTACGGAGCCTAGCACCGAGGTCGATATCAGCTGTATTTTCTGCCACGGCGAGGGATGCCGCGTCTGTAAACAGACGGGCTGGCTCGAGGTGCTAGGCAGCGGCGTGGTCGATCCTAACGTCTTTAAAGCGGTGGGCTGGAAAAACGTCAGCGGATACGCATTCGGGCTCGGCGTGGAGAGATTTGCGATGCTGCTGCACGGTATCCCCGATCTGCGCTCGCTATTTGAAGGCGATATTAGATTATTGGAGCAGTTTAAATGATAATAACGAGAAATTGGTTGCAGGAGTGGATCGACATAAGCGAAATTTCAAGCGAAAGGCTGCTTTCTACGCTAAATTCCATCGGTCTTGAGGTTGACGCTCACGATAAAATTTCACTTCCTAAAGGCGTCGTCGTAGGACTCGTAAAAAGTAAGCGTCGTCACGAGAATTCTGATCATCTAAATGTCTGCGAGGTTGATGTCGGTAAGCAGAGCCTGCAGATCGTCTGCGGCGCGAAAAATGTTGAGGCAGGGCAATATGTCGCGGTTAGCCTCGTCGGCGCCGTGCTGCCTAGCGGTCTTGAGATAAAGCCTGCCAAACTTCGCGGCGTGGAGAGCTTTGGCATGATCTGTTCGGCAACCGAGCTTGGGCTTGCCAAGACGAATGACGGCATTATGGTGCTTGATAGCAGTATCGGCGAGCTCGTGCTGGGCAAGGAGCTGCGCGAGTATGAAATTTTTAACGACGATCTTATCGAGATCGAGCTTACCGCCAACCGCGGCGACTGCCTTAGCATCTTAGGCATAGCGCGCGATCTAAGCGCAGCGCTTGATCTGCCGCTAAAGGAAAAGCACGAGTTTGAAGATGCCGACGGAGCGCCTGGTATCGGTAGAATTTTAAGCGTGCGTGCAAGCGATGAGGTAAGCGCTAAATTTGCTTTTCGAGCTTATGAGATCAAAGGCGAGCTGAAGTTAAATTTAAAGCAGACCTTGCGTCTTGCAAGCGTTGGTATTTTACAAAGCTGCGCGGTGCAAAATTTCATCAACTATGCTACTCACTCTACCGGAGTATTGCTGCGCGCTTATGATTTTGAAAAGATCGCTTCCACAGATGGCAAAGTAGCGCTTGACATAAAGCCTATGCCAAACGGCGAGTTCGGCGTTTATACGGGCAAGAGATTGCTTAGCGTAGCAGGGATTTGCCAAGACGCGGAGCTAAAGGCGTGTTGCAGTAGCAAAGTGGTGCTATTAGAGGCAAACTACACCGCGCCACTAATTATCGCCAAAGCAGTAAACGAAAACAAAGGCCTAAAAGGCGATGAGCATGTGTATCGCTCAAGCAGAGGCAGCGAGCCAAAGCTTAGGCTGGGACTTGATCTGCTATTTAGATTGCTACTTAAAAATAAAGCCGTGAGCCTATATGCGGGCACACAAAAGATTTCAAATGCTTTGGAACCGCTTATCGTGGGCTTTAGCGAAAAAGAGATAAACTCAATGATCGGCGCGCAAATTCCGCGCGACAAGATCGTAAAAATTTTAAAAAGGCTGGGCTTTGATGTGGGAGTCGAAGCCGATCTCATCACCGCCAAGGTGCCGCCTTTCCGCCACGATATCGTAAATTCTCACGACGTGTGCGAGGAGATCGTGCGTATCGTGGGCATCGACAATATCGCCGCCGCGCCGCTAAGCTTCTACGAAAAAAACCGCCTAAACGATACCTACGTAAGCTTATGTAATGGACGCAAACTTCGCAGCAAGGCGGCCGCAGTGGGATTTTTCGAGTGCGTGCATTATGTATTTGACGACGGCAAGGCGCTAGAAAGCTTAGGCTTTAAGCCATGCAAAGTTAAAATTTTAAATCCGATCAACGGCGAGTTAGACGCGCTAAGACCGACGCTGATTAATCATTTGCTGGAATCTGCTGAGCGAAATTTAAAGAATTCCCGCAGAAGCGTCAAACTTTTTGAGCTAGGAGAGGTGTTTGATGCGGACGGTAAACAGAGCCTAAAGCTGGGCTTTATAGCTAGCGGACTAAAAGCCGAGCCCTCTATCGCGGCTGGCGCAAAACCCGCTGCGGTGGATTTTTTGTATTTTGCAAATTTAATCCAAAGCATCATCGGTAAATTTAACGTTAGACTCCCGAGCGAAAATTTGAAATTTTTAAGCGAATTCGAGCAAGCGCAGATCGAGCAGGGCGGGCAGATAGTGGGCTTTATCGGGCGCGTGGATTACGCCGTAGAAGCAGGGCGCGATCTGGATAAAAGCTATCTGTGCGAGATCGATTTTTCCAAGCTTAAATTTAAAAATATCGTAGCGGACGTTTATTCGAAGTTTCCTAGCGTATCGCGCGATCTAAGTATTTTGGTGCCGAGCGGAATGCGTTTCGAGCAGATCAAGCAGTGTATAAACGCCCTTAAAATCGAGGCGCTAAAGGAGCTTATCCCGAGCGATCTTTACGGCGACGAAAGCCTGGGCGATTCAAAGAGCCTGACGATCAGGCTTGTATTCCAAGACCTTCAAAAAACGCTCTGTGACGAGGAAGTGGCGGGCTTTACCGATAAAATTTTAGTCGCTCTTAGCAGCGAGCTAGGACTTGGGCTGCGATGAGAATTTTTGCGCAAGCGGGCCCTTTGCGAGCGGAGATTTCAAATATCGCCGCGGATAAATCGATCTCGCATCGTGCGGCGATCTTTTCGCTGCTAGCGGAGGGGACGAGTAAAATTTCAAACTATCTTGAGGCCGAAGATACGCAAAATACGTTAAAGATCGTGGAGCTTTTGGGCGCTTGCGTGCAGCGCGTAGAGGGCGAAATTTTAATCACTCCTCCCGCTGCTATCAAAGAGCCTAATGTCCCGCTTGATTGCGGTAACTCTGGCACCGCTATGCGGCTATTTATGGGCTTTTTAGCAGGACGCGAGGGCTTTTTCGTGCTGTGCGGCGATCGGTATCTAAGCGAGCGTCCGATGAGGCGCGTTGCGGATCCGCTTTGTAAAGTAGGCGCTAAAATTTACGGACGAGCAGGCGGCGAAAAGGCGCCGATTGCGGTGCTAGGGCAAAAGCTTGGGTGTTTTGAATACGAGAGCAAGATTGCGTCTGCGCAGGTAAAGACCGCTCTTATTTTAGCGGCCTTGCGCGGCAGCGGGTGCAGGTTTAGCGAGCCCGAGCTTAGTCGCGATCATAGCGAGCGGATGCTAAAAGCGATGGGCGCGCAAATTTCGCGAAACGGCCTTGCGATCGAAGTCGCACCGCTTAGCTCGCCGCTTAAGCCACTTGAAATTTTTATCCCAAACGACCCTAGCTCGGCGTTTTTTTTCGCCGTCGCCGCGGCGATAATTCCTGGCTCGCGTATTGTGCTAAAAAATATGCTGCTAAACAAAACCCGCATAGAGGCGTATGAAATTTTAAAACGCATGGGCGCCGAGGTAAAATTTCATAAAACGAGCGAAATTTACGAGCAGATCGGCGATATAGAGGTCGCTTACGCGCCGCTTCACGCCGTGGAGGTTAGCGAAAATATCTCCTGGCTGATAGACGAAGCGCCTGCGCTTGCGATCGCCTTTGCCTGCGCGCAGGGAAGTAGCGTGCTTAGAAATGCCGCCGAGCTACGCGTAAAGGAGTGCGACCGCATAAAGGTAACCTGCGAAGGGCTTCGTGCCTGCGGTATTAAGGCGCGCGAGCTGCAGGACGGCTGGCAGATCGAAGGCGGCGAGGCGAACGCGGCGATCATCACGCCGTGCGGCGACCATCGTATCGCGATGAGTTTTGCGATTTTAGGCCTAAGATCGGGGATGATCATCGAGGATAGCGATTGTATCGCGACGTCGTTTCCGAACTTCGCCGCGATTTTAAGGCAGATCGGAGCCGGCGTTGAAGATTGAGATGGCGAAAAGCTACGGCTTTTGCTTTGGCGTCAAGCGTGCGATCAAGATCGCAGAAAGCGCCGGCGAGGCCGCTACGATCGGTGAACTCATACATAACGCCGAAGAGATCAATAGGCTAAGGCAAAATTTCGGCGTCAAAACCCTGGGGGGCGTTAGCGAGATCAAGGACGAGCAAAAGCTCATCATCCGCACGCACGGCATCCAAAAAGACGATCTGCAAAGATTAAAGGCGCAAAATAAGGAGCTCATCGACGCTACCTGCCCCTTCGTGACTAAGCCGCAGCAGATCGTAGAAAAGATGAGCGCGGAGGGCTATGATATCGTGATTTTCGGCGATAAAAACCATCCCGAGGTAAAGGGGGTGAAATCCTACGCCAAAGGAAGAGTTTACGTAGTGCTGGAGCCTGCGGAGTTGCTACAGATCAAGCTTGGGACTCGCGTCGCGCTCGTTTCGCAGACTACGAAAAAGATAGAAAGCTTTACCAAAATCGCGGATTTTTTGATGCAGCGCGCGAGGGAGCTGAGAATTTTTAATACGATTTGCAATGCGACGCTGGAAAATCAAGAGGCCGTAAAAAGCCTGTCGCAAAAAGCCGACGTGATGATAATCGTAGGCGGAAAAAATTCCTCCAACACCAAGCAGCTTTTTTTAATTTCGCAGAATTTTTGCAAAGACAGCTATCTCATAGAAAACGAAAGCGAGCTTGAACGCTCGTGGTTTGAAAACAAAAGCCTCTGCGGCATCTCCGCAGGAGCTAGCACGCCTGATTGGATCATCAAAAAAGTAGTGGCGCAAATCGAAAATTTAACGCAGAATTTATAAACTCTCTTATCAAATTTACTCTTAGAAATTTATCAAATCGAAAGCAAATTTTGGCTAAAATCGCGCATTTTAGTTCTTTTCAAAAAAGCACAAATAAATTTAAAGGAAGCATATGGCTGAGGTGAACGAGAAGGTTCAAAACCACGCAGAGGAAGATTTTGCGACATTGTTAGAGGAGTATGACGCCGGGAAGTCTCGCGACGAGGTTGTCACAGGTAAGGTTATCGCCCTTAAGGACGGCGAGGTTTTCATAGACGTAGGCAGGAAGTCGGAGGGTATTTTGGACGCCGCCGAGGTTAGCGACGAGCAAGGAAATCCGCAGGTTAATGTAGGAGATGACATCAAAGTCGCTATTATCGGAAGCAGAGGCGGTCGCCCGGTCGTATCGTATAAAAAGGCTCTAAAAAAGGAAAAAGTAAAGGCATTCATCGACTCCTATGATGAAAACGCAGAGAATGTCTATGACGTTAAAATTCTATCATTTAATAAGGGCGGTTTCCTTTGTGCTAACGCAGATGATGTGGAATTTTTTATGCCTCGCTCGCAAAGTGCGCTTAAAAACCCCAATGGCGCCGTCGGTAAAAATTTCAAGGTAAAGATCATTAAAGTTGATAGAGACGAACAAAGCATCGTAGTATCGCGCAAGAAGCTACTTGATGAGGATCGCAAAGCAAGCAAAGAGGCGATCGAGAAAGTAATCGCTACTGAGGGCATCATCGAAGGCGTTGTCAAAAAAATCACCACCTACGGTATGTTTGTAGACGTAGGCGGCGTAGACGGGCTCGTGCACTACAGCGAAATTTCATACAAAGGTCCTGTAAATCCAAGCTCGCTCTACAAAGAGGGCGATAAGGTTCCGGTTAAGGTTATCAAATATGACAACGATAAAAAACATCTCTCTCTTTCGATAAAAGAGGCGATGCCAGATCCTTGGAACGAGATCAAAGATAGCCTGGAAGTGGGCGATACTATCCGCGTAAAAGTAAGTAATATCGAGCCTTACGGCGCGTTTGTCGATCTTGGCAACGACATCGAGGGCTTTTTGCATATTAGTGAAATTTCGTGGGATAAAAATATCAAAAATCCGAAAGATTTCATCAGCGAGGGCGAGGAGCTTGATGTCGAGGTCGTAGAGATCAACCCTAGCGAGCGTAGATTGCGCGTAAGCCTTAAAAATTTACTCACCAAGCCTTTTGACGAGTTCGTTGCTAAGCATAAAGTGGGCGATGTGCTAAAAGGCAGCGTCACTACGATTACAAATTTTGGTGCGTTTGTGAGGATCGACGGCGTAGAGGGACTTTTGCATAATGAAGACGCTTCATGGGATCGCGGCGAGAAGTGCAAAAATTTATTCAAAGTAGGCGACGAGATCGAGGTTAAGATCATCAAGATCGACAAAGATACTCAAAAAATTTCTCTAAACCACAAAGAGCTCGGTGATAGCCCAATTAGCGAGTTCGCCAAGAGTCACAATCAAGGCGATGTCGTAAAAGGTAAGATCCGCGATATCAAAGAGTTCGGAATTTTTGTCGAGCTTGGAGGCGGTATCGACGCACTTATCCGCAAGGAAGATCTTGGCAACGTAAGTGTAGATAGCCTAAAAGTGGGCGACGAGATCGAGGCTGCGATCGCCTTCATCGACGAGAAGAAAAATAGAATCCGCCTAAGCGTGCGCAGACTGGCTCATCAGAAGGAGCGCGAGGCGCTAAACGAGATCAATAGCAACGACGACGAGAAGCAAAGCCTAGGGGATCTGATCAAAGATCAACTAAATAAATAATTCCTCCCGCAAGGCATCCCCGCCTTGCGGACCTACTTCAAAAGGTTAAATTTAATGAAAACTATCATAGTCTGCGACGCAATCCACAAAATCGGTTTTGATCTGCTTAAGCAAGAATCGGACGTTAAGGTAATCGACGCTACGAACGTGCCCAAGAGCGAGCTTTATGGAATTTTAGGTGATGCGGATGTTGCGATCACCAGAAGCTCTACGGCGGTGGATGAGAAATTCCTTGGCGCGGGCACCAAGCTAAAAGCGATCGTGCGCGCGGGCGTGGGCGTCGATAACTGCGATATTGACGGCTGCTCCAAGCGCGGCATTATTTTGATGAACGTACCTACGGCAAATACCATCGCTGCGGTTGAAATGACCATGTGCCATCTACTAAATGCGGCGCGCAAATATGTAAATTCCTGCAACGATCTGAAAATTAATAGAATTTGGAAGCGCGAGAAATGGTACGGCACCGAGCTTTATAAAAAGAGTCTCGGCATCATCGGCTTTGGAAATATCGGTTCGCGCGTAGGGGTTCGCGCGCTTGCGTTTGGGATGAACGTCATCGCCTATGATCCCTATATCGAGCCTGAGAAGGCCACGAAGCTTGGGGTAAAATATACGAAAAATTTTGACGAAATTTTATCTTGCGACTTCATCACGATTCATACGCCGAAAAATCAAGAGACAATAAATATGGTAGGCGAGCCGCAAATAGCGAAGATGAAAGACGGCGTACGCCTAATAAACTGCGCTAGAGGCGGGCTGTATAATGAAAAAGCGCTCGCAAACAATCTACGCAGCGGCAAGATCGCATATCTCGGCATTGACGTTTTTGACAAAGAGCCTGCGACCGATCACGAGCTTTTGGATATCGAAAATTTAAGCGCGACTCCGCATCTTGGCGCAAATACGCTCGAATCGCAAAGCAATATCGCCCGGGAAGCCGCAGAGCAGGCGATCAGCGCCGCGCGCGGCTTAAACTATCCAAACGCTTTAAATTTGCCGCTTAAGCTCGAGGATCTGCCGCGCGGTATCGAGCCGTATATAAATTTAGTCTCCAAAATGGCCTATCTTGCGGCGCAGATCAACAAAGGCCCGATCAAATCGATTCGCATCGAGGGCAGCGGCGAGGTGGTTCAGTATCTAAAATCGATGCTCGTTTTTGCAATCGTCGGCGCGCTGCACGATTCTTTGGGCGATTCGCTAAATTATGTCAATGCTAAATTTCTTGCGGATGAAAAGGGGATCGAGACGAGCTTCGGCGAGCTTGCAAACAGCGTCTATAAAAGCGAGATCGCGGTAAAAATCATGACCGACGAGGCGATCTCAAACGTCGCAGGTACGGTCTTTGACGGCAGCGAGGAGCGCATCGTAAATATCGGCGGATTTAAGACCGATTTTAAGCCGAAGGGCAAGATGATAATCTTCAAAAACACAGACGTGCCGGGCGTTATCAAATCCGTAAGCACGATCCTAGCCGACGAAAACATCAATATCGCGGACTTCCGCTTAGGCAGAGGCGAGGAGGGGGACGCTTTGGCGGTCATTTTGGTCGATTCCGAAGTGCAAAAAAGCACGCTTGATAAGCTGGCGGCGCTTCAAACCTGCCTAATGGTGCGCTACGCGGCGATTTAATTCTTTCCCGCTTAGGAGGCGGAATTTTAAATTTCGCCTCATCCAAATTCTTTATAATTTAAATTTACAATCCAGCTTACGATGGTGTTTTATGAGACGATGCAAGAACGCGTGGCGAGGATTTTGGCGGAACTTGACATACGTGCAGAGCCGGCGCTTGAGGTACGTTGCAGTATGCGGCTAGGCAAATACGGTTTTAGCGTGCGGCTTTTGCAAAAGCCGCACGCGCTCTAAATTTAACTTTCGTCGCGGACTTGTTTTCAAATTTAAATTCATCCTTGCGGATCTGCTTTTAAATTTCATCATCGCGGGCGCTCCCGATTAAATTCTGCCGCTATGCGAGTTCGGCACTCAAAGCACTGTGTCGCGATACAAGGCGCGGTAAAATTTTATTTTTACGAGACGCGGGTGCTTTTGTTTCAAATTTATGCGCGACAGGCGCTTCATCTCTCTAATCATATCGCCCGTTTAAATTTCGGACAGCCGCCAAGAGATCGCACTGCTGATTAAATTTTACGTTTTGCCGAAATTATGCTTTGGTGAAAATTCCGTCCGGACTAAATTTAGCCAATACAAAATTCAGCCGTAATGCGCCCTGCTAATTTGTGAGTTTAAGCGTTTCGATTAGGCTTAAAATTTTGCGGATCTGCGTTTGGTATTCGCGCGCGAGCTCTATGCTAGCGGGCCTATCAAAAAGAGTAGTTTCAAAAAGATCGGGCGCGCCTTTTAAAAATAGATATAAACGCTTATCCATAAATACCGCGCTCAAGCTGAACTCGCCGCTTGTTTTGCGATTTATTTCGCGCAGACGCTCCATAAACGCGGGCGTTAGCAGATAGCGCGCTTCTACTTTGTCATCCGCAAACACGCGAAAATCGCGCATAAAATCCACATCGTCCATCATCTCTTTTTCGCCGAAGATCTTGGCGTTTAGCTCCCTGCTTACCACTATCGTTTTGCCCGAGGTTTTTTTCGCGAGCTCGCAGATCAGTACGTTGCCGTCAAAGTCCATATAGTTATCGTAGAATATTTTGATCAACATAATCGCCGCTATGAGCGGATTATCCGTTTTCATGTAAAACCTACCATTACTATGTACCTCGCTTAGGCTAAATTTAATCCCGCAGTACACGCCCGTAATCCGATCCTCGCTTTTGATCCTAGATTTCCTATAAATTCTAAATTTTTGAAATTCCTCCTCTTACATGCCGGTATATGGATCGTATTTTAAACCGGCATCTATATCGTTTATTACGGCGCGGACGAATATCTCCTTGTAAAATTTATAGTAGCGAATTTCCGCTTCAGTTTCTTGACCGGCACAATGAAGAAGAAATATCCAAAAGATCTGAAAAAGGATCAATACGCCCAAAAATTCGGCAATTTTTATTAGAGGAGTGTCTGCTTTAACGCCGTCTAGAGACATTATTGCGAATAGGACCGCAAAAAAGGCGGCTATACTGAGGTAGTAATATCTATTAAAAGCTCTAGCGCACGCTTTTTGTTCGGTTAAAGTCTGCGAAACGACATCTTGCATAGCAGGCGACATATCTATCCTTGATAAAAATTTCGCCCGTATTGTAGCAAAATTTAGCGGAATTCATAAAGAGCGAATTCCGCCGCATAATTAATAGTCGGAATCGAAGCTTAATTTACGCAGTCCTTGCGACGTAAATTTTAAAATCTTACTATTCTGAAAACAATTCGCACCGGATTTAAAATTTAACGCATTGCGTAAGCTTATATTTCACGCGAGCCGCTTTTGAAAATTTGCATCCGAAGCTTGCAATCACAGTATCCTGAGGGTGTCTGAGATGAAATACATAAAAATCCCGAGCCCAAACATCACGAAAAGCCCCGCAAATTCTATGTAAAGCTTCAAGCTTACGAGCCGCTTCGAGCTTAGCTCGTTTGCCTTCGCGCCGAAAAGTGCGGCTAAAAATATCACGACGCTCATTCCAAAACCGATGAAAAGCGCACTTGCGACGCTAAGCGCGAAGCTGCCGAGGCTGAAGGCAAGTACAAAAATAAGAATCGTGCCGGGGCAGGGCACGAGCGCCGCAGCAAGCGCGATAAGCCACTCTCGCCCTTTCTCGCCGCCGCCAGTCGCGCCATTTTGTAGCGAGCGAGATGAGGTTTGGTTTTTGAAATTTATAGAATTTAAGCCCTTTTTTTGCTCGTTTTGGCTAGACGAGTTTTCTTCTAGGCTTGCGGTTAAATTTGAATCCAAATTTAGCTCTGCCGTCGCCGCGGTGCCTAAATTTTTGGCATCCAAATACTGCGCGAATTCGCCGCTAGGGGTTTTAAATTTAGAAAATTTATAGCTCTTTGACGCCGCGTGAGCGGAATTCCCGGCGTTTGCAAATGCCGTATTTTTTAAGCGGGAGTCCGTATCTGCGGTCTTTGCGACGGAAGCGCAAGCGGCGCAGGAGCAGCCCGCATCGTGGCTGACGCCCGCTCTTACGCGGCGAGCTTTGTCGTAGATGATGAGCGCCGTTATGACGATGATCAGAAGTGCCGAAATTTTCGTGGTGATCGAGGCTGAGTTTGCAGAGACGAGGCCTGCGACGTTTTGTAGCACGAACATGCTTGCGCTTACCAAAACGAGCGCTCCTAGGACGTGTAGAAGCCCGATTTTAAGGGCAAATCCAAAGGCTTTGACGTAGCTGCCACCATGGGCTAAGAAATAGCTCGCCGTTAGCAGCTTTGCGTGCCCAGGGCCTGCCGCGTGGAAAAAGCCGTATATAAAAGAAAGCGCCAAGACCCATAGGATCGTGCTTGCGCTTGCATGCTCGCTGCTTGCGCGAAATGCCGTTTTGAGGCTTTTCATAAAATCCATCGTCTTTTGCGCGACAAATCCCAGCGAGACTTCTTTGTGCTGCTCGCTTGAAATCTCGTCGCTGTCGGATGTGGCGCCGTTTTTGCTCGCGCTATTTTGCGCTAAATTTAAAGAGCTCTCTTCGGGCGGAGTCGCGAGATTTTGCGTAGAATACGCGGAATTTAAAGAATTATCTCGTCTCGCCATCAAATTTTGCTCCGCGCCTTTATCTGCAAGCGCCGCAGAATTTGCGGGGCTACCTTTTGCCTGCGCGTCCTTTTTGGCGGCTTTATTAATCTGCGCGATAGTATCCGAAGCGGCTATATTTTTTTGCGCCTCTGCTGCAGCTTCCGAAACGATGTCGCCGACGGATCTTTGGTTTGATCTGCGTGCTGAGCTGGAATTCGGTTTAGCTTGGCCGCCTTGCGCAAGTTTATCCTCTGAGCCCGCAAGGCTATGCCGGCTAGATGCAAGGCTATCCTGCGCTAAATCGGAGTTTGGCGCGCTTGAAATTGGCGGTTTTTTATCTGCGATCTTTGGTTTTTCGCCGCTAAATTCTATAAAAGTGGTGGCTAAATTTGAATTAGGCTTCGCTACAAAGCCCTCGCCTAGATTAATGGGCTTGTCGTCAAGCATTTTGAAATTGAAAAATCCCTGATCGTCGTTAATGGAAATTTTAAGAACGCGGTTATTGCGCAGCTCGAAGCCGACCTTTTGATCGAACTCAAACACGAGTCTGCCCTTTTTGACGAGGCTTATTGCGTTTTTAAAATTTCCCTTGATCTGCGTGCCTACGAGGTTGCTAAGCGCAGGCTTTGCGTTTTTTGGCGCTTGATCGTAGAATTCCGCCTCGCAAAGATAGTTTTTGGGGGTTAGATAATCGGTCATCGCCTTAGTTATCTCGGCAAGCTCGCTATTTTCAAGCTTACCATTGGAATTTATATCGTAGGTCTGCATTATGACGTCGGTAAAATTTTGAGAGAAAAGCCACGAAAAATGCAGACTCACGATCTTGCCGTCTTGTGCGACGGGAGTGATGCTAACGTGCGCAGTGGGCGTGTATAGGGCACACAGAGCGCAAGCAAATATCCGCGAGCTAAAGATCGCGGATAAAAGTAAAATTTTAACAAATTTCATCAACTACAAATTTTCTCCGAAAACGTCGATCGTCTTTTTCATCGTCTCATACCAATCTAGCGGCAGCTGATCGATCTCCATCACCTTTGCGCCCGTTTGCGCGGCGATGGTTTGCGCTGCCTTTTTGGAAAACTGCGGTGCGACGAAAATCACCTTGATCTTTTCCTCTTTGGCTTCCTCGATCAGCTCGGCTAAATCCGCAGGCTTAGGCTCCTTGCCCTCCACTTCGACCGCGATCTGCTCCAGGTCGTATCGGTGCGCAAAATAGCCCCAAGACGGATGATAAACCATAAATTTCTTTCCCTTGACGCCCGCTAATTTTTGCTTCGCGTAAGCGTCTAGCTCATCAAGCTTTTTAGCAAATTTATCGAAATTTGCTTCATAAATTTTAGCATCCTTAGGATACTGTTTGGTTAACGCGTCTTTAATATTTTTAGCTTGAATTTTTACAAGCTGCGGATCGAGCCAGATATGTGGGTCTAAACCGCCGTGATGATGATGGTGCTCATGCGCCTCGTGGTCTTTGTCGCCATGCTCATGATGCGCGTCATGATCGTGATCATCGTGATGTGCGCTATGATCATGTTCGTCGTGATGGTGATGCTCTGCCATAGCCATTTTGGTGATGCCATCTTCGGTGCGGATTATCTTCATCTTCGGATACGATGCGGCAAGCTTTGGTAGCCAGACTTCATCAAATTCTATACCGACTGCAAAATACAGATCGCTATTTTCTAGCATTTTCATCTCCGAAGGCTTAGGCTCGTATGTGTGCGGATCAGCGCCTTTGCCGACCATCGTATTTACCTGCAGAGTATCGCCTGCGATCTGTTCAACAAAATACTTCGTCGGAAGTATGGTCGTGGTGACCGTAGGTTTGGCGAATGCTACGCAACTAGCTGCTAAAAGCGTGAAAATAAGCTTTTTCATAAAATTCCTTTCCAAAAAAATTGCGGAAGTATATCAAAAGCAACTTAGTTGCAACTTAATATAAATTTATCTAAATTTCGCTATCATCGCTTAAATTTTAAAAAAGGCGTAAAATGGATCCCAAAGATTTTTTAGCGAGTCACGATATCGCTCCTACGGCGCTTAGAGTGCAGATCGTGCAGATCCTAAGCGAGAAAAAATGCCCGGTAAGCTATGATGAACTAGTAGAACAAACGGGTGCTAATAAAACCACTATATATCGCAATATAGCGCTTTTGGAAGAGAAAAATTTGATAATTACCAGCGAAAATAATCATAAAAGCTTTTATGAGCTCACCGATGGCGCCAAAGCGTATTTTGTCTGCGAAAATTGCCATAAAATGGAGGAGATTTCGATGCCCACTTTGCCACAAAAAAATGTCAAAAGCGTACTCGTGCGAGGATTGTGCGAGAAGTGCGGCGGCTGAGGCGAGAAATTTAATCAAAAGCGCCAAAGAAACTTAGCTAAAACGCTAGGGCAAAATTTAACCGATTTTTAACGGATTTTTATAAAACAAACGATATAATCCGAGCGTTTCATATTTTAAAAGGGAAAATTCAGTGAATAAAAACGATACGATAAAAGCAATAGAGAAGTTTGTAAGTTCTCAAGAGATGACGATGTTCCGCCTGAAAAAGGGTATCTACGGCGATGCGATGAAAAACCTGGATCAGGTTTTCACGCCGTATAAGGAGTTCGCCGAGTTTTTCAAAAATCCCGCAAATAGGTTGCAGGAGCTGTTAGGCAACATCGCGTACGAATCGATCTTAAACTACACTGAAGCAGGGCTATCGCACTGCGAGAAGATCCACTCGATCTATTTTGTGGAATCCAAAGGATTTTTCAAAAGCGGGCTAAAGTATATCGAGCCTGATGCGACCGCGAGAGAAAGAGCCAAGAGTTATTACGACAAATTGCTGGAAAATAATGAGAAGCTTAACGAATATATTGATATCGGCTTGCAAAGGCTACATGGCTTAGAAGCAAAGGTTTTCGAGTAGGCCAGGCTAGCTTTGGGATTTGATTTGCGCGGCGAAATTCTATCGCAAATTCTTGGCGCTTAAAATTCTATGATTAAATTTCACACCTTTTACAGATTTCACTTATACTATTTAATTCCGCGTTAGCGCCGCTTTTAATTGTGTATATAGCAAATAGGGTGGCTTGAGCAATTTCGTGCCGGCAGGCATTATCCGATACGATCAAAGAAATAATCTAAATTTTTAAAGCTCAACGAAGCGGGTTAAAATAAGCAAGCTTGGCTAAATTCTTTGAAGAGATTAAAGCAGGCTCTAGCATAAACTAGCGCTTGGTCGGAGTCTGCGAATTTGAAATTTCGCGGTTAGCGCGAACGGGAATTTAAAATTCTAGCGCCACTTTAGATTTCTGCGAAATGCGGAATTTTAAAAATAGGTATTGCGCCTGCAACAAGCAAAACGCAAGATTTGAAATTTACTAGAAAATGCTCGCTGCAAAGTAAAATTTAAAAGCCAGGCTGCAGGGCGACACAGCGTAAATTTTAATTTGCTCTGTAGCGCAAAATATATTCAGCAAGAGATATTTTTGGAAGCGGAAAGGGCGCGATAGAGAACCGTAACGAATTATATTTGATTGCGCTAATACCGCGTTGGTATATGCAGTGATGTAGCCGATACGTAAAAATTATTTAGTGGTGTCAATATGGTGAAGCGTGCGGTATAAATTTTAACTTGTTTTGGCGCGCTGTTTTAATATCTCTATCGTGCGAGGCAAACTTAAGCGGTAAACTTATTGCGATTAGAAAATTCTGCGGATTAAAGCTTAGCGGCGAAATTAGCCTTGCTAGCACTCTGCTGCATCTTAATTTCGCCGCAAGCAGCTTTATTTATCTGCCTTTTCGGCTTTATATTGCGCTAGCAGGGTGCCTAGCTCATCTTTTATGCGAAGCTTTTCTTTCTTCATCGCATCGATCTCCAGATCGCTCATATGCACTCTGCCAGCTTGTGCGTCGGCGATCTTGTGATCCAGCTCGTCGTGTTTCTCGAAAAGCGAATCAAATCGCGCGTTTTTGCCTTTTAACTCAGTGATTAAATCTCTGTATTCATGAAACATGCTTTACTCCTTTGAAAAATTTATTTAAGTATATCAATAAAGCGCTTAAAACCTAATTTTAGCTATCAAATTTAGACTGAATTTCACGCATGAGATTCCAAATTTTAAGAGATGAAATTTTAGTCTTTAAAAATTTAAAATAGGCAAATTTAAATGATAAAATTTTAAGAGCAGAGCTTTAAAGCCCTGCTACTATTCGCTATTTTTGAGACGAGATTTTTATTATGAAAGAGTAAGCTGTGAATCTTTATGATCTATAATCCGCGTTGATTTTTACGTAGTCGTAGCTAAGATCGCAGCCGTATGCACTAAACTCGCCGTCTCCGAGCCCCAAATCGCACCAGATCGTAAAGCTTTTTTGTTGCATTACGGCGTGAGCCGCGGCCTCGCGAGCGGCGTCCAGTTCGCGATTTTGCGCGTCATAAAGCAGCACGTCGTCGTATTTGATACGCAGCTTTTCTTCGTCGCATTCGATACCGCAGGCGCCTATGGTGGAGGCTATGCGACCCCAATTCGGGTCTTCGCCGAAGATCGCCGTTTTAACAAGCGGCGAATTGCTTAGCGCCTTTGCCGCCGTGCGGGCGTCTTCGGCGTTTGCGGCACTGCTTACTATAAATCGCACCAGCTTGGTTGCGCCTTCGCCGTCTTTTACAAGCATCAGCGCAAGCTCGCGCGTAAGGGCGTTTAGTGCGGACGCGAAAGCCTCCTTTTCGTAAGCGCATTTAGCGCTACTGCAGAGCATAATCGTATCGTTGGTGGAGGTGTCGCCGTCGACGCTTACGGTGTTGAAACTCTGCTCCGCCGCCTTTTTTAGCAGCTCGTCCATATCAGCGCGCGGGATTTTTGCGTCTGTTAGAACGAAGCAGAGCATAGTTGCAAGCGCAGGATTGATCATACCCGCGCCCTTGCAAACGGCTGCTATATGAAATTTCTCGCCGTTTTCTAAAGAAATTTCATACGCAAGCTCCTTTTTTATCGTATCTGTCGTCATAATGGCGGTGGCTAGGGCATCTGAGTTTCGCGCCGAGAAGTTAAAATTTTGCGCGGCGGCGATAATTTTTTCCTTTTTGAGGCGGTATCCGATGACGCCGGTGGAGCTCATGACAGGGTTTATCAGAGCGGTCTTTTTACCAAGCTCGCTAAAAATTTCATCAATATCGGCGATTCCTTGCTCTCCAGTCATCGAGTTTGCGTTTTTAGAATTTACGAGGATAAAATTTGTTTTAAGCTCTCCGCCCGCGCGCTCCTGCGCCCTTTTGAAATGCCTAATCGGCGCGGCTTGAAATTTATTGCTCGTAAAGATCGCGCTTACGGCAAAAGGCTCGTCCGCGCGGATAAATCCCAGATCGTTCCCCTGTTTTTTAAAGCCGGAATTCACGCCATCAAAATAAAAGCCCTCGACATTCTGCAAACCGCCCTCAAGCTTAGTTATTTTAAACATATCTCATCTCCTGTGGCTTGTATTTGCTGCGGATGAGTTTTTTAGTGTTGCGGATGCCCTCTGCCGTGCCGATGACTAAAAATTTGACCCCAGTACCGATGAGATAGTCGCCATCCGGCATCGGGATAAAGCGGCTGTTGGGCTCTTTGATTCCCACGACGTCGGCGTTTGTAAAATCGCGCAAGCGAGTTTCTTTTAAGCGTTTGAAGCGGATCCACGAAAAATCGGGCACCGTGATCTCCTCGATATCGATAAGCGAGTCTTTTTTATACAAAAATCGCTCCAAAATGTTTTCCATATCGGGACGCACGCTGATCGCAGAGAGCCTTTGTGCGGCGAGTTTAGATGGTGAGACGATAGAATTTGCGCCGAGTTTTTTTAGCCTCTCGGTGTCGCTGTCATCATCGCTATTTGCCATGATGAAGTAGGGGGTGATGCGACCAAGCTCCTTTTCGTATAGGCGCACGAGCGAGATTATTGCGATATTGTCGGCTAAATTTGGACTTAGCGTGATGACGGATTTTGCAGATGACAGATGGGCTTTTAGCATCGTGGTTTCCACGTGCGGCTCGCCTACGATGAAGTAGGGGTAGCGGTTTTCCTCGGCGATTTTGGCTAAATTTGGATTTGGATCGATCACCACGAAGGGTAGGTGGTTTTCGCGAAACTGCTTGGCAAGCTCGGCGCAGTAGATGTTGTTGTAACAGATAATGTAGTGGTTTTTGAGCCTTGCGATGTTGTTGATCATTCGTTGCTCCCTAAGTAAATTTTGAAGTTTGCCGTTTTTTATGACCTCGACGACGACGCCCAGGCAAAACGAAAAGGTTCCAAAGCCCATGAGGATGAATAAGACGGTAAAAATTCTACCCGCGGGCGATATCGGCGCTACTTCGGTAAAACCTACCGTCGTGAAGGTCATGCCTGCTTGATAAAAGGCGTCTACGAGCGAAAAGCCCGCTATAAAGACATAGCCTAATGTGCCGATTAGCATCATCAGCACAATGGTTATAAGCGGTAAGCGAAAAGGGCGTAGCTGGTCGTAAATTTCCGTGTAGAGGTTGATGTCCGGCTTAGTCGAGCCGGACCAGTCGAGGAATCGCTTGATCTTGTCCAAAACAGACATAAATTCCTCTTTAAGAGGTTATTTTGATTGTTTTTTCATAGTTCGTAGAGTTGAGGCGGCTACTTTGATTCGTCTGGTTGAGCCGTCTTCTAGCTGAACGCGGATGGTGCGTAGATTGACCTGGAATTTCTTTTTGGTTCTGTTATTTGCGTGGCTGACGTTGTTTCCTACCATCGCACCTTTGCCGGTGATTGCGCATCTTCTTGCCATAATAAATCCTTGATGATTAAAATAAATGGCGATTATAGCGAAAAAATTTCAAATTATGCTTAAAATCCGCCGCGGTTTAAATTTAGCGAAATTTATGACAAAACTAAGTAAAATTTCGCATCTTGAAATTTTATAAGGAATCTTAATGTATGTAGCACCCAGCATTTTATCGGCGGATTTTGGAAAGCTTGCGGAGGAAATCCGCGCAGTCTGCGAAGCGGGCGCCGATCTCATTCACGTAGATGTGATGGATGGACATTTTGTACCCAATCTCACGATCGGACCGCTTGTAGCAAGCGCCGCGGCAAAGGCGAGCAGCAAGCCTTTAGACATCCATCTGATGGTTAAAAACGTGCCGTTTTTCGTCGATCTTTTTTTACCGCTAAAGCCGAAATTTCTTAGCTTCCACATCGAGGAGGAGAGCCATCCGCTGCGCCTCATAGATCATATACGCCGTAGCGGTGTCTCGCCCGCGGTCGTGCTAAATCCGCACACCCCGCTTAGCGTGCTGGAGTTTATCTTGGGCGAGGTCGATATGGTGCTTTTAATGAGCGTTAATCCTGGCTTTGGAGGGCAGAAATTTATCCCCTCGGCGCTTGAGAAAATTAAACAGCTGCGCGAGTTGATCGATCGCAAAGGCGCAAAATGCCTCATCGAGGTCGACGGCGGCGTAAACGGGCTGAATATTGCTGGTATCGATGAAGCTGGCGCCGACATCGTGGTGGCCGGCAACTACATATTTTCTTCAAACGACTACGCGGAGGCGATCCGTGCGCTTAAAATTTAGGCGAGGCACAGGGGTAAAATTTTGACGCATAGAATCGAAAATCTCATAAATTTACTGGCTCAAAAGAGCATAAATTATTACGATTTTATCTCAAAAGCAAGCGATATTGCCGAAATTACCGAGCTTTTCGAACCCAAAGACCTTTCGATGTGGCGGGCGCTGGGCATAGAGATAATAAAGCTAGATAGCGGCAAAATCACGCTCAAGACCCGCGAGACGGACATTTCGGATGAAATTTTTTGCTTCGTGGATATCGAGACGAACGGCGGGCTCTCAAACGGCCAGATCATCGAAATCGGCGCGATAAAAACGCGCGGCACGCAGGAGCTTGACCGCTTCGAAAGCTTCGTTTACGCGCCCGTCGTGTCCGAAAATATCACGGAGCTTACGGGGATCTGCGCGGACGATCTGGTGGGCGCTCCGCCGCTAGCTAGCGTGCTGGAGCGGTTTAGGCTGTTTTTAGGAGATAGCGTTTTTGTGGCGCACAACGTCAAATTTGACTACGGCTTCATCGACGCTAGCCTGCAAAAATGCGGCTTTGGAATGCTTTTAAATCGCAGGCTCTGCACCGTCGAGCTCGCGCGCCGCACGATCGAGGCGCAAAGATACGGGCTCGGCTCGCTAAAAGAGCTTTTAGGCGTACAAAACGTCCACCACCGCGCATTTAGCGACGCCGTTTCCTGCTTTGAAATTTTCAAATTCGCGCTCTCGCGGCTGCCGTGGAGCGTGCAAAGTACCGAGGATCTAATACTTTTTAGCAAAACCGCAAAGAGCCTGGCGCTGTCTAAGCCGCAGGCTCCGGGGCACGGCGAGGACGAAATTTTATAAATCGCGCGCTGAATTAAGAGATGAAATTTTAGTGAAATTTCGCGTCGCCGTCATCTTTGCAAGAAGCGTAATCTTGCGATTGAGCGGTCTTTCCCGTCTCAATACGGACATATCGCGAGCTAAAATTTAAATGGAATTTCATAAAGCGCGGCGCTGCTTTTAAATTTACGTTGCAAATCTCATAGGCTGCGAATACGGCGGTCAAATTTTAAAATTCTATCTGTTTTAATCATGTCTTGCGGAATGCATTGCGAGGGACCGCGAGCCGCTTGATTGGAAAATGAGTTTTAGATCGCGCCTTGCGTATGTATCGCGCGGTAAAATAAATTTTTGCGCCGCTGCGTTACTGCTGAGCCACTCGCCGTCTTACCTCCTGTCCTATTGCTCCGTATTTTCAAACGCGCTAGAATTTCAGCAAAGCTACGTTTTAATGCAAAATTTATCCACTTACTGCGGTTTGCGGCGGATGAAATTCTGCCGCCCGTCGTAAGCTGTGCGCAGTATCTGCTCGCCGCGCATGCATGTCATAGCCCGTATCCTCTTGCCGCAAACCGCCGCTTTACCAACGTCCATCGTTGTAGGCTCTCGCCTGCTTCTTCGCGTATATTTTTGCGCCTTGCAAGCTGTGCGTCACCCCATCTGCGTCAAGATCGCGCCGTGCCTTTAAAGCACGCAAATCTATCCTGCATAAAATTTCGCTTCTTCGCCGTGCTCGCCTCCTGTCGCACTTTGTCGTGCTTGTTTGTTGTGAGCCGTCGCCGTCTTATTTCGCAACCGCACCTGCCACGCATACATACCGCGCTCGATGTAAGCTTTAGCGGGCGTGCCTTAAAATTTTAGCCCAAAAAGCCCTATTTAGCGCCGCGTCCGAGCAGAAACAATCTCACCGCTTGTTCGGCGACACGGGCTAAATTTTGTGTCGCGATCTCTTTTTCCATCGCGTGCTCAAGGCTCATCGGTTCGTTTAGGATGCAAAAAAATGCGCCTATGCCACGCTCGTTACAGCCGCCGGCACAGGGCGAGATACCGCCTGCCAGCGCGATTACGGGCACGCCGTAGGAAGCGGCGATCTTTGCGACACCGCAGGGGGTTTTGCCCATCGAGCTTTGAAAATCGAGCCTTCCTTCGCCTGTGATGACAAGCTCGGTGCCTTGCATATCGCGATCCAGTCCGATCTCTTCGGTGATGATGTCGATGCCCGGCTTAAGCGTTGCGTTTAGAAAGCTTACGAAGCCAAAGCCTAGCCCGCCGGCAGCTCCTGCTCCGGGGCTATTCCAAAGCTCGCGTCCGAGGTACTTGCTTACGACGCTTGCGAAATTGATAAGTCCCGCATCGAGCTGCTTTACCATCGCCGCATCCGCGCCCTTTTGCGGAGCGTAAATATATGCCGCGCCGTTTTCGCCAAAGAGCGGATTATCCACATCGCAGGCAATAAGAAACTCACACTCTTTAAGATGCGGCAGCACCGAAGTGCAATCTATCGTGGCGAGTTTAATCAGATCCTCGCCCGCTCCCGCAAGCTCTGCGCCATTTGCATCTTTAAATTTAAAGCCGAGCGCGCGTAGCATACCCATGCCCGCGTCATTCGTAGCACTTCCGCCGATGCCGATGATAAACTTTCGCGCGCCGTGCGCAATCGCATGCGCTATCATCTCGCCAAAGCCATAAGTGCTCGTTTTTAGCGGGTTGCGGCGCGATTTTTCGATGAGTGGCAGACCCGATGCGGACGCCATTTCTAAGATGCCTAGCTCGCCTTTTAAGGCGTAGCGCGCGGGCGTTTTTTCGCCTAAAGGGTTTGCTACGATAACGTCCATGAACTTAGCTTTTAGCGCGTCGGCAAGGGCTTCAACGCTTCCTTCGCCGCCATCTGCGATAGGTTTGACGAGCACCTCGCAGCCTAGCTTTTCGATGCCTGATTTTACGGCGTTGCCCGCCTCAAGCGAACTAAGTGAGCCCTTAAATGAGTCGATCGCGACTAAAACTTTCATATTTTTCCTTTAGCTGGTATTTTAAAATTTTGGAATTTTACAGCGCGTAGGCTAAATTTACGATGACAAGACTGAAGCAAGAGTAGAATTTTAAAATCTCGTCGCCAAATTTATGGGGGCAAATTCTAAAATTTCATGTCGTGGAATTTTAAAATTCTGTAAGCCACAGAATTTCGGCTAAATTTTAAAATTTTGTAGCGATAGAATTTTAAAATTTCGCTCCTTGAGGCTTTGTGTGTAAATTTAAAACTCCGCTATATGAAATTTTAATACTAGGGCATTTGCGCGGTACGGCTAGCTACGTAAATTTAAAGAATTTAATGTAGCTAGCCGCTGGTAGATGCCGTATTGCACTCCGCACGGATTTAGCGCGGTAGCGGCTAGAATAAGCTAACCTAGATCAAAAACAGCGACAAAACCCACACGCTGATCATACCCGTAATGCCCATAATTAGCGTAAGCATTGTTTGAGTGCGGTAGCCTTGCTGCGGGTTCATCTTGCTGAAATTTGTAACGACCCAAAAGTAGCTGTCATTAGCGTGCGAAACCGTCATCGCGCCCGCTGCAATCGCCATTACCACAAGCGCGCCGGACATTTCGGAGGTGAAGCCCAGTACCTGCATCAGCGAGCCGTCTGCGTTAAATGCGCCCATAATCGAAGCGGTGGTGATGATCGCAACGGTGGAGCTTCCTTGCGCGGTTTTTAAAACGGCCGAGATTAAGAACGGGAAGAAAATCCCCGCGGCTTTAATCGCGGTCGCATTGTCCTTGATGTAGGTTACGAAGCCGGCGTCGGTGATGACCTTGCCTAGCACTCCGCCCGCTGCGGTTATAAAGAGGATCGGGCCTACAATTTTTAAGGATTCGTTGGTGATCTCGCTAAATTCGCCTAGTTTGCCGGTTTGTGCGAGCAAAAATACCGCAAAAACTACGCCCAAGGCTAGCGCGATGATAGGATTTCCTAAAAATTGCGAAATTTCGCCCGCAAATCCGCCTACTTTTAGGATCTTGGCGACGGAGCCCAGCGCCATAAATAGGATCGGTATCAAAATAGGGGCTAAGCTTAAAAATCCGCCCGGCAATTTGCCGTATTGTTTAAGCAGATCGTCGTAGCTTTTTGCGATGACTTCATTCGCTTCAGCCTCGCTTATATGCACGCTCTTGGCGACTTTTTTGGAAAAAAAGTATGTAGCGATCAGCACCGGCAAGGACACTACCGCGCCCATTGCGATTACGAGTAGCAGATTGCCGCCTAGACCCACGGCGCCTGCTGCGGCGATCGGTCCCGGAGTCGGCGGGATGAATACGTGCGAGGCATAGAGTCCGCCTGAGAGCGCTACTGCAAGAGCGACCGGATTTTCGCCGATTTTTTTGCTGATCGCTTCTCGGATCGGGTTTAAAACGACGAAGCCGCTGTCGCAAAATACGGGGATACCCACGATCCAGCCCATTATGAGCATCGCAAGCTCGGGGCGCTTTTGTCCGACTACGTTTACGACCATATCGGCGAGTTTGAGCGCCGCACCCGTCTTTTCGAGCACGGTGCCGATGAGCGCGCCGAAGATTATGACGATACCGATACTCTTAAACGTGCCGCTGAATCCGTCGCCGATAATCGCGGGGATCTTGGCTAGCGGTATGCCCGCGACGATCGCGAGCGCCAGGGAGATAAGCATTAGCGCCAAAAACGGGTGAACGCCTGCTTTGGAGATCAAAAAAATCATCACGACGACCGCTATGGCGAAGCAGATGATTAACGCAACACCGCTCATAAAAGCTCCTTGAATGGATTTAATTTGCCCGCAAGCGGTTTAAGCTAAGCCGTTTGCGCTTCAAATTTAATGCGGTAATTTTAGCGAAATTTTAATATAAAGCAAGAAAGGCGGCGTTAAATTTATGGAAATTTATGATTTATGCGGGAATGAAAGACTAGCTAGCGGAATTTATCGGTTGGAATTTATCGATGCCGCGTGGCGAGAGGCGGTAAAATTTTAAAATTTGCAGCGTTTGCTTTGATACACTGCGTGGCGGCGGAAATTTTATCGCGGATCTGTCGTCGTGGCGCAGCAATGGGGCGGTGCACTTGCACTTTACGCGCATCTTTGGCAGCTAAAGGGCGTGAGCTACGCGGACGGCTTTGCGGCACTTGCTACTGCGGCAGCGGCGATCGAAGGCGTAGTATCGACGGCGGTAGCGATGAGGCAGCGGTGGCGGGACTTTTGATATACAATCAGCGATGATAGAATTTTTAATCGTAATACTTGCAGCGGCGATAAAATTTTAATTGAATAGGTATCGGCGGCGGTTGAATTTTATTAAAACTATATGAAGTAGCGGCAAAATTTTGATTTTAGCGGCGCCAGAGGAGTTTTTTTAAAAGATCAAATTTTAATCAAAGGCAAAAGCGGTGTCGGCATAGCTTCGATCAAAACGGCGCATAGCGGCTCGGATAAAAACCGGCGCAATGCCTAATCTCTAAAATTTTGATCCAGAACACTCGGGATGCTAGAATTTCTAGCGATGATCTTAGCTCGCCCGAGTTAAAATTTTGATCGAGAGTATCTGGCGATAGAATTTCATTCAAAGCTAGCAATAGCGAAATTTTACGGCTTCGAGAACGGCAGGAATTTTACTATTTGAAGGTAACGGGGAATGGGGTGCAGCTTTTTATATGATTTTTCTGCGAGCCTGCCGTGATCCTTTCACAATTTTTTAAAATTCCAGACGGTATTTGCACGGTCTATATATGACGAAATTTTACGGTTCGTGAAATTTATAGAGCCATTTAAATTTACAAAGTCGCTTAAATTTATAAGCTACTGCGCCTCTTTTTGAGCGCTCTTTGCGCGCGTAAATTTTAATCGGCAGCTCTATCTAATCCGCAAAATTTTAGTTTTTGAAATTTTATATATTTTCGAGCTTGCGTTTTGGCTGAAATTTTGATCCACGACCTCGTCCGCCGCGGCTTTTGCCCAGCTTTCATCGAAGCTTTGTCCGTTTAAATTTGCGCTGCTGGAGTAGAGCCAGTCAAATTGCCTCAAAAACTCCTCGTGAGCGCACCCTTTCACGACGCGCACAGCCTTGGCGTTCGGATATAAAAACGTCGTTTTTCTCGCGCGGCGCACTAAATTTTTAAATTTAGCGGGCACGCGAGCGAGATTTTTTAGCTCGCTAAGCTTCGCCGTCGTTATGAGGCAGGGTTTGTCCGCCGCTCGGCGTTTGAGTGCGTTTATCTCGCGAAAATCCTTACTCAAAAATCCCGCCGTCGTATCGGTCTGCGCCAAATAGATCATCTCTCCTCCAAATTTACGCCTTTTTCCTATCTTTGGCCAGCAAAAATATGCACGAGATAATGAGCGTAAAGCCCGCAAAATCAAGAAATACGAACTCCGTCCCCAGCCAAAAATAGGCAAACGCCGCCGCGCTCACCGGCTCGATGCACGCTATCATGCTCGCCCTGCTCGCGCCTATTATCTTTAGCCCCGTCATGTAAAAGCTAAACGCGCATATCGTGCCTAAAATCACCACCGCGACAAGCGCCGCAAAGCCGTCTGCGTCGCTCACGCCGCCCAGCTGCCAAACCCGCGTGTAAAGCGCAAGCGCGCCGCCGCCGATGACCATGCCCCAGCCTAAATTTAACGCGACGGGGTATTTTTGATTTAGCTTAGTCGGGATGAGGCTGTAGATCACGACGCCAAGCGCGCTAATGAGGCACCAAACCAGCGCCTCTGCGCTGATAACGAGCGAGCCAAGATCGCCGTGAGTGGCGAGCAACACGACGCCCAGCACCGCGAAAATGAGCGCGATGAGCTCGACCTTTTTAGGCACGCGTCGTTCTAAAAAGCAAACGACGGCAAGGATGAGCGCGGGCGCGGAGTACTGGATCACGGTCGCGACGGCGGCGTTTGAGAGCTCGACACCGCAAAAGTACGAATACTGTGTCATCATAAGCCCAAAAAACGCGTAGATGAGCAGCTGCGGCAAAAGCACGCGATCTTTTAGCGGAGCGAGGGCTAGGCGCGGCGAGCGAGCGATGTAATACGCTACCATCGCAAGCCCGGCGAGGCCTAGGCGGTAGGGCACGAGCCAGTCGGCGCTGACGCCCTTTTGCGTGAACAGATACTGCCCGCAAACACTGCTAAATCCCCATAATACGCCGCCAAGAAGCGTGACGAAAACACCGAAAAATTCACTCTGAGATCTCATTTGCCGCCTTAAATTTAAAGCCAAAGTATATAATCTTATGCTTAAGCTGGGGTTAAATTTGGGGTTCAGCGGAGTTTGTTTGGCAATGCTTGCAACTAGTAAAATTTTGTAAATTTTAAAATTTAAACCGTACAAAGAGATAGCAAAATTTTACTCTGCTATAAAAATTTAATAAAACTGCGCGAGAATAGTGTAACTTTGATTTAAGAATCCGTTTTATCAACTCTCTTAAATTGTAAATCAAATTTAACTTAGCATTAGCGGCTTATGCAGTGAATTTGGCTTTGCGTTACGTGGCGGCTTCGTAGTTTGCCTAAGCTATATTAAATCGCCGCGAGGCCAAATTTAGCCCAAAAACGGCTAAATTTTCCTAATCGGGAGCCTGATTATCGTTTTGCATTTTTGCGGCACGGTTTTTCTGGGGTCGCTTATGTAGATTTCATGATGCGCTCTTTGCTCGCTAAAGTCCTTTGCATAGCCGTCTGCGGAGATAAATTCGTCTATTTTAGCAACGCTCCCGGGCTCGTCGTCAAAGCTGCCTATGTGTAAAATTTGCGCGCAAAGGCCTTCGTCTATCCTCAAAAACTCCGCTGCGCCGCAGTCTAACTTCTTTTTCCAAGTAGCCTGCTGCACTGCCCAGTCGAAATTTTCTCGCGTGATAAAATCGGGCAGTCTAATCGCGCTAATCCAGCTAAAATCGCTCTTTCTAGCATAATCCGCAACGCCGCAAGCCGAGCCGCTTTGTCGCCAAAACCCCTCTAGGGGTGGTACGACGTACTCAAAAAAGCCATCGATCTTATAATCGGTTTTGTAGCTCATTTTTAGCGCGTAGCTCACGGCGTAAAGCACCTCTATCGCGCGCTGATACGCGCCGCCTGATTCGTTCGGATCGCCCTCGCCTCGGATGCAGACGAAATTTGCGGGCGGAACGGTTAAAATTTGCGGCGCCTGTTTAGGTGCGTAAAGCTGCTTAAACTCTTTTTTAAAATCAAACATTTTATTCCTTTTGCGAGGTAAATTTCATAAAATTTTGCGCTAGAAGCGGAGCTAAAATTTTTATGCGGTTATAAAATTTCATATCATCACGCGATCGTGCGGATGGAAATTCTACGGAATTCTACATTTGCCGTAACTGCTGCGAGAAATTTTGTCGCAAGCGCGTCAATGCGTCGCTACGCAATAAAATTTCACGCCGCTATAAATATTTTAAAATTCCGCCGAAGCGCGCGGCTAAAGCGGCGCTTTAAATTTAGACTAGCGCCAGCTTTAGAACCTCTTCGATCCGATCTACCGGCGTTATTTTCAGATCGTTTTTCACCTCGTCCGGGATCTCTGCTAGGTCGCGCTCGTAGTTTTTGCGCGGGATCAGCACTTCGGCGATTTTGGCTTTGTGCGCGGCGATGAGCTTTTCTTTGAGCCCGCCGATCGGCAGCACCTTGCCGCTTAGCGTGATTTCGCCCGTCATCGCTAGATCGGCGCGCACCTTGTGCTCGCTTAAAATCGACGCGATCGCCGTGCTCATCGTGATGCCGGCGCTCGGTCCGTCCTTCGGCGTCGCGCCCTCGGGCACGTGAATGTGAAGGTCGAATTTGTTATAAATCTGCTCCGAGCTTTCGAAATTCTCCTCCGCGCCTAAATTTCGCGCTGCCGCCGAGCTTTTAGATGCGCCACCATTTGCGCGCAATGCGGAGTTTTTACCGGCGCGTGAGGCTTTTGTCGCGCCACTCTCCGCGTCTTGAGCGGCTTTGAGCTTGCCCTCGTCGATCAGCACCTTTACGACGCTAAAGGCGATCTGCGCGGATTCTTTCATTACGTCGCCGAGCTGGCCCGTGATCGTCATCGCGCCCTTACCCTTGATCTTGACCGCTTCGATCTTGAGCACGTCGCCGCCTACCGCAGTCCACGCAAGCCCGTTTACGATGCCGATTTGATCGCACTTTTCGACTTCGTCGATCTCGAAAACCTTTTTATTTAGAAATTCGCTTAAATTTTTCGTCGTAACGACGATTTTTTTAAACTCTTTGTCTTTTAAAATTTTAACCGCGACCTTGCGGAAGATCGCTGCGATCTGGCGGCGCAGGTTTCGCACGCCGCTTTCGCGCGTGTACTCTTCGATGATCTCGGAAAGGGCGGCGGGGTTGATCGCTACGTCGGCGGCTTTGAGCCCGTGGCGTTGCAGCTCCTGAGGGACAAGATAGTCCTTGGCGATCTGAAATTTCTCCTGCGGCGTGTATGAGCTAAGCTCGATAAATTCCATCCTATCGCGCAGCGGCGCGGGTATGAGAGATACGTCGTTTGCCGTGGCGATAAAGATAATCTTGCTAAGATCGATGTTAAAATTTAGATAGTAGTCCCTAAAGCTCGAGTTTTGCTCGGGATCTAAAATTTCAAGCAAAACTGCGGTCGGATCGCCCTTGTATGAGCTTGAAATTTTATCGATCTCATCAAGCACGATGACGGGGTTCATCTGATTTGCCTCGATGAGACCTTGCACGATGCGACCCGGCATCGCACCGATGTAGGTGCGGCGGTGTCCGCGCAGCTCGTTTACGTCCTCAAGCCCGCCTAAGGCGATGCGGATGAGCTTACGCTTAAGCGCGGTCGCGATAGAGTTTGCAAGGCTCGTCTTGCCTACGCCGGGAGGACCGTAGAAGCATAAAATCGCGCCGCCGTTTTTGCCGTCCTCTTTGCTCTTCTTGCCGCTTGTGCCGCGAAGCTCCAAAAGCTGCTTTAGCGCGAAATACTCCTCAATGCGCGCCTTGGGCTTTTTTAGGGAGTGGTGGTCTTTGTTTAGCTGCGCGGTGACGCCCTCGATGGACATCTTATGCTTGGCAGTCTTTTCAAAAGGCACCTCCAAAACCCAGTCCAGATAGCTCTGCACTAGCCCCGCATCGGCGCTGTCGGGATGAAGGCGGGCAAATTTATCGATCTGCTTTTTGATCTCTTTGTAGGCATCCTCGCCCAAATACGGCTTTTTGGCTTCCAGCTTTTTGCGGTACTCCTCGATCTCGACATCGCGATCGGCGTCGCCGCCTAGCTCCTTTTGGATCTGCTTGAGCTGCTCTTTTAAAAAATACTCTTTGTTCGTCTTATCGATCTTGGAGTGAACTTTGCTTTTGATCTCCTTTTCGAGCCTCTGTGCTTCGATCTCGTCGGAGATGTAGTTGATGAGGTTGAAAAGGCGCTTTTGCAAGTTGCTCTCGGTAAAAAATGAGTATGCTACCTGCTTTTTTAACCGCAGTGCGCTTAAAATCAGATCGCAGACGCGCGCGGCGTCGGTGCCGTCGTCGATCGTCTTTAGCAGATCGTTTGGAAAAAAATGCGTAAGAGTGCTAAGCGTCTTGGTTTTTTCCTTCAGCACGCTTACTAGCGCGTCTAATTTTTGATCGTTGCCGCGCTCGTCGTGGATGATATCGACGGTAGCGATTAGCGGATCTTGCGAAATTTCTTTTACGATTTTGCCTTTTAGCGCGCCTTGGAATAAAATTTTAACCCGCCCATCTGGAAGCGGCACGGTTCTCATCACGGAGCCCACGACGCCTGCGTTATAGATACCGCCGAAGCTTCTATCACCGCTAAATTCTGACTTTGAGCTTACGACCATTATCATAGATTCGTTTTTAACGGCTAGATCGAGGGCTTTTTTGTTATGTTCGTCGCCGATGAAAAGGGGCGCTATCATAAACGGATATAAAAATAGCTCGTCCTCGACGATGATGGGTAGATCGCTAGGGAAGGTTGTATTTTGCATCAGTTGCATCGCTCCTCCTACTCAAAAATCGCGCGATACCAAGGCGAGCGCGGTTTGATGACGTCGGTGCCGTTTAGCGGGGATTCTTCAATGCGCTGCTCGTAAATTTTGGCAGAACTTTCGCGGTCGGTGCGCTGGTAAAGGTCTTTTATATCAATATTTAGCTGATGCTCGGCAAGCCTTAGCTTCGTTAGCATCGTCTCAAGAAGCGGACGATACTCGCTCTGCGGGTATTCAGCTATAAATTTTCGAATTTCGTCGATGCTGTTTAGCATTAGCTTTTGGTTGCGATTTGGGCGGCTAAAGGAGTCGAAATTTGCTCTGATCTTTAGAAATCTCGCGTATTCGATCTTTTGCGTCGTGCCGTAGAGGCGGATGTATTCGTCTAGGTATTTGTTTGCTTTCTCGTAGTTTTCATCCTCCACAAAAGCCCACGCCATAATGAGCGTCATCTCCTCAAGCAGCGGAGAGGCGATATGCTCGCTAGAAAAGCTAGTGTAGTGCTTCTCGGCATCCTCCATGCTGGCGTTGTTTATATCTTCTAAAATTTTAGAATACCATGCCTCGGGGCTTAGATTAAAAAGCTCGCCGTCGCCTTTGCCACTGCAGCCGCCGATAAACGCGATAAATAGGAGAGTGGATAGAATTTTACTTAGATTTGTCATAAAAAATCCTTGGAATTTATTTAGCTCGTAATTTTATAGTCTTTGAGTAAATGCAAGCTTAAATTCCGCGTTCAAATTTAAAAATGGAATTTCTTTAAAATTTTTGTGCGTTCGGGCTTAAAAATCTTTGTAAACCAAAAAAATTTACGCGATAAATTCTAAATTTAAGTTTAACAATAGTATAATTAGCGCCGATAACGCAGAGTAAGTTTGCGTTTCCGTAATTTCAAAATTTTAAAGAAAGGATGTAAGATGAAAAAAGGTTTTACTCTAATTGAGCTGATCTTTACTATCGTGATTTTGGCGATTACGACGATGGCGATCCCGCGCATCGTCGCGCAAACCACCGAGCTAAACGCCCTCGCGATCAAAGAGGAGCTCGTATATAACGCCAAAGCTTTAATGTCTCGCGTATCTAAGGCGCAATGGGATAGTGCGTATGCTAATGATGCTACGTGCGGAGGCGATGCGAGCTGCATGGATAGAATTTTGACCGTAACTCCAGGCGTAGATGATTCGGGCAATAGTACCAAGGAAGTTAGACCAGGGATTTTGCCGGAAGCTAGTCAGCGTGGAATCAGCTCCCAAACTCCGGCTACAAAAAAGCAATTTGGTAGAAATGGAATTTCGGTTGGCGGCGGTCGTTATAACGATATCGACGACTACGACCAGTTCACGACCGATATAAGAGTCGGTGATCTGGTAGGCTCTAGCAGCAGGGGCGACTTCATTCTAAATACTAGGATCAATATAGATGTGGATTATGTAGCAGAGCCTTTTACTGCTGCGCAGTATGCTACCGGTACCGATATAAGAGGTGTTCTTAGCGATCAGCCTAACGATGATGCCGCTCCTGCTACTAATATAAAGATGGTTAGGGTTGCTGCTACGGATCTCAACGATGCTGTAGCGAGAGACGGTGCTGCTAAATCAGTCGTTTTAAAAGCGTTTTTATCTAATATCGGCGTCGGCGTCCAGACAACCGTTACTAGACGATATAACTGACAGGAGCGCGAGATGAAAAAAGGTTTTACCCTTATAGAGCTAGTATTTGTTATCGTAGTGCTAGGTATCATCTCGATGTTTGGTGCCGATCTATACACGAAGATCTACAAATCCTACGTACATGTGCGCGCAGTAAACCAACTGGAAGCCAGAACGCAAAATGCGATGATGCTAATCACAAACCGCTTGGAGGATAGAATAAAAAGCTCTACCATAGGCAGGGAGCTTAGCTCAAATGAGTTTGTACCGATTAGTGATCTTACTGATCCGAAATACGACATACTAGAATGGATCGGTCAAAGCGTAGAGACGAGAAATATAAATAAGAGAACTCCAGGTTGGAGCGGCTTTATGTCGATGTCGCAGCTTCGAGATGACAAATGGAAAGCAGGTATAGAAGATGCTGGCTATATTGGGAATACGAGAGCTGAATTTAATATGGTCTCCTTGGGTAGCGATTTTCCGCAAGTAGCTAGGATAGTTCAGAACTTAAGGGCTACCGCGTATAATACTCCGTCTAATAACACCCAAGTTGCCGTTATTTTTAGGGTTGTTACTAACGATGCTTCGCCTACCAGTGTAAATATAGGTTTTGGTTACGATAGGGCGGTTAGAGCAGACGGTAGCAATCGCGTGTTGATCGCCGTAGGTACTCCTAGTGCTGCGGGTAGCGGTAATATGGAAGGCGAAACTATCAGGATAAATCAGTATCCGCTTAATCCAAATAACGATAAATCACAGGAATTCTCTGAGCAATACTATATAGCTCATAGTGCCTACGCGATCGTTCCAGATTTAGGGGGTAGGGATAGTATTGTATATATGAGAGATAATGCTGGTAATGTATTAAGTAAAAATTTTGATTTGGTTTTAAAATATAACTATCGCCCATGGAGTACTGTCGCAGGTGATGCGCACTCATATAACACTGCTAGCAGCTCGTTACTAGCAGAGGATGTGAGCTTATTTAGGTTTAAGGATGATAATGGTGCCGTTGCGCTTAAACTATGTATGAGAGACGACGGCAGAAATTTCGATCCCGCGGAGCTGGATCTAAACGTTTGTAAAGCACAGGTGGTGTACTAATGAAAACTATGCAAAAAGGTTTTGCTCTAGTAGCAGCCATATTTTTTATCATCATTGTAGCGACTACGGCGATTACGGCGTTATCTATAGCGTCCATGACGGCTCGCGATGTCAATAATATCCAAGGCAGAGAGCAGGCGCTACTGCTAGCTCAGAGTGCTACGGAGCTGGCAGTCCTTGCTATGCAAAAGCATCAGTATCTAACTACTGAGCTTAAAGAGGGGGGTGCTACGGCTGCGACCTATCCTACGTTAAATACGATTACTCTTGAGTATCCGTCAAATGATCCGGCTCAAAAGATGTTTGATATCACCGTGACATTTGGATATTTCGATAGACAGCTGGGTGCGCCCGGCAATCATACTGTCGCTTATAGTAATTTCGGGCAAGGCTCGTCCGAAAGGCTTGCAAACGGTAGTGTGGGCAGAATTTTAAGCCATGCTGCGCTCGTAGACGTGGTAGTAAAATCCAACGTAGCGGTTATGGGAAGGCCACAGATCACATATCATAGGCGTACTATTCAAAAACCATAAAGCAAAGGAGAGACGATGAATTTAAATATCGTAGGTAAGCAGTTTGAGCTAACGGAATCTATCAAAAATTATGTCGAAAACGCATTTGAGACGCTAGAAAAATATAATCTCGACATCATCTCTGGGCGTTGTGTAATTTCTGCCGACGAGAAGCAAGGCAAAAAGGGCTTTGTGGTGGATTTTTCATTAAATTTAGCGCATCAAGACACTATAGTCGTGCGCCAAAAAGATAAAGATCTCTATGCCGCCGTCGATCTCATCGTAGATCGCGCTTCAAAAGTTCTACGCAGATACCACGATAAGGTAAATTCTCATAAAAATCGCGACGAAATGAAACAAAACGCCGTAGATAATGCGGTCGGTGCTAACAAGCTAAATTTAAATGACGAAGTCGATGAGATCGTTCCTACCGAGCTAGATCTATATAAGCCGCTAGAGATCGACGAAGCGCTAAATAAGCTTAAAGAAAGTACCGATCAGTTCTTGGTCTTTAACGATATGGATGCTAAAATGCGTGTGCTTTATAAGCGCAAGGACGGTAAATTCGGTCTGTTTTAGCTAAATTTCATATTCGGGTATTTGAAATTTCAAGCGCTCGAGTTCTGATGAAATTCGGATCGGGTGCTTTTTTAAAATCGTCTCTGTTATAACATAGCGCCGATGAACTTTGGAAAAATAGCTGGTCATGTTTTTGCAAAGTCTAAATTACGATGTCTTTAATTCGCTGCACTAGGAATTTTTACAGAGTAATACCGCCCGATTTTTAGTTGTGACAAGCCTTGTTGCGAGAATTATCTACGAGCAGTGAAGCCGTAAAGCGAATGTGGGTGAAGTTGCGTGAGCAAAAAATCGCGCTCAACTCGCCGTAAGCGAGCCGGCTTTTCGTAGCGGATGTAAAATTTATTTCAACATCAAATCGTAACAGAGCTTTTGAATTTTAAAATTTGCTGAAATTTTTGATAAATTTCCGCATTTTTTATATTTTATGAAATTTTTTCATCGTTAAGTTTTCATCGCGTTGTCGTTATTTGCCGTCCCATTTGAAATAAATTAAATTTTAATTATAAATCTTTCAAATTGCACTGTAATTTAAGCAAAAAAAATGTAAAATAGTAGTTAAAAATTATGTTATTGACCGGAGGGTAGTATCATGAAAGTTAAGAGTTTTAGCTTTGCGCCCATTTTGGCGCTGTTGTTTTGTTTCGCGACGGGAGTATTCGCAGATGATGTTAGGTCGAACGTGAAGATAAATCCTGCTACCCCAATGAGCAACGAGTATCGTGACGATGGCGTGCTGGACGGAAAGACAGGCAGAAGTGGTTGGACTTGGAACGGAAATCAGGGTTTGTATAATTTCACCACTATAAAAAACTTTCCGTCTGACGAATTAAACCAAAAGCCGATAGTTAGATTCGGCGGTGCGGGCACATACGTCTTTGGAGACTACGCCGTGACCGGAAAGCCGGTGATTAGTTTAAGCTGGCCTTCTTCTTCTAAAGGCCCTGGTTACATGTGGGGAGCAGAAGGCACATACATTAAAGAGGACGGCAACGGACAGTTTTATTTGAATAGTTCAAAAGCTGTTTTGAGGCTTCCTAAGGGCGTGACTAAAGACGATATAGTCTATGCGAGACTTTATTGGCAGGGAAATATATTCAGCACGACTGATTTTGACAGCGAAGCAGAATACAACCGCGAAGACGGAAAAAAATTGACCGGTTTTGCTAAGTGGTATACATGGGTGAAATTTAAAATGAAAAGCTCGAAAGGTACAGCTAGCATAATAAAAGATGTTCAGAGAGATAGATGCGAAGGAACGGCTGCTTGGAACTTTTTGGCAAAATCTGGCAAGCCCTTACGTTTGCGTTTAAAATATGGCTGCACTAAAGATATTACCGATCTAGTCAAGGAATATTTTGAAGATTATTCCGACAGCATTGAATTTACTGTAGGAAACGTAAGAACGAGTGATGGTATGGATCCAATCGGTGCAGATTTTACCAATGGAAAGTTCGACAACGCTCGTCTTGGACCGTACGGTGGATGGGGAATAATCGTAGTATATGATAAAACCGCCCCGTCCAGAAGGGCTTTGCTAGATAATTTACAATCTAACGATAGCGTAACGGGTCAAAAAATGACTTATAAAGAGGCCGTAGAATATAAAAATAAATATTTTAAACCAAAAAACGTAACTATTTACGGCGATTATTTTGTCCTCACCCCTTGGGATAATGGATATACGCCTATAACCATTAACGCTACCATCAGTGGATTTTATACACCTAGAAGTGGGTCCGTAAATGCAAAGCTAGGGTTTTTAGGGTTTGGTGGCGAGAGAAAAATGACCTCCGACGAGTATTTTAAAGTTCAACACAAAGGAACCGCACAAATGGATTCGCTATACGGATCCGATGGGGTTAATAAATGGTTAGCTAACGATCGCGCTAATATATACGACGGCTCTGTCGCTTTACTTATAAATGATAACGGCACCTATAAGTATAGCTATCCATACGGCACCGATTATTTAGGTGGATTTGATCTGGACGAATTCGATATCAGTTCAAAGATGAAGAATGGGCAATCTAGTCTAAACATCTCTTTGGGTGCGGCGTGGGAAAATCTCAACGGAGGTCAAGCCGATCAAAACTTCATAAGTATGATTGCTATTTCCGCCGATTTGTATGTCCCTCAAATGTGCTATCAGTATGAGGTATATAACGCCGCTAACTGGGTAAAATTCTTTAGAACTAAAGATGAAGATCCGCAGAATGGCAAAGTTATCGGTAGCAGATATAGTAAGACTGAGATTGACGACAATAAGCCAGAGCAGATCAAAAATCCAGTAGTTGCGGGCGAGCATATCTACTATAGAATGAAATTCGAAAACAGACTAAATGGTGGTAATAGCGAGGATGCTGTAGGTGCAGTAGTGTCAATCGATTTTGCTCAGGCAGGCGCTGCCTATACCAAAGATAGTTCTACTATAAATAATGAACTAGCCATAAACGATCCTATCACTACCACTACAAATACCATACCTGCAGCGGTTGCAGAGAAGCTGGTCTATCTACGCGATGGTCAAAAGGGCGCATATAAGACGATGAAAGATGTCATAAATGGCGGCACTCCAAATGTCACGGATCCTATCTATAATGATAGGCAATTTACGACGCTAGATAATAATGTCTTAAAATTCTATATCGGTGAGGGTGCAGGAGAGATAAAAGCTGGCACGACTACTCCGGTGGGCGGTCTAATGAGACCAGGTAAAGCGGCGTATGGTGAGTTTAACGCTACCGTTAATACCGGTGCAAAAATTCTTCAAGCTCCTGCTGTGACATTAAGCTACAAGATGAGTATAGATATCGGTGGCGGTCAGCGAGTCGTCCTAGATATGGATAGTGCCTCTGAACTTGAGCTATGCGATGCAACGAAGGTTTCTAAAAGTGTTGATATCCAGCCGCTAAGCGGTTTACAGGTAGTAAATAAGAATTTTAGTAATAGCGACGACGATGATAGGCTATATACTCAAATCTCTGATAAGCCTTTTGATGCGAAACTCATCTTTAGACCAGATTACGAGAGCCAATATTGTAAGTCTTATGACGATAAAACCGGTAAATGTACAGATTATATCGGTGCGGCTGCGAATTCCAAATACTTTAAAAGAGATCCTCTTACGGGCAAGCTCGTATATATCGGTAGCAAGGACAAAAAGCTTGAGAAATTTGGCTTGGGAGGAAAATTATATTTGTCTGTCATAAGGGCAAAAAATGCTGCTACTACGTCAGACAAAGTCAGTGAGGATGATAAGAAAAATAGCGTAGTTTATGCATGCCGATCAGTAACTGATACCTTAAAAATTCCGTTTAAGCTAAATGGCGATTCCTATTCTGTAGATAAGGAATTAGATTTTAAAAACAAGAGCATTTTAACTCTAAATAATATAGAGATAGGTGATGCGTATCAAGGTCTTACGTTTATGCTTAGTTATCGTCCTGACGAGCAAGCTACCTCGAGATCCGATTTAGATAAGTATATAAAAGATAAGGACTTAAACAGCGAGGATCCTAAGGCTTACTATCTAGAGCTTAAAAAATGGGAGCTTAAGAAGCAATACGGGTATTGTGAAGCCAATGAAGATTTTGATTGGTGCAATAAAAGTCTGACTGCGGAACAAAAGAAGGATATCTGGGATAATATCATACAAAAGAAGCTAGACGAGCTTAAAAACAGTATAGATGTTGCCAGCAATGAGTTTGGCATTAAAATGTCAAAAGATGGATCATTCCACATATGCGGTAGTGATAACTTCGTACTACGTCCTGCGTATTTCAAAGTAGATACCGATGCGCTAAATAATTCCGGTAAGTATAGCAAGATCGTAGATACTACCGCTAGTGGTGATATAACTAAAAAAGGCGTTAGTGCCGATGTTTATAATCCTACCGAACTTCGCGTGGGTGGTGACTATGAGCAGAACGCAGATATTTTAGCGCACGTAATATCAGCTAGAAGTTACAGCGATAACGGCGTACCTAACTATACTGCAAGAATTGGCGGCGACCTAGGTAATCAGCGCTATCATCTACGTAAAAGTTATGGTACGGATTCCGACGATACTCAAGATATATCGACTAAGATCCGTGGCATCCAGACTTACTTGCGCCCATTCATATCTAATGAATGTGTGGCTAATGTAGATACCCAGTCTTATTATGTCGATAGAAAAACAGCCACTACTACATTAAAACGCGGTGTAAAGCAAGACGGCTGCTACGGCGGTACTGCAGTAGAGTATTCCGGTGCTAAATACAATGCCGAGACAGGCAAATACGAGATCGATCCATCGGCTATCAAAAAGGGCTCTTTTGGCAAGAGTGATGATGTTTCGTGCGTATTAAATGGTACAAGCTCAAAATTCGACGCATCGTATAGAAGAGTATGGGATAAAAATGCCGTAAGCTTATGGGCGGATTTTAATGCTAGAGATATCGTAGAGACTGGAGGTGTAGCGAAATTCAGCGGCAAAGGCAATTCTCAAGGCGCATATTTGATGACTCAGTCTAGAAAAGCTTCTGTGGATAAAGATAAAGAAAATGCCGTCATTTATACTGAAGGATTAGGTGCAAATGCCGATAAAATTTTCAATTACTACAATGTCGGTGATGTACTGGTAAGCGTCTATGATAACTCATGGACGGATGCCTACTCCGATCAGACATACTCTAAAAAGTGGAAGAGTGCTAAATGTATTATCAATTCATCTAGCAACACTCCGGACGCTAAAGGTATGGTAGGTTGCGACGTAGGCATGAGAATTGCTGCTAACAAAGATAAAGCGATAAACGATAATATTGTATTGCGCTACAAGCCGGATCGTATCAGGGTATCGCTCGTAAGTCTTGATAACGGCGTGACAAGCGGCGTAGGCGATAATAATATCACGGGCGGGGTATCTGCGTATACATATTTCAATGCTCCGGATATTGAGAATAATGTAGTAATATATGGTAGTGATAACTCTACGCAAAATTTAGCGGTGACGCATCAGATAAGTCAGCTAGCCAAGCTTAAGGTCAATGCCGTAGCGTATCTATCTGACAAAGTTTATAAGGATGTCGTCGCTACGCTTTATGACGGATATAAGCAAGATGTTGGCGGCACTCCTCAAGCCGTGTGCGGATTTTCGAGTGATCTTGATTTTGCGCTAAATTTTGGATTTGATTGCGCTAACAATAATGCCGACGGACGTTGCTCCACAGCTACCGCTAGCAGAACTGGCGGAGATACAAATTATGTGCCGTATCCCGATAGGGCTAATGTTATCTACAATATTCCTGGCGGTACGCAGTTTTTTGCTAGCAATTCTAACGAGTGTCTAGGCGCTACGGGATATGATAGTAGATGCTATAAATATAACGTAAGAACTCTAAGTACCACTATAACCGGTGGAAGAAGAGACTGGAATGAGGCCGCTTCCGCCGGTGACGCGGGCTACGGTATGCCTATACCTCTTAGTATCGCCCTTAATTACTATTCAGATGCTACCCTAAGAGGTGGACTTATCAATAGGCCGCAAGGCGGTACGGGAATCAGGTATGACTCGAAGTCGGATCAATTTAGAATTTTAGCACAAGGATTTAGAGAGGGGCAAACTCCTGACTCGACTGTATATTTCAACTTCGATAGAATGCATAAAACCCCTAGCACGCCGGTGCTCATCTACGCTAGTGACTTTGATGTCAGAGATGCGAAGAAGGGCGATCTTAAAACCTATGGAAAGTTTTGGCCGTCTAAGTTCGATAGCTCATATAATGCTATCTCGGATACTAACTCCGAGGATTATAATGAAGACAATATAAAGATATCAAAGGAGGATTTTGATACATTTATCACTAGAAAAGTTGAAGATACGACGGGAGTTAAAAAAGCAAAAATGAGCGTTGCAAATAAAGCTGATTATATAGCCGCTGCTAATTCCAATAGTAAGACCTATGCAACAGGTAAAACCGTTATAGACTATAGTGACAACGTAGGCACTTATGCGCTATTCGTCTATGGTACGTCATATGACAAGAGCCTGGGATCTAGAGTGTATCAAGCCACTACCAGAACCGGGGTAACCGTGCCTATTTATACGCAGATCTATTGCGGCAGAACCGATAGGTGCGCGAATATGCCTGCTCCTAGCGCAGAACTTGCTTATGAAGCCCCTAACTCGAATATATTTACCGTGCTAGCGGCTCAAGATCATAGCCTAACTGATTTTACGAAGTTCGTAGTAAATACTAGGGCTACTCTAAATAATATAGGCGCAGAATTTGTAAGCGCTTATACCAGCTTTACGCCTGCTAGCGTGAGCGTTCGTAGAGGCAATGTAGTAAGTGACGGTAAAGAGGATATAGATATTAGTGCTACCGCACCGGGTCAGGCTACGATACGTATCGAAACTAATCCATGGCTTATCCATACGCCTGCCGGAAATCAGAGAACTATGTTTACGGTAGCCGATGGAGCCTATTCTAGCCAGTACTCGGGCGTACCGCAGTACTTTAATCCTCTTATTGTAAACGTAAGGGCTGCTAACCCTACGGTTTGGGGCGGAGAAGGTCAAGTCAAGTCTGGTACGGAAGATGATGTAGGATCATTTGCCGGTGGTAGCACGTCAGATAATAGTACTAGTGATACTTCTACGAAGAAGCTAGATACGGGAGATGTCCGCGATATCTACAATCAAAAGACCGATTGGTAGCGTTCGTGCTAAGTTCGCAATGCAAAGGCTAGCCTTTGGGCTAGCCTTTTTTTATGGGCGGAATTTCGGTTTTCTTGGCGATAGATCTTTCAAAATTCTGCTTTACAAATTTTTGCCTGAAAATTTCGTGAGATAGAATTTTCTTAAATTTTAAATCACGAAATTTCGCTGCAAAGCTTGGCGGTAAATTTTACTTACTAAGATTTGCGCGTCGTAATGGCATATAATTTTACGCACTAATTTCAATTGGTAGAATTCAAAGCAAAATCTCGTATGAGGAGATCCCTTATTGCTTATTAAAATTCTCAGCCGTTAGCATAGTGGGCTTTGCAAAGTGCGATCATATAAAATTTGCCATAAAATTTCACCACTCAGAATTTTTCTGCCCCAAAACATAGCTGCAGAATTCTGTTTCGTAAAATTTCGCATTCCAACCCTCATCCTAAAATTATATCGCGATAAAACGCATCGCCGATAAAATTTAAAATTGCTCAAAGTCGCCCGTATTCCACCTATCTTTCAAAATTTTATTTCATAAAATTCCAATCCGCCTAGAGTCGCCGTATAAATTTCGCCTCATAAATTCTATTCACCCATTTACCCGTTTTTAAATGAAATTTCGGCACAATGCGGCTTAAAATTTCATCAGGGAAAGCCACTTGAAAACAAAAAATATCAGAAATTTCAGCATCATCGCGCATATCGACCACGGCAAATCCACGCTCGCAGATCGCCTGATTAGCGAGTGCAACGCCGTCGAGGCGCGCCAGATGAGCAGCCAGATCATGGATACGATGGATATCGAAAAGGAGCGCGGCATCACGATCAAGGCGCAGTCCGTGCGGCTCGAGTATGAGCTTGGCGGTGAGAAATACGTTTTAAATTTGATTGACACCCCGGGCCACGTGGATTTTAGCTACGAGGTCTCGCGCTCGCTGGCTAGCTGCGAGGGGGCGATCCTCGTCGTGGACGCGAGTCAGGGCGTGCAGGCACAGACCATCGCAAACGTCTATATCGCGCTGCAGCACAACCTCGAGATCATCCCCGTGCTTAACAAAATCGATCTGCCCGCCGCCGATCCGCAGCGCGTAAAAGAGGAGATCGAGCACGTCATCGGGCTTGATTGCAGCAGTGCGATCGAGGTCAGCGCCAAAACGGGCGTGGGCATTAAAGAGCTCTTAGAGGCGATAACCACTCGCATCCCGGCACCCAAAACGGACGATGCCGCGCCGCTTAAGGCGCTCATCTACGACAGCTGGTTTGATAACTACCTGGGTGCGCTCGCTCTAGTTAGGCTCTACGACGGCGTGCTGAAAAAGGGCGACGAGGTCTATATCATGGGTAGCGAGAATCGCCACGAGGTGCTTGATCTGATGTATCCCAACCCGCTTGCGCCCGTCAAAACCCGCGAGCTTAGCAGCGGCGAAGTGGGCATCGTCGTGATGGGGCTAAAAAACGTCGCCGACGTGCAGGTGGGCGATACGATCACGCTTTTTAAAAAACGCGCCGCCGCGCCCGTGGGCGGATTTGAGAAGGCAAAACCCTTCGTGTTTGCGGGCATCTATCCCGTGCAGACCGATAAATTTGAAGATCTGCGCGACGCTTTGGACAAGCTCAGCTTAAACGACAGTTCGCTTAGCTACGAGCCCGAGACGTCGCTCGCGCTAGGATTTGGCTTTCGCGTCGGGTTTTTGGGGCTGCTGCATATGGAGGTCGTGAAGGAGCGGCTTGAGCGCGAGTTCGATCTCGATCTCATCGCCACGGCGCCTACGGTGACCTACGCCGTGTATCTCACGGACGGCTCGTGCGTGCGGATACACAGCCCCAGCGAGCTTCCCGCGCCAAATTTCATCGAGCGTATCGAAGAGCCCTATGTCAGGGCGACCATCATCACCCCGAGCGAGTTTTTGGGCAATCTCATCAGCCTTTTGAATTTACGCCGCGGCATCCAAACCAAGATGGATTACATCACGCCTGAGCGCGTCCTGCTCGAATACGACGTGCCCACAAACGAGATCATAATGGACTTTTACGACAAGCTCAAATCCTGCACCAAGGGCTACGCGAGCTTCGATTACGAGCCGATCGATTACAGGTGCGGCGATCTAGTCAAGCTCGACATCCGCGTCGCTGGCGAAGCGGTCGATGCGCTCTCGATCATCGTGCCCGCCTCAAAGGCCGAATCCAAGGGGCGCGACCTCGTCAAAGCGATGAAGGAGATCGTGCCGCGGCAGCTTTTTGAAGTCGCGATCCAAGCAAGCATCGGCAACAAGATCATCGCGCGCGAAAACGTCCGCGCCATGGGCAAAAACGTGACCGCCAAGTGCTACGGCGGCGACATCACGCGTAAGCGCAAGCTGCTCGAGAAGCAAAAAGAGGGCAAGAAGCGTATGAAGGCGATCGGCAGGGTAAATTTGCCGAGCGAGGCATTTTTGAGCGTGCTAAAGATCGATTAAATTTAGCGCGCGGGCGATCTAAATTTCGTCTTTTGCCGCGCGGCGGTAAAATTCCGTCTTTAAATTTTGACGATCGCGCGGGCGATTTAAATTTAGCAGCTCGCCGTTCGGTATGAAATTTCGTCTTTAAATTTTAACGATCTCAAGAGGCGATCTAAATTTTATGCCTGCTCGGCGTTTAAACTCTATCGCTCGTCGTCCGAGCTGATACATTCGCTATTGCGCGCCCGTTTTGCGCCGCTTTAAGCTCTAACGCTCGCTGCTCGGTCGTAGAATTTTGCCGCTTGCCGTTAGGCTAAAATTTCATCTTTCAAATTTAAAATTCCGCGAGCGGTTTAAATTTTATGTCCGCTAGCCGATCATTACAATCGCGTCCGCGGCTCGGCTGCAAAATTTATCCGGGCGGCGCCCGCTATGAAATTTTATCTGCTGCGACTTTATAAAATTTGATTAAATTTTCCTGCGCGCCGCATGAAATTCCATAGCGCGAGTGTTTTATAGTAAAAAGGCGCGCGCGGCGTATAAGAGAGCGTGCCGATAAATTCATCAAAAGCGCTAAATTTATCGGCGTAAAAAAAGGAGAAAGATGAAATTTTTAGACCGCTTAGGCGGTGGATAGGAGCAGCTTTACCGATCTGTTTTCGGCATGTTTAGGCTGCGGCGCAAGGGTGCAAGAGATTGGCTCAAAGCTGATCGTAAAGGGCAGGCGCCGCTCTGTGGATTTGAGCGCGGTGAGATCAGTTGCGGCGATGATGCGCCGCGCGCCATTTGGTATATCGATAGCGAAGCAAACGCCAGCCGCACGTGGCTGTGGGGGTACTAGAACATAAATCGCCTCGATGAGCGGCCACTTACCCTTGCGCGAGATGTGCGCGACTTCGGCTTGCGGCACGGGCTAGAGAAGCTTAGCACGCCCAAGCTTGCACTAAGAGGAGATAAAACGGGCATGCTCTAAGCGCGATTGCGTGCGGGCTATCGCAGGAGCCGTTATATTACTACCGCTGCCTGCACGCCGGCGGAGCGGTGTTTGTGGCGTTCGCGGCAGGCAAGTGCGTGGCGCCAGATGATACGATCGTAAGCAGCATGAACGCAAGCGAGCTTATCTCTTTGGCGCGCGATTATATAGGCGCATTTAAGCTAAATCACGCCGTTTTATCGGGGGCGCTTTTGCTTAGAAACGGCACGAAATTCAGCGAAGCGACGGGCAAGATCGTAGCGAATTTTAAAAATGATGCGCTCTTTTCGTTTGATAATTTGGGGCGGCTAAGCGAGGTGAAGTTTGCCGTATAGAGCCGCAAATCTCGCGCCGTGCATTCGCGGCTTTGAAATTTACGCCGTGAAATTTTGCCCTGCAAATTTTATATCGTAGAATTTTGCGCCTTGGAATTTTGCTCGGTAGAATTTGCATCGCGGAATTCCGCCGCGTGAAATTTTGTCTTAAATTTTACGCCGTAAAATTCCGCTACAGGGTCTGTGCCTGAGCCTTTAAATTTTAAACCAAAATCAGCCGCCGTCGATGTCGAAATCAAGGTGCTCTTTGAAATAAGCGCGCAGCCTGCGGCGGTCGTTGCGACTGGGCGTGATCGCAAACCACAGCACGCGGTCGTTCAGATCCTTGCCGCGGATCAGCACGGTGTCGCGCAGCAAGATATCGTGAAAGTCGCCGTTTAGCCGCCACGACGAGAGCGCCTTGGCGAAGATAAAGATCACGACGCCCACGACCATTATCACGAATGCCATCCCCACGCGCTCGCTCATAGCGATACCCACTAGCCACAGCACGATGATCGATCCGATTCCGAATGTAAAGAACTGCTCGTATTTTACGTAGCGGGAGTGGTTAAGCGCTGTGTAGCCGGTGCAGGTGCGCAAAAAGCCTGGAGTGAGCCTAACGTAGTCGATGTTAAATAGCAAAATTTCGCTCTTGCGCTCGTTTGAAACGAAGGTGATCGCATGGTCGTTAAATTTAAATAGCCCGCCGCCATCGCGCCCTTGATACCAAGCTACGCCGGCGATCAAAAGTCCTAAAATCCCGCCTCCGCCGCGACCGCGTCCGTTACCTAAAAAAATTTCATCTAAATCAAGCCGGGCCGACACGCCGTAAAAAAATATAAAGACCATCATCGCAATGACGAAGATCACGATGAAGGAGTTGTCGTTTTTGACGCTAAATCCGCCTGCACTCGCGGTTCGTGCGCCGCGGCTGCGAAGGGCGGCTTTGTAGTCTTTGGTGCTAAAAGTAGGCATAAAGCTCCCTTTCTTTCGGGCTTACGAAACTCTTTTGCGCTTTCAAAGCCCGTTTAAAACGGTGGAATTTTATAAAATTTCGGATCAAATTCGGATTAAATTTCAAATTTGAAGAGGCTTTGAAATTTAAGCGAGTTTCAAATTTAAAGGATTGAAATGTAGCCGACGAGCCCTACTTAAAATTTTGCGCTTCCGCTCAAATTTATCAAAATTTAAACGCGTAGCGGCACCAAAAGATCGTAAATTTAGCCCGGGCTAAACCCTGTTTTTGTATAATCGCACAAAATTTTAAAGGATAAAAAATGAAAAAATTTTTTGCTTTGCTTCTTGCGGCGCTATTTTTCGTAGGTTGCGGGCAGTCTCAACCGAAAGTGCCGATCGCAAGCGCGTATAAATTCAAGGGGATTACCTACCAACACTTCCAAAACCATAATCCGAAAAAATTTATCTATCAATCGCCGGAGGCGGTCGAGAAAAAGTACAACGAGCAGCTTTTAGCGGCGCTAAAAGAGGCGAACCTGCTGGATCAAAACTCTACCGACGAGCTTAAAATTACAATAAAGCACCACAGGGGCTTTACGGGCGAAGCTACTCCGTTTCCTAGCGATAGAATCGGTGGCATAGAGTTTATTTATGAGGTTAAACTAGTAAGAAACGGTCAAATTTTAAGAAGTTACGTGCAAAATGACATCGAGCATTACGATCCGGGATTTTTCGGCAATATGAAAACTATAGCGTTGCAAAATACAGACGATAGCTATGAAAATGCCGCAATTACGGCTCTTGTCAAGCATTTGATGGAGATTATAAAGAGCTTTTAGTGGCTCAAGGGCTTTGCATTGCAAACTAAACTGCAGTAAAATTTTAAAACACGACTGGCTGGCGTATGTGGCGGTTCGCATGATCTAAATCATCATAAATAGTTTTCGACGTCTTGCAGGTTTCTAAATCGCGGAATTTTAAAAAATCGCTGCGAGCTTGAGCGGTAAAATTTAAAGAAGCGGATTGCTTGAGGGCCATCGACATATCGATAGCTCCTCGCCAATGAAGCAGCGAACGCTTGGGAAATACGGCATTTAAATCCTTGCAATGCTCTAAAGTATAAAAAATTCGGCATTAAAATTAAACGCACTGGCTGGTGTATGCTTGTCGGCGCGGACGGCGGATTTCGCGGCGAAATTTAAAACGTAGTTTTGCACGATTTAGAGGATGCGAGTTTTGTAGAAGCTCAGCTGCACGGACAGATGGCGAATGCGCAGCAATTATCATAAATTTAAAGTGCGGGGTGCTGCGCGATCTCACCAAATATATGGAAAATTTTACGGCAAATTTAAAACGCAGTCTAGCGGAGTTAATATGGCCGATTAAAATGCGGCTTGCAGCGGTTAGCGCGGTAAATTTACTTCGCGGTTGCAGTTAAAATTCCCGCCGCGTGGAGTAAATGTCGCGCAGAGGTTAAATTTGCCGCGTAGAAGCCAAATTTCGCGTCGCAGTTAAATCGACAATAGTCAAATCACAGCGAGCTAAAACGCTATAAATTTAGAGCTCGCCGCCGTAAGCGTTTGACTCAGGCTGAGCTGCGATTTTTTATTATAAGATGCCTATTGTTCGCATTCCTGCGGCTGTACAAAACAAACGGCCCGCGCTTTAAATTTTGAAATTTTATTTGAATAAGCTATTTACGCTCTCGTCGTGATATACGCGCCTGATGACCTCGCCGAAAAGCGGAGCGACGCTGATTACCTTGATGCGGTCGCTTTCCTGCTTTAGCGGGATCGTGTCGGTCACGACGAGGCCGTCTAGCGCGCCGCTTTCGATGCGCTCGTATGCCGGGCCGCTTAGTACGGCATGCGTGCAAAACGCGCTGACGCTCTTCGCGCCCTGTTCTTTAAATGCGCCCGCAGCCTTGACGATGGTGCCCGCGGTATCGATCATATCGTCGATTAGGATCACGTCCTTGCCCGCGACGTCGCCGATGATGTTCATCACCTCGCTTTTGTTCGCCTCCTCGCGGCGCTTATCGACGATCACCAGATCGAGCGAGAGCTTTTTGGCAAAGCTTCTGGCGCGCGCGACGCCGCCCACGTCGGGGCTAGCGATGATCGGATTTTTTAAATTTTTCTCTTTCAGATAATCCAAAAATATTAGCGAGCCGTAGAGGTTATCGACCGGCACGTCGAAAAAGCCCTGTATCTGCCCCGCGTGCAGATCCATCGTGACGACGCGGTCGATCCCCGCCGTCTGCATCATATTTGCCACGAGCTTCGCGCTGATCGGTACGCGCGGGGCTGCCTTGCGGTCTTGGCGAGCGTAGCCGAAATACGGCACGACCGCCGTGATCGAGTTCGCGCTGGAGCGCTTCAGCGCGTCGGTTAGGATCAGAAGCTCCATCAGATTGGAGTTTGCGGGCGCGCAGGTTGGTTGGATGACGAAGACGTCCTTGCCGCGCACGCTCTCGCCGATCTGGACGCTGATTTCGCCGTCGCTGAAGGTTTTGATCGCGCACTCGCTAAGCGGCAGCGAGAGATATTTGGAAATTTTTTTGGCAAATTCTGGATTTGCGGTGCCGGAGAAAATTTTATATCCGCGCATTTTAATGACCTTTGGATTGAAATTTGCCAGAATTCTACACCAAAAGCGCTAAATTTTAGCTAATTCGCCTGCCGCGTCCGCGTAAAATTCATAAGCGAGTATCGCGAACAGCAGCCCGTTTGCGAGATAAATTTTTAAAATTCCGGGGCGGCTCGGTTCGCCGCGGTTTTACCCTGGCGAAATTCGGCCTTGGCTTACGGCGCCCGCGAGCGATCGGAGCCTGCGTTTTCTCGCTAGTAGCTGCGCGGATGCGGCTAAAACCGTATTGAAAAGTTTTATGAAAGTCTGATGGAGCGCATCAAGCAAGTGGTGCGGTCAAAATCGTATCGCGGAGGGCAGGGTGCCGATGAGCGCAAAATTTTATATTTTCGATACAGACAGTCAAAATTTTATCTTTAGAGCCACGGAGATTATGCTTAAATTTAGATTTGAGCTTGCGCGGGAAAGACTGCGCGGATACTTTGCGGCGCGCTAAGTTTAGACTGTCGCGGCATATAAATCTTAGATTTCTTAGGCGGTTAAATTTAAAATGTGCTTTGCTTTGGCGAAAATTTAAAGCTTGCTTTGACGATCAAATTTAAAAGTTCGCTCTTTAGAGCTTGATTGTGCGCCGCGAAATTTAAAATTTATCGTGCGAGCTCCATTCGCCACGTAAATTTGGATACTGCCTTTGCCGTTTAAATTTTAAAATCGTGCAGGCTTGCTTCGTCGCATAAATTTCGGAGTCGCTTTTGCGCGTTTAAATTTTAAAATCGCACGGAGATAAATTTAATCCTCGGCGAGCGTTATTCTGTGATTTTGGTGGGCTCGCCGAAGAGTCTATTCATCTCGGAGATCAAAATTTCCTTGCCGTCCTGCGCGCCGTTTGCGAGCTCGGCGAGGCCTGCCTTGGCGGCGCGTACGCTCTTGCTCGTATCGCGGGGCTTTACGGCGTAGTTTTGCGGATCGGTGGATCTTAGCAGATCGTCCTTGGGCGGCTGTTTTTCGCCCTCGCCGCTAGCGCCGTTTTTTTGCGGTTTTGCCGCTTTCGGCGCGGAATTTTCTTCGGAATTTTCGCCGCCGCTTGAAATTTCATTTTGCTCGGAGTTTGCGGTCTTGCTTGCGCCCGAGTCGGAATTTTGCGCGCCGCTTGTCGTAACGCTAGAATTTTCAAGCGGTTTTGTCGCACTGCCCACCCCGTCTTTTGCTTTGCCATTCGCTGTGCTATCTACGTTACTAGAGGCGGAATTTTCTGCACCGTTTTGCGTAAAATTTTGCTTTTGTGGCGCGCTTTGCTCGATCTTGATGGCCGCGCTCTCGCCGAAAAGCGATTTTAGCACGCTATTGATCGCTCGCGAGCCCTTGCGCAAGTACTCTCTGTCCTGTCCCTGCGCGCGCGAGAGCAGATACAGCGTGCCGAGCTCGAACTTTAAAAATTCTATGCATTTGCTAAATTTCTCGCCCAGATCGTAATCTCGGTCGTAAATTTTGGCTAAAAAATTCTCGTAAATTTCATTTTGAGCACCCGCTTTGATGGAAGAGTTAGAATTTTGCGCCTGTGCCGCTGCGCCAGGTTTGATCTCGTCGTTTGCGTCAGGGCTCTGTTTTGCCGCAGCGCTCGCACCGGAGCTTTGCGCCGAGTTTGCAGGGCGTTTTGCGCTTGCCGTAAAGCTAGGCACGCCGCTTGTAGCGCTACCCTGGTCGCTTGACGTAAAAGTTGCACCGTCCGGCTCGCTATTTGGCGCAAACGCCGCGCTTTGTTTGGAATTCAACCTAAAATTCGGCGCGGAGCTTTGTGCGTTTAAATTCGGCGCCGAAGCGGAAGCATAGTCCTCGCCTTGATCCAGCGATCTTCCGACCTCTATGAGCTCGTCGATCTCGCGCAGATTGACCGCCTCCATCATCATAAAAATCATCATAGAAATTGCATAAGTGTTGTCCGGGCTGATGGCGAGCATACTCTTAGCGCCCGCTAAAATGCGGAAAAACCGCTCATACATCAGCAGGCTAAATTTCGCGTCTCGGCGCAGGAATTTATCCTTTAAATTTGCGATCATCTCGTCGATTATCGTCTCGGCGTTGTAGTTTTCGACCTCTTTGATGATCTCGATCGCGCCCGCGCGGTCCTGGCGCAGCACGACGTCTAAAATTTCGCCAATTTTAACGGGATCGAGCAAGCCCAGCATATCGGCGATCGCGTGCTGCGTGATGCCTTCGCGGCTAAAGATAATCGCTTGATCGAGGAGCGTGAGCGTGTCTCGTAGCGAGCCCGAGCCACTGCGCGCCAAAATTTCAAGCGCGCCCTCTTCGTAAGCGATGTTTTCGGTTTTTAAAATTTGCTCTAGATGCGCTACGACGGCGCTTTTGGCGATCGGCTTAAAGCGAAAGTGCTGCGTGCGCGATAGCACCGTGACTGGAAGCTTGAGCGGATCGGTGGTCGCAAGGATAAATTTTACGTAAGAAGGCGGCTCCTCAAGCGTCTTTAAAAGCGCATTGGAGGCCTCTTTGGTGAGCATATGCACCTCGTCGATGATGAAAATTTTAAAGCGCGCGCTTGCGGGATGATACTTCGTCTGCTCGATGAGCTCGCGGATATCGTCGATCTTGCGGTGGCTGGCGGCGTCCATCTCGATGATGTCGATGTGGCGCCCCTCGTTTGCCATTACGCAGTTATCGCAGACCTCGCACGGCTTACCGGTAGGACCCTTGTCGCATAAAAGCGCTTTGGCAAAAATCCTAGCCGTCGAGGTTTTGCCACTGCCGCGAAGTCCGCTGAAAAGATATGCGTGGCTCAGCCTGCCCGAATCCAGCGCGTGCGCGAGGCTTTTGGCGACGGCGTCTTGACCGATGAGCTGCTCGAAGCTTTTGGGTCTGTATTTTAAAGCGAGTGCTTGCAAAATTTCTCCTTTGATCCTTGCAATGATACAAAAAAATCTATAAATTTTAAATTTAGTGCTACAATGCGCCCGAATTTCAGAAAAAGGATCAAAATGAAAAAATTTTTAATCGGCGTATTTGCGCTATTTTTTGTCGCCTGCTCGCAAACCAGCAGCGTCATTAGCCTAAATCCGTATCTTTCTAAGGCCGATCAGACCGTAGGCGGCAAGTCGGTAAATATCAACGCGATCAACGATCAGCGCGAAAATCAGATGGTAATCGCCGTTATAAACGATAACGACGGCAAACTCGTCGATGAAGTGCTTTTAAAAAACAATCTCTCGGCGTGGTTCGATAAGGCTTTGCGCGCGGAGCTTGAGGCTCGCGGCGTAAAGATCGATCCGGCAAGCCCGAATATCGTAACCGTAAATATTAGAAGCATCTCGGCGGCGATCAACGGCTACTCAAAGGAAAATATGAGCGCAAGAGGCGAGATCGCGATTTCTATCGTGCAGGGCAACAAAACCACCACCAAGCGCGTTTCACAGGATCAGAGCCAATTTACCGCGCTTCGTACGGCTAGATCGCTTAATCCTTTTGTGCAAAGCTTACTTGGCGACATCGTCAAAAAATCCGCCGATCAAATCATCTCTACGCTTTAGATGCGCTGCGTAAATTGCGGCGCGTTTAGCCTGCGCACGATCTGCGCCGCCTGCGCCGCAAATTTAGCCGAATGCCGCCTAAGTATGCGGCAGGTGGAGGGCTTTAGCGTGTTTTACTACTACGGCTACTCCGAAATTCGAGAGCTTATACTTTCTAAACATCACGAATACGGCGCTGCGGTGCTTGCGCGCATAGCCTCTTTAAGCTTAGCGAAATTCCCGCTTCATCTGCAGCGCGAAATTTCTGCAAATCCGCAAAACTACGAAACATTTAAAACGGGCGGGGTTTTTAAATTTAACGCCGTGCCGCTGGATGATGACGCTCGCAGCGGCTATTCGCACACGGCGATCTTAGCTCGCGCGCTAAAAAGCGAACTGATTGAGCCAAAATTTCACTGCCTGCGCGCGCAAAATCGCGTCAAATACACGGGGCAGAGTTTGGAATTTCGCCTAAAACACAAGCGAAATTTTAAAATTTTAACCCCGCCACAATTCCCCGTGATCCTAGTAGACGACATCATCACCTCGGGTCTTAGTATGCTGCAAGCGCGCGAGAGCTTGATCGATGGCGGCTTTATGCCCGTGTGCGGCTTGGTTTTAGCTAATGCAAAAGAATAATTCGCTATAATCGCGCTTTAAAATTTAAAAGGATATTTATGCAATCAAATATGTTTGAAAATCAGGAGATCATCGATATCGACGTCGAAGAATCGATCAAGACGAGTTATCTTGATTACTCGATGAGCGTTATCATCGGTCGTGCGCTGCCGGATGCCAGAGACGGCCTAAAGCCGGTGCATAGGCGAATTTTATACGCGATGAACGATCTTGGCGTGGGCTCTCGCCAGCCTTACAAAAAATCCGCTCGTATCGTAGGCGACGTCATCGGTAAATACCATCCGCACGGCGATACCGCCGTTTATGATGCGCTCGTGCGAATGGCGCAGAGCTTTTCGATGAGAATTCCTTCCGTGGACGGGCAGGGTAACTTTGGTTCGATCGACGGCGACGGCGCGGCGGCGATGAGGTACACCGAAGCGCGTATGACGCCGCTAGCCGAGGAGCTGCTAAAAGACCTGGATAAAGAGACGGTCGATTTCGTGCCGAACTACGACGAGAGTTTAAACGAGCCCGACGTCCTGCCTGCGCGCGTGCCGAATTTGCTGCTTAACGGCTCGAGCGGAATCGCCGTGGGAATGGCGACGAATATCCCGCCGCACAGCCTAGATGAGCTCGTGGGAGGTCTTTTGATACTGCTTGAGAATAAAAACGCAAGCCTAGAGGAGATCATGGACGAGATCAAGGGTCCCGATTTTCCGACCGGTGGCATCATCTATGGCAAAAAGGGGATTATCGAGGCGTATAAAACGGGCAGAGGGCGCGTTAAAATTCGCGCCAAAACCCATATCGAAAAAAAGGCTAGTAAAGATGTCATCGTAATCGACGAGCTGCCGTATCAGACTAATAAAGCGCGCCTGATCGAGCAGATCGCAGATCTCGTAAAAGAAAAGCAGATCGAAGGCATCTCCGAGGTGCGCGACGAGAGTGATCGCGACGGAATTCGCGTAGTAATCGAGCTTAAGCGCGACGCGATGAGCGAGATCGTGCTGAATAATCTATTTAAGCAAACTACGATGGAGGCGACCTTCGGCGTGATAATGCTCGCAATCGACGGCAAAGAGCCGAAGATTTTTACGTTGATAGAGCTTTTGAAGCTGTTTTTAAACCACAGAAAAACCGTCATCATCCGCCGCACGATTTTTGAGCTTCAAAAAGCGCGCGCCAGAGCGCACATCTTGGAGGGCTTAAAGATCGCGCTCGATAACATCGACGAAGTGATCGACGTAATTAGAAACTCTGCCGACACCAACGTCGCGCGCGAAAATTTAATGAGCAGATTCGGCCTCAGCGAGGCGCAATCGGGCGCAATTTTGGATATGAGGCTAAGCCGCTTAACGGGACTTGAGCGCGAAAAGATCGAGGAGGAGCTAAAAGAAATTTTAGCCGAGATAAAGCGGCTTGATGCGATCCTAAAGAGCGAGGAGCTGATTGAGGGGATCATCAAAGATGAGCTTTTAGAGATCAAAGATAAATTTAAATGCCCGCGCATCACCGAAATCGTCGATGACTACGAGGATATCGACATCGAAGATCTCATCGCGAATGAAAATATGGTCGTTACGATCACTCACCGCGGCTACATCAAGCGCGTGCCTAGCAAGACTTACGAGAAGCAAAAGCGCGGCGGCAAAGGGCGCGTGGCGGTCACGACGTATGACGATGATTTCATCGAGAGCTTTTTTACGTCCAACACCCACGACACGCTTATGTTTATCACCGACCGCGGGCAGCTTTACTGGCTCAAGGTCTATAAAATTCCGGAGGGCTCGCGCACCGCAAAGGGCAAGGCGGTAGTAAATCTAATCCAGCTCGGCGCGGACGAAAAGATCATGGCGATCATCCCTACGACCGATTTTGATCCGAGCAAGTCGCTCGTATTTTTCACTCGCAACGGCATCGTAAAACGCACGAATTTAAGCGAGTTTAAAAATATCCGCTCGCTCGGCATTCGCGCTATTAGCCTAGATGAGGACGATACTTTAGTAACCGCTCTCATCGCTCCAAATAGCGCCGAGGAGATGCAAAACTACAAAGGAGACGCTCTAAGCGGCGACGATCTGGACGGCGGCGAGGCTGAAGAAATTCTAGAGCGGACCGAGCAGGATATTTTAGAAGGAAGCGAGAATGAAATTTCAGATGAAATTTCGCAAGACGAGGGCGCGCAAGAGGGCGAGCCGCAAAGCGCCAACGAAAATATGCTTTTCATCGCTACGAAAAAGGGAATGTGTCTTAAATTTAATCTAAATAAAATTCGTCAGATGGGGCGCATCGCTCGCGGCGTAAAGGGGATTAAATTTAAAGAAAAAGGCGACGAGGTCATCGGCGCCGCGTTTATTCTAAGCGATATGCAAGAAATTTTAAGCGTGAGCCAAAAGGGTATCGGCAAGCGCACGACCGCGAGCGAGTATCGCCTCACAAACCGCGGCGGCAAGGGCGTCATCTGCATGAAGCTTACCAACCGCACGGGCGAGCTCATCGGCGTCGTGATGGTCGATGAGGAGATGGATCTCATGGCGCTAACCACCAGCGGCAAGATGATCCGCGTCGATATGCAAAGCATCCGCAAAGCGGGCCGCAACACCAGCGGCGTCATCGTCGTAAATGTCGAGGGCGACGACGTCGTGAGCATCGCGACCTGCCCGAAAGCCGAGGAGGGCGACGAGGGTGAAGCGGACGAGCTTGCGCAGGATGAAAATTTATTAAATTCAAATTTGGATAGCAAAGATTCGCAGAGCGACGGCCCTAGCGATGAAATTTTAAAAGGAGGAGAGGATGAGTAGTTACAATATCGCCATCGTAGGCGCTACCGGCGCCGTAGGCGAGGAGATTTTGCGCGTCTTAGACGAGATGAATTTCCCCGTAAAGGACATACTGCCGCTTGCAAGTGCAAAGAGTGCGGGCGAGAAGGTGGAATTCCGCGGCAAAGAATACGTCGTGAAGGAGCTTACCGACAGCACCTTCGACGAAAATGAGATCGACATAGCGTTTTTTAGCGCGGGCGGCTCCATTTCGGCGCATTACGTGCCATTTGCTGCGGCAAGCGGCGCGGTGGTGATCGACAACACGAGCCACTTTCGCATGCAAGAAAACGTCCCGCTCGTCGTGCCTGAGTGCAACCCGCAGGATATAAAGCTATGGGAAGAGACAGGCATCATCGCTAATCCGAACTGCTCTACCATCCAGATGGTTCAAATTCTTAAGCCGCTTGATGACGCGTTTGATATCGAGCGCGTGGACGTAAGCACCTACCAAGCAACGAGCGGCGCAGGCAAAGAGGGTATGAGCGAGCTTGTAGAGCAGCTGCAGAAGTTTTTCGCTTTTAAACTTGATGAGTGTGAGCCGAAGGTTTTCCCGCATCAGATCGCGATGAATGTCATCCCGCACATCGACGTATTTTTGGACAACGACTACACCAAAGAAGAGATGAAGATGGTGAACGAAACGCAGAAAATTTTGCATAAAAACTTCGCCGTTTCGGCTACCTGCGTGCGCGTGCCGGTGCTTCGCAGCCACAGCGAGGCGATCACGATAAAATTTAAAAAGGATTTCGAGATTAGCCGCGTGCGCGAAATTTTAAGAAACGCGCCTAGCGTCGTGCTTGCAGACGATCCGAGCAAAAACGAATACCCGATGCCACTGCTTTCGAGCGACACGAACGAAACCTACGTCGGTAGGCTCCGCAGAGACAATTTCGACGATAAAATTCTGCATCTTTGGTGCAGCGCCGATCAGATCCGCGTCGGAGCGGCTACAAATGCCGTGCGCATCGCACTTCGCTGGATCGATATGCAGCAAGACAAGTAGGATAAATTTAGCAAGGCTATCGAGCCTTTGCGCGCGGATACGGTTGCGCGCGTGATTTCGGCGCCGAGACCGTGCGAATAAATTTATAAATTGGTCTAGTTAAAATTTAAGACCGCGAGCTGAAATTTTGCGCCTTAACCTGGCGCAAAATTTTAAAGACTCAAACGGGCGCGATCAAAAGATATAAATTTACGCGGTTGCAAACGAGCGTAAATTTAAACGGACACTTCGGCATGGAGCGGTTTTTAAATTTATACGTTCGTTTGCGAAGCGGCTACCCGAATTAAAATTTAAGGAAGAAATGAAAGCTATATTTGAAAAATTTTTGCTTTGCAGCAAATTTTTAACCCTCCTGCCAGTGCTTTTTTGTATCGCGGCAGGCGCGGCGATATTTGTGGTGGCAAGCTACGAAATCTGCTCGGCGCTCTATAAAATCGTAGAATTTTTTCTAGCTCCGCAGAGAGAGGGAACGCTTTACGTCGATATTTTAAGCGAGATAATAACGGCGATCGATCTGTATCTGGTCGCTATAGTGCTGCTAATCTTCGTATTTGGAATTTATGAGCTCTTTATCGACGAGTTTGTGGATCTGAATTTGCAAGTTTTAAAGATCGCCTCGCTCGAGGAGCTGAAGCACAAACTCGGCAGCGTTATCATAATGGTGCTCGTAGTGGATTTTTTCAAGAGAATTTTGCACACCGATTTTACTACCCCTTTGGATATGCTTTTGCTCGCAGGAGCTATCTTCGCGGTTTGTTTGGCTTTGTATATTTTGAGTAAATTTAAAGGATAAAAATGGTTTTCATCGACGCATGCTTCGGCAAAGAGACCCCATACACGCCCATTTGGATGATGCGCCAGGCGGGGCGCTACCTGCCGCAATACATGGCGGTGCGCGAGAGGGCGGGCGATTTTTTGAGCCTGTGCCGCGACTACCGCGCCGCTAGCGAGGTGACGATCCAGCCTGTGGAGATTTTGGGCGTCGATGCGGCGATACTTTTTAGCGATATCTTGGTCGTGCCGATGCAGATGGGGATGGATCTGCGCTTTGAAGCGGGCGAGGGGCCGCGCTTTAGCAATCCGATCCGCTCCCATGGCGATCTGGCGCGCCTTGATCCGCAAAAGGCCGCGGCGAAGCTCGGATACGTTTATGATACGATCTCGCTTACTCGCTCTCGCCTTGCTGCGGATAAAGCTCTTATCGGCTTTTGCGGCGCGCCGTGGACGATCGCTACCTATATGATCGAGGGCGGCGGCAGCAAAAATTACGCCGTTTGCAAAAGGATGCTCTACGAAAATCCGCAGCTTCTGCATGAAATTTTGCGTCTCGTTACGGAGGCGACGAAGCTTTATCTGGCGCGCCAGATCGGCTCGGGCGTCGATGCGGTACAGATCTTCGATAGCTGGGCGGGCGCGCTGGAGCCGAGCGCGTACGAGGAGTTCGGCTGGCGATACATCCTAGAAATCACGGAATTTTTAAAAGCGAAATTCCCGCATATCCCGCTCATCGTCTTCGCCAAGGACACGGGCGCACAGATGTCGCGGCTGAGCCGTATCGCGGCGCGGCGCGGCGAGGCGAGCTTTGACGTATGGGGCGTGGATTGGAGCACTCCTATGGGGCTTGCGCGCGAGCAGCTCGGGGGCAAATTTGCGCTTCAAGGCAACCTAGAGCCGATGCGGCTATACGATCGCGGCGCGATAGAATCGGGCGTGCGCGAGATTTTAGCGGCGATGAAGGGTGCGGCGCATATCTTTAATCTAGGGCATGGAATTTTGCCCGACGTAAGCGTGCAAAACGCCAAATATCTGGTAGATCTGGTGCACGAGCTAAGCGCGCGCTAAACTGGACTTTGCGAGAGCCTGCTTGCGGCGCGTCGTTGTAAATTTTATGGAGCCGTAGTTTAAAATTTTGCTAGCCCAGGTTACTTGATTTGCTTCCGCGCGATTTTTTCCACTGCCCATAAATTTTAAATTTTGCACCGCTTTCACGCCGCTAAAACAGCTCGCGGAACGCAAAGCTTGAAAATTTTAAAATTCTACGCCGTTTTATCGTGGCGGTATCGCTAAATTTTAAAATTTAGCCGAAATTTGAAATTTTATGTTGCTTTTACATCGAGCGAGGCTTAAAATTTTACGCGCTATGTATGCGGCGGCGTAAAAATACCGCAAGCTTGCGAGTTTAAATTTAGCTCGCGCCTTAAATTTATAGCTCTCACGTCCTAAATTTAAGGATAAATTCAAAACTCTAAGCTTAAAATTCCGCCGTAGCAGGGCGGCACGCAGAAGTTAAATTCCAAGGTATAAATTTGCTACGTAGAATTTTCAAGGCTCGATGCAAAGCGTTATTGGCGCGAGGCTTAAGATCGGTATAAATTTGCTACGTAGAATTTCAAAGCGGAATTTCCTAGCTAAATTTTTAAAAGCAAATTTCAGTAAAATTTCACGAGGCAGAATTTCAAATTAAAATTCCGCAAAGTAAAATTTTAAAGCGAAATCTTGCGCCAAAAACGTCGTCATTCGTAAATCAAATCATGGAGCAAAAATGAGATATATTTTCGGGCCCGTCGCCTCGC
>CAUPZQ010000010.1:0-52222 GCA_963515915.1 uncultured Campylobacter sp.
TGAGCGTAAATAAAAACTCGTCCGCCGATTTCATCGCCCGCGGCGGCCAGATCCCAGCACCCATTCATAGTTTTAAAAACTAAATTTAACCCGCTTAAGGAGGAAAGATGAGAGCGTTTGTGTTATTTATGGCAGTTTTGCTTTTTAGCGGCTGCTCCATAATCTCGGCATTTTACAGCAAGGAGAAAAAATTCGAGCTGGTGGGCTTGGGGCAAGACGGGGTTTATAGGACTTCGGACGGCAGCGCAGATACGCTAATAAAAATAACGTCCGCCCGCACAAAAGAGGGCGAGCCGTATCGCATAATCCACACGCTGGAAATTCCTAAAAATTCTACCCAGACGGATTTTGATAGCAACGATAAAGAGGTATTTAAAATAGACTGCTCCAAGAATCGTTGCTCGCCCGAATATAACAGGGAGCCGAAAAGAATTGCCATTTCTTGGCCTGCGCCGAATGGAGGCGGCGTTTTTGACGGCGTCATATATCTAAAAAATTTACGGCTCGTAAAGGCGTATTAAATTTGCGGATTTAAAAGAGCGCAAAATTCGTAAAATTTAGCGAGTAAAATTCTAAGTCGCCGCGATGGAATTTTTCGGGCTTTAAATTCTGTGCTGCGGACGTGGAATTTTGAGTTAAAATTTCGGTGCGGAATTTCGCTTTTAAATTTTACGGCGTGAAATCCCCGCGGCGCGCTAAAATTTTAAAATTTCGCCGTAAGACGCGGCGTTAAAATTTCATCGCCGCTCGCGGCGGACAGCGGCGGGTCTTTTGAAATTTTAAATTTTAAGCGGCTTTCATTGAAATTTTAAAATTTAAAAGTAATCTGCTTCGTTATCATTGCCCGTCCGCTAAGAAGCGGGCAAAATTCTACTTCGGTGCAGATTTAAACACGGCGCGCAAAAACGGGTGCGGCATCAAAATTTTAAAAGACGACGCGAAAATATGAGGCGGAAATAAAATGCAAAAAATGGCTTGGGAATTTGGCGAGCTTGAAAAAGTTGCAACGGACGAGGGCTTTATTTGGTACGCGGAGCTGGCGCTAAAAAGCGAAAGCTTCGGCGAGGTGCCGTTTTGCCTCGTGTCTGCAGATACGGCGGATGTGGACGATGAGACTATCTTGCTCGCGCAGCGCATCGCTAGGGATATCGATCGGTACGTAAAAGACGCCCTCGCCTTCCTGCGAGACGAGCTTAGGCGCGAGTATCGTTTAGGCGAGGATGAGCTTAGGCTGCTTGACGTGCCCGTTTGCGATCTGCCGTTTGGGCTTCCGCAATGCACGTTATACGAACAGCACGGATATAAATGGGTGAGATAGCTTAGAATTTACTTTGTTGTAAAATTTTAAATTTATTTTATGCTAAAACCTAAGATATAAAAATATACTTAAATTTTCTAATAAATATTGTGTTATCTACGGCTCCAATAAAGATATCAAGGATATTAAAATAAAAACGATTAATTTATAGGCAAATATGCTATAATCAATATATTAATTTATAAGGAAAAAATATGAGTCAGAGTACAAGAAAAGTCGGATTTTATTCTATATATTTTCAAAATAATGGTGCAACAGTGGCCTTTAACGAAAGTCAATTTGAAAATTTTCTAAATAATTTGATGTCGATTGCAAATATAGACAGGAAGATTTCTATAGATGACAATAAATTTTATTTTCTGGATAATTGTAATATATCTACAGAGAATGGAATAAAGTTTTTTAAGTGTGTGTTTAAATCTGCAAAAATACACCATAGGCCAACGTTAATAAATGAAAGCGATTTAATTGAGAGGGATAATCCTAAAGAGTATACGGAAGGCGAATGCGAGAAGACGCATGTAATTTTCAAGGTTTCAAATAATAATATAATAGCGGTTGCAGAAGAAAGAAGATTGGGCGTTTCTTTTTATAGAATGTTTAATTATTTACAAATAATGCTCGATAGACTGGCTTTGGAATATGACGGAACCATGAATTATAAAATAATTATGCAAGATAATTTTATGGACGAATTAAACAACTTGTTAAAAGTAAATAAAATTACTTTATACAAAAATATTGAATATAATGGTACTGAATTTTTCGACTTTACAGCTAATGATATTGAAAATTTAGACAAAGAAACAATAGAATTTAGAGCGAAACGTAGAAGAAGTATAAAGAGTGTAGCGCAAAGAATATTCAATAACAATATAATAGGTATTAATCAAACCATAAGAAATATTAAAATAGATGGTTACGATGAAAATGGTAGGCGGGCAATAGATTTTTCTAATTTTAAAAAAACTGCTTCATTTGATACTGAAATAAACAGTGAAACAGGAGTTGTGAATAGTGAACATATTTTTTCTAGGTTACAAGAGCAAATTATAAATATGTAGTTTTATGTCATGTATAGAGAATTTTTTATAGTAATTATAGAGTATTTTAGTAATTTAAAATCAGGCATAAGGATCTATGAGATTTATATTCCCCTATTGATATCGGTCTTATTGCTTCTTTCTGGTGAAGAATGCAAGCTAGATAAATTTCTAAGCTCATCTATTACACTTATATCTGTTTTGGTTGGATTTACGATAGCTGCAATCTCAATATTACTAACTTCAAATTTAAAAAGTATAGAAAAAAGTAGAAAAACTAGTATAGATAAAGTTGATTTTTTAAAAAGACCAATGAGACTATTTAAGCTGATATTATCAAATTTATTTTACTGTATTTTAATTGGTTTTTTTATTTTAATCTTTGGCGCAATATGCGTGGCTTTTAATATAGAGAATACAGTTGCTTTTATAATTGATTTATTTTTTACAATCCATATTTTACTTGTTATTATTAGAAATTTAGTCAACTTATTTTTAATTGCATATAAAGACCTTTAGTTTTTGTAAAATACCAAAAATAAATTTCACGACAAAATTTCACGGCGCCTTTAAGCCTTGTGATTTACAGCTTCCTAAGTTTTGCGATCTCATCGCGCAGTGCAGCGGCCTTTTCAAACTCCAGCGCCGCTGCGGCTTCGAGCATCTGCTTGCGAAGCTCCTTTACGATCTTGGCGCGCTCGGCGGCGGGCATTTTTTCGAGATTGGCACCCTTTCTTAAAATTTCGGTGCCGTCCTCGATCTTTAGGCTCTCTTCGATATTTCTGCTCGCAGAATGTGGGGTTATGCCGTGAGCGCGATTGTATTCATCTTGAAATTTACGGCGCTTTTGGGTGATGTCGATCGCCTCTTGCATCGAAGCGGTGATCTTTTTGCAAAACATCACGACCTGCCCGTGCACATTTCGCGCGGCTCGCCCCATCGTCTGAATGAGGCTCGTGCGCGAGCGCAAAAAGCCCTCCTTATCGGCATCCATGATCGCGATAAGGCTTACTTCGGGCAGATCGAGCCCCTCGCGGAGCAGATTTATACCGATTAGCATATCGTATTCGCCGCTGCGAAGGCCACGGATGAGCTCGTTGCGCTCGATCGCATCGATATCCGAGTGCATATATTTGACCTTAAGCCCAAGCTCCAGATAGTATTTGCTCAGCTCCTCCGCCATCTTTTTGGTTAGCACGGTCACCAATATCCGCTCGCCGCGCGCGATAACCTCCTTTGCCATATCGTGTAAAATTTCGACCTGGTTGTCGCTATCTTTTAAGATAATCTGCGGATCGAGTAGTCCCGTCGGGCGCAGTATCTGCTCATATACGGCTCCGCGGCTAAGATCCAGCTCGTAATCATTGGGCGTTGCGGAGACGAATAGAAATTTAGCCTTTTTATTGATAAACTCATCAAACATCAGCGGGCGGTTATCAAGTGCGCTAGGCAGGCGAAAGCCGTACTCTACGAGCGTTTCTTTGCGGCTGCGATCTCCTGCGAACATCCCGCGAAACTGCGGCAAGCTCACGTGGCTTTCATCGACGATGACGAGGTAGTCCTTGCCCTTGCTCTCGTAGTAATCAAAGAGCGAATAGGGCGTCTCGCCCGGCTTTTGGCCGGTCAGATAGCGCGCGTAGTTTTCGATCCCCTTGCACATCCCAGTAGCGCCCAGCATCTCAAGGTCAAATTCCACTCGCCCTTTCAGCCGCTGCGCCTCGACGAGCTTGCCCGCGTCCTCGAAAAATTTCAACCTCTGCTCAAGTTCCTCCTCGATTCCTTTGATCGTCGATTTCAGGCGCTGCTCGCCCACGATGAACTGGCTCGTCGGGTAGAGAATAAATTTTTTGACGCTCTGCGTCTTTTTGTTTTCGAGCACGTCCAGATGATACATCGCCTCTATCTCGTCGCCGAAAAACTCGATCCTAAACGCCTCGTCGTTAAAATACGCGGGATAGATGTCGATCACGTCACCGTTTACGCGAAAATTCCCGCGATCAAAAAAATCGTCGTTGCGTTTGTAGCCCATATCGACGAGCTTGCGAAGTAAAAATTTAGTGCTAAATTTTGATCCAATCTCAAAAAACAGCACCATGCCTTTGTATTCGGCGGGATCGCCCAGGCCGTAGTTTGCCGAAACCGACGCCACGGTGATGACATCATCGAAGCTCAGCAAACTCGCCGTGGCGCTTAGCCGCAAGCGCTCGAGCTCTTGGTTTACGTCGCTGTCCTTTTCGATGAAAAGATCCTGCCTGGGGATGTAGGCCTCGGGCTGATAATAATCGTAGTAGCTGATGAAATACTCGACGTGATTTTGCGGGAAAAAGCCTTTAAATTCGCTATAAAGCTGCGCCGCGAGAGATTTATTATGCGTCATTACGAGCGCGGGAATTCCAAGGCGCTTGATGATATTTGCCATGGTAAAAGTTTTGCCCGAGCCGGTAACTCCGAGAAGAGTTTGGTATTTATTGCCGCTTTGAAAGCCCGCGACGATGCCTTCGATCGCTTTTTCTTGATCCTCGCTCGGAGAGAATTTGCTCTCGATTTTAAAATTTTGCAAAATTTTTCCTTTTTTAAAGCCAAAATTGGGTAATATCTTCATTTAAATTATATCAGAAAAGGCGAAATAATGGAATCAATCTTTGACGAAGAGAAAAAGGTCGAGGGCTTAAGCAATAAAGTAGCTGAGCTGATTAGACGATACACCGAGGCTAGGGACGAAAACGAGAAGCTACGCACTGAGCTAGCGACGGTCAAGGCGCAAAACGAGGCTTTGGGAATGCAGCTTGGCACGCTTGAAAACGATCTGGCGTATCGCAAGATGAGTGATGAGGATCTAAGCAAGCAGATCGACGATATTTTGGCAGGCGATAATTTAGGCGAGAAATGAAAGAAATTTCAGTTCAGCTGACGAGTAAGTCTTTGACGAAAAAATACGCGATAAGCCTGGATGATGACTTTGCAAAGGTCTTTGGTAGGGACTGGCGGATTTTAACTCGTGGCAGCGATCATCTGGATGCGGGCGAACTGCTTGAAGCCTATATCCAAAAAAGCTACGAAAATTTCATGCTTAATAAAAAAATAGATGCCTTGGTAAAGGACATCGACGAAGGAGTAAAATGATGAAAATGAGAAAAGGTGCGGCAGTAGGCGGTGGCGTAAGTGGGATAATATTTTTAGCTATTATAATCTTCGTGATAGTAAAAATAATATATCCAAAATTAAGCGGTGCTAAGGATGAGGTTTTAGTAAAAGCTTATGCAGTCGAGCTTGAAGGCGTATTTAAAGATATACAACGCGACTACTTAAATCAAGGAAATTTTCGCGAGCTAAAGAGCATGACGGGTTCCAGACAGTTTAGTGATAGCGATCTAGAAAAAACCGTCACTTTAAATCAATCCTTTGACTACGGTGTAGGACCGAAACTCAAAAACGATATGATCTTTTGCGCGACGATTACCTTGCGCCAAGATAGTGATGGATATTTTTTCGAGACCTCGAATATCAACCGCAACAGGGAGCGCTGCGAAGCATTTCATAAAGATACGACTTATATGAAGCTAAACGGCTTTAGGATAGGCAAATAATTTTTAAAATTTAATCGCGCGACTGCTATGGATTCATAAAGCGTACGTGTAGCAAAAGCGCGATAGTGCTAGTGAAGTGCGTAGCCGTGTGTCGGCTCGCACCTCGTGCCAAAAACATGTTAAGTCTCAAGAATTCATCTTTATAGGTATTTTTTAAAATTTAGCTTTAAAATCGGTATTTTTGCATTTATATTGACAGCTTATCGGCTAAAATTTTAATCATATTTTAGTTTATAATTCATAGCGGTCGTGATTTATGCTATTGCGGTTAAATTTATGAGATGTATGCTTTTTGAAGCTAGATGCCTCGTACGGCGGCGATGCGAGCTGGGATTTACGAAAAGCGCCTTATAAAACAAGCGTATTAAAGCAAAATATCAAGATCATCTTAAATTCATGAAATTTGCACCCTGAAGACGCGCAGAATTTTATCGGCGCGGGCTTGGGCGTGAGTTTTAAAATCTCTCATAGAATTTTATCGCCGATTCTCAACCGCCGATTTGATCCAACTACGCAAATAATCTAGCTGCTGCGGTGTATGGAACCAATGCTCGCCGTTTTTCATAACGCTTAAGTCGCAGTCGAACTTCTGCGCAAAATTTCTAACGATACAAAGAGGCGTCATATCGTCGTTTTCTGCATATAGAATTCTGCTGGGCGTTTCCCACTTAGTGATCGGATTGTTCAAAACAAAACTCCAATATTCCCAAAAAAGCGGTTGCCCGGCAGGGGTCAAAATCATCCGCTCTTGCTTCAATCGCTCCTCGCTGACGCCAGCTTGGCACATTATATTCGAAATAACGTATTTCATATCAAGTATCGGCGAGACGAAGAGGCAGTCGCTAAGCTTTTCGTCGCGGAAGCTTTGCAGGCCGAGCCATGCCCCTAGGCTAACGGCAAACAGCGCGACCTCGCCCCAACGCTTCTTTGCATACGATAAAATTTCGCGAAATTCTAAAATAGCGTGCCGCGGATCGTAAGAAGCGGGCTCGTGCCGCCTCTGCCCGTGTCCGGGCAGGTCAAAGCTAATTACCTGCCAGCTTTGCTCGCAAACGACGGAAGCTAAAAGCTCCGAATCATCTTTGCTTCCGCCTTGCCCGTGAGCGTAGATATAAACCCTTTTTGAGCGACCTCCCCAAACGGCGGCGGGAATGCCACGTATCTCAATCGCGCTCTTTTGCATTTTTCGTTCCTTTAAATTTTTTGCGTCGATACCCACATTTTGCGGCAATGTTACAAGCAAAACCATAAATATTGCCAAAAATTTAATAGCACGCCCCGCTATACTGCCTGCGATTAGCGATAAATTTTAAAATTTATCGCGCGAGCTGCGTCTGCCGCTTTGTTTTAAAATTTAGCCGCACGAAATTTCAGGCGGCATAATTTTGATTCTTACAGCGCAATTAAATTTTTATATCGTAGAAATTCTGCGCCGTCAGACTGCAAAAATTCTTGCTACGAAATTCTGTATCGCAACTGTGCGTGCCCTAAAATTTACGTCTTAAAATTTTTACGCCGTAGAATTCTGCAAGCTGCGAAATTTAAAATTTAAGGCCACGCAAATTTTATCGCGACTCGTGCAAAATTTTAAAATTTTACGTTTGCTTTATTTGCAGGCTGCGCGGATAAATACCGCTTAAATTTCAGATTCCAAGCGGGCTTACGCCTCAGAAGTTAAAATTTGCGCTAATTCATAAGCCCGCTCAAGATGCGGTTTTTAAAATTTCGGTGCTTGATAGCGCCCGCAATCGCGCTGTGTTTGCCATGAGCACATCCAAAAAGCTTAAAAAATCAATCCCGCGGCGCCGAACTTGACCCCTAAAGAGATAACTATCAAAACCCCAAGCCCCGCAAAAAAGCCCGCCAGCACGTCATCTAGCATCACGCCGAGCCCGCCTTTTACGTCGCGATCCACGCGCCCGATGATCGATGGCTTGAGGATGTCGAAAGCCCTGAAAAACAGCAGCGCCAAAATTATTGAAAGGATCGAGATCCTGCTGCTCTCAAAGCCCGCGATCAGCTCCCGCAGCGGCAGCGAAAAGATCTCGCCCGCGGGCGCGGCGACGCACATCGCGATCCACACCCCCACGACTTCGTCGATGACGATCTCGCTGTTATCGTGCGCGCCTACCCGCTTTTCGTAATCGCTTACGATCTTAAGCGAGACGAAAAAAACGAGGCCGGCGCACAAAAACAGCGTTACCTCGCCCGCTAGCATCAAGATTGCAAGCCCCGCTATCCAGCCGGCGATGCTGCCCCAGGTGCCGGGTGCGGGCCTTAGCAACCCCGCGCCGAAAAATGTAACGAAAATTTTATCCATAATTGTCCTTTTAAATTTTGCTTTTTAAAATTTTACCGCTTATTTTAATTAGGGCATCTGCTCGCGTGCGAAAATTTTAAATTTCGTTCGTGCGTGCGAGGAAATTCTAAATTTTGTTCGTGCATGTAGAATTTAAATTTCGCCCGCCTACACGAAATTAATTCTACTCGCTCGTCACGAAATTTCGCTCGCTAACGTAGGAATTTTAAAATTCTACTCATTTGCGTAAAAATTTTAAAATTTTGCTCGCCTGCACGCGGAAATTTTAACCCACTCAAGACGCGAAGAGCGTTCTGTGTGTGCAGGCAGCTGTTGCGCCTCGCCCAAATTTATGCACTGCGACTTACTGCGAGCATCTGGCTAAATTTAAACTTGCTCGCCGAAAGCTTAAATTTTAGATCCGCTATACCGCTAATTTACGCATATGCCGCGCCTTAAAATTTTAAATCTGCTTCGCCACACAATTTTACTGCGCCGTTATAAATTTGCTACGAAGCCGAGGTTTTAAAATTTAAAGCTCGTTTTATCATACCGCTACTAGTGCTTTAAAAATTTAGCTTCGTCGCACCACAAAATTTTACGCCAAATCTGCGTCTGCCGCTCTTTATTCTATAAAATTCCGCGCAGTCCTTTCTTTCTGCACTATGAAATTTTACTTTACGTCTAGTCGCCGTAAATTCTAACGCCACGAAATTTTACCTTTCGCCTAGATGCCGCGAATTCCACGTCATTTTTTTCGTTGCGCCCTCGAGAGCTACGTCTTTAGCGCGCTGGTTTGGTACAGCTGCATAAGCTGTTCGTAAAACTCACTCTCGCCGTGGCTCTGCAAGATCCCGCTGTTTGGAAAAAGCTCGTCGTAGAGCTTTTGCAGATCCGAAAATCGCGCGGGAAAAAGCTCGCTTAAAATCATCGCCGAGATCTCTTTACGCATAAAAATCGCGGGCGGCAAAATCCCCGCGCGCAGCAGAGCTTTGAGATTTTGAGTGCGGTAATGCACGTGATGATGAGCGCCGTGAGGGCAGTTTTTGGTGCTTACGAGCACCTTGCACTTCTCGCAATAGACGTATTCCGGCATCAGCAAAATCTCTATTTCGCCGCGCTTTTGATACTCGTCCAGCACCGAATGCACGCCGCCGCCTTCGAAAAATAGCTCCATATTTGCGTGATTTTGCCCGAAAATTATTTTGTTTATACCTAAATTTTTCGCAATCGTGCACTGTAGGGCGGGCTTGTCGTCAAAAATCGCAAGCGAGCCCAGATCGATCATCATGGCGCGTTGCGCGACCAAAAAATTCTGCAGTAAATAGCTTAGCGTTTTTTTGCGTAGCTCGTAGGGCAGGGCATCCGCGCTGCTCGTGCCGGTTAAAAAAATAACCACGAAATCCGCCTTGTCGATCATATGCCTAATCAGCCGCTCATGCACGCGGTGGATCGGATCGGCGCAGGTAAAAAACGCTGAAATTTTAGGTGCGGCAAGCGAGCTTGCGACTTTTTTTATGCGCGCGATTTGCTCTGCAAGCTCATTTTTTAGCAGCGTGATGCGCCCCTGCACCGCAGTTTGCTCTGCGTATGCGTTTTGAAACACCGAGTCTGCTACCTCGCTTGCGCTTGGGGCATAAACGTCGCTAACGTCTATGCGCGCGACAAGCTCGCAATAGGCGGGATTTGCAGCGGGATTTTTGATGAAATTTTCGGTGGAATTTGAGATAAAATTTCCCGCCGAATTTGCTAAGGATTTTGCATCTGCGCTACAAACGCGATTTATCGCAGAATTTTCGGCAAAGCTCTGCGCGGAATTTACCGCAGAATTTTCACTGGAGCTTTTCGCCAAATCCAAAGCGGCATTTTTCGCAGATTTTACATCTGTGCTGCAAGTAAAAGTTTGATCGTAGCTCGCAGCAAGACTTTCTATATGGTCTAAGCCCTCGCTTGTGGCGTTTATAGCGCTTTGCGTACTTGCAGTGCGCGCGAAATCCGTGCCGCTTTTCGCAAAGCTCTGCTCGTTTTGCGCCGCAGCAGAAACTCCATCCTGCAAGTTGAGCGATCCTTTAGCTAGCAAATACGCGCCGTTCTCGCCGCTAAGCGAATTTTTGGTGCGTTCAGCTATGCCGTCCTTGCGGAGATAAAGCTCTAAAATATCGCCCTTTTTTGCGTCCGCGCAGGAAAAAACGAAATTTATGCCGCATACGCTTAGCTTGCTTGGGCGCAGTAGCTCGCAGCTCTTGCCGAAAGCGCCGTTTGCGAGCAGGCTCAAGACGTTTAGGTCGGAGCGCAAGATCACTATCTTGCGGATTTGCGTTGCGCTATTATTTGCGCCTTTGCTCTCGCTTCCGGCTTGCTCTGCTTTTAAATTTCTTGCCGCGCCCTTAGCTCGCGCCTCGTCTTTTCTGGCATTGCTCGTCTTTGACATTTTTAAATTCCGCATCGTTTTTAAATCACGCTTTGCTTTTGAGTTCCGTGATGCTTTTAAATTTTGCTTAGCTCCTAAATTCTGCGTCGCATCGCTCGAAGCTCTTGTAGCATTTAGAATTTTTGTGCCATTTGAAATTCCTTCGCTTTCAAGCGGTTTTATTTCGTTTAAATTGCCGGTATCGCGTGAAATTTCTGTCCCGTCTGCGATCCATGCCGAGCGCGCGCGGCTATTTTTTTCTTGCGATGCCATATTTTTTCCTTTTCTCCCAAAGCGATTTTCGCGAAATTCCAAGTGCCGCCGCCAGATCGGAGTCGAAATATTCGTCTTGGTGCGCTACGATCGTGAGCTTTACGTATTCTTCGATGCTTAAAATTTCGCTGCGTTCTTTGCTACTGCCAAGCGTAATTTCGTCGCTAAAGCCCTTTTGCGCGCCGATGGATCCGGCGATTATACGCATGGATTTGGTTTTGCTTAGAAATTTTTCCTTCTGCGCGCCGCTTAGGCTATCAAAATCTGGTGCGTAAAAAATCTCCGCGCCGCGTTCTAGCAGCTCAGGGCTTTGCGCGGATAGAATTTTAAGGCGCGATTTTAGCGCAAGCGCGATCTTAAATACCGCCGCAGCTCGCACTACCGCATCGCCGCGCAAAAGAAGCGGAAATTTTATCTGCGCCAAACGCGTGTGAGGTATTTCGCACGAAAGGGAGGTCTCTTTAAGCAGCGCTTCGTAGGCTTCGTTTTGTGATTTTAGCGAGCGAAACTGCGCGTAATGCTCGATCTTTTTGATGAGCTCCTCTATCATAAATGGCTTTTGGATATAATCCGTCGCGCCCGCCTTTATGGGGTTTAGCACCGTTTCGCTATCGACGTAGGCGACCATCAAAATTATGATCGAGCGCCTAAATTTCTCGATCAGCGGATAAAAGCTCGCGCCGCTCCAGCTCGTAGAAAGTAACACCGCCTCAAACTCCTCCGCAAGGCTCGCGGCGGCCGCCAAGCTCGCCGCGTTAGTGCATTCATGCCCCAGAGCACCCAGCTTGTTTGCTATACTTTGAGCAAGATAGCTTTCGCTTTCGATTATTAAAATTTTCATACGTCCTGCGCCTCTGCTGCGTGCTTTTGCCAGTCGTAAAATTTTAAACTTACCGCAGTCTGCGCGGCGATGCCTTCGCTTCTGCCCGTAAATCCCAGCCCTTCGGTAGTAGTCGCTTTGACATTGACGCGGGCGCAGTTTAAAATTTCGCTCAAAACCTCTTGCATCTGCGCTTTGTAGGCTCCTATCTTCGGGCGTTGCGCGATGATCGTAATATCGGCATTTACGAGCTCGTAGCCGTAGCCTCTGATGCGCCGTATTACCTTTCGTAACAGCTCCTTGCTATCCGCGCCTTTAAATTTGGCGTCGCTATCTGGGAAAAGTTCGCCGATATCGCCCAGCATCGCCGCACCGCAAATAGCGTCGATTAGGGCGTGGATCGCTACGTCGCCGTCGCTGTGTGCGATCAGCGCGAACTCGCACGGGATCTGTACGCCGCCGAGCACGATGCCCGCGCCTTTTTCAAGCGCATGCACGTCGTAACCCGTACCGCAGAAGATATCGCGCGAGCAGGGTTTTAAATTTAGCGCCGCCAGATCGCTTGCGCGCGTGATCTTAAGCGCGCCCGCTTCGCCTTTTATAAATTCCAACCGCCCGCCCGCGCTGCCGATCGCCGCGCTGTCGTCGGTAAAAATTTCGCTTCCCTCAAGCGCCTTTTTAAGTAGCGCCGTGCGCGAAAGCTGCGGCGTTTGGATGAGGCGCAGCTCCTCCCTCTTCACTACGGCCTCGCCGAGATAGGTCGTGTCATTTACGCCAAGATAGGGGCTGATGCAGTCAGCGCCGCCTAAATTTCGTATCAGCGAGGAGATCAGTTCGGGCGAAATTTGCGCGCGGGCTACGTCGCTTACGAGCACGAGCTCGCTCTCTACGAGCTTTAGCGCGTTTTTTAGCGAGCTTTGGCGATTTGCGCCGCCCGGGGCGAAGTGAAATTTTAAATTTGCAGAGCCACATTCATCTGCGTTGCATTCGATCCCGCCCTGCTTTCTTTGAAATTTATACTCGCTCATGCCGCACTCCGCGTTTTCGCCGCGCGCCGAGGCCAAGCTGCACGCATAGAGGCGCTCGCAATAGCTCACGTCCTCCTCGTTTACGGCGATTATGATTTTTTTAAATGGGTGCGCCCGCGCGATATTTTGCGCGACGTATTGCCAAAGCGGCAGCTCTCCCACGCGCAGCCACTGCTTTTTGACGCTCAGCTCAAACCTGCTCGAATCGCCCGCGGCGAGCAAAATCAGCGATATATCTTTCAAATTTTATCCTTGAAATTTTGTTACGAAATTATACGTATTAAAAATGAAAGCAAAATTAATTGCGGCTTGCACTCTAAATTATCTTAAGCTTAGGTGTAAATTTACGCGGCGCGGCGGTAAAATTTCATCCTACGTTACGAAAATAAACGGTAAAAGAAAAGTAAGGATTAATGAAATTTGTTATATTATACGCGCATTTTTAAGTAAGCGAGGCGAAAATGACCGAAAGCTGCGTAACGCAGATCTATTTTGCAAAAAGAGGCGAGCCGACGCCGCAGATGAGAGAGGTCGCGCAAAGCGAGCGCATGGACGTGCGGGTCTTGTGCGATCTGCTCGCGCAAGGAAGAGCGATCATCCCCGCAAACGTTAATCATAAAAGCCTAAAGCCTATCGGTATCGGACGCGCGCTGCGGTGCAAGATCAATGCAAACATCGGCTCTTCTGGCACGACGAGCGATATCGAGGGCGAGCTAGAAAAGCTTGAAGCGTGCTTAAAATACGGCGCTGATACGGTGATGGATCTAAGCACGGGCGGCGATTTGGATGAGATCCGCGCCGCGATAATCGAGCGCTCGCCTGTACCCATAGGCACGGTGCCGATCTATCAGATGATCCATGAGCTGGGCGATATTAAAAATTTAAAAACGAGCGCTATTCTTAGTACGATCGAGAAGCAGGCGCGGCAGGGAGTGGATTATTTCACGATCCACGCGGGCTTTAAGCTCGAGTTTATGCCGCTGCTGTCCCGTCGCAAGATGGGTATCGTAAGCAGAGGCGGCTCGCTGATAGCGTCGTGGATGATGAAATTTCATAAGCAAAACCCATTTTACGAAGCGTTTGATGAAATTTGCGATATCTGCGCTGCTTACGACGTATCGCTATCTCTAGGCGACGGCTTGCGCCCGGGCTGCTTATACGATGCGACCGATAGGGCGCAGCTTAGCGAGCTTGAAATTTTAGGCGAGCTAGCCCTGCGCGCGAATGAAAAAAACGTACAGGTGATGATCGAGGGGCCGGGGCACATCCCGTTTAACGAGATCGAGCTAAATATGCAGCTGGAGCGCAAGCTCTGCCGCGACGCGCCGTTTTACGTGCTGGGGCCGCTTCCGACCGACATCGGCGCGGGCTACGATCACATCAGCTCGGCTATCGGCGGGACGATGGCTGCGTATTGCGGCGCAAGCATGCTCTGCTACGTAACGCCCAAGGAGCATCTAGGCCTTCCCAATGCAAAAGACGTCAGAGAGGGCATCATCGCGCACAAAATCGCCGCTCATGCCGCGGACGTTGCGCTAGGCAAAGCGGGCGCGATAGAGCGCGATCACGAGATGAGTGATGCGCGGTATAATTTTAATTGGAACAGGCAGTTTGAGCTTAGCTTCGATCCAGATCATGCGCGCGAGCTGCACGACGAGAGCCTGGGCGATGAAATTTACAAGGGCGCGGAGTTTTGCTCTATGTGCGGGCCGAAATTTTGCGCATATAAAATCAGTAGAAATTTAACCGAAAATAAGGAGAAAGAATGAGTAAAGACGAAGTCTTAAATTTGCTTAAAAGCGTGATCTATCCGGGCTTTTCTAAAAGCATCGTGGATTTTGGATTTGTAAAAGAGGTCGAGATCGGCGATAGAATTTTCGTAGGGATCGAAATCCCCAGCGCCAAACCTGAGATCGCCGCAGAGCTCAGATCGGCGGCGCAAAAGGCGCTAGGGGCGGACGCCGAAATTTTAATCAAACAACCTAAGATCGCCGAGGAAAAGAGCAACTCTCGCAGCGGCAAAAATATCGCGCCGCAGATCAAGTATTTCGTGATGATCAGCAGCGGCAAGGGCGGCGTAGGCAAGAGCACGACGACGCTAAATTTAGCCATCAGCACGGCAAAGCTCGGCAAGAGGGTGGGGATTTTGGATGCCGATATTTACGGGCCGAATTTGCCGCGAATGATGGGCGAAGATAAGACGCAAGCAAGCGTCGTGGGGCAGAAGCTAAAGCCGATCTTAAGCCACGGCGTGGAGATGATGAGTATGGGCGTGCTGATGGAGGAGGGCGCGAGCCTCATCTGGCGCGGCTCTATGATAATGAAGGCGATCGAGCAGCTGCTAAAAGACGTGGCGTGGAGCGATCTGGACGTGCTGTTTTTGGATATGCCTCCGGGTACGGGCGACGCACAGCTTACGCTCGCTCAGAGCGTGCCGGTGACGGCGGGCGTGTGCGTTACGACGCCGCAGACGGTCGCGCTGGACGATAGCGCGCGCGGGCTTGATATGTTCGAAAAGCTCCACATCCCCATCGCGGGCCTTATCGAGAATATGAGCGGCTTCATCTGCCCCGATAACGGCAAGGAGTACGATATCTTCGGTCGCGGCGGCGCGCAAAAGCTGGCGCAGCGATACAACACCGAAGTAATCGGCGAGATCCCGATCGAGATAGCTATCCGCGAGGGCGGCGACAGCGGCAAACCGGTAAGCTTCTATGCGCCCGATTCTTTAAGCGCAAAACGCTACGAAGATGCCGCGCGCAAGCTGTGGGAAAAGATCGAGAAGATCGACCGCGAGGAGCTGGCGGACAACTCCGCAATCCAGCCGGTGATGGACGGCAAGAGTGCCTGCTCAAATTAGGGCTTTGGCGGGCGCGGCGTCAAATTTTGCGCGGAATTTCTCGTAAATTTTGCAGATTGAAATTCAACGCGGAATTTCATAGTTCGAAATTTCACGCCTAATTTCGCTGCAAATTTTATAATGCTCGCAAAATTTCGGTATATAAATCCGTCATAGAATTTTGCCCGTAAATTTAGCGGGTAAAATTTCACGCGGGTTTCGCGGCTTGGGATTTTGCGCCGAATTTTGTAGCTCGAAATTCTGCGTTAAAATTTCGCTGCGATTTTGCCGCGAAATTTTATGGCGCCAGTAAAATTTTTGTGTATAGAATTTCGTGTAGAGTTCCGTAGCGCGAGTTTTTATACTAAATTTTAGAGCTTTAAATTTCACTTTGATTTTGAGCAAATTTATAGCGCTCACAAAATTTGGGCAGACGAAATTTCGAGCTAGAATTTTACTCAAGCTTCGTTGCGTGAGATTTTAGATAAAATTCTAAGCGTGAAATTTTGCGGCGGAAGTTAAATTCCAAACGCGCAATTCAGCGAGGTAAAATTTGCCGTAGAATTCCGCCTTGGAGTTTTAAATGTAAAATTTTAAGCATAAAGCTTTGCCGCAGAATTTCAAAATGTGAAATTTTAGCGCTAAAGCTCTGTTTTAAAATTTTAAGATGGGGCTTTAAAATATGAATTTTAGGCTTGAAATTTATCGCGTCTAGCTTTTTAGGGGTAGCCACAGCATTGCGCTAGTTTAAATTTTACTTCGCCGGGGTTCATGGCGGTGGAGTTTATCTGCGAAAACCTCTGTAGAGCTTATTTGGAGTAGAATTTTATCTGTAGCGGTCGCGGCAAGGAAATTTCTCGCGCAGCTGAAATTTAAGAAGCTGGAATTTCATTCGTATAGGCAGGAAGCTAAAGCGGCAAAATCCCTAAGCCTAGGGCTTTTAGGTTTAGTGATTTTACTTTTATACGAAATAAGAAAGGTCGGTAATGAGGTTTTTGATTATTTTGGTGCTTGCATTTGCGGCGTTCGCGCAGGAGAGCAATATGCAAAAATGGGCGAAAGAGATTACCGCGGACGCGCAGATCCCGCAGGATAAGTTTTTGGCGTTTTATCTGAATAAAGATGAGCCCAAGAAGGTGATTTTCTCTGAAAACGTCGATCGCATCAGCGTCAATTATGAAGGAAATTCCTTCCATGAAATTCCGTCTCCAAATCTTATGGCGTATTGGGTCGGCGAGTTTAATTTCGACGCAGATGTCGAAAAGATGGTGCTAGGAGATTACGGCTGGTCTACGCTAGTAATCGCCGTGGACGGCACGGACGTGCTAGGTGGGACATCTAGCAATCAAAAGCGCCCGCTTACGTATAAATTTAGCAAGGGCAAGCACAAGATCGAAGCGTGGTTTTTAAATGACGCGCATTCCAGCGAGCTTTTCGTGGATTTTAAAGATGTAGAGCCCTTTTATCGTCAAAAAGACGCCGTAGCCAAGATCCCTGCGGATAAGGACTACGACCTGTGGCTGGGCGCGATCTACGAAAGCGCGCAGATGAATAATCGCGTCAAGCTAAATTTAGCCAAATCCGCTAAGCCCATCGTGCTACTGCTTAGCTCGTATCGCGCCGTGGAGTGGGAGATCTCAAATCCGCAAAAGAATGAAATTCTAGCCGTGTTAATTTACAATCCCATTAGTAGCGTCCGTGGCGTAAGCGGTGCGCTTTACGTCGAGGATTACAGATACACAGAGGCTGCGGATGGGCTTAAATGCGAGTGCATCTCCGGCAATGTCTTTCACTGCGACGGCAGCGAGATTTATGATATGAACGGGCGCGTAAACGGGATATTTGGCAGAGGCCTAGGGGCGTTTGCCGGCAAGCACGCCGTAAATTCCTTAGATTTGCCGGGGCTTGTTATTACACCAAAAATTTTAGACGAAAGCAAAGCTCGCCTACTCTCGGTAGAAGCGGACCGCAAGAAATGCGAGAGCACGCCGATGGATGATGTGTTTAGATAGATTTATAGTATAATGTAAAATATAAATTAGAAGGAGGTTTTTTATGTTACCAGCAATTGATGTATTAAATGCTAAATACTTGCTTTCATTTTTGTCCATAGCTTCCATAGCTATGTACGTATTTGGTTATGCCGCTTTTATTCCATATATGAAAAAATATAAATTTTTTGGCTGTAATATATTTGAAGAAAATAAGTTAGTTTTTGTTTTAGCCTTTTTATTAGAATTACCCATAGTGGGACTTTTATATACACCATCAATTTTATCTGTATTATCGTTTTTTAAAGGCTATTGCGTTATTGGTTTTATATATACAGTAGTGGCTATTATTGTATTGATTATTTTTGGTTTATTAGTGTTCAAGAAAATGGATCTAAAATCAGCGATGACTTTAATTACTTTTTATATTTTAACGCTTATAGCCTTTTTAGCATTGTTATGTTTGTTTTTATATAGTAGAGAAAAGTATTTAAATTTAATGGTTGCGGTTTTTTTATTGATATCTGCGTTTTATATCGCTAGTATTGTTTGGTGGCCTCATTTATATATTAATGCTTATAGTTTATTTTTGAAATCATTTGGTTTAGCTCATGATATAGTAAAAATATATTCAAAAAACGAAGAAAAATATATTGAGGGAAGATTGTTGTTTAGATATGGCGGAATTGCTATTTTGGGACTTTTTAAAGACACCGATGGATTTACTAATGAAATTGACGAAATTAGACAAATTCCTTTCGATGATGATATAAAATATTTGTAATTTAAATAAGCAATAAAATTATTATATATAAAGCCTAAAGCAAAACATTTTACGATATTAATTTATGGTTTAGCACCTACGCAAAACTTCCTTTTAAATTAAATTTAGCTATACTCCCGCGCAATTTTGCGATTAAGGATTAAGTATGAAAGAGATTAAAAGCCTAAGCGAGCTTCAGGCTTTTACGGATAAAGTTCGCGCCCAAAAGGGCTACCGCGATCCGATAATGTGGGCGGTCGGGCGCGTATTTAAGGGGTGCGCGGAGGGGCACAAAAGCCTAAGCGTAAATTACGCGCACGTAAATTTTAAAGATGGGCTAACAAGCGCAGCAGTGCTAATCCATGCTCTAACCGAATGCGGCGAGGTCGTGGATTTTAGCGGTAGTGAGTGCGTCCTTCCGCTAACGCATAAAGCCCTAAAAAAGGCGATCGAGGCTTTAAAATTTCTACAGCTAGACGCCAAAGAGGGCGCGCATAAAAATCTGCAGGTGCTGCTTGCGGTTAAAGAGGCGATGAAATCGGACGAGCACGCGAGCTTTTGCGCTAGTTTTATCTTTGAGGATGCCGCGCCGAAAAGCGTCGAGAGCGTCTATCTCAAGCTTTACGCGCTTTCGCTAAATCTCTGCGAGCCGCGCACGCTCAATCTAGACGGCGCATTTAGCGTGCTTCCGAATGTCGCATGGGACGAAAATGCTCGCCCGATCGAGCTTTGGTGGCTGCGTGAAAACGAAATTCTTTTAAAAATGCAAGGTCGCTATCCTCGTATCATAAGCGTCGATAAATTTCCGCGCTACCTAAGCCACGTCGTACCGCCGCAAAATGTACGGATTTTAGACGATGCGAAGGTGCGTTTGGGTGCGCATATCGCCGCGGGTACGACCGTGATGCCGGGTGCTGCGTATGTGAATTTCAACGCGGGCACGACCGGCAGCGTTATGATCGAGGGGCGCGTTAGCAGCTCGGTCGTCGTGGGCGAGGGTAGTGACATAGGCGGCGGCGCGTCGATTTTAGGCGTGTTAAGCGGCACCAACGGCAATGCCGTGAGCATCGGCAAGCACTGCCTGCTGGGCGCAAACTCAGTCACGGGCATTCCGCTCGGCGATCGCTGCATCGTGGATGCCGGTATCGCAGTACTTGAGGGTACGAAGGTTTTTATCGCGCAAAAGGATCGCGAGGCGCTAGCAGCGCTAAATCCAGGCTTTGCGTTCGATCGCGAAATTTATAAAGGGCTTGAGCTTGCTGGGCTTAGCGGTCTGCACTTCCGACAAAATAGCCAAAGCGGGCAGATTACGGCAAGCGTTAGCAAGCGCGCGATCAAACTAAATGCGGAACTGCATTAAATTTATAAATTTAAACGGCGGGCGCGGATTGGCTGGAGCTTTTCAAAGCCGCGTTGAATCTTATAGCTTAAACGGAGAGTTAAAAAAGATTTGGATGGCCTCGCCGCGCGCCGCTTTGAGCGAGCGCATGTGATCCATCATAAAAATTTCCGCTCATAGAATTTCGCGCGGAATTTAAAGAATTTTTGCCGCGATTTAGAAAATTTCTAGCGGTGGTTTATGGAATTTACGCCGCTATTTTAACGTAAGTAATTTTGGCGGCTCGCGGATTTTTGCCGCGCAGAGGGTTCTTAAATTTTAAAAATAGATTGAATTTAAAATTTTAATATGATAGATTTCAAATCAAATAAGGAGATAAAAATGAAAAAATTTATACTCGCCCTGTTCGGCGTATTTATCTGCAGCGCAGCGCTTGCAAGCGATATAGACGCCGAGCGCTGCAAGGCTTTGGCGGACGCCGTAAATGGGCACAGTCACCCCGCGACTAAAAATATAGAGTTGAGCGCGGCTACATGCGAGGGCGATAAATTTGTAATTCCCACGATTCTAAAAAATGAAATTTGGGACAAAGTAGATCCCAAAATCAAGCAAAATTTTGAAAGTATTTTGCGCGCCAACAGGCAAAAGGACGTCTGCGCGATGATGAAAGCGGGCGGTCTAAAACGCATAGGCGTGCGACAATTTCTGCAAAGTGGCGAAAAAATCGCCGATCTGACCTACACGCGCAGCGATTGCGGCTTAGAGTAAAATTTCAAAGGAGAGATAATGGAAGTGCCTCAAGCGGCGTATAGCAGGGATAAAATCATCATTCGCACCGGTGCGATCGGTATCATTTCAAATGTAATTTTAGCGGCATTTAAGGGCGTCGTGGGACTGATCTCAGGCTCGATCGCGATCGTGCTTGATGCCGTAAATAACCTAAGCGATGCGCTTTCATCCGTCATTACGATCGTGGGCGTGCACCTTGCGAGCAAGCAGCCCGATCGCGCACACCCCTTCGGACACGGCAGGATCGAGTATCTAAGCGCGATCGTAATCGCCGTCATCATCCTCTACACCGGCGGCGTCTCGCTAGTAGAATCGATCAAAAAGATCATTCATCCGCAAGCGGCGAATTATAATGCGGTTTCGCTCGCCATCATCGCCGTAGCCGTCGCGGCGAAATTTAGCCTGGGGCTTTATACGCAAAAGACGGGCGAGTGCGTAAATTCTGACTCGCTCATCGCTAGCGGCGTGGACGCCAAATACGACGCGCTCGTATCGCTAGCCACCTTCGTAGCGGCTTTGATTTCGCTTATTTTCGGGCTGAGCTTGGAAGCGTATCTGGGCGCGATAATTTCGGCGCTTCTGATCAAAACGGCGTATGAAATTCTGCGCGATACGATTAGCAAGCTTTTGGGTTCGCGCCCGAGCCTGGAGCTGACGAATGAAATTTACGACGTCGTGCGCGGCTTTGAGGGCGTCATCGGCGCGTATGATCTGATGTTTCATGACTACGGGCCCGATAAGATGGTCGGCAGCATCCACATCGAGGTCGCAGAGGACACCACCGCGGCGCAGATCGACGCTCTTACGCGCCGCATCCAAAACGCCGTTTTTGCGAAATTTAATATCATCCTAGACACCGTAGGAATTTACGCGTTTAACAGGAACGATCCGCGCGCCGCCGAGATCTACGAGCATATCAAGCAGATGGCGCTATCGCACGAGTTCGTCTCGCAGATACACGGGTTTTATCTCGACGAGAGCAAGCGCACGATAAGCTTTGACGTCATCGTCGATTTCGCAGCGCCCGATATGGAGGCGACGTTTCGCGCGGTCTGTAAGCAGGTGCGCGCGGCGTATCCGAACTACACGCTCATCATCACTCGCGATAGCGATTACAGCGGCTAAAATTTTAAATTGCTCTAGCGGTTTAAATTTAATCGCGCCCGCCCGCGCGCCTTCTGCGAAATTTCAGAATTTTAAGCTACAATAGGAGAAATTTATCGCAGCTCCGCGCGGCGCAAAATGCCGCAATAAAACGTGATATGAAATTTGCGCGCAAAACCCGGCAGAAGCCCGCGCGCAAGGCAACGCAAAGAGAAATTTAAAAGGAAAAATATGGTTGAAATCAAAGATCTTACGATGCGCTTCGGCAAACAGCTGCTTTTTGAAAACGTAAATTTAAGCCTCGATAAGGGCAGGCGCTATGGCCTCATCGGCGCAAACGGCGCGGGCAAATCGACGCTGCTTAAAATTTTAAGCGGGCAGATCGAAGCAAGCAGCGGCGAAATTTTGATCCAAAGCGGGCTTAAAATCGGCGTTTTGGGGCAGGATCAATTCGCATTCGAAAGCTTCAGCGTCAAAGACGCCGTGCTCTACGGCAACAAGCGCCTTTATGACGCCGTGCGCGAAAAGACGGAGCTTTACGAGGCGGGCGAGTTTAACGACGAGATAAACGAGCGCCTAGGCGAGCTCGAGATGATCTGCGCCGAGGAGGATCCCGCCTACGAGTACGAAACGCGGATCGAGAAAATTTTAAGTTCACTAGGGCTGAACGATTTCGATAAAAAGATGAGCGAGATCGAGACGAGCGATAAATTTAAGGTCCTTCTCGCGCAGGTGCTCTTCCCGCGCCCCGACGTGCTGTTTTTAGACGAGCCTACGAATAACCTCGATATCGACGCCATTTCGTGGCTCGAGTTTGAGCTAAATCGCCACGCGGGCACGCTCGTAGTCATCAGCCACGACCGCCACTTTTTAAACCGCGTCTGCACGGACATCCTCGACGTGGATTTTAGGCGGGTGCGCGAATTTAGCGGCAATTATGACGACTGGTTCATCGCGTCCAATCTCACCCTCAAACAGGCGCAGTTCGAGCGCGAAAAAAAGCTCAAAGAGAAGGCGGAGCTTGAAAAATTTATCGCTCGTTTTAGCGCCAACGCAAGCAAGGCAAAGCAGGCCACGAGCCGCCAAAAACAGCTTGATAAACTCGATCTTAGCGAGCTTGCGACCTCTTCGCGCAGAGAGCCTAGCATTTTATTTAAGCCCGCGCGCGAGATCGGCAATGAAATTTTAGAGCTAAGCGGCGTGGATATGAGCTTCGGCGATATTCAGATTTTGAAAAATTTTAACCTCAAGCTCACTCACGGCGATAAGATCGGCATCATCGGGCGAAACGGCGTGGGCAAAAGCACGCTTTGCAAGATCATCATGGGCGAGCTCGCGCCGCAGCGCGGCAAGGTGCATATGGGCGCCACGATCGAGCCCGGGTACTTCGCGCAGGATACGAATAATAAAATTTCAGGCGAGCTCAAGCTCTACGAATATCTACAAAGTCCGCAGAATAGGGATCTGGATGAAATTCGCAAATGCCTTGGGCGCATGCTTTTTAGCGGCGCGGAGCAGGAGAAAAGCGTGGGCAGCCTAAGCGGCGGCGAGAAACACCGCGTGATGCTAAGCAAACTAATGCTGCAACGCCCGAACCTGCTGGTGTTAGATGAGCCTAACAACCACCTTGATCTTGAGGCGATCATCGCGCTCGGCGAAGCGCTGTATAACTTCGCGGGATGCGCGATCTGCGTGAGCCACGACCGCGAGCTTATCGACGCGTTTGCAAATAGAATTTTGCACCTCAAAGGAGACGGCGAAATCGTCGATTTTAGGGGCACTTACGAGGAGTATCGCGAGAGCTTGGGGGCGAGCGATGATTGAGATCTGCGTAAACGGCGAGCCGCTGCAGCTGGCGCAGGATATGAGCGTGAGCGAGTTTTTGCGCCGACGCGGACACGATCTGCGCCTAGTAGCGCTCGAGCGCGACGGCGAAATTTTGAAAAAAGAGGCGTGGGAGCGCACGCAGATCTCAAGCGGCAAAAAATACGAAATCGTCGAGTTCGTAGGCGGCGGCTGAGATCGAAGCTTTGAGTTACGTTAAAAATTACGCAGCCGAGATTTAAACCTGCGCGGAGGCTGCTAAATTTTAAACGGTGGTAGCGACACAGCGGCTTGGGCTTAAAATTTGCACGAGCGTCGTTAAAATTTTAAGAGGTACGGCAGAGCGGAGACATAGCGGTGTTTGGGATTTTTAAATTTATAAGGAAGCCGCGGTGGCCCGGCACCTGCGGCGAGCTTTAAATTTTGAAAGCGAATTTAGCACGGCGGCGAAACGCAGAAGTTTTAAAATTCGCTCCGCGGCGATAGAGTTTAAATTTTTATTGCGGCTGCGAAACGTTAATTTGCGTCGCCAGCCGCCGTGGCAGATGTGGGCTTTAAAACTGCGTAGGTGGCGTAGGCTTAAGCGCACGGCTTTAAAATTTACGCCGAAGTTGCAGGATTTACGCGCGGGGTTTAAAATTTATCCCGAGATCTCTGCCGCCATGCACATTGCGATGCATGCTACTGCGTGCCGCTTTTTCGTCGGTCGGGCTTGAAATTTTAAATTTAGCCGCAGCGCGGATTTATTTGTGCGTTTAGTAGCTTTTAAATTAGGCGGATCGCTCTAGCGTTTCGCGGCTTTAAATTTAATCGATAAGTTAGGTTAACGCGCTAAATTTGGCGGATTTGGCTTGTTCTGTGTTTTCGTACAGAGGCCCTACGATGGCGCCGTATTAGCTGAATGCAATGCGCGCAGTAGGCTTGAAACATTACGCGTTAAAAGCAGGATGAAATTTGTAAATTAAAATCGCGTGCGATGCGCTCGGTACGCCTCGCTTACGCCGCAGCTCGTGCGAGCTTTGCGCGGTGCGTAGTAGCCGCGTAGATTTCTGTTGCAACCGCGCCGCAATACCGCATCAATGCGCGCTATTTTCGCGCATATATGAGGTGCCGCGCACTTAAATTTACGCGATAAATTTAAACGGCAAAAAGATAAAATTTAGGATAAAAATGCAGATAAAATTAAACGGCAAAGCTTACGAAACGGGCGCGAGCGATCTTGACGGGCTGAAGCGCGAAGTTAAATTTAGCGGCGAGATCGCCGTGATAAACGGCTATGCGAGCACGCAAAACTGCGAGCTGAAGGCGGGCGATGAGCTCTTTTTGATCGCGCGCGGTGCGGAGCTGGCGCCGCAGGAGCTTCGCGGGCTGATGCTTGCTCGCAATGCCCCCGCCGTAAATGAGGCGCTGCAAGGCTCGCGCGTGGCGATCTGCGGGCTCGGCGGGCTCGGCTCCAACGTCGCGATCTTGCTTGCGCGCGCGGGCGTGGGCGAGCTCTTTTTGATCGACTTCGACGTCGTCGAGCCGACCAACCTGAACCGCCAGCAGTACGATATCGGCGATCTTTACAAGCCCAAGACGGCCGCTTTGAGCGAAAAAATCGCGCGCATAAACCCGTTCGTGCGCGTGCGAACCTTAAACGAGCGACTTACCGCGCAAAACGTAGCCGAAATTTTAAAAAACGAGCGTATAATTTGCGAGTGCTTCGACGACGCGGCGGCGAAAGCGATGCTTTTCGACGCGCTCGGCGGCACGGATCGCTTTTTGATCTGCGCTAGCGGCATGGCGGGCAGCGGCAGCGCCAACGATATCCGCACGACGCGGCTCGGCAAAAACGTCTTCGTCTGCGGCGACCGCAAAAGCGCCGCAGCTCAGGGCATGGGGCTGCTTGCGCCGCGCGTGGCGATCTGCGCCGCACATCAGGCAAACGTCGCGCTTAGGCTGATTTTAGGCGAGGAGGCGTGAAATTTGCGCCGTCATAGTTTAAATTCAATGTGCCTTTGCCTTTAAATTTGGCCATTTGCGCGTATTTTGCTTTTAAATTTGCGAGCTTTGTGCCCGAGCTTATGCTCGCGTATTTTTTATCGCCGCATGCCGCTTTAAATTTTACGCCCCGCGCGGTCGTTTCTGCGAAGCAGCGGGTATTTCGGCGACATATGGCGCGTTTAAAAGGTGGCGTGAAATTTTATTGGCACGCAAACCGAATAAAGCAGAGCAATCCGCAACGTGCTACAATCGCCCGAGTTAGGCAGAGGCGCGACGCTGTGCTGCGAATGAGGATCGTTTAAGTATAGCGGAAGTGTAGCACCGTGCACCGCGCTTAAATTCCGATCTCGCGCCTTTTTCTGCATCGTGCAGAGTTGTGAATTTAACGATTTTGGCGAGGCGTCTCCGCTTGGCTTTCGCCGCTTCGCACGGCGCCTAACCACGCCAGATAGGCATCGCGTTTCGCCGAAAATGCGTTGAATTTGCGCCGCCGAACGCATGATTTCAAGCCCCGATCCTCTGCGACGGAGTCGAATTGGCGAGCGTGCCTGCATTCAATTCTAACGCAAGCGCTCTTTAACTCACGCCTCGCAAAGCGCGACGATCAATTGCACGCGGTTACTTAAGCGAGCCCGATCGATAAAATTTCAAAACGAAATTTTAAGGTCTGATCTCACAATGAAATTTTACGTTAAATCTCGCGAGAGGGATTTTGGGGCGACATTTGAAGGTAAAATTTTACGACGGAATTTTAAAGCGGAATTTCAAAGTGAAAATTATAAGGCAAATTTCGCGACGAAATAAAAAACGAAATTTTAACATAGAATTTCATGGCGGAATTTATGGAATTTTATGTTAAATTCTACGTGAAATTTCGATTAAATTTTAAGAAGGATGAAATGGACGATAAACTGATCTTAGGTGGCAGGGAGTTTAGCTCGCGCCTGATAATGGGCTCTGGCAAGTTCGATCACGCGATGATCGACGCTTGCGTACGGCATGCGGGCTGCGAGATCGTCACGCTCGCGCTGCGCCGCGTGAACGAAAGCAAGAGCCGCAATATCTTGGATTTCATCCCCCGCGGCGTCACGCTGCTGCCAAACACCAGCGGCGCACGAAATGCCGCCGAGGCGCTGCGGATTGCACGGCTCGCGCGCGAGCTGGGCTGCGGCGACTTCGTAAAGATCGAGATCATAGGCGACAGCAAATACCTTCTGCCCGACAACGCCGAGACGATCAAGGCCTGCGAGGCCCTAGCGCGCGAGGATTTCGTGCCGCTTGCCTACATGCACGCCGATCTATGCGTAGCTCGCGATCTGGTAAGCGCGGGGGCCGCCGCCGTGATGCCTCTGGCTGCACCGATCGGCTCCAATCGCGGGCTGATGATGCGCGGGATGATCGAAATTTTGCTAGACGAAATCGACGTGCCGATCATCGTAGATGCGGGGCTCGGCGCGCCTAGCGAGGCCTGCGAGGCGATGCAGATGGGCTGCGCTGCGGTGATGGTAAATACGGCAATCGCCACGAGCGGGGATCTGGCGCTGATGGCGCGGGCGTTTGCGCTGGGCGTGCAAGCGGGGCGTGATGCCTATCTGGCGGGGCTCGGCGCCGTTTGCGAAACGGCCTGCGCAAGCTCGCCGCTAACGGGATTTTTGAGGTAGCGGTTAAAATTTTAAGCGCGGCTTGGTTTTGTGAGTCGTGTTTTTTTTGCGCCGAATTTGCATTTCTTGGGTTTGTATAGATACATATCGCGCAAGCTCCACGTAGCGGCCGATAGACATGGCGTGAAATTTTAAAATTTCGCGCGGCGCGGTATAAAATTTTAAAATTTAACGCAGCTCAAATTTACACGTGCAAGCGTACCGCGTAGAATTTAAATGAAAATTTAAAAGGAAAATTTTAAAGATGAACGAAACTGGCTATCTAGCGGGCATGGAGGATATCGGAAGCGAGATGATGGAGCGCACGCTTGCTCTGCGTGATGGCTTTTGCGAGGAGGCGAGCGAGGCTGATGTGCAAAGGGCGATCGGCGCGAAAAACAGAAGTCTGCGCGATTTTGCCGCGCTACTAAGCGTGCGCGCGGGCGAGCATCTGGAGCAGATCGCGCAAGCCGCAGCGCGCGAAAAAGCGGCGCATTTTGGCAGCAACATCGCCGTTTTCACGCCGATTTACATCTCAAACTACTGCGACAATCTGTGCGTTTACTGCGGCTTTAACTGCAAAAACAAAATCGCGCGCGCAAGGCTCGATGAGGCGCAGCTAAAGGCGGAGTTTGAGGCGATCGCGGCGAGCGGGCTAGAAGAAATTTTAATCCTCACCGGCGAGAGCGAGAAAAACAGCCCCGTGCGCTACATCGGGCGTGCCTGCGAGCTCGCGCGGCAGTATTTTAAGGTAATCGGCGTCGAAATTTATCCGCTAAACTCCGCCGATTACGCCTATCTGCACGCTTGCGGCGTCGATTTCGTCACCGTTTTTCAAGAAACCTACGATCCAGCGCGCTACGCGCAGCTGCATCTTACGGGCAACAAGCGCGTTTTTGCGTATCGTTTCGCAGCTCAAGAGCGCGCGATCAGAGGCGGTATGCGCGGCGTGGGCTTTGCGGCGCTTTTGGGGCTTGGGGACTTCCGCCGCGATGCCTTTGCCACGGGCGTGCACGCGTGGCTGCTTCAGCGCAAGTACCCGCGCGCCGAGATCTCCTTTTCAGTGCCGCGCCTGCGTCCGATTATCAATAACGACAAAATAAACCCGAAGGACGTCGGTGAGCGCGAGCTGCTGCAGGTGATGTGCGCGTATCGGCTGCTGCTGCCAAGTGCGCAGATCACGATCTCCACGCGCGAGAGGGCGGGCTTCCGCGACAATGCGATTAGGATCGCGGCGAGTAAAATTTCGGCAGGCGTAAGTGTGGGTATCGGCGGGCACAGCGAGCAGAGGGGCGATGAGCAGTTCGAGATCAGCGACGCGCGCAGCGTAAGCGAAGTCTGCGAGGCGATCCGCGGCGGCGGGCTGCAGCCGCTGATGAGCGAGTATATCTATGTGTGAGACGCAAAATTTTACCGCGTGCATGGTGAAATTTACGGCGTTAGACGCGAGATTTGCAGCGTCAGGCTCGAGGGCGGATTTTGTGCTACTCGGTGCAGAAATAAAATTTATAGCGTAAAATACGGCGCCGAATTTTGCAGCGCCGCACACGGCGATAAAATTTATAGTGCTATGGCAGATGATAAAATTTTCCATGTCGTGTCAGCTCGCGCGGGAAATTTTGAGTTACAAAATGCGCGTGTAAATTTAAGACCTTGGAACACATACGCGGATTTAAAATTCAAGGGCAGCGCAAATTTCGAGCCCGCGGGTGACGTAAATTTTAAATTTAAAAACAGCGCTAGCTTCATGTTCTTATGCGGCGGCAACGTAAGGTCGCTAAAATCAAACGGCCGGGCGAACGCTTTGAGTTTTAGCGCGGCAGCGGAAATTTCAGCCCTTGTTAAGGCGGGCGAAATTTTGAAATATGGCGTGATGGTGGGGATTTCGGCGCTCGCCATAGCAAGTAAAATTTTAATCCCTAGCATCGCAGGCAAAATTTTAAATTTGAGCGCGGCGCCACGCGCGGATGTTGAGTTTAAAGGAGCGGGCGGATGCCAGATTTAGAGCTTGCTTCGCGCATTACGATCATTACAAATCGCGCGCTCTGCGGCGGTGAGGCGGCGCTGCTCGCGCGCATAGCGGATTTTGCCGCGGCGGGCGTAGGCGAGATCGTCGTACGCGAAAAGGATTTAGACGAAGCGGCCTATGCGGCGCTGTTTGGTAAAATTTTACGCGCCTGCAAGAGCGGGCTCTGTGCGGATACAGCCTGTGCCGCTAAATTTAGCGAAACCTGGGCTTTCGCGTACGGATTGGACGCGAGCGCGGCCTGCGCGGATAAAATTTCACTCTACGAGCGCGGCGCAGACGAAGTTTCGCCAAAAAAGCTCGATTTGGGCGGTGGCAAGAGCGAGATTTGCGCGGATGCGGTCCGCAAGCACGGTGTCGTTACGGGTGAGATGCGGCCTAAAAATTTGGCTTGCGTTTTAGATGAAATTTTGTTTGAAAATTTTACCGGCGCTACAAACTGCGCGAATGATAGCACGCCGGGCGAAATTTCGCTTCGCGGCGCCGTATGCGAAACAAAACCCACGGTTGAGATCGCATGGAGCGCAGTAAATGCGGAAAGTATGCAGGGTGCGCAAAGTACAGAAAATGCGAATGATGTGCATAGCGCAAAAAATGCGGGGAGTGCGTGGAGCGCGCAGTACACGGAAAACTCGGAAAGTAAAGAGGGCGTAGAAAATTTACAGAGCGTAAAAGGGGAGGAAAACTCGCAGGGTGCGGAGGGCACGCAGAGTGCAGAGAGCGCAAGGCGCCTGCCCGCGATCTTTGTGCATAATTTTTCAGATTTTGCGCTGCGGGCGGGCGAGAGAAATTTATGGCTGCCGCTCGGGGTTTTGCGGAGCTTCAGTGCGGCGCGCGGCGCGGAGTTTTTGCGCGCAAATTTCAAAAAACTGGTCGCTTCCTGTCACAGCGAAGCGGAGGCGCGCGAGGCGCTGGAGCTGGGCGCGAGCGCGATCTGCCTGAGCCATATCTTCGCGACCGATTGCAAGGCGGGGCTCGCGCCGAAGGGGCTAAATTTGATCCGCACCGTGCGTAGGTTTTACGACGGCGAAATTTACGCACTGGGCGGCATAACGCCGCGCAATTTCGCCTCGGTCCTACGCGCGGGAGCCGATAGGATCGCCGTTATGAGCTCGGCGATGACGGCGCGGGACGCGAGCGATTTCATAAGAAAATTTAAGAAATGAATCGATCCGAAAATGTGGTCCGTTTCTTTTGCCGTGCTTTGCCGCCATCATTGCGCTGCATGCGGCGCAATGCAAAACACATCTTTTAATAAAATCAAAAACGCGCGAAACGGGCGCGATTTATTGCGATTTAAGCCGGAAGTTATAAAATACGAGCGATTTAAGCTTAAGGATATTTTTTGGATAAAGTGCTGCTTGAGGAATTTAAAAAGCCTCTAAACGAAGGGCGCCAAAACTTAAAGCAAAGGCTGCGAAAAGGCGCTAGCGCCGATATCTTTGACGATGCGGATCTAAGCGATGCAACGGGATCGCAGCTCATTAAATTTAAACGATACAAATTTGAGTAGCAAAAGCTTTAAAAATGTGAATTTTAATCAAACATACCCCAAATTGCAACCCGATCATCTTTGAGGCGCAAATTTCCGAGATACAAATTTAAACGGCACGAATTTAAACTCAAAAGATGAGGTAAAATTTCAAAATTTAAACCCGGGCGGTATTTCATCACGGGGCGCTAAAACTCGTGATTACGACAAAGAGCCGCTAGTCATCAAAGACTATATGCCGATCGTAAATATTATAGCTATAATAGCGTTGCTCTGTTTTGCTATGTTTATAAATTTAGTGTCCAACATCCCTTATGATAGAAAAGTTGCAAATATTTTGCTCACTGCACCTTTGGTTGCTAGGGCTCTTAAGGGTTTTTCGCAGCATTACGGAAGGAAATTTATATTTTTAAACTCAAGCATAAAATGTATAAAATCAGGCGAGCAGCTTGTAATGAAATTTGATGATATTTTATATTTTAAAAAGACTTTCGCACTTGTTTATGAAAGCGAAACACGAAAATACACGGAAACGGAAAGAATTATAGGAAAAACCTGCCTTACCATATACGTAATCGCTTATATTTATGGCGCGATATTTGATGACTCTATGATAGTTTTCATAATGTTATTCTGCTGCATGGGAGCGATTATCTTTCTTTTTATACCGCAAATGATTTTTCATCTGTTTAAGGGCGGATTATTTTCATGTAGGTTTGTCGATGCTTTAATTATAGATGCACTTTATAATAAATTTTTTATATTTATACCCACTAATAAAGAATATAACGAGCTTAAAAAATATATGAAATTAAAATTTAATAAAGACCTAGACGCGCCAAATTATCTTTTAAGAGTTAAAAATTTTTAACTCAGGCATTTTTCGAATTTACGAAGTCTCACTCCACGAGCCGTGCGCGGATGTCGCCGAAGAGCAGCACATCCTTCAAAACGGCGCGATCGGCGTAACCGCGCTCGTTTAGGCTCAGATGCAGCTCGCCTCGGCTGCTCGAAAATATCGGCTGGTTGATGAAAACCACGTAAATCGCCGCAGCCTGCTTATCCGCGCCATGCTCGCCCGGTTTCGCGCTTGCTGGCGCGCCGGAGTTCGTATCCGCATCGCTAGGCGGCGCGACGCCGAGCTCGCTCGCGATATTTGCGGCGGCGCTTCCGCGCAGCCTTTCGATGTCGATCCTTCCGTCGGCGCTTTTTGCGCCTGCGGCTCGGACGAAAAATTTATCGCCCGAGTGCGGGATTTTAGAGAAATTGAAAAACAAACTCAGCAGGTCGTTCGTCGCAAAATAGGGCAAAATTTCATCGCTTACGAGCTGTAGCTCGCCGCCCGTGCCCTTGAGCTTTTGAAATTTTATCATTTTGCGCGCGTAGTCGAAGGCGTAGGTTTTGCGCTCGTTTTTCGTCGTTTTGCCCTTTTTGCCCTTTTTGCGCGAGACCTCGTGGACGTAGAGATCGGGCATCAAAAGCCCTGCCACGACGCGCCCCTTTGAGCGGAAACTCTCGCGCCTCTGCCCGCTTAGGCTGCCTGCGACGCCCTGCGCAACGGCATCCATTACGATCTCGTAGCGATCGCCCTGCCGCACGAGCCGCGTATTTGCGCTGCCGACCGCGCCGAAAACGCCGAACGAAATTTCATATTTCGCGCTGATCGTCTCGCTAAAAAGCGCACTCGCGCATAAAATCAAAATAGCAAAAAATTTCATCCCAACCATCCTTCCGCTTTGCGGCGCCCCAATTATACGGCGCCCGTGAAATTTACGCTCTTCGCTGCTCGTAAAGCTCGCGCGAAAATCTGCGCCGCGTTTGCAAAATTTACGCCTAAAGAGCAAAACTCGTGCCGCCTATTTCATTTTCTCCATAGCGTGATTATTAAATATCGGCCGCCGCTCCTTGCCGTCGTGAAAGATCGCGCCGTACGTGCCCGCCTAAAGATGCCGACTGTCGCCGCTTTTATATTTACGACGCATATACGGCTTGGCGCGCGCTTGCCCGAAATCGGAGCGATTTTATATTTCGTGCAGGTTGTTTCATCGCAAAGCGTGCCTGTGAATAAAATCAAAATTTCATATTGCGGCTATGTTTGTACTTTGCGCTAGCCACTACGCCGCGCCCGTAAAATTTACGCTTTTTGCCCGCTTTATCGCATTGTGCTCGCAAAGCTAGCGCTTAAAATTTACGCCGTCGCCATTAAAGCGCTTGTTAAATTTACGCTTTTTACTCGGCACTATTTTGTGCCGCAAATACAGCCGCGTCGGTTGCTTGCAAATTCGATCAAATTTAAATGGATCCGCTTTCAACGACTTGCGCTGGTCAAATTTGTAAATTTAATCCTTCCAAAGCCACCATTTCAGCTTGGCTTTGTCGGGATGGGGCGTATTGGCGTAGTAGCTGGCCTCGGTAAACGTAGAGGATGCATCTGCCGCGCCCAAGCGCCTTTGTGCGTTCAAACATCTCGTCCGGATCCGCGCCCTTTAGTGAAGCGATTTCAGTGTAGCCTAGCGCCAGCAGATCGGCCTCTGTCGCCTCGCCGACATAGGGGAATTTTCTTAAAATCGCTCGCGCCTTTACTCAAATTTTACTCCAATCTTTATTTAGATTTCGCCAGACTCGCCATTTGGACAAAATTTTAAAGCCCCTTGAGAGTGCGGAATTTTAAAATTTCACTCGTGCGAGGCAAATTTTAAAATTTTATCCACGCGGTGCGAAAAATTTTTAAAATTTTACCTCGCCGCCGGGCTGCCGCTGCGCTTATGCGCGCCTCTTTTTAGTGCTAAAGCGCCCGCCGCCGCGCTCATTGTCGGAAATTTTATCCGCGAGCTAGCAGGGGGCTTCGGCGCGGTAAAGCTTAAACGTTTTTAATCCCAAAAGGAGTCAATTGACGCTTCCGCCTCGCGACAAATGCAAAAATCTGATACGTTTGTTTCAAACTCCAACGGATTTTGTAAAAAGATGACGACGGCGCTTCGACGTCATCCGAGCCGCCTTTGTGCGCATTTTAATTAAAATTTCTTGCGCGCGAAAATTCCGCTTAAAACGAGCTTGCGTCAAATTTTATGCAAGTTTTGGCGTTAAATTTGATCCAAAATTCGCTCGCAAATTTCGCGCGGATCGGCGCTTTGATAGATCGGGCGACCGACTACGATAAAGTCCGCTCCCGCCTCGCGCGCGACGCTCAGATCCGCCACTCGCTTTTGATCTGCTGCGCTCTCGCCAAACGGCCTTACGCCCGGGCAGAGCGTGATAAAATTTGCGCTCGTAGCGTCCTTTATCAGGCGGCTCTCGAATGCCGAGCAGACCATGCCGTCAAGCCCCACTTCGTAGCTCATCACGCTAAATTTTCGCACGGCGTCGCTTAAATTTTGCTCGTAAACCGCGCTAAATTCCATCTCGTCAAAGCTAGTTAGCGCAGAGACTGCAAGCACCAGCGGACGCGAAGCTAGCTTATCCAGCCGCTCCATCACGGTAGCCATCGCGCGCTTGCCACTGCTTGCATGCACGTTTATGATATCGACGCCGAGCTTAGCGATCTCCTCGGCGGCGTCTGCCATCGTGTTTGGGATGTCGTAGAGCTTTAGATCGAGGAAAATTTTAAAATTTCCGAGCCTTTTTAGCTCCCCCACAAAGCCCGCTCCATCGCGCAAATAAGTTCGCAAGCCCACTTTTAGCCAAATTTTATCCGAAAAGTCCGCAAGCTGCTCCGCCAGCTGTAAACACTCCTGCTTCGAGCCCAGATCAAGCGCGACGCAGAGTTTCACCGTTTATCCTTGCCGCGTACTGCGCCTTTGCTGTCTGCGGGTCTTTTCGAGAGAGCGCCTCTGCCGTCCGTAGGTCTTTTTGAGACGGTGCCTCTGCCGTCTGCAGATTTTTTCGGCGCGATAGAGCTTTTGCGCCCAGCCCTACTTTTCGGCGCAATATTTTTACCCGCAGCGCCCTTTTTTGGTGCTGTGTTTTTGCCGGCTCTGAAATTTCTATCCACGCCCTCTTTTTTCGGCGCGGCGTCTTTGCCTCGTTCGCCTGCCTTAAAATTTTTACCTCGCTCGCCAGCTTTGAAATTTTTGCCCGTTTTCTCCGTCTTAAATTTATCTTCGGTCTTGAAATTTCTCTCCGTTTTAAATTTTTTGCTCGCGGCGGCTTCGGATTTTTTTGCGGATGCGCTGCGAGTTTTCAAATTAGCGGGCTTTTTAGACGGTCTACTTCTGCTCGCCGTAGAATTTTTCGGCGTGCTGCTCCTCTTTGTCTTAGTAAAATTTTTTGTCTCGCCGTTCGCGCCTGTGGGGATGAAATTTTTTGCCGTATCGTCGCTGTCCGAAACAGCGGAGCTTTTCGCCGCAGCAGGCTTGGAATTTTCGCTTGCCGCTGTGGATAGCTCGGAATTTTCGCTTGCCGTTGTATTCGGCTTGGAAATTTTATCCGTCGCGATGTTTACGGGGCTATCTTTTAGCGCATCCAGCACGCCGTTTATAAATCTTGGCGAGATGCCAAGCTCCTTGGCGGAGTTGATCGCTTCGTTTATGACGATGCCCGCGTCCGTGTCCGTAAAGCGCAGTTCATACGCCCCGAGCCGAAGTATCGCGCGCTCCAGAGCCGAAATTTCGGCGAGCTTGAATTCCTTTAAATTTTCATCTATCAGCGCATCGACCGCGGCGAGATTTTCGCTAGCACCGCGCAGAAGCGCCAGCGTCCAGTTGCGCTGCTCGTTGCGAATGCGCTTTTCTTCCAGATATTCGTCCGCAAAGTCCTCGCTGCCGTCGTTCATATCTTTAGAGTAAAGCAGTGAGATCGCAGCGAGCCTGGCTTGGTGTCTGGTGGCCATTTTACGCCTTTATATTGCGAAATAGACTTAGAAGCTCGATCGCGCCGCTCATCGCTTCAAAGCCCTTGTTGCCGGCCTTTGAGCCTGCTCGCTCGATCGCTTGCTCGATATTATCGGTAGTTAGTACGCCGAAAGTCACGGGCGCGCCGTATTTTAGCATAGTGTTTGCGATACCCTTGCTTACCTCGGCGCTTACATAGTCAAAATGCGGAGTAGAGCCGCGGATCACCGCGCCTAGGCAGACGACGGCGTCGTAGAGCTTGGAGCTTAGCGCCTTTTCAAGCGCGAGCGGGATCTCAAAAGCGCCCGGCACCAGCATCAGGCTTAAATTTTCCTCCTTGCCGCCGTGGCGCAAAAACGCATCGTGTGCCCCCTCGACTAGGCGATCGGTGATGATGTGGTTGAAGCGGGCGTTGATGATTAGGATCTTTTCGCTGCCCTTAAGAGCAAGCGAGCCTTCGATGATTTTCATGGTTTTCCTTTGCGTTAAATTTAGCGCTAAGCTTAGCTAAATTCGCCAAAATTCTAAATTAATTTCAGCATCACGGCACTTGAAATTATGAGAAATAACAGGTGCTTTGCGCGCAGAAATTTTCTCGCGGCGGATGAATACGCCCAGCATCACGGCGCCGATCGTGCCGATGCCTGTGCATAAGCTTAGCGTGAATATAAAAAATATGCGAAGCGGGCTAATCTCCAAGTCCTCTTTTGGCGCGATAGCAGTTTCAAGAAAGACGATAAAAAGCGCGCCGAGCCCCGTGTCTAGGACGTATGCGAGTACCGCGCCGATGTATTTTAAAGCAAGCATAAATTAAAAAAGCTCGCAATTACGCAGGTTGCGGTCAGTAGCCAATCGTGCGTACTAGCAGTGCGCTTAAACCCGTACGCCCGGTCGCACTCGAAAAGCGCTCCGACGAGGATGAAAGCAAAACTTTGGCGTTAACAAACCGCCTAAATTTTAAATTTGAAACGCGATTATAGTAGGAGCGAGCTTAGATTGAAATTCGTCTTAAAATTAATCCTAAATAATAAATTTTATTATTCGTTTAGAAATTTTAGGCTATAATCGCTTCAAATCATTTCAAGGAGAGAAAGATGTTTAAACTTAGAGAGTTGCCGTTCGATGCGGCGCACAACGCGGTCGTAAGCAAGCAAACCTGTGATTATCACCACGGCAAGCACCACGCGATCTACGTGGCAAATTTAAATAAACTTACCGAATCAGGCGAGTTTGCGGGCAAGGGGCTTTACGAGATCGTAACGGCCGCTAGCGGTGGGCTTTTCAATAACGCAGCGCAGGTTTACAACCATGATTTTTACTGGGATTGCATCGCAAAGCCTAGCGAGCCGTCTGCGGAGCTAAAATCGGCGCTAGCGGAAAATTTCGCGGATTTTAAAAGCGAGTTTTTGGCCGCTGCTACGGCGCATTTCGGATCGGGCTGGGTGTGGCTCGCTTACGATCCGAAATCGGGCAAGCTTTGCATTAAAGCGACCCAAAATGCCGCTACGCCGGTGACCGAAGGGCTAGTGCCGCTTCTAGTTGTAGACGTTTGGGAGCACGCGTATTACATCGATGAGCACAACGCGCGCCCGAAATATCTGGAGAAATTCTACGCGGGCATCAACTGGGAGTTCGTCTCAAGCGCCTACGAATGGGCGAAAAAAGAGGGTCTCGGCTCTGTGAAATTCTACATCGACGAGCTTCACGGCAGAGATTAAATTTTAAAATTTAAGCGCAAGTGGCGAGGCGATGCTACACAAAGCCAAAACCGCCTAAACGCGCCGCCGGTTCGCTGCGGACGATAACCGCCGCGGCGTTTAGCGCACGCGACCGATCGCTTAAAATTTTAATTCAAAGCTAGCGGCTAAATTTTAAAGGCTTTTCATGAGATTTAGCCGCAGCAATACCGCTTTTCAATCTATCTTTTAAATTTAAAATTTCATCAAAACCCAGGCGCTAAATTTAATCAAAATTTTAGCCTAAAATCATCCACAGCCCGATCGTGCACATCAGCACCGAGCAGAAAATTTCGAGGTATTTCAGATAGGCTTTCAGCAGATTTTTTAGCACCGCTCCGCCCAGCGCGTAGATGCTAAGGCAGATACTTTCGCTTACGCACAGCGTGGCGACGAGGGCGAAGGTGCGCGCGCCGAAAAGATTGTCCGCATCCAAAAACGGCGGAAAGAGCGCGGTGAAAAATATCCACGCCTTGGGGTTTGAGACCGCGACTACGAAGCCTTGTAGGAAGATATTTTCGCTGCGCTTTTGTTTTTGCAGCTTAAAATTTCCGCGCGCTAAAAAAGTCGCGATGCCCAGATAGAAAATGTACGCGCCGCCTAAAATTTTAATCGCGCTAAGCGCCGCAGGGTGTGCAAGCAGAATGCCCGCGACGCCGAATATACACGCAAGCGCCACGAGCGTGACGCCCAGCACCTGCGCGAGCAGCGCGGGCAGCGCTTTAAGATAGCCGCGCGCAATGCCGAGATTTAGCGCATAGGTCATGTTGATGCCCGGCATCAGCGATATCGGGAATATCGTAAGAAAAAACAGAAGCATTGAAAACCCCTAAATTGCGACTAAATTTTAAATTTATCGCGAGCCTGCCGCGGAAATTTTAAAGTGCGGCGGCAAATGAAATTTTAAAATTTAGCCGCGCCTTTTTGCGCTTGTGATCACGCTTACACGGCGCGTACAGATAAAATTTAAAATTCTGACGTCCGCTTCGCTAGACGCGTCAAAGCTTTTTATGAGGCGGGAAGGGGCCCCTTGGTTGCTAGGTCGCACTTCTCGCAGAGACGGCACCGCTTCTGCAGCACCGTATTGCTCTGCTCGCCACAAACCCAACCCAATTCCCGACTACGCCTTATAAGGGGCAGGACGCGGTTGCGCTAAATTTATATTATAACTACACCGCGTAAAAACCCACGCCGCAGCGTATGCAACGGAGCGAATGAAATTTTAAAATTCTGTCGCACCGCCGCGGGCAAATTTAAAATTTAAAACTCTCGCGGTTTTAAATTTAGCCGAAAATTCCGTACCCGAAGATCACCGCGATGATGAGCGGCAGGATAAATTTGACGTATAAAAACCAAACTCCCGCGAGTCTTGCGCCCAGATCGCCTTCGTTGGTGAGCTCGTAGATCGCGTCCTTTTTCAGCACCCAGCCCACGTAGATGCAGCACAGAAGCGCCGTTAGCACGAAAAATACGTTCGCGCTTACGAAGTCGAAGGCGTCGAAAACCGAGCGCCCCAGAATTTTAACGTCCGCAAGCACGCTGCTTGAGAGTATGCAGGGCAGGTTGCCGAGCACGAAGACGCCGCCGAGCGTTAAATTTACCGCCTTTAACGTTGAAAAGCCGAAGCGCTCCTCGACGAAATTTATGATGACCTGATAGATCGTGATCGACGTCGTAAGCGCGGCGATGAGCAAAATCGAGAGAAAGACCACCGCGACGGCGTTGCCGAACGGCATGTGCGAAAACGCGATCGGCAGGCTTTTAAAAACTAGCGACGAGCCGCTGCTCGGCTCAAGCCCCGCGCTAAAGAGCGACGGGAAGATCATAAAGCCCGCAAGCACGGCGATGAGGGTGTTTACGACTGCGGTGATGGTGGCTGTTTGCATCAGCTTCTCATCTTTGTTTAAAAAGCTAGACAGCGTGATCATCACGCCGAAACCGAGCGAGAGCGCGAAAAAGACCTGACCCAAAACGTCGATCAAAAGCTTGGGCGTGATCTTGGCAAAATCGACGCTGAGATAAAATTTCACGCCTTCCTTTGCGCCCTCAAGCGTTAAATTTGTAAGAATTACGGCGATGAAGCATAAAAATAGCGCGGGCATTAGAAATTTTACGAATTTTTCGATCCCCTCGATGATGCCGTTTTTCAAAATATACCAGTTGATCGCTATGAAAACGAGCGTGTAAGCTCCGACGCCGAGCGGGCTATTTTCGATATGCTCTGCGTAGAATTTCTGCGTAAATGCGGGGTCTGTGATCCGCGCGGAGAGGTCGAAGTTGCCGCTTACGATGTTTACGATATAGGTTAGCACCCAGCCTCCGAGAACCATATAGTAGGCTAAAATTCCAAACGCGCCGATTACGCCCATGATGCCTACGATTTTCCATGCCGGCTTTATGCGCGAGCCGTCCTTTTTAGGTGCCGTGAAGGCATCGACGCAGTTTCTTAGCGCACGGCGTCCGATGACGTTTTCTACCAAGATCATCGGGATTCCAAGCACGATCATCGCGATGCAAAATATGAGCACGTAGGCGCCGCCGCCGTTTTGCCCGACTAGATACGGAAACCGCCACGTGCAACCAAAGCCGATCGTGGCGCCTGCAACGGTTAAAATATATGTGAGCTTGCTGCTCCAGGTCTGTCTCGGCACGCTCCCTCCTTAAAATTGCTCTTTTTTGAGTTTGTCGAGGAAGTCCTCGATATTGTATTTGGCGCGGTAAGCCTCGCTGATGAGATGGACTATGATGTCGCCGAGATCGACGACGCTCCATTCATCGCCGCTTTCGATAGCCAAAAACTCCTCGCCGAGCGGCTTAAGCACGCTTTTTAGCTCCTCGATGAGCGAGGCTGCGTGGCGGGCGGTCAGCATAGTGGCGATAACTACGAATTTCGCGATGTATTCGCGCCCCTCCATATCGATGATCTGGACGTCTTCGGCTTTCTTTTCGTTTAAAATTTCGGCGATCTTTTCCGCCCTTTGCTTTGGATCTTGCATATCTTTCCTTTTATAAAATTTTATGACCTCTGCTGTGATCTTGGGCGGGATTTCGCCTTTGAAATCTCGCCTAAAACCGCTTGAGCTCGCATCTACGGCAATCTCGATGCGCCTTAGGCTCGCCCACTGCCGCGGGATCTCGTAGCCGGGCCTCGTAAGCACGACAAACTCCGCTAATTTCTGAAGCTCGCTAAAGTCGCGCCATTTATGAAGCTCGGCTAGGTTATCCGCGCCCACGACGATATAGAGCTTTGGTGCTGTGTCTGCTCCGCTCGCATCGCTTGCGTCATCCATGTCATTTGCGCCGCCTATGTCACCTGCGCTATTTGCGCTACCCGCGAAATTTACGTCGCCTGTGTCGGCCATACAATTTGCATTATCACTTGAAATTTCGCTTGCGCTTGAAATTTTGTCCGCGTTTAAAATTTTACTCGCATCGTTTGCATTGCCCGCCTTATTTCTACCGTCGGCCGAAATCTCACCTACCTTGCTTTGCGAAATTCCGTCCATTTCGCTTTTGCTACCAACCGAAATTTGATCCGCTATTCCGCCTTGCAGAGCTTCGTTTTTTGCGTTAGTGGGGATACTCGTTTCGCCCGTAATATCGGCAGAGCAGGCGTCGCCGCCTAGAATTTTACCTATATCGCACAACAAAGCCCCGTCCGTCTTCTCTGGTAAAATTTTGTCTGTACTACCCGAAGTATAAGCACCGGCAGAAATTTTATTCGCAATATTTGCGCCGTTAGGTAGAGCCTTATTCGTTACGGCTGCCGCGATTTTGTCGTTTCCGCCATGTTTTTCGAGCAGAAATTTCACGCTTTGTATCGTGGGTACCGGCACGTTTTGCGAAATTTCATAATCGCTCACCTCCACGTGTGGGGCGTCGCTCCACAGCGCGCGGCACCATTTTAGCCGCAGCTGCGGAGGTGCTGAAAAGCTCTTTTTAAACGGATTTAGAAACGACGGCATTATGACCAGCAAATCGGGCTTTAGGGCGGATAAGATCGCCCCTACCGCGGCGGCGTGTCCTGCGTGCGGCGGATCGAAACTGCCGCCGAAAAGCGCGATCTTCACGCGCCTACTCCGCGCCGTTTCCCGTCGCAAAATTTCTCACCCTTCGCCACAAATTCTATGACATCGTGCGCCCCAGGCTCTGCGCCGTAAAATCTTGCGCGGCGCAATCTTTCTTTATGAAATTTTACGTCGCGTGCCCTAAATTTTGATTTGTAGAATTCCGTGTCGCGAAAGTTCGCTCCTAAAAATTCCGTTTTGTCAAATTTTGTTGCAAAAAATTCTGCGTTTTGCAGCGCAGTAAATTTAAAAGGCGCAGCGGCGCAAAGACTAGGACTGCGTCGCAGCCCTTTTGCGGCGGCAAATTTAAAAAGCGCACCGCCGCGGAATTTTACCCCGCCGAATTTCGCTACGTTAAATTTCATTTTAAGCTCTAAATTTGGCGCCCGGAACTTCGTCTCGCTAAATTTCGTATCGTGAAATTTAGCCGCATAAAATTTCGCAGTGCGAGTTAAAAAACCCGTCTCGCGCAATTCTGCTTTGTAAAATTTGACGCCGCGTGCCATAAATTTTGATTTGCAGAATTCCACGCCGCGAAAGTTCGCCCCTAAAAATCTTGTTCCGCAGGTCGCAAATTTCGCGCCATTAAATTTCTCGTCGTGAAATTTAAAATGCGAGTGTCGTGATTGCCGAATTTGTCGCGTATGACGAAGCATTTCATTGCAAAATTTAAAACCGCGAAGCTTGGCATCGTGTGCCCCGGGCTCTGCGCCGCAAAATTTCGTGCTACCAAATTTTGTTGCAAAAAATCCTGTGTTTTGCAGCACGAAAAATTTAACGCCGCGCTTTCTAAATTTTTCCGCGCAAAATCCAGCGGTTGCGAAGCGGGCGTTAGAATTTGGGTTTTTCCAAAGCTTTCGCACGGGCCGCCTACATATATTTTTCTAAAACGCGCGGAATTTCGATGCTGCCGTCCTTGCGCTGGTAGTTTTCCATCACCGCGATCAGCGTGCGGCCGACCGCGAGCGAGGAGCCGTTTAGTGTGTGAACGAGGCTGTTTTTCTTGCCGTCTTTGAAGCGGATCTTGGCTCTGCGCGCCTGAAAATCGCGACAGTTGCTGATCGAGCTGATCTCTCTGTATTGGTTCTGCCCCGGCAGCCAAACCTCCAAATCCACGGTCTTTGCGGCGCTAAAGCCAAGATCGCCGCTGCAAAGCAGCATGTGTCTGTGCGGAAGACCTAGGCTGCTCAGTAGATCGCTTGCGCATGAAATCATTTCCTCAAGCATCTTTGCGCTATCCTCTGGGCGCGTGATGGCGACCAGTTCGACCTTTTCGAACTGGTGCTGGCGGATCATGCCGCGCGTATCGCGCCCCGCCGAGCCCGCTTCCTTGCGAAAGCAGTGGCTGTAGCTGGTGAGCTTGATCGGCAGCTCCTCGCTGCGTAAAATTTCATCGCTGAATAGATTCGTCGCCGTAACCTCGCTCGTAGGGATGAGATAGAGGTTTTGCTCCTCGTCGTCAACGCGGTAGAGGTCGTCTTTAAATTTAGGCAGCTGACCCGTGCCGTAGAGGATCTGATCGCGCACCAAAAACGGCATATTTACGAGCTCAAAGCCACGCGAGTTGTTAAATTCGATCATGTAATTGATGAGAGCCATATTCAGTTTCGCGCCAAGACCTCGGATCGCGGTAAAGCGGCTACCGCTGAGTTTGACGCCGCGCTCGAAATCAAGCCATCCCAGCGCCTCGCCGAGATCGAAGTGCTGCTTGGGCGCGAAGTCGAACGTGCGCGGATCAAGTACCTTTTTGATACAGACGTTTTCGTTCTCGTCCGCACCGATCGGTACGTCGTCGTCGATGATATTCGGTACGCACGCGGCGATCGCCTCTAGGCTCTGCTCGCGCTCATTTACGAGCTCGCTTAGGTTTTGGATCTTTTGTTTGTTTTCCTCAAGCTGAGATTTTAGCGCGCCTACGTCCCTGCCTTCGCGCGCGGCGAGACCGAGCTCCTTACTCTTTGCATTTTGCACGGCTTGAAGATTCTCTAACTCCGTCTTTTTGGATTTTAGTTCGTTGTAGGCATCCAGTAGCGATTGCAGGGTTTGCGGCGGGACTTTTTTGGCGATGAGTTTTTTATTAAATTCGTCAAAATTCGTCTCGATAAGTTTTAAATTTATCATTTTCTGCCTCTTTTTGGTAATTTAAATTGCGACATTTTAACCAAAGTTTGCTTTAAATACTCAAAATAAACCCACATTTAAGCAATACGGATGAAAAAAAGTGATACAATTCCGTAATATTTTATTATGAAAGGTATTACATGAAGGCAAAATTTGCTTTTTTAGGAATTTTCGCGGCGAGCCTTGCGTTCGCACATTTCGGCGTTCTTACAACGGATAAAAATGTCGTAGAGGATCAAAAAGATGCTACTTTAAAGCTAAATTTGGAATTCTCCCATCCGTTTTTACAGGAGTCTATGAATCTACAAAAGCCTGCAGAATTCGGCGTTTTTATTGACGGCGAGAAAAAATCGCTCCTAGGTAGCCTAAAAGAGCAGAAAAAGAGTGAAAATTCCTATTTCGCGGCGGAATTTAAAGCGGACAAGCCATCGCTTTTAGCGTTTTATTTCGATCCCAAACCCTATGCCGAGCCGGCTGAGCGCAAGATGATCCGCCATATCACCAAAACCTACGTCGATGCTTACGGCGCGGGCGAAGGCTGGGATAAGCCGCTCGGGCTAGAGGCGGAGATCGTGCCGCTAGTGCGGCCTTATGCGCTGTATGCGGGCGAGATATTTAGCGGAGTTTTTTTACTGCACGGAAAGCCCGTCCCGGGCGCGGACGTGGAGATCGAGCTATATAACGATAAGGGCTACAAAGCCCCTAGCGAGGCGCATGTCACGCAGGTCGTTAAAACCAACGGCGCGGGCGAGTTTAGCTTCGTGATGCCGGTTACCGGCTGGTGGGGCTTTGCGGCTCTTAGCGAGGAGGAGGCCGCCAAAGGAAGCGAGCAGCCCGTAAATGAGCTGGGCGCCGTGCTTTGGATCAAGGCGGACGAGCTGAAAAAATAAGGGAGCGGCTCGGTGAGATCTCTTTTTTCGGGCGAAATTTGCGCCGCCGCGGATAAATTTAAATTTGCGTTTGAGCGGAGTTTTGAAATTTTATTTTCGCGCGTTTTGCTCGGCGATGTAAAATTTCCAGCGAATTCTGCGGCTGAAATTTTACGGGGCAGAATTTTGTCGTTTCACACCCGCGCGCAGTCTGTGTCTCGGGGTTTGATTAAAACTTTACGGAGCAAAATTTCGCTGAGTAGAATTTTAAGTAACGAAGCTCTGCTGCGTGAAATTTTGCTCGGTAGGAATCCGCTCTTAGTAGCTTCGAGCCGTAAAATTTCACATCCATGGATTTACGAGCGTAAAATACCAGCACGCAAAATTTCGTTTTTTGAAATTTTAAAAATCCTGCCTTTTAAAATTTCACAGGCTCTGTTTTACTGCGCGAGCGTCGCACCGAGATCGCTCGGAGCCTCAAATTTTACGTCGCGAAATCTACTTGCCGCTTCCGCAAATACAGCAATTAAAAATTCTTGCGCCATGCGAGCCGTAAAATTTATCAAATTTACTGGTTCCACAAACGGTTTTGAGACCGCTCCGAGTCTTGCGCTAACAGCCGCCGCAAATAGGACGCAAGCTGCGAGTTTTACAGCCGCAAATTTTGCTGCGACTAAAGCCGTAAAAGCAAAACCTGTAGCAATCAAGGCAATTATCGCAAAGGTCGCAAATGCCTTAAATTTAACTAGCTCCCGCGTTTTTGCGCGTCTAAAAAACTGGAGCGATTTAAAGGAGGCAAGTCGTGCACATTAGTGAAGGAGTTTTGAGCGCGCCCGTGCTGCTAGCTGGCTGGGCGGTTACGGCGCCTGCGGTAGCGGCGATTTTATGGCGCGTAAGGCAGTCTGAAATCCCTAGGATCGCATGTTTTAGCGCGCTATTTTTCGTCGCCTCTTTCGTGCACCTGCCCGTGGGTGTCAGCTCCATGCACCTGATGCTAAGCGGGCTCGTGGGCGCGTTTTTGGGCTCACGCGCGATCTTGGCGATTTTTGTCACGCTGTTTTTGCAAGGGGTGTTTTTCGGCTTCGGAGGGCTTAGCGTGCTAGGCGTAAATACCGCAGTCATCGGCTTTCCAGCGGTTTTGGGCGGGCTCTTTGCCGCCGCCGCAAAAGCGCAAGAGCTAAAAGCGCGCATGCAAAAAATTTATCTATTTTTAGCGGGTTTCGTGCCGATCGTCTGCTCGATGCTGCTTCTTGATCTCGTGCTTTTCATCAGCGGGCGGGAGTTTTTTGCTATCGCGACGCTCATCTCGCTCGAAGGCGCGATCCTGGCTGTTTTGGAAGGGATCATCACCCTTTTTGCGCTTAGCTTTATTGCGAAATTTTACGGCGGACAAAGGCGATGAGAGCGCTATTTTTCTTAGCGGTTTTGAGCTCCTTCGCATTTTCGCATGCGCTTCATCTTTTCGCGACGCAAGAGGGCGATAAGGTGGAGATTTATAGCTATTTTTATAAAAATTCTCCCTGCATGGAGTGTGAAGTTTTAATTAGCGCGGACGGGCGCGAAATTTTGCGCACTAGGACCGATAAAGAGGGACTTGCGAGCATAAAGATCCCGGCTAAAAATTTTACTATTCAAATTTACGGAGGCGCAGGGCACGGCGCGCAGATGGAATTTAGCGCCGAGAACTTTGCGCCGCAGAATTCCGGTGATCCTGAAAATTCCACGCCACAAAATTCTGACGTTTCTGAAAATCCTGTGCCGCAAAATTTGAACGTCGCTAAAAATTCTGCGTCCGAAGGCAGCGCACTCGAAAATATCGTGCCGAAAGCTAGTACGCCTGAAAATAAAATTTTAAGCACTTCCGAGCCTTTGGAAAATTCCGCCTCGCAAAGCATCTTGCCAAAAGAAAACCCTAAGGGCGATATTAGGAGCCTGGCGTTTCAAAGCCAGTCCGCCGAGGCGCCTAAAATCGCGCTTTGTTTGGCCTTGATTTTCGGCTTTTTTGGCTTAATGTGGCTAGCGAAAAGAGCGCGCAAATGAGCCCCGCCGTATCACTGCTCGCGTTTTTCATCTTCAGCTTCGGCGTCGGACTTAGCGGGCAGCTTTACGCGGCGTTTTTTGCTCCACCATTGCTTCTTTTTGCGCTTAAAATTTCGATTGCGCGCGCGGTCTGCACAAGGCTTGCGGTATTAAATATCTTTGCGATTTTAAGCGCGTTAAGCCCCGCCATAGTCGGTAACTACGAGCTTGCGGGCGTGATATTTTTGCGCGCGAATTTGATAATGGCATTTGCGATTTTGCTATTTTACGGCAAGGACGAATATTTTTTCGCGCGCGGATTTTACGGGCTCGGGCTCGGCGAAAAGCTAAGCTCTTTGGTGTATTGCTGTGGGCGATTCGTAAATTTTTTACGCTCGGATCTAGCAAGGCTGCAAGCTCTTTTGCGGATGCGCGGATTTGTGGGGACGAGCGGAATTTTCACCTATAAAATTTATGCAAATTTAGTTGGGATTTTAGCGATTTCGGCGCTTGAGCAAGCAAGAAATTTAAGCCTGGTAATGAGCGCGCGAGGGTTTTGCGGTAGGCTATTTTACGAGCGTCGCGAGGGCTTGAGCGTCTCGGAGGCCTCGTTTTTGGCGTTCGTGCTGGCGTGCGTATCTATTAAAATCGGAGCTATCTTATGAGCTGTTCGCTTAAGGCGTATGGGATAAGCGCTAAAAACGGCGAGCGAGAAATTTTTCGCGGCGTAAATTTGAGTGTAGGGCATAAGGAAAAAGTGGCGATTTTGGGCGCGAACGGGCAGGGCAAGACGAGTCTGCTTCAAATTTTAGGCGGTCTAAGGCAATGGGGCGAGGGCGAGATCGAGCTTTTCGGTGAGAAGCTTGAGTGTGCGGAGGATTTTGTAAAATTTCGCCACGAGATCGGGTTTTTGTTTCAAAACAGCGACGATCAATTTTTGTGCGCGAGCGTGTTTGAGGACGTTGCATTTAGCCTGCGTGCGCAAAATGAGCGGTTAAAACGAGCACGAAATGTGGAGAAAAGACGTGGAATTTTTTCTAAATTTTTTGGTCGTAAGGCGGAAATTTTAAGGCAGGGCAGCGAAAACGACCATCTAAAAAAGCTTGAAATTTTAGGTGAAGAGCAGATCGAGCGCAAGGCGCTGGAGACGCTGCGACGCTTGGGAATCGAACATCTACGCGAGCGGGTGCCCTTTCATCTAAGCGGCGGCGAGAAAAAGCTAGTGGCACTTGCGGGCGCGCTGGTATGCGAGCCTAGGATACTGCTACTGGACGAGCCTACGACGGCGCTTGATGAGGCGATGCAGGAGCGTGTGGCGGGGATTTTGGCGGAGCTTGACGTAAGCGAGATCATCGTTTCGCACGATAAAAACTTCATCGATAAAATCGCGGATAAAATTTATTATTTAAAATCAGACGGGCTGTATGAAAGCCTATGATAAAATCATAGATAAATTTATCGTTTAAAATCAGGGAGCTTGTACAAGTCCATAATGGCGACCCTTGCGGGATTTGAACCACGCGTTTTCGCACTGAGAATGCAACGTCCTGAGCCACTAGACGAAAAGGTCAAAAAGCCGCATTATAGCGACAAAAACAAAATTTTAGATAAAATGCCTAAATTGTTATAAGCTCTTAAAGGTTATTAATGACGTCATAATGCTAAAATATATAAAATATTCACTATTTGCAAAACACTATTTCGTTAATTTCTCAACTTCGCATTTTTCATAAATTTCGCTATTTTCGCCTTTTGTTATGATCCTATGCAGGTCTGAGATCAGAAATTTTAAACTCTCTTTTGCGTGAATACAAAATCTTCTATCCAAAGAATCAATCGTATTGCCTGCTTTTTCGTTTGCCGCACTTATCGGACAGCCGCCACCACAAATGCCAAGAGCTTCACATTCTTGACATTCATTCTTTTCAGGCGGCGAGAGATGGCGAAATCTTTGCCAAATTTCATTAGTCGTCGGATTAAAATTTTCATCCAAGACATTCGTTACAAAATATTTTCTATCATACAAACAGCCTTGGCAAATTCCCACATCTCCGTTTGCTGCAATTACAATCTGCCCGCCGCTTGTGGCTGCACAATCCGAAAAATAAACGCTTGATTTTGCAAAGGATTTTACCTTTCTCATCATTCTATCTTCATAAATTCCAAGCTTGCGCAGTTCTTTAAACATTTCGATTAAAAACTCACTCGTTTTTTGATAATGTAAATCCGAGATATTCTTATCCGACATTAAAATATTAAAACCAAAGCCTTTTATATTGTATTTTTTGACAAGCTCAAGCATATCGTTTTTATTTTTGATACTATCTTGCGTAAGCGTTATGGAAAGCGAAATTGGAACCCCAAGCGACTTTGCCAAATCAAGTTTTTGTATAATTTTTTCAAATACAAAATTTCCGCCGACATCCACGCGCATTTTATTTGTTTCGTCATTACAACCGTCTATCGAAATACCGATATTTACGCCAAGTTCGTTTAGCTTTAAAAGCCTTTGTTTGTTTAATAAAAGCCCGTTTGTAACCAAGTCGAATTCAACTTTTTCTAAAACTTTATAACTCTTTTTAAGCTCGTTAACTTTATTTACTATAAAAACAAGTGTTTCAAAATTTAAAAGTGGTTCACCACCGTAAAATAAAATGGTAGGCTTGGAATTTTCATCGAAATTTGCACTTTCGAGCTGTTTTATGAAAAATAAAATTCCATCCATTGCCGTTTGCTTACTCATATTTTCTTTTTTGAAGCGCTTTCTCTTTTCCTGATTATTGTTGCCTAAAAAGCAATATTTACAGGCCAGATTACATTGTTCGCTTAAAATAAAATAGCATACGTTTATTCGCGGCTGAGGAATAACCGATTTTACAAAATTTAAAATTTTTTCATCATCGCCCTCTTTGACTAAAATTTTATACTTTATCAATTCATCGATTTCGCATTTTAAATCTTGTGATAATTTCACGTTTTTGTCAACGGTCTCTTTTATTTTCTTAAATTTGTTATCGCTTAAATAGATCGGCTTCATCCTTAAAGAGTTATATAATGCTACATCATTACCTACATGAAAGGCGAAGCCATATTTTGAAAAAATCATAAAAATCCTTGAAATAGTATCGGCGGATTTTGGTCCGCCGATAAATTTTTAGCATATTTCCCATGCAATTTCGTCGTTTTCACTTCTGCGACCGCGGCACGAGCATACGCACATGCCACAACTGCATGAGCAAAAGCAAGCGCAAGTTCGGCCTGCGACAACTTCAACAATTTTGCCGAATAGCTTTTCATATTGATTTATAGTGGCGCTCATTTCTTCTCCTTTCTCTAGAAATTTACTAATTACTTATCCTATAGGATATAGATTTGAGGATTTTATCCAAATAAAGTTTAATTTTTACTTTATCTATAGGATAAAAAAATGAGTGAAAATTTAGCCTTTTTTGACGGCGACGAGATACAAAATTTTTATCTTCAAATCTCCGCCAACGTCCGTAAACTACGCGAAAGCAAGGGTATGAGCCAGCTGGATATGGCGCTAAGTATGGATATAAAGTCGGTCGCGTTTTACTCAAACTGCGAGAGCTGCCGCTACGATAAACACTTCAATTTAGAGCATATTTATAAAATTTCAAAAATTTTAGGCATCGAGGTGGGTGAAATTTTTAAATTTAAGGCTTAAAAATTTATAAACTTGAAAGTTTGAATTTTTTGGTAAAACAGACAATGATCAAGCGCAATGATAAGTCTATCGATTTATGCTCAGATGTTTTTACATTTTTAGGTGCGAACCATGCGTGTATTATAAAAATTTTAACGCCCGTCCGGCGAGCGTTAAAATTTCAAACCGCCTTTCAATAGGCATCAAGAAAAAGCAAATTTTGCCAATATATTAAAATTTTAAAATCCGAGTGCTTTTTGAATCGCGAGCGTCTGCGCTACGACGCGCTCTAGCTGCTGCAAATTTAGCATATTCGGCCCATCCGAAAGCGCGTGGGCGGGATCAGGGTGCGTTTCGTAAAAAAAGCCGTCCACGCCCACGGCCGCCGCCGCTCGCGCGAGATACGGCACGAAGCGCGAGTCGCCGCCGCTCGTAGCGCCGATACTAGGCATCTGCACGCTGTGCGTCGCGTCGAAAATGACCGGCGCAAACTCGCGCATAATCGGCAGCGAGCGCATATCGACGATCAAATTTCCGTAGCCGAAGGTGCTGCCGCGCTCAGTGAGCCAAACGCCGTAGCGGCGCGCTAGATCGTGCATGCCTTCGCCGCTTGGTTGCGCGGCACTTATCGAGCCGTCTTGTGCATTGCAAGTATGAGAGAAGTTTGGCTGCGAGACGCTTTGCGTTTCGCTTTTGTTATCGCTTTGCGCGCCGCAAATTTCGGCATCGTCGGAGCAGGCGCTGTTTTGAGCGGCGTTCGTACCGCTAGATGCCGCGCCGCTTTGCGGGGTATAAGCCCGCGCGCTGCGGGTTTGCAGCACCTTTTCGACGCTGTGTTTCATCGCCTGCGGCGATAGAAACTGACCTTTTTTGATATTTACTACCGCTTGCGTGCCGGCTGCGGCGACGAGAAGGTCGGTTTGACGGCACAAAAACGCAGGTATTTGCAGCACGTCGGCGACGCGCGCGACGGGCTCTGCCTGGTAACTCTCGTGGATGTCGGTTAAAATTTTATAGCCGAACCTTTCCTTTACTTCGGCTAAAATTTCGCAGCCGCGCTCAAGCCCCGGACCGCGGAAGCTTGAGATGCTGGTGCGGTTGGCTTTATCGAAGCTGCTTTTGAAGTAAAATTCCACTCCGCTCATTTCGTTAAATTTGCGCAAACTTTCCGCGACTTGCATTATCAGCTCGCGGCTTTCGATCACGCAGGGTCCTGCGATCAGTATCATGAAATATCCTTTTTTAAAATTTGCGCGATTTTAGCGAAATTTTACTAACTCTTAATAGGGCTTGCCGAAAAATTTCTCGTAATGTTCGTAAAATCGCTTGTAGTAGGGGTTTGAGTAGCGTTTGCGCATGCCGTAGTTGTAGCACTCGATCGTGTCTTTGATATTTTTGTCTTTAGCATTCCAGCATTTGCGTAGAATTTTAGCGCATTTGGTGAGGTTGTACATTGGGTTAAATATATAATCTATCTCATTTTGGCTGAAATTTACGGCGTTTAGCTGCCCGAGTCCCACGTCGATGCTAAAGCCATCCTCGTACAGGTACTTGGCGATCTGCACGGCGTAAATTTCGTTTGCCGGTATGATCGTAACGACCCATTTGCTGGAATTTAGGCTATAGTTGCTCGTCTTGATGCGGATATTTTGATTGCGCAGGCTTGCGAAATAATCGGCGTTTGCTTTGTTTGTCAAAAAGGAGATCGTGTAGGGCTCGAAGTCGCTTTCGATTTTGACGATGGTGTATAAAATTTCAGGCTTTACCCCTTCGTTTTGCGCTACTGCGGCGATGGCGTTTACGATCTCGTTCGGCGAGTAAGCGGGGGCTTGAAGCGCTAAAAACAGGACGAAAACCAACTTTTTCATCTAAATTTACCGAGCCTTTGATAAAATTTTATGTCGCAAGTATAGCACAATTTCAGTCTTTTCGTCATTGTTTAAGTGAAAATTAATCGTATTGGATATATAATCACATTTCTTTTTTAAACCCAAACGGTCGCTTAGCTCAGCTGGTAGAGCGCCACCCTTACAAGGTGGATGTCGCAGGTTCGATCCCTACAGCGACCACCATTTTGAAATCCTTGGATTTCATACTTCTTTAGCACTTGCGCTGCGAGTGTTATTTTTGGTGCGACGGTAGTTCAGCTGGTTAGAATGCCGCCCTGTCACGGCGGAGGTCGTGGGTTCGAGCCCCATTCGTCGCGCCACTTCTTACGATGTCTTGCTAGCTCAGTAGGTAGAGCATCTCACTTTTAATGAGGGGGTCGTTGGTTCGAATCCAACGCAGGACACCATCTATCAAATTTTCCCCCTATTTTTAGTTTTTTGATTTTTTTAAAAG
>CAUPZQ010000011.1:0-51207 GCA_963515915.1 uncultured Campylobacter sp.
CCCACCTAGAACCCCTGAAAAAAAACAATTACCCTAACAATCACCTCCCCCAAAAAAACCCCCCCCCCCCCCCCCCCCGTATCTTTAAAATTTAGCCGTAAAATTTGAAACGTAAAAGCGCGCAAGTAAGCAAGCTCAAAGCTTTAAGCGGCTAAGATTGCGCCTTAATTTTTAACAAAATATGTCGCGCTACGCAGAGTGCGCGTCATCATGTCTTTGTAAAGCCAAGGAAGATGAAATGAGAGAAAAATTTTATATAGCGCTAGCAAATATAGGCGGACTTATGGCGCAGACGAAAACGGGCGGGCTCATAGCGCGCTTGCTTATGAAAATCGACCGCGGCTTTTTTGCCGCGCTGCGCGAACGTCCCGTGTGGAGGGTGTTTTGGCTAGCGACGGCGCTATGCCTGCTCGCGTGCTGGGCTAAGATACATTATCAGATTAACGGCCCCATCTTTGCCTACATCGCCGAGAGCTTTCCCGCGGTATTCATCATAAATTTGCTCATCTTTCACCTCTGCTATCTGCTTAGCGGCCGATTTTTTAAGCTCGTTTCGTTCGTATTACTTGCACTAATTGCGCTGATTGCGAGCGCGTCTTTATTTTTGATCGTAAATTTCGACTCAAGCTTCAACGTCGTGGCGATTGACGCGATTGTGCATACCGACGCAGCCGAGACGCGCGAGTTTGTTTCGCAGTTTCTTAACCCCGCGACGATTTTATATCTAGCGGTACTGCTCGGCTGCATCTTTGTGGCGCTAAGAGCAGGGCAGAGAAAGAGGGGGCAAACGCATAGCCGCCTAAGATTGCTGCTAGCAGCGCTTTATCTTATCTACGGGGCGATCTTTTGCGCAGATATCGCCGTCAAAGCTTCCCAGGGCAAGCAGGGCTATATAACCAAGCTATCGCAATATATCCCGCTGGAGTTTGCCTTTACGATAAAAGACTATCTGAGCGATAAAAATTTCATCACCGATATGCACGAAGTGCAGCTCGGATATGACGAGGCTAAGCGCGCGAACGAAGGCGTTTTAAAAGGCGGCGTAAATTCAGATCCGCAAAGCTCCGCTTCCGGCTTTGCATCTCAAAATTCTACTTCCGCCCTGGGCGCTCAGGCGCAAAGCTCAGGCGAAACTTTAAATTCCGCGCCGCAAAGCCCCGGCGCGATTTTAAATTCCCAAAGCCCTGATGCCGCTATAGACCCCGCCTCACAAAAACCTCGCATCAAAAATATCGTCCTAATAATCGGCGAGAGCTTGCAGCGAGGCCATATGTCGCTGTATGGATACGGTATAGAAACCACGCCGTTTCTGGAGAGCCTTGAAGCGAGCGGCAATCTCATAAAATTTAGCGATACAATCTCCCCTTATGCTACGACGAACCAAGTGCTGATGCGGCTTTTAAATTTCAGCAATTACGAAAGCGAGCGGCAAAAGGCATGGTTTCGCAGCCTTAGTATCATCGATATGTTTAGCCTAAGCGGCTACCGCACCTTTTGGATCAGCAACCAAGAGGCCTTCGGTGCGCACGCGCTAAGCGCTAAAAGCGCCGCCGATCGCGCGGACGGGGAAACCTTTCTCTCAAAGAGCAATCTTTATGAAACCGTCCGCATCAAGCCCGACGGAGCGCTACTCCCGCTCATAAATCAGGCGAAAGCGGGGCAGAGCGAGCGAAACTTCTACGTGATCCATCTCATCGGCAACCATATGGATTATAGCCTGCGCTACCCCGAGGGATTCGGTAAGTTTAGCGAGGCGGACATAAAGGCCAAACTCACTTCCGATCAGAAAAAGGTCGTCGCATATTACGATAACAGCGTGCTTTACAACGATTTTGTCATAAATGAAATTTTTAAAATTTTCTCTGCAGATGACAGCCTCATCGTCTATCTTAGCGATCACGGCGAAAATTTATACGAAAACGGACGCCTCGGGCACGGCATGGAGAGCCGCTTCAGCTATGAAATTCCGCTGCTTTTTATAGCCTCGCGCGAGTTTTTGACCGCTAATGCCGAGCTGTGGCAGAGGTTGGAAGCGGCGAAAGATAAGCCTTTTATGAGCGATGATTTGGCGCATCTGCTAGCCGATATTATCGGCGTCGCGCCGCTTGAGCTCGATACGAGTAGAAGCCCGATACGAGCGGATTTCAATGCCTCTCGCAAGCGAATTGCTAACGGAGTCGATTATGACGAGAAATTAAAAAGCGCGAAGGGCTACGAGCTCGAGTAATAGATGAGTTTTACTTTTATTGCACTACAGCTGCATGAACTAGGAATTGGCGCATCACACTTTTTGATCGGTTCATCAAATTCAGATTAAATTTGCACCACCCCATATGGCTACGCTGATAAAAAGACGCGCAACGCTTGTTAAATTTTAGATCAAATTTATGCACCGCGGCTAGCTCTCCTTCTTTACCTCATCCATATACGAGTAAATCGTGACTTTCTGCGTCCTAAGCGCCTTTGCGACGAGCTCCACCGCGCCTTTTACCTCAAAAATTCCTTTTTGCACGAGGAATTTTACGATACGCTTTCGATCCTCTTTCTTCATCCCCTCCACATCCAGATCGTGCGTAGCCGATGCGATCAGGTCTTGGACGATGTCAAGGATATTTTGCTGCAAATCGTTATAATTTTGTGTTTCTAAATTTACGCCGTCCTTTAAGCTCGCCCCGTCTAATGCCGCGCTATTGCAGCTTTCGTCGGTAAAATTTGCGCCCTGCAGCTCCTTGCTATCGAGCTTTGCATTTGGCAGCAGATTTTTTATTACTTTGTATGCCGCCATGGCGCTTGAAGTATCGATATTTACGCATAGCGCGCCTACTACCTTGCCGTTTGCGCCGCGGATCAGCGAAGTAGAGGAGCGTATGAGCTTGCCGCTTTGCGCGGTGAAGTAGTAGTTTGCGGTGCAGTCGTTTTCAAAATTTTTGCTTAACAATACGTTCTTTACCAGATGATCGAAGCTTTGACCGATCCTCCTGCCCGTTACGTCGCCTAGGACGAAAACGACGGAGCTTTGCGGCGTGCTCATATCGTGGATGACCACCTCGCAATCGCCGATCGTATTTTTAATAAGGTGCGCGGTCGGTATAAAGGTCTGCAAAAGTTGGTTCAATTCGGGCTCCTTAAATTTCATATAAAAAAATCTATAAATTTAGATTAAATTTTAAAATTTTGCAAATTTATAGAAATAGTTATATATTTTTAATAAATTTAGAGTAAAATTATATAAAATTTTATATGCAAAGGAGCTTAAATGAAAGAAATTTATCCAACCGGTTTCGCGCCGAAAAAGGCGCATTATGCGCCGGGCATCTTAGACGACGACGGTATGCTCTACGTCTCGGGGCAGCTAAGCGTGGATCCGCGCACGGGGGCCGTTCCGGAGGGTCTTGCTGCGCAGGCCGCGCAGGCTCTAAGCAACGTCGCGGCAGTCCTAGCCGCCGCGGGCGTGGATAAAAACGATGTACGGATGTGCCGCGTCTATACGCCGAGTGTCGAGAACTGGGACGTGATCGACGAGCAGTACGCGCTGTTTTTCGGCGCGCACAAGCCCGCCCGCGTCGTAGTGCCGACTACGGCTCTGCACTTCGGCTGCCTCGTAGAGATCGAGGCCGTCGCAAAAATAAAAGAGAAAAAATAGGAACTAAAATGAGCGATTTCATCTGCACGGGCTGCGGCAAGCACGCGCCCATCGATACTTTGAGCTATAAATGCGACTGCGGTGGGCTGTATAAGCTAAACTCTGACGCGCCTAAATTTAACCCCGCGCTTGTAGATCAAAGCGAGTTTAGCATCTTTAGATACCGCAGGTTTATGGGCATCGATACGGCCAAATTTAGAGAAATTTCGATGGGCGAGGGGCTTACGGCGAGCGTGAAATTCGGCGAAGACCTCTATCTCAAGCTTGATTACGCGATGCCTACGCTTTCATTCAAAGATCGCGGCGCGGCGGTTTTGGTGCTGCATGCCAAAAATATCGGCGTGAAAAAGGTGCTGCAAGACTCCAGCGGCAACGCGGGCAATGCCGTGGCGGCGTACTGCGCTCGCGCGGGCATCGAGTGCAAAATTTACGTCCCGAAGGGCACGTCGCCCAAAAAGATCGATATGATCAAAAGCCACGGCGCGCATGTTACGGTGTTTGACGGCAGCCGAGACGAAACGGCGGATGCGTGCCGCAAAAAGGCCTCGGATGATCAAATTTATTACGCCAACCACGTTTATAATCCGATCTTTTACGAGGGCACGAAGAGCTACGTTTATGAGATCTACGAGCAGTTGGGCGGGGTGCCGCGCAATATCTTTATCCCCGTGGGCAACGGCACGCTGCTACTGGGCGCTCAAGCGGCGCTGGGCGAGCTATATGAGGGCGGCTTTATCGAGGCGCTGCCAAAAATTTTCATCGTTCAGGGCGAGCGTTGCGCCCCGCTTTTTGACGCTAAAGGTGCAGCGCGCGCGATAGAGCCGCAGCCGACGCTAGCGGAGGGTATAGCGATTGCAAGACCGATGCGCGCGGGTGAAATTCTTGGCTCTAGCTACGCGGGCGAACGCGAGGTAATCTTGGCGAGTGAGAGCGACATACTGCCTGCCAGAGCGGCGCTTGCACGCGGCGGATTTTACGTCGAGCATACGACCGCGGCTACTTATGCGGCATATCTGCGCTACAAAGAAAGCCGCGATCTGCAAGGAGATAGCATTATCCCGCTTTGCGGCGCGGGGCTGAAGAGCGATCATTAAATTTTAAACGCCAGACGGATTTGCGCGGCTAGCTATCGGCGAGGAATTTTAAATCTCGCGCTTTAAATTTAAGGTGCGAGTCGGTTCTAGATTAAAATTTTAAATTTAGAAACGCGGGCGTTAAATTTAAATTCGCTTCGAGTTGGAAAAAGGCACATTTGCTTGCGGAGCTGATCCAGATAAGGTTCTTTGGCCCAAATTTAAAGTAACTAAAGGAAATTTTAAAAAGGATAGGAAGATGGATGAGTTTATAACTAGATGCGAAACGTTTAAAGCCTATTTTGGGTTTAATCTGTTTTAAAATATGTATTTTTTTTGGGAAGTATTACATAGATATAATCGGAAGTAGTGTAATTTTATATTTTATAGAACAATGTGCTATAATCGATTTTTGATAATATTAAAAAGGAAGTATTGAAAAATGAAAGAAGAAGTAAGCAGCGGCAATATCACTATACCAGAACCTTCTTTTGGAAGTGATTTAACAAATATTATTTTAGACCTAGAAAAGTTAAGAACCAAGCAGCTTGGTGGCGATGTACCCCCGTATATATTTTTTCAACTCAAAAATATTTTTCAAATTTTAGAAACATTAGGATCGGCTAGAATTGAAGGAAACAATACAACACTATCTGAATATGTTGAAAAACTTATAGATCCAAATTTGACAGATGAAAGTGACGATGAGATAAAAAGCTTAGAAAATGCCATAGCTTTTATAGAAGACAATACGGATGCAAAAACTGTATTTGACCGTGCCTATATTTCAGAAATTCATAAAATTATTACAAAAGGCTTAACGCCGCCGCCAAAGGGCGAAGGATCTAAATATCCAGGAGAATTAAGACGGCACGACGTAAGCATAAAAAAATCAGGGCATACGCCACCAAAACATTTTTTATTGCCTAATTATTTTAATAAATTTATAGAGTTCATCAATAAAAAACACAAGGAGCAGTATCAGCTTTTAATGGTTGCTATTGCACATCATAGATTTGAATTTATCCATCCGTTTGACAATGGGAACGGTAGAATGGGAAGACTTTTGAATTATGCTTTTTTAATAAAGCTTGGGTTTAAAGTAAAAGAAGGAAGACTTATCAACCCATCTTCAGTTTTTTATACAGATAGAGATCAATATTATAATATGCTTTCACGCGCAGATAGTCTTAAGGCTGATGACTTACTAGCTTGGTGTGAATATTTTTTAATAGGATTAAAAAATGAGATTGAAAAAATAGATCATCTTTTAAAAAAAGAGTATGTGCAAACAAATATACTCCTACCTATGCTTAAAATAGCGCTTGAGAGAAAACATATAACAAAACAAGAGTTTGATATATTAGTTTATATTGTTAAAAAAGATAATATGAGAATGAAGGCCGAGGAGCTTGATAAATTCGGTATACATAAATCAAAGGAAAAATCAAACATTATGGCAAAACTAAAAGATAAAAAGATGATTATGCCTATAAGAGACGGCGGAAGGATTTATACGGTATATTTTGTTAATAGCTACCTCCTACGTAGCATCATGCAGGTATTAAAAGATAATGGCTTTGTATCTGATTTTTTAAACAATAACTAAGACGGATAGAGAAAAGAAATAAAATAGCCAATAAGGTGCCATACCTCCGTTATATTTATGGAATTAGCCATTTTTATTGCTCTTGGCGAGCGAGCTTCTATACATATCGGCGGCGTAATTTTATGGCAGCCGCGGCAAAAGCAGTCATTTTATAGATACGATTTTATGTATTCTGCCAGATTAGCGCGATCTATACGCAGATCTCAGAGAAAGATATGCGCTAGTGATAGGAGTTTGCCCTGCCATTGACCTGGCTTCTAGTGGTGCGATATACAAGCGCTCAAATCGATTGCGGGTATGGAATTTTGAAGGACGCAGGGGCGCGCGATAAAATTAAGGAAAGCAAAACCAAATCGATGCCGTACTGGCTTAAATGAAGTGAAAAGATACGCGATAAAATTCCAAGCTGCAATTAAAATTCCACGCGAAAATCTTCGACACGATATGATGAAACCATTTTAAACGCCAAATCCTTAATCAAAATTCTACGTAAGAAGCTTCTACGCAGAGGATCAAATTTGCGCGGCTATTTCGAGTTTTCTTTAGCGATGCGCGTAAGCTTAAGCACGAATTCGCTTTTTGCCGCAGTATAGGCGTCGCGGTCGAACTCGAATCGCTTGCAAAGCTCTAATTTAAGCACCTCGTACCGCTCGGCGATATCCGCATTCGCCCGCAAAAAATCTCTAAAAAATATCTCGTCCGCATCGCCGAAATTTCGTAGATGTACGTGAAAAACGCGCTCGGCAAATCCCGCTTCGGTGTAGCCCTTATTTAGGCTGCAGCGGCTCCCCTTTTCGCTCATTAGCAGATAGCCCGCGTCTATCAGGCGCTGTTTGGCTGCGGCGATATCCGAGCATTCGATCAAAATATCTACGATCGGCTTGGCCCAGATCCCGCTTACCGCGGTGCTTCCGATATGGTGGATCTTAATCTCGCCGTGGTCTCGCAGCAGCCCACGCAAAATTTTGCGCTCCTGCCTAAAGTATTCGCCCCAGCGCGGATCGTGCGGCACGAGACGTATCGGAAAGAGCCGCCACAGCTCCTGCAGGCTCATCGAAAGGAGTTTATTGCTCATCTTAACTCCAAAATATTGGGTGAAATTTGAATGAATGGCGGGTAGATAGGGATTCGAACCCCAGAAGGCTGACGCCTTACGCGCTTTCGAGGCGCGCTCCTTCGACCGCTCGGACATCTACCCGAATAAAAATGTAATTTAAGCCAAAAATGGCTTAATAACAGATTTAAAAATGAAATTCGGCGTGAAATTCGGCTGCTTTTGCGGGCAGGGGTTGAAATTTAACGGCGCAAATTTAGATTTTGTTTTAAATCCACGGCTTAAGGTGCGGCGCGGCTTTGGGCATAAAATTTGCTTTCGCACGCATAGTTTTGGGCACGGAATTTTACCGCTTTATGGATGAAATTTTATAAAGCAGCAGTGTTTTTACGCTCTGCGCGGCTTTTGTGAGCAAGGAATTTTAGCATCTCGCGGGCAAATTTTATCGCGGCGACAAAATTCCGAGGAGTTATGCGGCACGGGTACGGTTAAGCGGCAAGAAATTTTAGGCTGGGCGGAAAGAAATTTCAAAACGCAGCGCAACGACGTAGCCCGTGTGCAGGACCGAACGGCTAGCCGCTAAATTAACGAGCCAAATTCGGTGAGCAAAAAGCTTGCGAGAGATTTGCCGCCGAAAGGTCTGCGCTACCGGGCGAAATTTAACGCGGCTTTTCGCGGCGCGAGGATAATTTGAAAATCCGCTCCTCCTTTGCGCGCCTGCTTAGCTTTTGCGAGCCTCGGCAATGAAATTTGAACCCAAAATTTCAAAACCTGTTTTCAAAAACCGACATAGGCTTTTGGAAATTTCCCCTTCAGCGCCAGATCGCAAATCTGGGTAAGACGTAGATCCACGCGCTCCTCGCCAAAGCTGTTGCGACACACGGTGGTGAGCTTGCAGTGATGCAGCCATTGCCGTACCGCCTCGTTTTGCACCTCGCTGCCGCCTAGTCAGTTCGCGTACGCCGCGGCTACGTAGGTCCTCGGACCCTCCGTCCGAACTCCGAGTCCCGCCTGTCTTTGTGCTTGTAAGCGTCCTTTGTGAGTTTTAAAATTTCTAAAATTTCAGCCTCGCAAGGTACCATCTGATCCACCGTTAGTGCCGTTACCGCGCCGACCACGACCGAGTATGAGCCCGTCTTTAGTAGCCTTATGATCTCGCTCGCGTCGTTTTTATGCGATCGCCTAAGCATCGCGAGCGCGCACGCGGCGCTGTCCGTGACGACCTCCTGCGGTAGATTGCGCGCTACGATCTTTTCGATCTCGCCCGTAGCCGCGGTGAAATTTATCACGCCCAGCGCTTTTAGCATCTCGCTTTTGACCTCCCACGTACGCGCGTCTTTCAGCTCGCGCAAAAATGCGGCGTAAAGCTGCTCGCCAAGCGTAGTAAGAGCGTGCTTGCGTATGAGTTTCGCCCCTCGGATACGCTGCGCCGAGCGTTTGGGTTTATCATATCGCAAGCCGTTTTGATAAGCTCCTCGTTTGAAATTTGAGCCATTTTCTCCCTTTAGATTGAAATTTTATGCAAAAGCTCATCGTCGCGGCGGTGAAAAATCACTCGCCGTTTATAAATTTCATGCGCCGCCCTACAAAACCGAGATAAAAATTTTGATCTCGTCTCCGCCGTAAAACTCAAAATCCGTTCCAAACGCTCTTTTTAGTTCGCCTGCCTCAAAAAAGCTCCAAATTTTGCTCCAAAATTTTGCTACGTTTTGCGGCTCATTTGGGAAACTAAAAACCGCGTATTTGCCGCTTTTGATCTCCAAGGCTTCGTCGCTGCGGGGCGCTTTGGTGCCGATAAAGATATCGTAAAGCCCGTCGACGCCGTCTTCGTAATCGTAATAGACGCCGTAAATCTCGCTCTGCCCGTCATAACACTCTTTCATAAATTTCGCCCACAGCGCGGGAATTTTGCCGCTCTCGCCTAGTTCGTCCGCGTTTTTCGTGCGGGCTTTTAATCCGTAAATTTTAAATCTGTCTAAATACGAAATTTTGATTTTTTCGCTCAAATTTTACCCTTTCCGCTACTGCTCTAAAAGCTCCCTTGCTTCTTTTGCGATCGCGACGTCGGTGAAGCCGAAAAGCTTAAACAGCTCGTTTGCGTTGCCGCTTTCGCCGAAGCTTCGCATGCCGTGTACCGCGTCTGCAAATTTATACCACTCAAGCGCGCTTGCGGCCTCGACGGCTAAAATTTTAGTTTGCGGCTCTAGGATTTGCGCCAGATAATCTGCGTCCTGCTCGCACAAAAGCTCGAAGCACGGCGCGCTTACGACGTTTGCGCCGATGCCTTGCTCTTGCAGGATCGCCGCCGCTTTTAGGCAGAGCGAGACTTCGCTGCCGCTTGCGATGAGCGTGATCTGCGCCTCTTTGCTTTGTCTTAGCAGATACGCGCCGTTTTGCACGTCGCCCAAAACCGCCTTAGGCAGCGGCTCAAGCCCTTGGCGCGAGCAGACGAACGCCGCGGGCGCATTTAGAGTAAGCGCCGTGCGCCAGCATTTTACGTTTTCGTTGCCGTCTGCGGGGCGAAAGGTGTAGAAGCCGGGCATCGCGCGGAAGGTGCTAAGCTGCTCGATAGGCTCGTGCGTCGGCCCGTCCTCGCCCACGCCGATACTGTCGTGCGTGAATACGAAGTAGTGGCGCAAGCCCATCAGCGCCGCGAGTCGCGCGCCAGTCTTGAGATAGTCGCTGAAGATAAAAAACGTCGCGCTAAACGGGATGAAAAGCCCGTATCTCGCAAAGGCGTTGCCGATCGCCGCCATCGCGTGCTCGCGGATGCCGAAGTGCAAATTTTTGCCGCATGGAAAGTCGCCACCGCCTTTTAGCTCGGTCTTATTCGACGCCGCCAAATCGGCGCTTCCGCCCAAAAAGCCGGGCACCGCGTTTGCGATGGCGTTTAGAATTTTGCCGTTGCTATCGCGCGTGGCGACCTTGAGCCCGCTAAAATCTGGGAATTCTATCTTGCTAAAATCGGGATTTAAAAGCTCGTTTAAAAGCGCTCTTTTTTCATCGCTTAGCTTCGCAAGCTTCTCCTTCCAAAGCCGCTCCTCCAAATCGCCCCTCTCGACCGCAGCGCGCGTCGCAAAAAGCACGTCCTCGCTTACGACGAAGCTTTGGGCTGGATCAAAGCCCAGGCTTTGCTTAGCGCGCGCAAGCAGCTCCTCTCCAAGCGGCGCGCCGTGCGTTTTGGCCGTGCCCTCAAGCTCGAGCGCGCCCTTGCCGATCGTGGTATTTGCGATGATGAGGTAGGGTTTGGTTTTATTTTTGACCTCGTCAAGGACGAATTCTATCTGATCGAAATTATGCCCGTCGATGCGCGCGACCTCAAAGCCCTGCGCTTCAAATCGCACCTTAACGTCCTCAAACCACGCGATATCGGTGCTGCCGTCGATCGTGATGCCATTAGAATCATAAATTATCGTGAGATTATCGAGGTTGTGTCTGCCCGCAAGCGCGCACGCTTCGTAGCTGATGCCCTCCTGCAGATCGCCGTCGCCGCAGAAGCAATAGACGCGGTGATCGATGATCTCGTTTCCTTCCTCGTTTAACAGATGCGCGGCGTATTTTGCGGCCATCGCAAATCCGACTGCGTTTGCGACGCCCTGTCCGAGTGGCCCGGTAGCGATCTCGACGCCCGGGGTGGTGATCTCCGGGTGGCCCGGGGTTTTGGAGTGTAGGCGCCTGAAGCTTTTCAGATCGTCCATACTCAAATCATATCCGCTAAGATAGAGGTAGCTATACACGAGCGCGCTTGCGTGCCCGCCTGAGAATACGACGCGGTCGCGGTTCAGCCACGCGGGATTTTTGGGATTGTGGCGGACCTTGCTCATAAAGACGCTCATTACGTCGCTTAGCCCCATCGGCGTGCCGGGATGGCCTGAGTTAGCGCTTTGGATCATATCCGCGCTTAGAAATTTGATCGTATTTGAAATTTTACTTAGCTGCTCGCTCGACATTTTTCATCCTTTCAGGTATTTTTCTATCAAATTTAAAACCAAATCGCGTAGGCTCGCATCATAGCCGCTCATCGCGCCGCTTACCTCGTCTATTAGGCGCCGCTTGTAGCTCCTCGCACCCGCAAGACCTAGTAAATTTACGAAGGAATTTTTCGCGCCGTCCGCTCCTACGGGCTTGCCTGCGCTTGCCTCGTCGCTAGTGGCGTCGATGATATCATCCTCGATCTGAAATATGAGACCTAACTTCAGCCCGATCTTATAAAGCTCATGCGCGAGCTCGTCCTTTAGCCCGCCGATTATGGCGCCTAGCTCAAACGCTGCGGCGATGAGTGCGCCAGTTTTGTGCAGATGCAAAAACTCAAGCTCGCTTTGCTTTAGCGGGCTGTTTTCAAAACGGCAATCGATAGCCTGACCTAGTACCATGCCGCTGCTGCCCGCGTTTCGCGCTAGAGTTTTAATGCATTTTATCTTGATCTCATCGCTTAGGCTTGCGCTTGCGGCGATCAAAAATGCGTCGGTATTTAGCGCGTCGCCCACTAAAATCGCCGTGACCTCGTCGTATTTTTTATGCAGGCTCGGTTGCCCGCGGCGCAGATCCGCATCGTCCATCGCGGGCAGATCGTCGTGGATAAGCGAGTAGGTGTGGATCATCTCAAGCGCCATCGCAATCGCCAGCGCCCCCTCAAAGCGCCGCTCATCCACCGCCGAAACGACGCCTAGCAACAGCTGCGCGCGAAAATGCTTGCCGCCCGCTTGCAGCATGTAATTGAGCGCCTCCTCAAAATACGGATGAAAGCTCGGCGCCTTCAGTTCGTTTTGCTTCAAGTAATCTTTAAATTTTTCTAAAATATCCATCAAATTCCTATCGCATGGTTGGGCTTTGGAGCCGCTTTTTGCGCGCTCGTTCGGCTGCTTTTACTTCTCGCGTTTATCTACTTTTCGCTCATTTTGCTTGTCGCGCTCGCACTTTTTGCCGCCCGTTTTATGACATTTGGTTGCGTTTTGCGTGCCGTTAAATTTTATTTCTTTTGCGCTTGTTAGAGGCAAAACGACCGAAACGCGTCGCAACCGCCGCTTATAAATTTTAAACTCTCCGATCGGTTGCTTCGCAAATTCTAAAACTATAAAATTTTGAAATTTTATCCGACCGGTATGTTTAAATTTACCGCTCCAGCCCGCGAATTTCTAAATTTAAACGATCCGCTCCACCAGATTTACTACCGGGCCCGTTTGTAAAACCGCCTCAGCCCTTATCGCCGAGCAGATCGCCTAGGCCGCCGAGCCCTCCTAGCATGGATGCTGCGGCGCCTTTCTTTTCATTTTCGACCAGCTTTATCGCGTCGCCTATCGCCGAAATCAGCAGGATCTGTAGGCTCTCTTTATCGCTAAAAAGGCTATCGTCGATGCTCAGATCTAGCACCTCGCCCGCGCCGTTTAGCCTGATGGCGACCATACCCGCGCCCGATTTTACGGTAAATTCTTTGCGCGCATTCTCCTCCTCGATCTGCTTGGCCTTGGCCTGCATCTGATCGAGCATCTGCCCCATTTTCGAAAAATCCATTCCCTCAAACATCTTTACTCCGTTATTTGGTTTTTTTCGTTTACCTTTACGATTTTAGGCTTGAAGCTTCTCGCTTTTTTGGCGCTCATTTGTGCGTAGGCCACGATGATGACGACGTCGCCGACGCAGACTTTACGCGCAGCCGCGCCGTTTAGGCAGATCTCGCCTTTTTTTTCGCCGCGGATCACATAGGTAGCGAAGCGCTCGCCGTTATTGACGTTTAGGATTTCGACTTTTTGGTACTCGCAAAGCCCCGCAGCTTCGATGAGCTCGGGTCCGATCGTAATGGAGCCCACGTAGTTGAGGTTGGCGTCCGTCACGCGCGCGCGGTGGATTTTGCTTGATAAAATTTCGATTTTCATCGGCCGTCCTTTAAATTTAGTCTAAATTTGATCCGCCTCGCGCCGCGACGAGCTCGCTTACGACCTGCTTGTCGCTGAAAGGATGCTTCACACCCTTGATCTCCTGGTAGGTCTCGTCTCCCTTGCCCAAAATAGCGATTATCTCGCCGTTTTTGGCAAGATCAAGTGCGCGCGCGATCGCCTCTTTGCGATCCACGATCTTTAAAATTTTATCTTTTTGGCGCATGCCGGCGCAGATTTGATCGATGATTTCGCTCGGCTCCTCGCTGCGCGGGTTATCGCTCGTAACGATGCAGATTTTAGCAAAGTGCTCGGCGATAGCGCCCATTTTCGGACGCTTACCGTGGTCGCGATCGCCTCCCGCGCCGAAAACCGCGATGATCTCGCCGCTTGCACGCAGCGCGTTTAGCACCTTTTCGATGCCGTCTGGGGTATGAGCGAAATCGACGATTACAAGCGGATTTTTATTTACGATCTGCACGCGACCCTCGACGCCGCCGAAGTTTGTCAGAGCTTTTGCGATCTCCTCGTTCGGCAGCTTGGTTAGAATTTTAACCGCCGCAAACGCCGCAGTAAGGTTGTAGAGATTAAACTCGCCAATCAGATCGCTTTGCAGCTGTGCATTATCGCCGTTTGGAGTGCGCACGAGCGCGTCGATACCGCCCTTTAGTCCGTATCCGCTTACGCCGAAGCTCGCGGGGTTTTTTATGCCGTAGGTAAGGGCGTTTGCGGGGTTAAATTTAATATGCCCGTCATCGGCGTTTATGAGTTTTGGCGCGTCGTCTGCGAAAAATGAGCTCTTGACTGCCGCGTATTCTTGCATGCTGCCGTGATAATCGAGATGATCTTGACTTAAATTCGTAAAAATTTTAAGCGCAAATTCTAATCCTTCGATACGATTTTGCGCGATCGCGTGTGAGCTAACCTCCATAACGAAGTACTCGCAGCCCTGCTTGCTGGCTTCATAAAGATAGCTCATCGTCTTAAAAACCGAGCTCGTCGTAAGCCCTTTCTCGTCGATTCTGCGCTCGTTTATGAAGGCGCCGCGCGTGCCGCTTAAGCCGCAGCTAAAGCCCAGATCCAGCAGCGTCGAATAGATCGCCGCCGCGGTCGTGGTCTTGCCGTTCGTGCCGGTGATGCCTATGATTTTGATGCGTGGATCGATCTTTAAAAGTTCCTTTGCTTGCGCGATAGAGATGATCTGCGCGCCTTTTTGCGCCGCTTCAGATTCAAATTTAGCGTTCGCGCTCGTGCGCATAAAAAAGCAGCCCGCCTCGCATTCGGCGGAGTTATCGGTGATAAAGCTATTTTCGAGTCGTATTTTCATGATTTTTGATTTTTTGCATCAGCGCTTCGAAGCGTTCATCGCCTGCATACGCGGCGGCCGAGCTCTCGACGTAATTAAGCCCCATTTCGTAGTAGCCGTTTTCTATCAAATTTTCTAAAAATTCTATCATCTCGGTTTTGTCCGAAATGGCGATTTTGGAGGAAAAAATGATCGATTCGAAAGCGTTTTTAAAGCCTTTTTGGCCTACCGCGCGCATAAAATCGGCATACGCGATAACGGCAATCTCATCCTCGGCGCCGGGTTCGGAGGCTGCTTCGTTCGCGATCTTTTCGTTGATGGAGTTTAAAATTTTAAAAAGCTCCGCGGTTTGAGTTTTGGGGCTGAGGTTGTAAAAATCAAAGAGCATAAGCGCCTCTTCGCGGTCTGCCAGCGCGGTCTGGCAAAGCTCAAGCAAAAATAGAATTTCCTCCTTGCCGCTTTTTTCGTATGCGAGCGAAAAATACAGCTTTGCAAGTTCGAATTCTCCGCGCGAAAAGGCCTTTAGCCCCAGCTTTTTATAATTCAAACTCTTCGCCTTCGGGGATGTTTACGACGCTAAGCTCGGGGTGAATATCCATGCGAAGCTGGCGCTCGACGCCGTATTTTAGGGTCTGCGCACTTGCGGCGCAGCCGTGGCAATGCCCGGTAAGGCGGACATAGACGACGCCGTTTTTTATGCCTAAAAGCTTCATATCGCCGCCGTCGTTTTGCAGCATCGGTCGGATTAGCTCCAAGCTGCCTTGTACCGGAGCTAGAAGCTCTTCATCGCTAAATGGTATCATTAAAATTCCTTGTTTTGGTTTTGGCGAATTATATCCAAAAGCGATAAAAAAAGGCTTATCGGGGATGAAATTTAATCTGGAATTTTGCGCTAGGAGCGTGGATTTTGCGCCGTAGGTTGTAAAGAATTTATGCAGCGCGGACGGCTGAGCTATGATTTTAAAATTTTATCGATCCGGTAAGGATAAAGTTTGCGAATTATCTAGCTCACATATATTTGAATTTGACCTATTTGCGCCATAAATTTGGGATGAAATTTTAGCCCGGTCGGGAGCTATATTTGGGATGAATTTTGCTTGAGCGGGAGAGGAAATTTTAAGCAAACTTCCTAAATTTAATCAGGACAAGTACCGATACGATTAAATTTTATAAAAACAATTCTGCTTTCAATCGCAAATTTCGCGACTACAAAAGCCTGGGCGGCGAATATTATTTAAAGCTCGTAGATGAAATTTACGCTATGTTTTATATCGATCACGGCTGTGAAATTTCAGCGCGGGTGCGTGCAATCACGGCAAAATTTCTATCGGCGTGCCGATTTTCACGTGCTCGAAAAGCTCGTCCATATCGTCATTGACGAGCGCTATGCAGCCCTCCGTCCAGTCGCCGAATGCCGCGATACTCTGCCCTAGGTAGCTAAATTTATTTGGTAGCCCGTGGATTTTGATATCGCCGCCTGCGCTCTTGCCGAGTGATTTTGCGTGCGCTACGTCGGCTTTATTCGGATAGGAGATGCCTAAATTTAGATGATACGCCGAGTTTGGATTTTTGCCGTTTATGGTGTAGTTGCCCTCCGGGGTTTTGCCGTCGCCTTGAACCTCTTTATGCCCTTCAGGCTCGCGTCCGAGGGCGATTCTGTAGCTTTTCGCGACGCCTTTTGAGGTCAAAATTTCAAGAATTCGTTTAGATTTATAGACGCGGATTTTAGAGATTTGCTCGCCGCCCAATGCCTGCTTTAGCGGAATTTCTGGGTTGATCGTTTCGATATTTTTATAGCTAAGATAATTATCCAATGCCCATGCCAAGCCCGCAGCGATGATAATAAGCGGAAGTAAAGCTTTAAATTTCATAGAAGAAATTTCGGGAGTGATCCCGAAATTTTATTTGCTGATTAGCTCGATATAAGCCATCTCTGCGGCGTCGCCCTTGCGAAGGCAGGTTTTGATGATGCGAGTATAGCCGCCGTTTACGCCTGCGTATTTAGGAGCGATCTCGGTGACTAGCTTATTTGTCGCAGCCTTATCTTGAAGCGCCGCGAAAACAAATCTATGCGCCTCGCTGTCGCCTTTTCGCGCGCGAGTGATCAACTTCTCGGCATAACTTCTTAGCTCTTTTGCCTTAGGAAGCGTAGTTTCGATCTTGCCGCTAGTAACTAAAGCGATGGTTAAATTTTTAAGCAGGGCGGCACGGTGAGACGAGGTACGCCCTAGCTTCCTATATCCATGATTATGTCTCATTTATTGTCCTTCATTCTTTTGTCTTTGAGCCTTCAGCTCGTCAAGCTTGCGTTTTAGCTGCTCTTTTTTATCGCCGAGCTCTTGGTTGCCGATAGGATAACCGATCTCTTCCATAACTGCCTTGATCTCTTCAAGCGATTTTTTGCCTAAATTTTTAAGGTCTTTAAGCTCGCTCTCCTCCATGATCGCAAGCTCGCCGATAAATCTAATATCCGCGCGATCCAGGCAGTTAAAGCTTCGCGCGCTTAAGCTTAGATTGCTAACGCTCTCAAAAAGCTTTGCAAATTCGGAATTTGCAGGGATCGCTCTACCGAAAGTATCCGCAGCGCTGATATTTACGATACCTTTGAAAACCGCCAGCTGCTGATACATCGCCTCAAGTGCGTTTTTAAACGCATCTATCGCGCTGATCTGGCCGTCGGTAGTGATCGTAAAGACCACCTTTTCGTAGTCGGGATTATCCTCTACGAATACGTTTTCGATATCGTAAACAGCCTTGGTTACTGGGGTAAAAAACGCATCCAGCGCGATAAAATCAGCGTCTAAATTCTCTCTGATCTCTTCGCTTGGGACGTAGCCGATACCCTTTTCGATGATGAGCGTAAATTTAAGATCGGCATCCTCGTTTATCGTAGCCAGATAAGCGCTTGGATTTACGATCTCTACGGCGTCGTTATTTAGGTCGCTGCCGTAAATTTCTTTAGGTCCTTTAAAGCTGTATTCTACGATCTCGCGTAGGGAATCGCCCTTGATTTTAAACCTTAAGCCCTTTAAATTTATGATAAAAGCCGCCATATCCTCGAGCATGCCGCGCATGCTGTCGAATTCGTGGCTTACGCCTTCGATTTTAACCGCAGTCGGCGCAAAACCGACCGTGCTCGTATAAAGTAGCCTTCGTAAAGGATGAGCTAGAGTGACGGCATATCCCGTTTCAAAGGGATATGCTATGATTTTAGCAACATTTTCGCTGACATTCTCAACCTTTATTTCAGTTGGCATATGAGCTGATGTTGTGATTTTTCTCATATTAGCACCTACTATTTCGAGTAAAGCTCTACGATAAATCTTTCCTCTACAGGAATAACAACTTCTTCTCTTTCCGGAACTCTAGAAAAAATTCCGTATCTTTTCTCTTTTTCTACGTCTACCCACGCTACGATGCCGGTCTGTGCAGTAAGATCCAGCGCTCTTGAAATTTGCGGGTTATTTTTGCTCTTTTCGATCACTTCGATCTTTTGTCCTGCGCGGACGCTGTATGAAGGGATATCGACGCGTTTGCCGTCCACTAAAATGTGTCCATGCGTAACGAGCTGGCGCGCAAAGCGTCTGGTCGTAGCAAATCCCATGCGGTAAACTACGTTATCTAGCCTTTGCTCTAAAAGCTGAACCAAGATCGCTCCGGTGTTACCCTCTCTACGAGCCGCTTCGGCAAATAGTCTGCGGAACTGCTTCTCGCTTACGCCGTACATAAATTTAGCCTTTTGTTTCTCGCGAAGCTGTGAGCCGTATTCGCTTAGTTTAGCGCGTCTTTGTCCGTGCTGACCTGGAGCGTAAGGGCGTTTTAAAAGCGCGCTCTTGCCCGCAAGCCTTCTCTCGCCTTTCATAAATAGATCGACGCCGAGCCTTCTTTCTAATTTTTCAACCGGTCCTGTATATCTAGCCATAAATTTCTCCTTTTATAATTACACGCGACGTCGTTTAGGCGGTCTGCAACCGTTGTGCGCAAGAGGAGTGATATCTTTGAAATATGTAACTTTAATCCCTTCTACGCTACCTACGCTTTTAACGGCAGTTTCGCGTCCGCTTCCCGGACCCTGAACCTTGACGCCTACCTCTTTGATGCCGTGCTCTTTGGCTTTGTTTAGCGCGTCCTCGACGGCTTGCTGCGCCGCATAAGGGGTGGATTTTTTGCTGCCTTTAAAATTTAAAGCGCCCGCACTGCTCCACGCGATCGCGTTGCCCATCTCGTCCGTTACGGTTATCATAGTGTTGTTAAACGTAGCGGAGATGTAAACTATGCCTTTGGCGATATTTTTTCTGACGGTTTTTTTCTTAACTACTTTTTTTTGTGCCATATCTCAATCCTTATTTAGCTGCCGCGCCGACGGTTTTGCGTTTGCCTTTTCTAGTTCTGGCGTTCGTTTTTGTTTTTTGACCGCGAACCGGAAGGCCTTTTCTGTGTCTTAAGCCGCGATAGCCGCCCAAGTCCATAAGCGCTTTTATATCCATAGCCACTTGTTTGCGAAGATCGCCTTCGACCATATAGTGCTCTTGGATCTCTTTTCTGATAGCGGCGGCTTCATCTTCGCTCAGATCGGCGACTCTTTTATCGTAAGAAATTCCTGCCGCATCGAGAATTTTTCTCGACGTAAATAAACCTATACCGTAGATATAAGTTAGTCCGTATTCAATCCTTTTTTTCTTTGGTAGATCTACACCTGCGATACGAGCCATAACTTATCCTTGTCTTTGTTTATGTTTTGGATTTTCACAAATAACGTGAACAACACCTTTGCGCTTGACAATTTTACATTTGTCGCACATTTTCTTAACGGATGGACGAACTTTCATTCCACTCTCCTAAAATTTTCTCCACTTTAAATGCAAACTGCACCTAGGTTTAATGAAATTTCAAAAGCGAAAGTATCAAACCAACTGTTTTCAAAATAGTGGGGATTTTGAAAACACTTCTTCCTACAGTTTAGTCGCAAAATCGCGAGTATATCTAAATTTAACTTTATCCTTACTTATAGCGGTAGGTGATCCTGCCTTTATCGAGGCTGTAAGGGGTCAGCTCAACTTTTACGCGATCGCCCGGCATTATCTTGATGTAGTGCATCCGCATCTTGCCAGCGATATGACATAAAATCACGTGTTTGTTATCGAGCTCAACCTTAAAAGTCGCGTTCGGCAGCGCTTCTATGACGTTGCCGTCGATCTCTATGACGTCGTCTTTTGCCACAAATTCTCCTTTCTTTTAAATTTAAAAAGGGCGATTATATAGAATTTAAAATTTTAAACAGCTTAAAAGAAATTTAAAATAAGCAAAATTTCAGATTTATTTCGCTACGCGCGAAGTATTTTGCAAAAGCAAGGCGGCGCTCCTTTTAAAATTTTAGTATAATGGCTCAAAAATTTTAAAGGAAAAACATGAAATGGCAAGACGGAAGACGAAGCTCAAACGTGGAGGATGACCGCGCAAGCAGCATGCGCACGAGCTCCGGCTCGCTTGGGATGCTGATTCCGATCATCAGGTTTTTGCTCGGCTCAAAGATCGGGCGCATAGTGCTCGTAATCGGCGTGGTGGCGTATTTTATGGGTTACAACCCTTTGGCGCTTTTAGACGGGGGCGCTAGCACGCAGAGAGAGCCGACGGATAGCCCGCAGGAGCAGGAAAAGCTCGCCTTCGTCTCGGCGGTGCTAGCTCAAACCGAAGACGTCTGGGGCGAGATATTTAAAAGCGTGGGCGCGCGCTACGAGGAGCCCGGACTTCGGCTTTTCCGCGATCAGATAGCAAGCGGCTGCGGCTTTGCGAGCGCGCAGACGGGACCTTTTTATTGCCCGAGGGACCATAAAATTTATCTGGATCTCGGTTTTTTTGATGAGCTTGCGAACAAATACAAAGCGGGCGGCGACTTCGCGCAGGCCTACGTCATCGCGCACGAAGTAGGGCATCACGTTCAAAATTTAGTCGGCACGCTGGAACAGGTCGCCGCTCTAAAAAGGCGCGCTCGCAGCGAAGCCGAGCAAAACGCGCTTCAGGTCAAAGTCGAGCTGCAAGCGGACTGCTACGCGGGGATCTGGGCGCATTATCTCGCAAAAGCTGGGCGCGTGCTGGAGGCGGGCGACATCGACGAGGCGCTAAATGCTGCCAGTGCGATCGGCGACGATACGTTGCAGCGCAAATTTAGCGGTCGCGTCGTGCCAGATTCCTTCACGCACGGCACCTCGGCGCAGCGCAAAGAGTGGTTTAAAAAAGGCCTAGCGGGCGGAAACCTAAAAGCTTGCTCGTTCGAGCCGTAATGCGCGATATGCAAATTTAACGTGGAGCGAGACGAGACACTATATGACATACACTTGTGTGTAGTACAATATGAAATTTTATTCGCTACATATGTGAGTTCTACGATATCGCGAGTTTTGACGTGTGATCGCCTACGGCGATAGTAGAGGTGACAAGGAGATGTTGGAGTTTGCCGACGAGGCGCATTATAGGGTGTTTGAGTGAAAAAAAGGAAAAGCCAAGACAAAAAAGAGATCTTGGCTTTTAGCGGCTAAAATGTTGACAGGTAGTTGAACAGCTCAAAGAACTTGTCTTTGGTTTCTTCGTCTATTTTGATTTTGCCTTGCTCGACTTCATTTTTAAATTTGTTTGACATATCGCTTGATTTTTCATTCATTTCAAATTCATTTCTTAGCTCGTCACTAAAAAAATCTTCTATTTCTTTAAAATTAGGATATTTTTCCTTAAATTGTTCATTGTTCAGTATTGCTATAAATTTATCGTCGTTTAGCTTTGTCATAGCTTCTCCTGCCTTGTCGCCATCTACTAAAAGTAGCACCCTGTCGTCTTTTGCCGTTCTGGCTAGCGTTTTTAGCTCATTTGCTATGTTTTTTTGGTCTTTTGCAACTACCATATTTATTTTGCTTTGCCGTTGTTCTATTGTGCTCATTTTTCCAAGTCCATTTATAGGCAGAAACAGTAACCTTTCTTTGCCGCCGTGTTCTTTTTCGTATAAAAAATTCATAGCTGTTAAGTAATTGTAATCGGTTATCCCCTCGACGAAAATAAGCTTATCATCGTAGCCTACTAAGCTAAGATACTCCACCCCAAGACCTCTTTTTATCTGAGCTAAAGTATCGGCTTCATGATCCGGTATTATGGAAAAGTCATTTACTATAGTTGAGCCTTTGCCGCTAGATTTTACTATCCTTATCTCGTCAAGATGGCGAATATCTAAAATATGATTTGAGTGAGTAGAAACGATAAAGGTTATACCGCGTTTTTGTCCAAATTCTTTTAAAAATTTACGAATATCCTTTTGAGCCGGTATGCTTAGGTGGTTTTCCACCTCGTCTATCAGGACTATATCGCCATATCCTACTTTGTATTGGTATAAAAAGTTAAAAAATAGATTAAAGAATTTTTTAAATCCGACACTTTGCTCGCTTAGACTAATGGTTTCATTGTTTTTCTCAATACAAAAAGAGATACTTTGGGTTTCCAGTTTTATTTCAAAGTTGTAAACATCACTATCTGATTTGGAATAATAAAGCTCATTAAAGCGCCTGTTTATAGTTTCTTTTAAGATTTTATTTATCTCCTTTTCTGCTGTATTGTAAAAACTAGCGCCTTTATCTTTTGATTTTTTGTAAATTTTTTGTAGTTTTGATATATAAAATTTTATGGCATTAAACAATGCGATAAAAAACTTATTTTTCAATAACTGATCGGGTGTTGTTTTTAGATTTTCGTTTTTTATTTCATGCTCTTTGTAAAATACGATGTTTGGCACTGTTGGATAACACCACAATAGTTCATCAGCCAATGCTTTTATGTCTATAAATTTTGGAAGTTCTGGCTTTTGATTGTTGTGGTAATAAGCTTGTTTATTGTGTTCCCATAATTCAGTCAAAATTTCTCGTAGCCTATCATAATACCTTTCAAATTTATTGTATTCTCGGTGAAATATCGCACTATTTATATCCTTTGAAAGTTCATCAAAAATTTCCTTATTTTTTTGCATATATCTATTTTCTTTATAGTTTTCATTATACCAATCCGTAAGCTTTTTAAATTCATTTTTTATCTTAGTTAGGGTTTTAAACCATGGATAACTAGAACTCCATGTTGCTATATTTTCGCTGTCTAGCCAAATTTTAAACTCATATTTTTGCAAATTTTCAATATTATTATCATCAGAGTTTTTAAATTTATCATTCAGATATTTTTTTAGTTCTCTCGCATCGTCTAAATCTATGCCTTCTGTATCTTGTTTATCGGATATAAATTTTAATTTACAAGATAGCTTTATTGCTTTATCGTGGTTTTTTACTTTATCAAAATCTTTATCAATAACCCCAAAGCACTCAAGCATTTCACCGCCTCTTTTTGTACTGCAAAGATAGACCTCTTTATGCTCAGGTAGTATTATTCTTATTTCTTCTTTTTGTTCTTTTTCATCATAATCATGTAGTGCACAAATATCACTTGTGTTAAATTTATCATTTAAATTTTGTATATATTGTTGGGTTGTTAAATTTTGTTTTTTACTGATTGTTTCTAGTGATTTTTGAGTAAATATTACGCCAAAAATTTTATCTTGAAATAAATTTTCGTCTATTTCGGAGTCTAAACCTGGTTCGTTTAAAATATCCTCAGTTAACGTAACCCTTGTTTTGTTGTGTTCATCGAAATCAAAGAAATTGGGCCTATCGCCTTTGTTTAAATCTACATTTTGCAAAGTAGCCATGGCGCTTAAAACGTTGCTCTTTCCAACATTGTTTTCGCCCAAAAGGACTATTAGCCCACCGTCTTGCGGTATTTTTAGCTCCGCAGGTGCATCTATTCCTATATTTCTATAGTTTGAGATACTGATTTTACGCATTTTTTTCTCCTTTGATATTTAGCTTAAATCCGAGCGCATTATAAAACTGTTTTAACGCTTCAAGTTTTTTATCGTCATCGTTGCTTAGCCCTTTTTTTCTAGACCTATTATTTGATGTTATTATTTTTTCACATTCGAGTAAATAACTTAAAATGGGATCGAAAATATCGACTTGAGTTAACTTTTCTATGAAATTTACCTTCACTTCGTTGTCCTTTTTTAGTAAATTTGTGATTTGTTGTTTTTTATCTTCGTTGCTTTGATTTTCTGGCATCGATATATTGTTTAATATAAACGATATGGCATCCATTTTATTAATGTCATTTTGGCATACATAGTCAAAAAATCTCAAAATTTTAGAGTCAAATTTATCTCTTTGTCCGATTTCGTATAGCTCTATAAATTTATAAGCCGTAGGGCGGGAAATTTTTAAAAGCTCCGCTAAATCCACCAATCGCAAATCTATCTCTTTTAATCGCTCTCTTAGCAGCTGTCTTTTTACCATTGTCGCCTCTTTAATTTTTTAGAATCATAGCTTATTTTATATAAAATGTCAATATATATTTTACATATTATGTAAAATATATATTATTAAAAGTTTAAAGAATTTAATAATATAATTAAATCAAGATAAGGTTAAAGCAGTTATACTAAGCTTAAAATTATCCAAGTAAATTCTACGTTATACAAAACAAGAAAACGGATATTTTGCGGCGTTTTTGTCCGTGAGCGCGGCAAGGAATAGGGCGATAAACTCCTCGAAGCTTTGCGCGATGAGTAGGGCATCCTCATAGATCGGTTCCGCGCCGAATATGATCTTGCCCGCGTCCGCACCCTGCGTGAGGATGCCCGCGAAGCAGCGCTCGCCTCTGACCGAAAATAAAAACGGCAAGCACTCGCTCCAAAACGCGCTCACGGCGGCTCTTTGCGCATCGTTAGCCGCGCATTCCAGGCTGTCTTTTTCAAAATCTCCGTAGTGAAATTCCGCCTCGTCCGCGCCTGACGACGCATAATCCTGAGCAGACACGAACCAAACGGCGTCCGCAGCGTCGCTCAAAATTTCAAAAGAGCAAACGAAGCGGTAAAAATCTTCGCTTAAATTTTTAAATCTACCGCCTAAAAATTCGCTTTGCGGCGGGCAAATTTCATCCCTGCGCCGTATCTGCCAGCCGTTTTGCGCCAGCGCGTCCATAAGTTCGTCAAAAACCATCTCGCCTCCCGTAATTTGGCGCCGATTATAGCATTTTGCTCGGCGCAGCGGTTAAATGCGGCTAAATTTATAAAATTTTGCCTGCCCGCCGCGCATAAAAAGAGAAATTTTACGCGAAATTTTATAAATTCTGCTAAAAATAAAATGACGTTTCCAAATCGCCGCTAAATTTAGGCTCGGCAGAAGGCGTAAGCCGCAAATGAAAAACGGGCGTATCGCTTAAAATAGACGTATCACCGAGGGGAGTGGGCGCGCCGCTAAAATTTGTGCCTCGGTATCCGCCTAAAATTTCCAAGCGGTACCGACCGCGCTTTACGCGAAAACTCAGGCTGTTTTGCTCACCGATGCGGCTCATATCTTTAAAATACCGATGCCTACGATCTTTAGCGTGCCTGATGAGTGAAAAACCCAGCCGCGAGAGATGATTTTCGCTTCGTTTTGATTAAAAATTTCCTCATCCGCCTCGCCCACGGCAACCGCAAAATCGTAATAATCGCTGCGGACGCCCAATACGGCACCGCAATACCCTTTTTTGTGACCGCGCCCCCGTACTCGGTTTGCGTAAAATAGGCAAGAACATCGCCGCTCGCAAGCCCGTGCTCATCCAGATAGCGCGCGAGCAGCGCGGGCTCGTACACAACGAAGCCGCCCAGCTCGGAGAAAATTCGCCTTTTCATTCGCGCCTTTCTTTGATCGCCGTGCGCAGAAATTTTACCGTCCATCTGCCCTCTTTATATTTGTTTTCGCAGCGCCGATGAAATTTTATCACTGCGCTTGCAGCAGGCTAAATTTTATCTTGCGATCGCGCCGAGAATGAAATTTGAACCTCATTTCGCGCTTAAATTTACAGTCCGCGGTTTTTGCCGTCCATGCCTTGGCACTTATCTACGAGCCAGCGCCCGTTCTTGCGCACGAGCAAGAAGCGGCGCGCAAAGCCGTGTTCGTCCTTGGCATAGATGTAAATTTTATTTTTGCTCTCGCATTCAGCGTCCGTTAGCTCATATCCGCCGTAGGTGCCGCCCTCCGCCATCGAAAACGAAATGCCCTCGGGGCGAAAGCCGCTGCGCCTAACGGGCGTGCAGTATCGCGCAAAGAGCTCGTCGCATCTGCGCTGCACCTCGCCGTCATCCGCGTCATCAATTCGCGATGTGGCAAATTTCTCCCACTCGCTCATCGCCGAGAAAAACGCGAGCAGCGCATCGCGCGCCGCCGCCAGGTCATATGGATCAAGCTTCTTTTTGCTCTTTGCGGCGTCTCTTTGCGCCTGCTCAAACTCTGCAATTTGCTCCTTGCTGAAGCGCCCGCCGCCAAGATAAAACTGGATTTTGGTATCCGCCACGGCTAGCAGCCCCGCAAAGCTCACGCGTGAATTGATCAGGCGCAGCGATTTTAGCTTCGGGATTTGCACGATCGCCTTTAGACCCTCGTCCGTGATGTTAACGTTTTCGATACCGATGTGTTCGAGCTTGGCGTGCCCCGCAAAGTATCTAAAGCCCTCGCCGCTTATCTTGTCGCTATCTTGCAAAAACAGATACGCAAGCTTCGGCAGCGTGGCTAGATGCTGCAGCGCCACATCCGTAATCGCCGTGGATATAAAGCCCATATTTACGAGGCTTTTTACCTCGCAGATGCGGCGCACCATCTCATTGGTGAGTGCTACGTTTTCGTAGTGATGGCCTTTGCAGTAGCGCTCGCTAACCGCGTCCAAAGCCTCCTGCATCGTGATCTGCTTCATCAGCTATCCTTTAAAATTTGATTTTAAAATTTTAGTGAAATTTTACGATTTGCGCAAGCGCTTAAATTTACGCGCGGATTTGCGCGCGCAGCGCGATTAAATTTTGCGGCAATAGCGCGGTTGAAATATACTTTCGTCGTTGAAATTCGGCACAGAATTTCGGCAACGTTTTTTAAATTTTGCTCGCCGCGTAAGGCGGGCGAGCGGCGCCTTCACGATTAAATTTTACGCATCATTTTTCGCGACGACGCTTTTCTTCGATGCCGCTTTGTCCTTGCCTGCGCGCTAGCTCGTCAAGCAGGGCGTCTGGGTGGATATTGTGCGCTGCAAGTGCGAGCAGAAGGTGAAATAAAAGATCCGCCCCCTCGTAAATTACGTCGTATTGCGGCTCGCCCGCCCTGTGCTCGCCGAAGCCCTCGCGCGCGACGTCTGCGTAAAGCTCGCTACGCGAGAGGTCTTTGCACGCCAGCGCGAACTCGCACGCCTCCTCGGCGATCTTTTTGAGATAGGCGTTTTCGCCCTTCGCGTAGAGCGAGGCGACGTAAGAGAGCGCGGGCTCGCCGTTTAGCTTGCGATCCAAGCAGACGTGATAAATTTCGTCCAAAATGCCGTACGGGCTTTTTTCTGCGGAGCTTTCGAGCGTGGAATTTTGCATGGCGGCGTCTAAATTTTGCTCGCTGCACTCTGCGTCGGAATTTGCTAGCGCAGAATTTGCCTCGGTGGAATTTGCCTCAGTAAAGCTTCGTATCGCAGGGCTTTGTTCGCCGCAAGAGGCGGCGGAATTTTGAGGCGCTAAATTCTGCGAGCCGTCGCGGGACGTGGAATTTTGCCCTGCGCGGGAATTCGCGGAATTTTTTTGCGCGAGAGAGGCTGTAGAGCCGTGCTCTGCGAAATTTATCGCGCTGCAAGCGCTCGAGTCCCCCACATTTTCACCGTCTTTTTGTAGCGAAATCTCTTTGAAAAAACAGCTTCGCGCGCCCGTGTGGCAGGCGGATCCGCCGCATTGCTCGACTTTAAGTAGCAACGTATCGTTGTCGCAGTCTAAAAACGCCTCTCGCACGAGCTGAACGTGACCGCTGCTCTCGCCCTTTTTCCAGATACGCCCCTTACTGCGCGAAAAGTAGTGCGCGTAGCCGGTGCTCAGCGTCAAATTTAATGCCTCTTCGTTCATATACGCGAGCATCAAAACCGCGCCGTCACCCGCGTCCTGCACGATCGCGGGGAGCAGCCCGCCGAGTTTTTGCCAATCTACCTTCATCTTTGATCCTTGGTTTGCGAAGTCGCGCACGCCTTAAATTTAGCCGCCGCATACGGAATTTTAGTTATAAAATTTACGAAGCGGCGAGCCTCGTAAATTTAAAGAGTAAACCTGGCGGCTAAATTTTAAGCGACCGCTAGGTTTAAATCACGGCGGGCGCGAGTTATGTGTATCACAAGCTTTCGCACTCGCCGCTAAATTTTAACCCATAAAATTGTGAGTTAAGCCTATGCGCCAGGAGCGACTCGCTATTAAATTTATCTCGCGAAATCGGGGCGCATAACCGCCTGAAATTTTAATTTTCCCGCTCGATGGCGCTTTGCTTTGCCTTGTCTTTCGTATCGACCCAGATATTAGGCACCGCGCCGCCCGGCGTTAGGAAAATTTTTGCGTCGCTGTTTTCGCGTAACGCCTCGTTAAATTTAGCCTGCGTCTCGATCTGCTTGAGGCTTAAAAGATTTGCATCCAAGCTCTTTGCGACCTCTTTGTTGGCGTAGGCTTGCGCGTCAGCCTCGATCTTAGCGGCATCGGCGCGGCCTTGAGCCTCGATTTTGACGGCGTCTGCATTACCTTTGGCAAGAGCAGCCTTTTTAAGCGCCTCTTGATTTGCGCGCTCGACCTCGTATTTGGTGCGCTCAGCCTCCTGTTTGGCGATCTGCACGCTCTCGATCTGCTCTTTTACCTTCGCCGGCAGGATGATCTCGCGAAGCTGCACGGCTAGCAGATCTACGGGCGAATTCGGCAGTGCTTCGATATTCTTGCGGATGCCGTCGTCGATCGATTTGGCGATCTCGTCGCGTTTGGTAGGCAGCTCTTCGGCGGCATAGTTGCCGATGACGCTACGCACGACGTCCTTTACGCGCGGATCGATGATCTTATCCTCCCACAAAAAGCCCCACTCGGCGATCGTGTTGGGCGCCGTGGCTTCATTGAGCCTGTATTGCACGGTGATGTCGATGCTGACGGGCAAATTTCGCGAGTCTAGCACCGAAAGCGAGTTTTTACTAATGATACCGCCCGCGGTGCCACTTTTAGTAGCGATACCCGCGCTCATATCTTCGCTGCTGGTGTAGTTGATGATACGCGTGCGAGTATCTACGACGAATACGTCCTGTATGAACGGCACGAAAAAGTGAAGTCCCGCGCCAAGAGGCGTCGGATCGTATTTGCCTAAATTTGACTTGATCCCCACCTCGCCCGATTGGATCGTGACGAAGGGTTTTGAGATCACGAGTAGCGCGATTATCGCAATTATCGCGTAAATCACGCCACTAAACTTGCCCATTCCTCCAAAATTAGGAATTTTAAAATTTAAATTCCCGCCTTTTTTGTCGCTATTTTTCTTATTAAAATAATCATTCAAATCCGCAGGCATGCGCGTCCTTATTTAACGTAAGTGAGCCAGTGCTCAAATTTCGGGTCTTTGCCCGTGACTACTGCGAAATACGCCTTTTGCAAGCGGCTCGTGATCTCGCCCATCTCGCCCTTGCCGATGATCCTACCGTCGATGTTACTAATCGGCGTGACCTCCGCGGCGGTGCCGGTAAAAAACGCCTCATCCGCGGCATAGAGCTGATCGCGAGCGATGCGCTCTCTGCGGACTTCGTAGCCCAGGCTGCACGCGATTTTTATGACTGAATTTTGAGTGATGCTCTCAAGGCTGGTGTCGTTCGGCGGAGTGATGATGACGCCCTCTTTTACGATAAATAGGCACTCGCCCGGACCCTCCGCGACGAAGCCCTGCGGATCGAGCAGTATCGCCTCATCATATCCCGCATCGACCGCTTCAAAATTTGCCATCTGCGAGTTGAAATAATTCGCGCTCGCTTTGGCTTTTGCCATCATCGAAAATTGTGCCGGCTTTATCCACGATGAAATTTTAGCCTTGATGCCCTTGCGTAGCGCCTCTTCGCCCATATACGCGCCCCATTGCCACGCTGCGACGACGACATTTACAGAGCAGTCCTTAGACGAAACACCCATCGAGCCGTAGCCAAAGTACGCTAGCGGGCGGATATAGACGGTCTGATCGAAGCGGTTTTTCGCGACGACGTCGATCTGGGCCTGACGAAGCTGCTCGAAACTAAACGGAAGCTTGATCAGGCAGAGTTTTGCCGAAATTTCAAGACGGGCAGTGTGCTCGTCCAAGCGAAAAATCGCGTAGCCTTTGTCGGTTTTATAGGCGCGTACGCCCTCAAATACGGCGTTTCCATAGTGCAGAGAATGCGTCAAAACGTGGGTAGTAGCCTCCGCCCAGGGAATTAGTTTGCCGTCTTTCCAGATGAACTCGGCCTCTTGAATTTGTGCCATTTTTTGATCCTTTTGTTTAAAATTTAATCTGCGATTTTAGCTAAAACAATATTAATTTCTAAGAAATTTAAAAGCGGTTGAAATTTGGTGCGATTTTAAGACGCACAACGAGTCGTGAGTTCAAATTTAGCTCGCAACTCGGTGCAGATGGCATTAAAATTCCACGAAAGAAAGTCCGATGCCGATCTTATTGACGCTGCGTTTGTAGTCCGCGAGGCTTTCGCCGTAGCCATTGAAGTATCGCAGATAGCCGTAAAATCCGCTGTTAAAGATCGGGAAGCTATAGTTTAGCTCGATCGCGCCGCGGTTACTGCCGTCAAAATGCAGATTATTTCGCCACAGAGCGCTAAGTCGCTGCTTACCGAAGGTGTATGACGCGCGCAGATCGCCGTAGCCTATATAATCCGCGATGTCCTCGTTCGTGCGGTCTAGCCAAAACGCATACCACACTCTGGGGGTGATAGAAAATCCGTTCGCGCTCCAGGTACTTTGCGCGTAGAGTCTATTCCACGAGCGCGATTCCTCGCCGCCTTTGCCGTTTGATTCGTGCATGGCGCCGATCTTTAGCTCGTCCGCAAACGGCACCGGCGCGCTAACGTAGAGCTCTGGGCGATAATTGCTTTCGCGAAAAGGCGCGCTATCTTGTGTGATCTGCCACCAGGAATTTTGCGCGTAAGCGAATGAAATTTTCTCTCCAAACCCCAGCGCGTCGTAAGCGATCGGGCGCTCGAAGCTAAACTCAAAATGCAGCTCATCCGCCTTGCGATCGGGCTTTTTACTAAAATCGTGGGTAAAGAGCATATAGATCGGCTCGTAGTATTTAAGCCCCAAAAATCCAAAATTTCGGCCATTTTGCTCGCCTTGCGGCGCGGAATCCGGCGCGGCGGAATTTTGCGAGAGCGAGGCGGAATTAGATGCTAAATTTGACGCGGAGCCCGACGCAGCCGAGCCTGCGTCTGCGAAATTTGATACAGCGGAATTTGGCGCGCTGGATCTTGCCATGGCGGAATTTTGTACTAAAGAATTTTGCGCCGCAGCAGAGCGTAAAACGGCGACATCATCGTGTGAAGCGCGGTTTTCTGCGGACGAGGTAGAATTTTCTGCGACTTTTCGGCGCGGTTTATCGCCTTTATCCGCTAGGCTTGCCGCGGCGATCTTTTTGTAATAGATCATCGCGTTTTTGTAATCGCCTTTGGCCTCGTATTCGCTAGCCTTTGCGTACAGCTCGGTCAGGTCTTGCGCGGCTAGACTCATGGCACAAAGCGCGAGCGCTAAAGCTTTAAATTTCATCTGCGCCCTTTAAATCGTTTTGATAATTTATATTTAAAAACTGCTCTTTGTTTTTGAAATTTAGCACTTTGGAATTTGCAGATCCCATGAGCGTGCCGATCTTATGCTCTCCTGCGCGGTAGAGCTCAAGCGCGTGCGGAGCGAGATCCGCGTCAAAAAATCCGCATAGGCTATGTCTGTGCGTCTCGTCGCCCGCCACGCAAATTTGTCCCTCCTGCTCGCTAAGGGCGCGGATGGTGGAAATTTCTACAAAGGGCATATCGGCGGGGATGATAAAAATGCGCTCGCCGCTAAATGGCTTCAGCGCCGAATACAGCGCGACCATCGGCGAAAATTCCTCAAATTCGTCGTAAATCATAGGAAGCGGCGGGTTAAATTTAGAGCTCTTGGCGCAGGCGAAAATCCGCTCAAACTCGCGGCTTAGGCGCGAGAAAAGAAAGTGCGTCATGCTGGGGTGCCCGCGGAATGGAAACAGCGTTTTGTCGCTGCCGAAACGCGAGCTTTTGCCGCCGCAGAGAATGACGCAGGTTTTCATCGAAATTTCACCAGCTTCCATCGATCTTTATCGCGGCGAAATTTTAAATTTGAAAGTAAAATTTGAAAGAAGCGCGGGCATATCAGTCTTTTTGCATATATTTAGCTTTGCCAAGGGCGTTGTTTGCGATGAATTGATAAAGGCTCGGCGCCTGAAGCTTGGCTAACTCGGGGTATTTGGCTTTAAGCGTCTTCCAGATATCATAGACTCGCATACCGCTTGCGTAAAGCTTCATAATCTCGCTAAAATGCGGATCGTAAAGGCTCGGCTTTTTATACAGCGAGAGTTTGCGGTCGGTATCCAGCACGGCGTTTGCCTCGATAAAAGCTGCCAGATCGCGCTCGCTTACTTTGGCAAAATCCTTTTCGTAATGAGCTTTCATATATTTTAAAATTTCTTTATTGCTAACGCCTTGGAAATGCATTTTCTTGATCTCGAAGCGATATGCGTATAAGAAATCCTCGCTTTTTTTGGCGGTTGCGCGAAGTCTTGTTTTTTCATCTTTGAACGTCACGGAGATGAAGTGCGTAAGCCCGGGCGCAGTAACGGTGTTTTTGAACGCTTCGTCCTCCTCACCGATCTTTTTTAAGATCGCCTTGACGGTGTAGCCTTGGGCGATGAGGTTTGAAATTTTATCTTTATACGGCTTGTAGTCGAATCGCACGCGCCTAAAGCCCGTCTCGACACTGATTTTTTTATAGATCCTCGCATGCTCTCTAGATGTAAAATACCTCGATTTCAGCCCTTTGCGGAGTTGTTCGGCAACCGCGGTAAAATCGTCATAATCGGCGATAGACGCGATTAATTCCTTTTCGTTTACGACCCTGCCGTTAACGACCGCGATGGTAATGACCTTCATATTTTCTCCTTTGATTGGGCACAATTCTAACTTAAAACTATAAACTCAAATTTAATTATTTATTATCAAGGATTGCGGAGGATTTGCGTTTGCAAGGCAGAATTTACGCGCTAAGATTTAGCATTTTGATTTATTTTATATCTTTTTTGCGCTTGTTCTCACGCTGCTTTTTTATACTTTTTTGCATAAAGATGAAGCGAGCTTGCAAAGATAAATTTTACCCGCAAACTCAAGCTAAATTGCCGGCACAAGTTAGCTTTTTTTAAACGAAAAAAGCTTTTTTATCTTCGTAAGCCCAAGCTTCATGCCGCTATATTTCATCATCTTAGCCATATTTACCCACATTTCACGCTCGTAGCACGGATGCGGGCAGTGGTGACAGCGTGGCTTTTCGGTGTGCGGGCAGGCACCAAGGCGCGCGTAGGCGTAACGCAACATCCGCTCGCAGTCGCTACAGAGATGAAAGTGCGTCTGCACTAGCCCCTTATCGTCTTTGTAGTCATGAAGCACAGCACCATCTTTTTTAAGCGCGTCCATATGCTTGCCATCGCAGTAAATTTGGATAAATTTCGTCACCGTGTTTACTTCGTAAATAAATTTTTCGCTAGTCATATTTGATCCTTTGAGCGGATTTTATCTAAAAGAGACAAAAATACTCTTGAGCGCGCTCAAGCTAGAATTTATAGAATTTTAAAATTCCGCGGAATTTCGCTTTATCTTTCGACCTTGTTGCTTAATAGAGTCGCGATGAAGCGTGTTTTGTCGTTTGAGGCAAGCGCGATTTGCAAGCTCATCGTAAGCGGCACAGCCAAAAATAGCCCGCCGATACCAAGCACAAAGCCCCACAACAGTAGCCCTGCAAGCACGCTGATCGTTGAAAGCCCGAGCCCTTGTCCTAAAAATCGTGGCTCGATGATATTTCCGATCGCTACGTTTACGACCAAATAGATTGCGATAGTCCAGATGCTAGAGCTTATATCCATCGTAGCTAGTGTCACGAAAAGCGTCGGAAAGACCGCTACGATCGAGCCTATCGTAGGAATGAAATTTAGCACGAAGGCTAAAATCCCCCATAGCGCGGCGTATGGAACACCAAGAGCCCACAGCCCAAGCCCGATGAGCGCACCGGTGCAAGCTGAAGCGATAGTTTTGATTAGCAGATATTTTTTGAGGCTGGAGGCAAATTTCTTCACGAAAGTGTGCGTAGCACGGCTACTTTGCGAAAAATAGCGGATTTTTTCGTCGATCACAGAGCTTTCAAAGACCATAAATGAAACCATTATAAAAATGAAAAATCCCGTCGAGACTATCGAGCCTGTTTTGCGCAGTAGTGCAGATAGCTGCGCGGCGGCTTCGCTCGGATCAATGCCTAGGCTTGCGGCGTTAAGCTCTATGCCGAATAGAGAGAGCTTCGCACTCACGCCTCCTAGCACCTCTTCAAATTTTGCTTGCAGCTCGGGTAGGCGCGCTGAAAATTCCTTGATCGCATCGAAGATGACTGCGCCGAAAAACACTATAATCGCTACGAAAGCGAAAGTGATGATGAGGAAACTAAAAACGCGCCCGACGCGGATCTTTTGGACATAAAGTACCAGCGGCGAGACGAGCACCGTGATGAAAATAGCTAGCAAAAATGGCACGACGATAGCCTGCGCGGCTTTAAGACCAGCCAGGATGATTACGACGCAGGCAACCGACATCAAGGACATTTGAAGCTTCAAAGATTCTCCTAAATTTGACATTTTCGCAGAGCTTTTACGCGAAATTTTGGTGAAAGGATTTTAACTAAAATTCTATAAATTTATGACTAAAATTTTATATATTATTTCTTATCCCATAAATTCAGTTCACTTTGAATTTCTGTCTTTATATAATAAAAATTTTCTGTAATACCTGCAAATTTTGCCAATATTTTTGTCTCATCGGAAGAGCTTAAATGTACTGAAAATGATTTTACTCCATTAGAAAGCAGCCAAATGTACGTGTTATTCCGTCAGAAAATGAACAAGCGTATTTTGTTTCTTTCACATATTCCTTTTAAAAAACGGAATACATCTTGCTTTTATTGGTACATAATACTCATCAGAATAACAACAAACTCTAGCCAATGGCTCAGGATTACCAAGACCCCGTTAAAGCCCTCTTCTGCCCAACTATATTTGTAATCGTCTCGCCAACCATCTTCCGTTTTATTGCTTATTTCTTTATCTACATCAATTTTACTATTACGTCATAATTCTAAGAATTTTATGCTATCAACAAACGCAATATCTCCAGTGTTATTTGTAAATGGGTGGCACATATATACAGATTTTTGGTTTTTAATTTTTAATTCAAAAACAACACGTTTTTCTTCAACTATAATATTTATACCGGGAAAACGTTCAAGCTTCATATTACATTCGAATCCTTATAGGCCTATCACACAAAATACTCGCGGGCGGCATCCTTGCTCTCAAAGGGGCTTGTGCTCAGCTCGCTGCCGTCTATGAGCAGGGCGTAGCTGCGCGCGGCGTCCGTTTTGGCGTATGTTAGCGCCAGCCTCGCCGCAAGCTCTCTATCCGCCTCGCTCGCGCCCCTGCTTATCAGGCTTAGCGCGCCCACGACGTCATCTTTAAATTTTATCTCGCTAAATTTTGGATTTTGCACGGCGGCAAGCTTTTTGTTATCGCTCTCATCTCGCCCGATTATGAGCTTAGCGCCCTCAGGCAGGCGCAGATGACGCCCGAATTTTAAAATTTCAGCGTCCGCGGGCGTTTCGATCTTTTCAAATTTTACCGCATCCTTGATCCGCTCGCTGAAGCTCTGCACGGTCAGCAGACAGCCTCCCGCAGGCGTTTCGTAATCCTCAAAGCCGAACTCTGCCGCGAGCTGCATCTGTCTAGCCCGTCCGCGCCCGCTGATATCAAGCAGCGCGCCCCTATCTACCCAGCCCTTGATTTCGGGCGTCGTGGGTGGCAGCAGTTTCGCGCACAGCGGGCGTAGGATCAGCCCCTCCTCATCGCCGCTAAGCCCGCCGACCTGCGCTAGAGCCTGCGCGCGTTGGCTCATCGGGCGCTGTCCGAGCACCTCGCCCGTGATGATAAAGCTCGCCCCTTCGCTTTGCAGCATCGCAAGCGCGGTCTTAAACATATATCCGTGGCAGTCGATGCAGGGGTTGAAGTGCTTGCCATAGCCGTATTTTGGCTCGAAAAGCACCTGCTGCAGATATTCGCTTCTGATATCGACGTTTTTAAAATCCGCCCCCGCGGCTACGGCTCTGCGGCGCATGATCTCGCTCTTATCGTCCTTGCCGCCAAATCCGATATCCATATGCAGCGCGAGCACCTCGATGCCTTGCGAGACGATGAGTTTGACTGCGAGCATGGAGTCAAGCCCGCCGCTAAAGAGCGCCAATGCCTTCATTTCGTTCCTTTACTTGAGTTGATTGATCTTTTTTTGATACTCCAAGATCCGCTCGATCTTGTCGGGCGCGTCGGAGTTTTTGAGCTTTTGCATCAGATCTTGCAGGGCGTTGCGGCGTAAAATTTTGCACGCGTCGTTAAAAAGCGCCACGCCGCCGATCGGCAAAATTTCATCATCCAGCGCGAGCGCGCGCAGATTTTCGCGGGCTTCGGTTTCGGCGTTTTGAGTATTTTGGACACTTTGAGCGCTTTGAACATTTTGAGCTGCGGCTTTCTTTTCGCCTTGCTTTGCGACGTTGTTTACGTCTTGCTTCTCGCCGCCGTTTGCGCCCTGCTGCGCGGAGCCTTTTAAATTTACGGTGCCCGTAGAGTCTTGCCCGATAAAATTTTGCTCGCTAGAATTCTCGCCGCCTTTTAAATTTACGCCCTCGCCCCGGTTAAAATTTTCTCTCGCGCCGCCCGCAGTAAAATTTTTGAAAGCGCTACCATTCGCATTACCGCCCTCGCCCATGATGAAATTTTTAAAATTTCCGCCGCTGCGAGCAAAAGCCAAAAACGCCTCGAAAATATCGCCGTGCATGCGAAAATCGCGCCGCTCCAAGCAACCGAGCCCAAGCTCCGCCATCTCGCTATCAAGCAGCATTGATTTTATGATCTGAAGTTCCGCGATCTCCTTGCGGCGCAGTAGCGAGCGCCCGAACCTCGCCGAAGCGGTAGGCGGCGCGGAGCTTTTATAACGCGCCGTGTTTTGCGCGCGATTAAAATTTCTGCCGTTTATGCTCCCGCTAGCGCCGCCCTTGCCGTCTGCGCCGTGTCCTCCATAAGAGCCGAAATCGCGAGAGTCGAAGCTCCCGCTCTCGTTAAAATTTCGCCCCTCAAAGCCCGCGCCGAAATTTTTACCGCCGTCGGCGAGATTGAACGAGCTGGGCGAGATGTTTAAAATTTGCGCCACCAGGCTCTGATAGGACTCGGCGAGAACGGGGCCGAGCGCTGCGGTAAATTCTTTGATCTCATTTAGCGCCGCTTCTTTTTGTACGGGGCGGGCGAGGTCATATTTTTTAGCGATTCTTCGGATCAGAAACTCCCCACTCTCCATGCCGCTAGCATAAATTTGCTCTAGCTCGCGCACCTTGCCTGCGACTATCATATCCGCAGGATCGGCGCCTCCGCCGATTATAGCGACGCTTGAGTCGATCTTATTCAGACACAAAAGCCGCGCCGATTTTATCGCCGCATTGATGCCCGCGGCGTCGCCGTCGAAGCTAAGCACGACGTTAAGCTCCGCGCGCTTTATAAGCGGCAGATGAGCGGGCGTCAGCGCCGTGCCGAGCACCGCTACGGCGTTGTCGATACCCGCTTGGTGCAGCATGATGACATCCATGTAGCCCTCGGTGATGATGAGGGTTTTTTTGGCGATTGCGCTTTTTTTCGCAAGATCGAATGCGTAGAAAATTTTAGATTTATCAAACAGCGCGCACTGCGGCGAATTGACATATTTGGCGGGGTTGTCGCTTATCGTGCGGCCGCCGAAACCCACGAGCTTGCTTGCGTGGTTGTAGATTGGAAAAGTGATGCGCTCGATGAAGCTAGCGTAAAGCCCGCGCTCGTTTTGCTTCACTGCACCCGCATTTAACGCGTCTTGCGGCGGAATTTCTTCGTTTTGCAAAACCCTGATCGTCTGCGCGCTAGCTCCTGCGTAGCCAAGGCCAAATTTGCGAATGCTTTGATCGCTCAGTCCGCGCTCGTGCAGGTATTTCACGGCGGCGGGGTTTTGATAAAGGCAGCTTTGGTAGTAAGCGTTTAAAATCCCGAGCACCTTCTTCTCTTCGCTGCGCTCCTGGACTTTAGCGCCGGTGTATTGCAGCGCGAAATTATACATCCCTGCAAGCTTTTCAACCGCTTCTGGAAAGCTTATCTTTTCGTAATCTTGGATAAATTTAATCGCGTTACCGCCTGCCTTGCACGAAAAGCAGTGAAAAATTCCAAGCTTGGAGCTCACGCTCATGCTCGGGTGCGAATCGTCGTGGAAGGGGCAGACGCCTACGAAATTTGCGCCGCTGCGCTTAAGCGGGACATATTTTTCTACGACGTCTACGATATCTACGGTGGCCAGCAGATTTTCTATGCTTTCGTTTTTAATCATAAGCGAAATTATACCCGCACTTTGCTATAATTGCCCTTTATTTTTGCGACGAGGTTTGATTTGGATAATTTTTTCTTAGACGATCGCGACCCGATTTTCGGGCTTATCATGCTGATAAGTATAATCTTGCTAGTGTCGATTCTAAGCTATATTTGGGGAGTTTTTTCTAAAAAAAACGAGAGGCAGAGCTTAGAGAATTTCATCAAAAAATTTGACACCCTAGACGCGCTTAGCACCGAGCACAGACAGCTTTTGGCAAGCCCGCAAATAGACATCCCGACGCTTGGAATTTTAGCTAGCTCTTTCGTCAAAAGCGGCGACTTCGAGCGTGCGATAGAAATTTATCTAATCGCGCTAAGTAAGGCTAGCGGCGGCGTGCAGAGGGAGTTTATCCTCACCAATCTCGGTATCGTATATTTCAAAGCGGGCTTTTTGGGACGCGCCGAAGAGGTGTTTTTGCAGGCGCTGAAGCTGCGCCCCAGAAACAAAGAGGCTCTTACGCATCTTACGGTGATTTATGAGCGGCTGAAGCGCTTTAATGAGGCGCTTGAGGTGCTTGACGCGCTGCGCGAACAGGACGCCGAAGTATATGCTCAAAGCCAGTTCGAGCGCGCTCAGATCATCGCAAACGACGCCAATACGCCGTTTAATAAAAAGATCGCTAAAATTTCAAAGCTAAACTTCAAAGGCGCGGGGCGGTTTTGCATGGAGCTTTTTATCAAAAACAAAGAGCCTATGGAGGGCTTTGACCGCTTCCCGCCGATCGAGCAGGCGATCGATCTGATCTATGATTTCCCTGCGGTGGTAAATACGCAGGATGCGGAGTACAATGCGCTTTTTTACGCGCTTGGAAAAAGCGATCAAAAGCCGCAGAGCGCGAGTAAAATTTTTGAGATCAACGCGCTTATGGCTATGAAAGACGCGGGCTTTGAGGACGCGGGGCTTAGCTTTAGCTACACCTGCGCGAAGTGCAAAAGCTCGGTTGGGCTCTTCTCGCACCGCTGCCCGGTCTGCTACGAGCTAGGTAGCATGGAGATCAGAGCACAAATTTCGGAGAAAACCGGTGAAATCGGTCAAACTTTTTAGCGACGGCAGCTGTCTCGGAAACCCTGGAGCAGGCGGCTGGGCTTACATCTTGCAATACGGCGACGCGATAAAAAAGGCAAGCGGCGCGGAAGCGATGACGACAAATAATCAAATGGAGCTAACGGCCGCTATAATGGGGCTTAGCGCGCTTAAGCAGCCCTGCCGCGTCGAGCTTTTTACCGATAGCGAATATGTCGTTAAAGCGATAAATTCCTGGCTCGCAAAGTGGGTCGTTACCGATTTTAAGGGCAAAAAAAACGCGGATCTGTGGCGTAGATACCTTGCGGCAGCGGCGCCTCACGAGATCAAGGCCTCCTGGGTCAAGGGGCATGCGGGTCATCCGCAAAACGAGGAGTGCGACGCTATGGCTCGCGCGGCGGCGGAAGCGATAAAGGGCTAAAATTCTACGGCGAAGCTTGCGGTTGCGCGGATTAAGCATGGATTTGCCCGCGTTTACTTTGCACACAGAGCCGCTTCGACGTAAATTTTATCGCCCGAAGCCGGTTTTAGCGAGTTTAGTTCACTTAATCGGGTTCGGCGCACTCTGTTTATTTGCGTCGTTCGCGCTAGTTTGCACCATATTTTGTGCGCGGATTGCATTCGCAGCAAGCGGACTTTGATACGGCTGTATTTGCGGCAAGTTTGTTTCGGTATAAATTTCATTCGCGGCGAGCGAGCTTCAGCGCGGTTTGTGTTTAGAATTAGCGGGCACATTTAAATTTTATTCACCGCAGATTGGTGCTAGCGCGTTTCATTCGGCGTTAGTGCAAATTTAGTGTGGGTTATGCTTGCGCTCGTTCGTTTCGCTTGCGCGTGCTTCATTCGCACCAGATGTCGTTTGCGTGTGAGCCGCCGCGGATTTCGTAGAATTTTATAAAAAGGTTGATAATGCAAAATTTAGAAAAATTACAAGAAAAACTGGGCTATAAATTTAAAAATTTAACCCACCTCAAGATCGCTCTTACGCACAAAAGCGCCAAAAACGGACACAACAACGAGAGGCTGGAATTTTTAGGCGATGCGGTGATGGATCTGATCGTGGGCGAGTATCTTTTCAAAAAATTTAGCAGCGATGAGGGCGATCTGAGCAAGCTGCGCGCCGCGCTCGTAAACGAAAGCAGCTTTTCTAAATTTGCAAAATTTTTGGGCATCGGCGAGAACCTGAATATGTCGCTGTCCGAGGAGCGCAACGGCGGGCGCGAGAAGCCCTCGCTGCTTTCGGACGCGTTTGAGGCGATAATGGGCGCCGTCTATCTTGAGAGCGGGCTGCAAAACACCGCCCGCATTGCGATTGCAATCTTAGAAATCCTCTATCCGCGCATAAGCTTTAACGAGCTCGTGCGAGACTACAAAACCGCGCTGCAAGAGCTCACACAGGCAAAATTCGGCGTCACGCCCGAATATGTTCTTTTAGGCTCGAGCGGCCCCGATCACAAAAAAAGCTTCGAAATGGCGGCGCTTGTTGGCGGCAGGCGGCTCTCATCCGCCGTGGGAGCGAGCAAAAAGGAGGCCGAGCAAAAATGCGCGCAAATCGCGCTCGAGCTTTTACAAAACGGCGCCTCGCACGGCACTGGCGCAACAAATAGCGAGCAAACAGCATCTGATAGCGACGCGCAAAACGGCGAAAATCGCGCTCAGAACGGCAAAAAAAGCTCACAAAGCAGCGGGCGGGCGCGGGGCGGCGGCAAAAGAAGCGACCGTACTGGCGTATCGAGCGGCACGCCGAGCGCTAAAAAAAGCAATGAGCGAAACAAAAACGCCGAACAAAACGGGCGCGATACGGATAAACAAAGCGGCGGCGATCAAGGAGGCGCGCTATGAACACCTTCGGCGAGAGATTGCGCCTTAGCACCTTCGGCGAGAGCCACGGCGCGGCGATCGGCGGCGTTTTGGACGGATTGCCGGCAGGCGTGGCGATCGAGATTTCAAATATCCAAAGCGAGCTTGATCGCCGCAAACCGGGCGGCAGATACGCTACGCCGCGCAAAGAAGCCGACGAGATCGAAATTTTAAGCGGGATTTTTGACGGTCGCAGCACCGGCGCGCCGATCGGATTTATCATCCGCAACGCAAACCAGCACTCGAAGGACTACGAAAACATAAAAGATATTTTCCGCCCCGCTCACGCCGATTTTTCGTATTTTGCCAAATACGGACTGCGCGATTACCGAGGCGGCGGACGAGCAAGCGCGCGCGAAACCGCCGTGCGCGTGGCTGCGGGAGCGTTTGCGCAAATCCTGCTAAATCACTTTAAAATTTCCGTAAAAAGCGGGATTTGCAGCGTGGGCGAAATTTACGCCGCAAATTTAGACTTCGACTTTGCGCAAAACAGTGAAATTTTCGCGCTTGATCCCGCTGTAGAGGGCGCGCAGAAGGAGTTAATTCTAAGCGTCAAAAATGCTGGCGATAGTATCGGCGGCTGCGTGCTAACTCGCGTCACCGGCGTGCCTGCAGGGCTCGGCGAGCCGCTGTATGGCAAGCTGGATGCGACGCTTGCGGGCGCGCTGATGGGCATAAACGGCGTAAAGGCCGTGCAGATCGGCGCCGGAGTGAAGGCAAGCACGCTAAAAGGCAGCGAAAACAACGATTTTATGCGCGCTAGCAAGGATGCGATCCGCACCAACGGCGGCAAGATCGGCGCAAGTTTCGCGAGCAACAACGCGGGCGGAATTTTGGGCGGCATAAGTAGCGGCGCGCCGATCGAGATAACGACGCATTTTAAGCCGACCCCGAGCATTTTCATGGCGCAGCACAGCGTGGACGTGCACGGTGCGGACGCGGTCTGCGAGCTGCGCGGGCGGCACGATCCGTGTATCGCCGTGCGCGGTAGCGTCGTAGCCACCGCGATGGCGCGACTGGCGATCGCCGACGCGCTACTGCTAAACGCAAGCGCGACGCTGGGGAATTTAAAGCGAATTTACGGCGAGGATTAAATTTAGACGAGCCGCCCTTTAAATTTTGCGAAATTTCATGAAATTTTAGGAGCGAGCGATGAAATTCCCGCGAGCTAGGCGGGCAAATTTTAAATTTACGCGGTAGGCCTATCGCGACAAGGAGGGCAAATGAGACTTGAGCGTATCGGCGAGGGCTCGGCACTGATCGCGCGCATAGAGGCGATCAACGTCGCAGCGTTCCCCGAAATCGAGCGTATCAGCATAAAAAATTTCTTAAAAATGTCGCGCAAAGGACAGCTTGAAATCGCGGCGATTTTCGAGGATTTTAGCGCCCTGAACACTGACGGCGCTACGGGTAAAAATCGTGCGGCGGAAAGCGAAAATTTATGCGCGCCGAAGCAGGATTTTTGCGCGGCAAAGCGGGATTGCGGCGAAGCTAGCCAAGATCGCGATGCTGCGAGTAAAAATTCCGATGCGAGCGACTGCGGCGCGGCAGAATTAGCCTCTTTGAGTTCCGAAAATGGCGGCGCGGCTGATAAAAAATCTAATGCGACAAGTAAAAAATCCAGCTCGGAAAGTAAAAATCCCGGCGCGGCGACAGGCGAAAATTCAAACGCGGCAGCGCAAAATTTAAAGGGCGAGGAGCTGGTTGGCTTTTTCGTCTATAGAACCGAGCAAACCTATAAGCGCGCGGTTTCGCACCACAAACAGCCGCCGCCTCGCCTCAATGCGGATAAAATTTTAAGATCCAAAGCCCATAGCGGCGCGGAATTTGAAGGCGCAGAGGATGAAATCTCAAGCGGTAAAGCGGAATTTTCGGAAGCAAAATTTTTTAGCGTTACAAGCCGCAAAATCGCAGGCCAAAAAACGCAGCCTCTGAGCGGCGATGAAATTTTAAACGCGAGCGCAGATAGCAAAACTCCGATCGCTGCGGACTGTTCGATTTGCGGCGCGAGCGGCAAAATTTTATCAAGCGCCAGAAGGGGTGAAATTTCATCAAGCGCTGCAGATGGCAAAATTTCATCGATTACCGCAGAAAGCGAAATTTTGCGCTATGATGAGAGTGAAATTCCAAGCGGCGGCGGGAGCGGGATTTTTTACGTGGCCTACCTCGGCATCGATGCGAAATTTCGCGGACTGGGGATCGGCTCAAGGCTGCTTGCGCTCATCGTCACGCAAAATCCAAGCGCGCAAATCGTCCTTGACGTCGAGCCTCCGCACGAGGACGCGCCCAATCTCGCGCAACGCCTGCGCCGCATAGAATTCTACGGCAGACACGGCTTTCGGCGCTGCGGCAAGTTTTTCAACTACGCGGGGCTAAGCTTCGAGATCCTTGCTAAACCGCCGCTAAGCGCGCCGCAGCAGGGATTTGACGTAGCTAGCTTCGTAAAATTTATCGGCGCAGGCAATAAATTTAGATTTAAAATCACCGACGCGCCGCTATACAAAAACTAATGCAAAAGCCCGAATTCAGCCTCATTTGCGACGATACGTTTTATAGAATTTTCTCCGCCTCTATCCTTGCGTTTTTTTGCATTTTTATCTCTTTAGACATCGGCGGATCGGGGGAGCTGTTTTACACGGACAGCCCGCTACGCTCGCAGCAAGCCAAGCCCAGCTTGACGATCGTTTTTATGTTTTTAGCGTTACTTTATCTGCGAAGCGGTAGCAAAGAGGCGGCGCGCGTGGAATTTGACGGGCTTAAAATATCCTTTCGCAGAGGGCTAGACAAATACGATCTTATGCTTGGATGCGTCGATCTGATAGAGCCGTCGTTCGGCTTCGTGCGGACGTTTCGCGTGCCGTTTCTAAGCTACGAACGGTTTTTGAAACTGCAAGAAATTTTAAAATTCTTGCTTCTTTTCGCATACGTCGCGGGCGTGTTTTTGACGATCAAATTCGGCTTTGTCGAAGCTGCGATCTATGCAGCGGCGGGCATTTTTGCGATTTTGATCGCTTCCAAGCTCGTCGTCGCGCGAAGGCTAGACGGACGAGCGAGGCTACGACTGCGCGACTGCCTGCTACTGCGCGGGAGGGACGATACGGGTGCTGCGGTATTTTTTTGCATCCGTCCTAGCCGCGCCGAGCGCGAAGCTTTACGTATATATTTTTTGAAAAATTTCAGCTACGACATTAAGGCGTGAAATTTTTCGGTTTTCAGCGTAAAATTTAGACCCGCGGGGTAGAATTACAAAAATTTTTACACGGAGCAAACAATGAAAAATTTCTTTCTAGCCGCAATAATTTGCGCGCTTTTTAGCGGTTGCGCATATGAAGCGCAGTTTAATCAAAATGCCGATGTAGCGCCGTTTGATGACACTATAAGCGCGACTAACGCCATGCAAAGCGCGCTCATTTATATCCCTAGCGAGCTAATGGGAACGAAAAGCTACGCCGCAAGCTCGAAGCTAGGCAGAGACGATGAGCTTAAAATCGATGTCGGCGAGTTCGTCGCAGGCGAGGCAAAGCGCTTCTTTGGCACCTACCTAAGGCGCGTGAGCGTCACCGACGACGAAAAAGCGCTGCAAGGTAAAGGGCTCGTCATCGCGCCTGAGCTTAGCTCATTCGGCTTTGGCTTTTACAGCTCCGATGGCATCGATGTTTCGGCAAAGCCCTTCGTACGCTACAATCTACGCTTAAAAATGTTTAAAAACGGAAAGCCAATCTACAACCAAAATATCGCCGTAAACGAGCGCAACTTCGGCGAGGAGGAGTTTTTCGGCGGCGGTCAGGGCTCATACGCGCAGATCGGCGGGATCTTTCAAAAATCGATGGCGAATGATTACGCCGTGCACGCTAGAGAAATTTTGGACGTAATCAACGATAACTAATCGCGCTTACGCCTTTTTGTGGTGAGGCGGGCATCTAGTCGCTTATTTTTGCCTGCCGTCTTGTGGTAAAATTTGTCGCGGCGATCTTGCAGCACGTGCTTGCGGATCGTTGCGCCTAAATTTTATTTATTGATATAATTAGCATGGCTTTAAGGCTTACATAGACGCGCTTTCTTGCGATATTTACTAATCTACGGCATTAAATCCTTTTGATATCGAGTTTGTCGGTACTCTAAGCATCGAATTTATTTCGCAAGCTGAGTTAAGTTCCGTAAAATGCGCTATGAAATTTAACTCAGCAGTTCGTATTTAAGTGCGGCGAGCCAATAAATTCCGCACCTTGACATACTGCCTAATTTCACTTTTCGGAGCCAAATTTTGTAAATAAATTTTTCACATTCTCTGCCCTGCTTTCATAAAATTCCATATTCGCGGCACCAAAAATTCGATCTAAATTTAAAGCACCGATTAATATTAATTTTTATATCATAACTAAATTTTTTAAGGAGAGAATTATGAAAAAGTTTTTATTACTTCCGTTTGCTTTCGCGGCGCTTTTTGCAGCACCAAGCTGCGATAATGTCCAGCTCAAAGCGGCTGTGGAAGGTATCAATAAGAGTGCGCCGATGCGAGTCGACGAGATTACCACGTTAACTGGCGCTGAGTGCAAGGATGGCAGCTTCATCTACAACTACGAGCTAAATGACGGCATGGGGATGAAATTTGACAGTGTCGGAAATGATCAAAAAACTGTGATACAAAATGTCATAGATAGCCAAAATAAGCAAATTTTTTGCAATCAGATGAAGGTAATGCATCCGCTAATAAACAGCGCGATATGGAGCTATAAGATAAAAAGTGGCGAAGAATTTATAAGGGTAGAATTTAAGCCTAGCGACTGCAAGTAGGGCTTGTGCGGGATTTAAAATTTAGCGCGGCGTGAGCCTTTGCCTGCTCGCCCGCGCCGAATTCGTTTAAAATTTATCCGCTTCGCTTTCGATTTCGCCTGCGCAAAAGTAACATGTTAAAATCTCTGCTTAACTTTTACAGCGCCGCCGCGTATAGTATGACGCAGATCAGCGTGTATTTCGTCGCCACAAAGCGCTAAACGCGCCCCGAGTCTTTTAAGCCGCGATCTAATTTCGTGCTAGGTTCTGCCAGTGGCGTTTTTCATTAAAATTTCACTATTTCACGCGGAATTATATCTATGCAGCAGCGCAAATACCGCGTAAAGCTTTAACGCGAAATTCTATAAGTTACGGAATTTTATTTGAAACAGCATCATAGATTTTGAGTCAGAATTTTATGATTTATTATGCTACACTTGCTGCGATGAGATCTTGCTAAATTTTATCCGCGACCTGCTCACATAAAATTCTGCGTAAAGCATACGCTCGCTCGCAAGCTTACAAAGGCACCAGCTGCCAACGCGCCGCCACACAAAACGCGGCTAATCAAATGCCTCGCTTGGGTTTTAAAATTCACCGCGCGCAGCTATTTTTATCAAGCTTTAGCTGTATCGGCGGCAAGCCCTTTATTTCATAGTTTAACACCATCGTTTTGCCGAGCTCCCGCAGGCGCCGCGAAAAATCCGTGCTGCAAAAGCTGACCTTCGCCTTGGCAAACAGCATCTCTTTTAAAATTTCCGCATCGCCCGCATCCAGCGCGCTGAGGTCTAAATTTGACGAGCTATTTAGCGCGTAATCGTATATGAAGCTACCCTCTTCGCACGCGGCGCCTTTTAAAATCGTAGCATCGTCGATCCTGCGCGGCGCGCCCTCGTTTATCCGCGCTAACGCATCTCGCACCTGCTTGCTTTCGCAGAAGTTTCGCTCTAGCTCGCCGCGTTGTTTCTCCGCATAAAATTCCATCGCCACATTTGCCAAAATTCCGATTCCAAAAAGCACTAGCAAAAATTTAATCGGCTTATTTAGCCGCGCGCTTAAGCTTTGCGCGTCCATCAGCGCGCCCTTTCGCAGCACAGCAGCGTGTGTCCGACGCCCAGCCCGTCGTGAATTTGCGAAATTTTAAGCCCGGCGCGCTGCGCAAATTTAACCATATCGTCCGAGTGATAAATTTTGCTATTGCCGTTTGCCATGGCGGCGAAATATACGCTGATCTGCGTCATGCTATACGCGGCAGTTTCGTAGCGCTGCCTGTCCCAAAACGGCTCCAAAATATAAAGCCGCGCCTGCTCGCTCATCGACTCCGCCGCGCGCGAGAGGATGCTTACGATCTGCTCCTCTGCAAAGCAGTCCAAAAACTGACTAAGCCAGATCGCGTCAAAGCCGCTCGGAAAGCGCGTAGCGGGATCTAGCAGATCGGCCGCAAGCCCCTCTATGCGCCCCGCGCCCTTCGCGCCTGCGACGGCGTCTTTCATCATCGAAATTTGCCCCGCAAGATCCATTATCGTGACGCGCACATTTTCGTCGTAGCCTACGCACCGCTTAGCAAAGCGCCCCGTGTTGCCGCCTACGTCTAAAATTTTATCCGTCTTGCGCGAGAAAATGATCTTTAGCGCAGGCTCAAACGCCAAATCCGAATAAAAATGATCAAACGCGAGCCAGCTTTTGCGCACGTGCGGCGGCAGATGCGAAAGCGCCTCGTAGATCGTAGCCCACTGTCCAAAAACCTTTAGCCCCTCGGGTTTGCCCGATTTTAGCGTCTCTTCGAGCCTAAAGAGCCCCTCGTAGCACACGTCGTGGATGAAGTCCATATCCACTCCCACCAGCTCGTCGGTGAGTAGAAAATATCCTGCCTTACTAAGCCGAAATTTCTCGCCGCACAGCAGCACCGTGCCGATGCTAAGTGAGCTTTCCAAAAGCAGCTTTACGGCGTATTCGCTAAGCGAGAGCTTCTGCGCGATCTCACTTATGCTTAGCCCGTCACGTGCCTCATTAAGCGCGCTTAAAATTCCAAATTTTTTCATCAGCCGCGAGACTTGAAAGACCACCGGCGCAAAGGCGATCTCATTCGCCGTCCGCTGCGCCTCGCCCGCGCTTTGACGCTCGGCGCCATAGCGGTCTAAAAGCTGTTTGGGAAGTTTCATTTTTGATCCTGCTTATGTAAATTTCGCAAAATTTTAGCAAAAAATTCTAACTTTTCTTGCGCCCGCTAAGAATTTACGCGTATCTTAGAATTTTGCGATGAAATTTTAATATTCCGTCTTAAAAATTTAAGTCGTTTTGCAGCTGTATGTTTATTGAGATAAATTTATAAATTTTATTTTGAGATCTTGAAAAATTTTCAATTTCGCCGCACAAGATTTGCGGGCGAGAAAAAAGGCTAAAGCGCGATAAATTTCTAAAAAATGCGTGTGTTGCTTCACACACCAGCTTTAGACTTTTACGCGCTGTAAATTTAATACTCTAAAGCCACTGTTGACTTATTCAATCCACTTTACTACGTCATCCATGCTGCGGCGGATCTTTTGCGGCTGTGGATTTACGCGGTAGCCGAAAGGCACGAGCAGCGCCACGCGACGCTCATTCCATTTCAGATCCAAAATCTCTCCGAGCGCTGCGCGATCAAAGCCCTCCATCGGGCAGCTGTCGATGCCGCGGCTTGCGGCCTCGTTCATCATCGCAAGTGCTGCGAACATGCACTGCGCGTGCGACCAATTAAATAGCTCCTTATCGTCGTTGTGAAAATAACCGCTTAAGAAATCTTGATAAAATTTATGCCTGTCGCCGATATATTTGGGCGCTTCATCTTTTTTACGCGTAATCATTCGCTCGATATAATCACTTCCTAGCTTTATATCCTTGATCTTTGCTAAAATCACGACCAGATGTGAGCAAGAGGTGATCTGCGGCTGATTCCACGATTTTTCGCGGATCTGCTCGCGTAGCGCCTTGTTTTGCACAACCAAAAAGTCCCATTGCTCTAGCCCCGTAGAACTAGGTGCTAAGATTCCTGCCTGCAAAATGGCGTCAAAATCGACCTTACCGATTTTTTTGTTCTCGTCAAAAATTTTGCACGCGTGGCGAAATTTCATAATCTCTAAATGTGTCATAGTCTCTCCTTAATTAGAATTTTTGTAAATCAAATACCCGCCATCTTTGCGTCTGATGCTGAGGTTGCCCTCGCGCGAGCGCACGCCGATGCGGTAGTAGCCATCCTCTTTGGTAACGTTGATGTCGCTAAAGCCGCCGATATTTACAGCAAAGCTCGCACCGCTAAGCGGGATCTCTTGGCGCCAAAACTCCGCTTCAAGCGTGCCAGAAACATTTGCGTCAGAGCTTTTGAAATCGTCTGCGGTGATGAGCTGCACGCTGTCTTTGCGGATGACAAATTTTAATCCGTCGTCAAATTTAAGCGTCTCTAGCGGCAGCTCCAGGCGCGGCGCGAAGCTAGGTGTGATGGCACTTTGCGAGACCTGCTTTTGTAAATTTGGATCAGTCGAAGTAACCGAGACATCTAGCGCCCTATGTAGCGCAGGTTTGGCACTCGCACTTAGCACGAAATCATCGTGCCAATCAATCGAGCGATTGATATCAACGATCTTTTCGTGCAAAGCCCCGTCATCATCCCTATATCGCACGATCAGGCTTTCGATCGTAAGAGCGTCGGAGGGAAGCGCAAAGGTTTGCTGCGTGAAATTTTTAGGCGCGGGCGCATTTTGTGGCGTGCCGGCGGAGCTTTGCGCCGGATTGGAATTTTGCGGAGCAGATTGCGCTTTTTGTTGCATAGTGGAGTTTTGCACCGTAGAATTTTGAGCTGTAGAATTCTGTGCCGCCTTAAAATTTTGCACCATTGTAGAATTTAACTCGCTTACTTCCGGCACGATCGGTAACTCATCAGGAGGCGGAAGCGTCGTAGCTGAAGGCTGCGCGGAAGAGTTCAGTTCCGTTTTTATGACCTGCGAAGGAGCACCGATGCCCGCTTTGGGCGCAGGAGCTTTTTTTTCGGTCTGCGAGAGCTGTGCGCTCACAGCTTTTTTGGCGACGCTTGCTTTAATACTAGAATTAGCTTCTGCGGCGCTTTTTTGCATTGCTGCGGTAGGGCTTTTAGATGTTTCAGGCTTTATTACAGCTTGCTTTTTAGCGTTTGGGCTTTGCGCACCTTTTTTTGGCTCTTTAATCGCCAAATTGGTAGAATTTTGCTTTTTTACCGCGACGATGCTAGGTTTTGTAGCGTTTGAATTTGCGCCATTTAAATTCTCAGCGTTTAAAAAAGCGCAAAGACCTAAAATTAGCAAAGAAATTTTTCTCATTTTTTAAGGTCCGGATCGAGCGAGCGACGCTCTAAATAAAGCTTTTGCAGCTCAGCGTTTTCCTCTTTTAGCCGCTCGACGTCGGTGAATAAAAACGCCTTTTCTTTTTGCAACTGGCGCAGCACTTCAAACGATCGCTTGCCAAATAGCACATCACCCACGAAGATGCCTGCAAAAACAACGCAGACGATCAGCGCAAGAGCTGCAAAAATCTGCTTAAGCGGTGAAAACGGATTGATAAAATTCAGCCGTTCTTTTAAATTTTTACGCTTTTTTAAAGCTTTTTTAGCGGCAGGATCTGCGTTTTGCGGCGCAAAAGAAAATCCTTGCGCGGCAGGATTTATGTCTTGTGCCGCAAAGCCCGTGCCTTGAGAGCTGTAGTCTGCACTTTGAGCCGCAAAACCCGCGTCGTTTGGGAAGTGGTTTTCTTTCGCGTATAATTCTGCATTCTTTAAATCGCCGCCCCCAATAAATTCCGCGCCGTAAAAGCTCGCGTCTGCTTGCGAGCTACCTTCGTAGTTTCCGCTTGCAGCAGAGCTTTTGCCACTTAAATTAGAGCTGCTGCTTGTGGCTTCAGAGGTAGAGCCTGCTTCATCTATACCACGCGAAGCTCCAATGCGATTTTTGCGAAAGCCAGCCTCTACCTCGCTAAAGCCTCCGCCAAAATTTTCATCGCTATAAAATTCATCATCGTCAAAAAAATCGTCCTCGTCAAAGTCTGCGTCTGAATATCTGCCTTGCGTGTCCGTATAATCCGCTCCGTCCGCATAGGTACGCTTCGCGCCGCCTTTTAAGCCCCGCTTGGACTTTTTTTTAAAAAACATTTTAAATTTGGCTTCCTAAAAACTCATCCGTCTCGCGCTCGATCTCAAGCAGGCGGTTGTATTTGGCGTTGCGCTCGCTTCTTGAAGTCGCGCCCGTCTTGATTTGACCCGTATTCATCGCGACGGCGAAGTCCGCGATAAAGCTATCCTCGCTCTCGCCGCTTCTGTGGCTCATCACGCAGCGGTAGC
>CAUPZQ010000012.1:0-50988 GCA_963515915.1 uncultured Campylobacter sp.
GGTAAAAGAAGAGAGAGGAGTTTCTTTCTCTCTTCTTTTTTTCGTCCTTATTTTTAAAATTTTTATGAAAGTTATAAACCCTATACTTCTTCACTATTTTATGGAATTTGACAATTTAATTCTTTCTACGCTTTTTCTACTATAAATTTCGTGTTTGGTTTTCCCTCTTTTCCCTATTCTGTCTTTTTCTCTTATAGTTAGACACCGGGTGTATAAACAAGCGTAGCTGTGCGATAACGCCGCAGCCTATTCGGCCTCCGTTGCTTTTGAAATTATTTCGAAGACCTAAATTTTATTAAAAATCTTTCAAATTTAACCACAATTTCCTTCGTCCGTCCCAAAATGGTATAGATTTGGGACTCTAAAAAAGCGAAAATTGCCTTAATTTTCAAAAGGAGAGAATTATGGCAATGAAAAGAAAGTCTAAATTCCATGTTAGGATCGTATAAAATATGTAGTTAAGATCATTTTAGATCTAATTTTAATCTTATTAAAATACGATCTATTTAACAATTAAGTCAAATTTGTCGGGCCAAGCGCGTATTTTTGAAATCTCCGTAATTAAATCAAATTTAAAAGATACAATCTTTACGGCTGATTTAAATTTTACTCGTTTTATGGATTAAATTTATCGCCACAGTGCGTCCTGCTTGGAATTTATCAATAAAATTCCATCCGGGCTAGAGATAAATTTACTTAAACGCCAGAATCATCACGCCGCTGCCGATGAGTGCTAGCGCGAGCCATTCGCGCAGGCTCGGGCGCTCGCCTAAAAAGATCACGGCTATGATCACAACGAGCACTACGCTTAGTTTATCGATCGGTGCTACTTGATAGGCTTTGCCGATTTGCAGAGCTTTGAAATATGCCAGCCATGATGCACCCGTAGCTAATCCGCTTAGTATCAAAAACGCCCAGTTGCGAGGGCTCAGACTAGATAGCGGCTGCCAGGCTTTAGCGTAGCGCAAGAATATGGCAAGACATAGGGCGATGATGATCGTGCGGATAAAAGTCGCAAAGTGGGAGTTGATGCCTTCAAGCCCAATTTTTGCAAATATCGCAGTCAGCGCCGCAAAGAGCGCTGATGCGAGTGCCCAAACCGCCCAAGTTTCCATGATTTTCCTTTAGAAAAATTGCTGAATTATAGCCCATTTAGATAAAATTTCCTTATAATTTTGCGAGTATCGCAGCAAAAAGCTAAATCGCAAGCGAGCAATCCTACGAAGGTGGCATTTAAATTTTAAAATTTTAGTCGCAAAATACAATTAAATTTTAGTTCCGACAAGCAAAACTCGCCTCGCGCGCTACCGAATGAGTTTGGGCGCCGTTTGAGTGGTGTGCCGCAAGGCACGGTTCGCAGAAACTGCTATAAAATTTCGCTTTGGCAAGATAAAATTTTATCGTGGAAATCCGTGATTACCTTCTAATGAAAAATTTAATTTTATTTCAGAAAAACAACCACCGATTACCCATTCCCAAACCCAACCGCCATACCCCCCCCCCCCCCCCCGAGCAGAAAGATCTGAATTTAAAAAATATTTATCGTTTGTATATAGAATCTCAAAATTTCTACGAGGAGAGCTTATGAAAAAATTTCTACTCGCGCTCATCGCGATATTCGTTTTAGCGGGCTGCGGCAGCGACCCGAAAGGCGTAGCCGAGGACTTCATCAGAGCCCTATACGAGGGCGATTCTAAGACTTTGGTGGATGCTATAGACATACCCGACAAGGACAGATCGGACGACGGCTCTATGCAGATGATAAACGGCAAACTGATGCAGATGGCAGGTGCCGGCAAGGAGGAGGCCTCTAAGCGCGGCGGGCTAAAGAGCATCTCGGGCGAGCTGCAAAATAGCGACGAGAAATCGGCGCTAGTGAAAGTCGCCGTGTCTTTTAAAAACGGCACGAACCGCACCGAGGGCGTTAAGCTCGTCAAAAAAGACGGCAAGTGGAAAGTCTCGCTTTAGCGAAAAAGTTTCTTATTCGCTTGATCTTTGTGGCAGGTGGGCTTGGCGAGCTCTGGATGCTCACGCGCGCGCCTGCCGCCAAAGAGCCGCTGCGGGTGCCGGATGAAATTTTATCAAACCTACGCACGGGCGATCTCGTCTTTCGCCTAGGCGACGTCACCGACAGCCGCATAATCGCGACCGCGACGGATTTTAAATACTCGCACGTAGGCATGATCGTGCGCGAGCGCCCGCTTTTGGTGGTGCATGCCGTAACGGGCGAAGGCGAGCGAGACGGCGTGGCGGCCGTTTCGATGCGGGAGTTTTTGACGCATGCGCGAGACTTTGGCGCGGTGCGGATGAAATTTTTAAGCGAGGAGCAAAAGGCGCGCCTCGCTGACTCTCTGCTTAGGCGCGTCGGCGAGAGTTTCGCGCTAAGACCTCGCGGCGAAGCAAACCTCTACTGCACGACGTTACTTGAGCAGGAAATTTCAAAAATAACGGAATTTTCGCCGCAGTATTTCAAACTCAACCTAGCCGTCCTAGGCGGCGAATACCTCGCGCCGAGAGGATTTTGGCATTACGGCGGCGTTGAAATTTTATACGAGCGGTAGGCACGACCTAGCTTGGGCTGGAATTTTCCGCGCCGTGTAAATTTAAAATATCGCATCAATTCGAGCGCATGAATAGAATTGAGCCTAGAATTCCGTGCCATAAATTCCGATCAAGATTTAGCTTTGATGTTAAATTTTAAAATTCCGCACTCCGTAAAATTTCGTATTAGAATTCCGCAGGGCATTAAATTTTATAAATTTCGCTAGCTACCGAATTCGCAAAATTACCGCTCGCTTCAAATTTTGCACATTCTACGCGCAAAACAAAAATCCGCTTTGCTGCAGAATTTTCAAAAGACGAAATTTACAATTCGTAAAATCCTAAAAGAATAGAATTTTATAAAAAGCGTAACTTACAAAATTTCAAAAAGCGAAGTGCGCTTCGTCTCTACAGCTCGCCAAAAAGCGCTTCGAGATTTTTAAGACCTTCTTCCTTAGATACCTTTTTCTCGCTCGCCAAGCCGGTTTCGATAAGCTCGATCTCGCAGCCGCATAGCATCGAAGCGAGGCGTATATTTAGGCCGTTTTTGCCGATCGCTTTGCTTTTTTGATCAGGATTTACGTAGACGATCGCCTTGCCGTCCTGCGTTATTTTGACCGAGTTTACGATCGCGGGCGCCATCGCGCGAGTGATCAAAATTTCGGGGCTTGCAGAGTATTCAAACGCGTCGATGCTCTCGCCGCCGCTTCCGTCTTGCAAATTTTTGCTTAAAAATCTACTCACCGCGTCGATGCGAGCGCCTCCTTTGCCGACGGTAGCGCCTACCGGATCGACGTTTGGCGAGACGGCGCTAAGTGCGATCTTAGCGCGCCTACCCGGAATCCTCGCGCAGGCTTGGATGATGACGCTGCCGTCTTTGATCTCTGGGACTTCGGCGGCGAGTAGGGCTTCTAGGAATTTCGGGCTGGTACGCGAAAGCTCCAGCCTGATACCGTGGGATTTGTCGATGGCTACGTTTTTGATGACGGCTTGCAGCACGTCGCCCACTTTGAAATTTTCGCCCTTGATACGGTTCTTAAGCGGCATAAAGGCCTTCGTATCCTCGATCTCTACGTAGGTAGTGCCGTCGTGATCGATCTTAGTGACGGTGCCGTGGGTGAGGGTGCCTACTTTGCTTTTATAGTTTTCAAAAATTTTCTCTTCAAGCAGCCTTTGGATGTGGAAATTCAGCTCTCTAGCTAGCACGCCGGAAGCCGTGCGACCGAGGTTTTCTATATTTATTTCGTAGCTTAGCTCATCGCCGATCTCTGCGTTTTCGCCTATTTTTTTGGCTTCGCTTAGCGCGATGAAGTTGTGATCCCCGAGTCGCTCGTCATCATCTGCGACGACATGGACCTTTTGGTAGAGCTTGACGCGTTTGGTCTGCGGATCGACTTCGCTGTCGTAGAGATATTCCTCGCCGAAAAGTCTTTTTGCGGTCTGGATGAACGCCGTTTTGACGCGCTCTTTGACGTCTGCGGGCTCAAGCCCCTTTTCATTTGCAATCGACTCGATGATGTCGGTGATTTTTTCCATAAATTTTCCTTAAGATTGATTTCGTGCTACTAAATTTGGATTTTAAATTTTGAAGTGCGGTATTATATGGAATTTTGACTTTATTTTTATTTAAACGAATTATTATCTAAATTTCGCTAAACTCGCGGGTTTAAAAAGATAAATGAAAGGATAGATCATGCAGCTAAAACTTGCCAGAACGGAGCTTGCTTCTAAGCCAAAAAGCGTTAAGATCGAGGATTTGCAAGCCCAAGTAGAAAAGAGCGGACAGAAAATATTTTATCTGGATAGAGAAAATTCTCAAAAAGATTTAGCCGCTTTGGTGGATTTTTTCGATACTAAGGGTTTTAGCGTGTATCAGCGCATAGTGCGATACGGGCTGAACGAAAACGAGTATATGTACGAGGTGCATATCCTTTGAGCAAACTCCTCTTCATCCAGACCCTAGGTTGCGCGATGAACGTGCGCGATAGCGAGCATATTATCGCGCAGCTAAAAGATCAAGACTACGAGATTACCGATAACATTAGCATTGCCGATCTGATTTTAATAAACACATGCTCCGTGCGCGAAAAGCCCGTGCATAAGCTTTTTAGCGAGATCGGCGCATTCGATAAAGCGCGGAAAAGAGGCTCTAAAATTGGCGTTTGCGGCTGCACCGCAAGTCATTTGGGTGGAGAGATTTTTAAGCGCGCGCCATTTGTAGATTTCGTACTCGGCGCCAGAAACGTATCTAAAATTTCGCAAGCCGTCCGTACGCCAAAATTTATCAGCACGGACATAAACTACGATGAGAGCGAGTTTGCCTTCGGAGATTTTGCGAGTTCGCCATATAAATCCTTCATAAACATAATGATCGGCTGCGACAAAAAGTGCTCCTACTGCATCGTGCCGCAGACTAGAGGCGATGAAATTTCGATCCCCGCTCAAATCATCTTGCGTGAAGCTGAAAGATCCGCAGCTCGTGGCGCCAAAGAGATATTTTTGCTCGGTCAAAACGTCAATAACTACGGCAAGCGCTTTTCTAATGCCCACGAAAAAATCGACTTCAGCGATCTGCTCGTGCGGCTTAGCGAGATAGAGGGCATCGAGCGTATCCGCTTTACCAGCCCGCATCCGCTGCATATGGACGATAAATTTTTGGACGTTTTTTGCAATAATCCCAAAATTTGCAAATCGATGCACATGCCGCTGCAAAGCGGCTCGAGTAAGGTTTTGCGCGATATGAAGCGCGGATATACCAAGCAGTGGTATCTGGACCGCGCGCTTAAACTGCGCCAAAGCTGCCCGGGCGTGGCGATTAGCACCGATATCATCGTGGGCTATCCGAGCGAGAGCGAGGATGATTTTGCTGAGACGATGGAAGTATTGGAGGCGGTGAGATTCGAGCAGGTTTTCTCCTTTAAATTTAGCCCGCGACCGCTTACGCCGGCAGCAAATTTAAAGCCGTTGGATGATGAAATTTCAAGCGAAAGATTAAGCAGGCTGCAAAGCGCTCACGCTAAAATTTTAGACGAGATCGCAGGGGCGCAAAAAGATAAAATTTTCGATGTATATTTCGAGGAGCTGCGCGAGGGCGGCACTGCGTGCGGTAGAAGCTTTTCAAATTTTTTAATCTGCGCGCAAGGCGGCGAGGAGCTGTTAGGCAAAACGCGCAAAGTACGTATCGAAAAGACCGCCAGAATGGCGCTTTATGGACAAGTTATCGCTTAAAAAGCGGCTATTTTTCCGCGTCGCCGAATATCTCATTTTTATTCTGATTTGGTGTATTTTTTTAACGTGCAGGGTTAAATTTACTCCCACGAAGTTGCCCGAAAAGCCCTGCGTCGTCGTGTTTTGGCATGGAAGATTAGCGATGATGAGCTTTGCCTATAGACGCTGGTGGCTGCGGGATTTCGGCAAGAGGCGCGCCAAGGTCATCATCAGCGATCACAAAGACGGCGAGATAATCACGCGCGTGATCTCGCATTTTGGCATCGGTGCGATTCGCGGCAGTAGCTTCAAGGGTGGCGTGCGCGCACTTATGGGCGCGATCAAAGAGATAAAAAGCGGCACAGACGTCATCATCACTCCAGACGGTCCGCGCGGCCCGTTTCATAGCGTCGCCGACGGTGCCGTGATCCTTGCGCAGCGGCTAAACTTAGACATTTATGCGCTAAATTACGAAGCGAGCAGCTTTTGGAAATTTCGTAGCTGGGACGAGATGGTATTGCCAAAGCCGTTTTCGCGTATAAATTACAGCCTCAGCGCCCCGCTAAATTTGACAGGGCTTGACCTTGATGCGGGCAAAGAGGCGATCAGGCAACTGCTTTTTGCAAGCGCCGAGCAGGACGTTAAATTTTAGTTTGAAATAATAGTGTTTCGGTATAATTGCAATTTTAGGAGAAAAAATGGCACTATTTAAAGCAAAATCATTCCTCGGCGTCGCTAAAAGTGCCGACGCATGCGAGTTTTTTTATAGAAAATTGGGCTTTGGCAAAAAAATTTTGGATGAGAAATCCGATCGTTTTCCCATTGCGCAAGAAAACGATCTGGCTACCTCGCTGGCGGGCTTTGCGGATCTGAGTGATAAAAATTTAATCTCTTGCGTGCTGATAGACGACGAAAATCAAAGAGTGCATTTTAACGAGGATTATATGATTAAAGAAAATAGCATTTATCAAAAAGTCGATGATAGCTTCATCGTGGAATTTCCTCGCGCAAGTGCACAGGCGGCGGATGAGACTTTTGGAATAGAATTTGGCTCGCACGCTAGTTTATTTAAAATTTTATACTTTTTGCTAAAAAATCAAAGCGATTTTGAAAATATGGCGATGTTTGCGCTGAAATTTAATAACCGCGCATGTTTCGTCGTCGCCAATCAAGAGCGCGTGCTCTACGCCGATATAATGCGTATCGACGAGGAGATGCAGGCGGCGATGAGCGATACTGACGAGCTATTTTACGAGCTTTTAAATTTTCAGATCGAGACCTTCTACAAATCCGAAAATAGCGAGTTTCTCACCAACGTTTTCATCTACTCCGATGGCACGCTTAGCAACGAGATCGGCTATGTGATTTTCACACGCATCTTCATCAAAACAAATCTGATAAATCTAAATTTCGCCGATTACATCAACAAAATCACGATGCTGGAAGCCCGCTAGATCAAATTTTTCGCTCCGCACCTAGGCAGAATTTTAAAATTTTATCTTTGCAATTGCGCTTGCTTGATACGATTTAGTTGCTTGTTCGCGGTTACGTTTTGTTAAATTTATCTCGCGTTGCATAATGGAATTTTGACTGGGTAAAATCAATCCGTATTTAGACGGTTTGCTTTTAAATTTAAGCTCATTTGCCCTAAAGAGCCCGTCTTGCGCCGTAAATTTTATCTTTTTCACGAATCCCGATTAATTTTGCGTAAAAAATTTTCTATCAAAGCCCGCCTTTGCTCCACGTCGTCGCTTTCGCTAATGCCCTCTAGCTCGCTTGCGTGATGGGCCTTGGGCGGGATATCTTTCAGATACGACCATACCTCGTCCTCGCTTAAAATTTTGCCGTGCAGATCAAAGCCCACGTTTAGCGCCCTGCCCGAAACTTCAGCCATATCTGCGTGCAGGTGACCGTAGAGCATCAGCGCGCCGTAATGGCAGTTTGCCCACTCGATCATCGGGTAGTGGGACAGAGCCGCTCTCTTATGCGATAGGCGCACAAAGGCGTAGCCTACGATCTGTTCAAACATAAAATTACCGTCCGCCTTGCGTCCGCTTAGCAGCTCGTTTTTCATCGCAGCGATGCGCCCGTCGTGGTTGCCGAGCACCAAAAAATGTCGCCCGTTTAGTCTGCGAAGTAACTCGCAAGTGTGCGCAACATCCTTGTGAAAGGAGACGTCGCCGAGATTATAGACGAGATCCTCGGGCGTAACGAGCGCATTCCAAGCGGCGATGAGATTTTCATCCATCTCGGCCACGTTCGCGCCTTTTCTAAAATTCGGGTATTTTTTCAGCACCAGCTCGTGACCGAAGTGCAGATCGGAGGTAAAATAAACGCTCATAAAAGCTCCTCAAATAGCGCAAGATCCGCGCCTGCGGCAAATAAAAATCCGCGGTTTATCGGTGGGATGGCGAGCTGTCTGCACGCTTCTTTAAATTTCTTGTCCATCGCGGCTTTGATATATGGCGTTACGAGAATAAAATTTTCGCCCGCACCCACGGCTACCTTGCCGCCTAGCACACAGCCTGCGCTGTTTTCTAGGTAGCGCGCGCATTCGTTTCTCTGTGCCGAGCTTAGCACTAGTCCTAGCCGCTTGCACGCCTGATCTACGCCGCGAAGCTCGCCCCGGCCTCGTTTTATGAGATAAATTTTAGGCGCGGGATTAGAAATTTCTGGAGTTAAGCTTAACGCGTCGGTCGCCAAAAACTCAAAGCTCTTTTTTACGCCACCAAAGTATTTGTTTAAAAACGGCTCGCTAAATTTCGCGCGAATAAAGCCGCGTTTAAACCGGTTCGTCAAATTCGTTTCGTCGGTGAAGTATTTTAGGTTTCGCCCCTTTAAAAACCGCTCCAGTTCGCACTTTCGCACGCCTAGAAGCGGACGAGCGATCACGTAGTCATCGCGGGGCTCAAGCTCTTGCATGCCTAGTAGCTCGCTAAGCCCTGCACCGCGCCCAAGCTGCATCAAAAACCACTCGAATTTATCGTCAAACTGATGCGCCAAGATCAAATTTTCATATCCCCGCTCGCGGCAAATTTGGCCGAAAAACTCATATCTGGCCGTGCGCGCCTCGTGCTCGAAATTTGAAGCGCCCAGTCGCACGCTTTTTACGTAGATTTGTTTGTTAAATTTGGCTGCGAGCTGCTGCGCCGAATCGACTTCGTCCTTGCTCTGCGAGCGGACGTTATAGTCCACGATCGCAAGGTCAAATTTCACGCCAGCCTCGTCCAGAAGGTAAAAAAGCGCCGTGCTATCGACGCCGTGCGAAAAAGCAAGCAGATTTTTGCCAGCCCGCAGCAAGGCTAGAATTTTGCTTGGAATTTCGGGCGAGTTTTTCATTGTCCTTGCGAGCTTTTTAGTACTCGCGCAAGCAGTCTATCGCCAACAAATTCCGTGATTTCGCACTCGTATAGACCGCCTACTTTTAGATTTTGCACGTAGCTTTCGTTGATTAAAATTTCGCCGTCGATGTCCTTGTCCCATGCAAGAGGCTTGGCGCCGTAAAAAAACTCACCCTCACTGCTGGCACCTTCGATTATTAGGGGCATCTTTTTGCCTACGAGCGTGCGCATGCTATTATCTATCGCCTCGCGCGTGATTTTTTCGATTTTATTTAGGCGGCGGCTAATTGTCCGCGCAGGGATCTGCGGCATCGCAAAGCTCGCCGTATCCTCCTCCTTGCTGTAGGCAAAAGCTGAAATTCTATCAAATTTAAACTCCTGCAAAAACGCGCAAAGCTCGTCAAATTCGGCTTCGCCTTCGCCCGGGTGCCCTACGATGACGCCCGTGCGCAGAAATGAATTAGGCGCTGCACGCATTAAATTTAAAAGCTCTTTGATCCGCGCCGCGCTCGCGCTGCGCTTCATCAGGCTTAGCATTTTGTCGTTTATGTGCTGAATCGGCATGTCGAAGTAATTTGCGAAAACGGGTGAGTCCACGATCGTGCGGATGAGTCGCTCGTCGGTGCTGGTGGGGTAGAGATACAGCACGCGCGCGACCTTGACGCCCTTTATTTTTTCGATGCGTTTTATCAGCGCGACTAGGTCGGCGCCCCACTCATCAGCTATTTCATCGCTCGCGTTCTCCTCGCTAGAGCCCTTGCCGCGGGTGAGCCTGCCTTGAGCGGAAATTTTATCTGCCGCGCCGCCGTTTGAGTCATCGGAATTCTGCCCGTCGCGAAAGCCCGCAAAATTTAACTCGCCTTCGGAGCCTTTAAAATTTGATCTGCCCTTGTTACTGCGTCTTAGATCGCGACCGAAGCTGCTGGAATCCTGCGCTATAAAGCTAAAATCGTAAAATCCGCGCGCTACCAAACTGCGTACCTCCGCTTCGATGTCCTCGATACTACGGCTTTTTAGGCGACCTTTGAAGCTCGGAATGGCGCAGAAAGAGCATTTTTGATTACAGCCCTCTGAAATTTTGATGTAGGCGTGGTAGTTTGAGCCCGTTATCACGCGCGAAGAGGTAAGCGCGGGGCTTTGCAGATAGGTTTGCGGGCTGAATAAATTCTGCTTTTTTAAAATCATCTCATCGATTTTATCGTAGTCGCCAACGCCGCTGAAAATATCGACCTCGGGCAGCTCGCGCATGAGCTCATCCTTGTAGCGCTGCATCAGACAGCCCGTGACGACCAGCAGCGCGCCGCTTTTTTTCTGCTCGCTAAGCTTCAAAATCGTGCGGATACTCTCCTGTTTGGCGCTTGCGATGAAACCGCAGGTATTTACGATCATCACATCCGCACTCGCAGGCTCATCCGTGAGCTCGTAGTTTTGCAAGCGCCCAAGCATGATCTCGGAATCAACTAAATTCTTATTGCAGCCTAGAGAAACGAGATGGAGTTTTGCCATTTTACAGCCAGATATTATCGATCAGGCGGGTTGTGCCAACCTTTGCGGCAAGCAGGATTATCGTATCGCCTTGCTTGATCTGCGAAATTTCATTAAATTTATAATCCACGAACGCTATGTAATCGACCGCCAGCGGCTCAAGCACGCTAAGCATCTTTTCGCGGACGATATTTACGCTGATCTCGCCTTTTTTAATAAGCGAGCTGGCATTTAGCAAGGAGCGCGAAAGCTTAAGCGCCATAAGCTTTCCCTCCTCGTCCAGATAGGCGTTGCGCGAGCTAAGCGCCAAGCCGTCGCTCTCGCGCACGATCTCACAAGGGATGATATTTATAGGCATAAAAAAGCTCTTTACCATATTTTGCACGATGAAAAGCTGTTGGGTGTCTTTTTTGCCCATATAAACGTTGCTAGGACGAGTTAGATTAAAAAGCTTATTTAGCACCTTAAGTACGCCGTCGAAGTGCCCGGGGCGCGTTTTGCCTTCTAAAATTTCACTTATCGGCTTAGGTGCTATGATCGTTGGCTCCTCCGTGCCGTAAATTTCATCCGCGGTCGGGATAAAAAGCGCGTTCACATCGAGGCTCTCGCAAATTTTAATATCGCCCGCTTCGTTTTTTGGGTAGCTATTTAGATCCTCGCCGGGCAAAAACTGCGCCGGATTGAGGAATGCGGAGACGATTACGATGTCGTTTTCGTTCCGCGCTCTTTTTATGAGGCTCGCATGCCCCGCGTGCAAAGCTCCCATCGTAGGTACGAAGCCCACGCTGCCGCTTGTCGTCGCTCTGAAGCTTTTTAGCTCCTCTACGCTTCTAATGATCTGCATTGTTCTCTCTTTTCAATATAAAATATTAAGGTTGGCAATTATATCAAAAAATATTAAAGGTATAAATTAAGCGCGAAAGGGTGGTCTATTTAGCGAGCGTTAATCAATAAGTACTAAAATCTATCACGAGCTTTAGCTCTAAAATAAACTTCAAAAGGAGCGAAAATGGCTACTCAAGAGACAAATTTGGAATCTTTGAAAAAGGATATCGACTCTTTAAAAGCGGATTTTAAAGAGATTATGAAGTCCATCAAAAATATAGGCGCAGAGCGTGCGGAGTCTGCTAAGGATAAAATTCTAGATCAGCTAAACAGCAATGAGATCAAAAAATATATAGATGATCTAAGGCTCAAAGGCAAAGATGGCATAGAAAGTGTGAATGACACGATAAAACAAGATCCGATAAAAAGCATCGCGATCGCTGCTGGCGTCGGATTTTTGCTCGCTTGGTTGCTGAAAAAATAATGGTCGGCATATCTGAATTTATAGTTTCGGTAGTAGAGCTCGTAGACGCTCAAGCTAGCGATATTAGGCGTTCTTTTTTAAAGAGCGCCAATTCGGTTTTACTAAATATAATTACGGGTGTAATTTGCATTATAGGCTTAGTTTTCTTTTTGCTAGGACTGCACGCGCTTCTTGAAAAAACTATCGGAGAAATTTGGGCGTATTTTGCATGCTCCATTGCAGCTTTTCTGTGTTCTATTATCGTATATAAGGTACTTTCGTGCAAAGCGAAATGACAAAAGAAAAGCTAAGACTAGTGGTGTCTATGCTTGAAGACAAAAAAGCCGATTGTAAAAAGTTGAAGCTAGAAGAAGCAAAGCTAAAACTGCTACTAAATGACCCTTTGCCCGATCTTTCGACGGAGCTTAAACTGATTAATCGCGGAAATATTAAGCAAGTTTTGATATCCCTAATAGATAAATGCTTCATAATGCCTGCCTTAAATAAAATTTTATAAACAACCTTAATCCAAAATATGTTATAATCACGCCAAAAGCATAAAAAAAGGTTTTAAATTTTGGATAATTACGAATACACGGAACTTTTAAAAACCCTAAATACTAAAGTCGAAAATATTGCAGGCGTCGTAAAACCGGAGAATATTAAAGCGCGCCTAAAAGAGATCGAGGAGCTTGAAAATGATCAAAATCTCTGGCAGGACGTCGCAAAAGTAGGCGCCATCGGCAAGGAAAAAACTAAAATTTCAAATATCTTAAATAAATTTCTAAACGCTAAAAATGCCGTAGACGATGCAAAAGCTCTATATGAGCTGGCAAACTCGGAAAACGACGAGGAGACGATAAACTCGCTTTTTGCCGAGGCAGACGAGCTAGAGGACAAGATCATAAATTTAGAAATTTCTATGATGCTAGGCGGCGAAAATGACGATAAAAACGCTATCGTCAGCATTCATCCGGGCGCGGGCGGTACGGAGAGCAACGACTGGGCGAGTATGTTATACCGCATGTATCTGCGCTTTTGCGAGCGAGAGGGCTTTAAGATTGAGGTTTTAGACTTTCAAGAGGGCGAGGAAGCAGGTCTTAAGGATGTCAGCTTCATCGTGCGCGGAGAGAACGCCTACGGATATCTGAAAGCCGAAAACGGCATCCATCGCCTGGTGCGCGTTAGCCCGTTTGATAGTGCAGGGCGCAGACACACGAGCTTTTCAAGCGTGATGGTAAGCCCCGAGCTAAATGATGATATCGAGATAAATATCGAAGAGAAGGATATTCGTGTCGATGTTTTTCGCGCAAGCGGCGCAGGCGGGCAGCATATCAATAAAACCGAAAGTGCCGTGCGCATCACGCACATCCCAACGGGCATCGTAGTAAACTGCCAAAACGACAGAAGCCAGCACAAAAACAAAGAAACGGCGATGAAGGTGCTAAAGTCGCGCCTTTACGAGCTTGAGCTGATGAAGCAGCGCGAAAAGGACGAAAACGTGCCTAAAAGCGAGATAGGCTGGGGGCATCAGATCCGCTCCTACGTGCTTTTCCCATATCAGCAGGTTAAGGATAACCGCAGCGGCGAGGCGTATAGCCAGACCGACGCGATCTTAGACGGTGATATAAAAAGCATAATCGAAGGCGTTTTGATTTCACAAGCGAACAGATAAATTTTTTTGAAAGGATGAGAATGAGTGAAGATGGAATTTTGCTAGCGCTAGGATATAGCGTAAACGACGCGACGGTCGCGCAGCTGCGAGGAATTTTATCGAAGTGTGATTTTGAGGATAACGAGCTTGATCGCATCGTGGGGCTGAACGATAAGCTTAAAATTTACGGCGCACACGTGGCGATGTCGAATTCAAACCCATATTTTAAGATCAAAAATGACGCTACGAATGAGGAGCGCAAGACCGCTGCGGAGGAGATTATCCGCTCTTGGTCGGAAAAATTTAAGCTCAAGCTACAAAAAGTCGCGGGCAAAGAGACCTATTACGTTTTGGGTCGCCAAATTTCAAAAAATTAAGGAGCAAAATATGAAAAAAATTCTAGCTTTGATCGCTGCCGGGGTATTTTTAGCAGGCTGCGTTAGCAACGCACCAAAGAGTGCAGTCGATGCACCAAAGAGCGGCAAATATTCCTTCGCCGACGTTCAAGACGGTATCCGTGCGATGAACCTACAAGGCGGCGTCGTGCAAAGCGATGCGTGCAAAAACGGCAATGGCGCAATGTGTCTAAATTTTGCGGATTCTATGTATTCCAAGCACGACTATGCTTCCGCCGCCAATGCCTACAACGCTGCGTGCACGCTCTCCCAAAACTTCCCTGCTTGCCAGAAGCTCGCAGCGATGTTTGAAAAGGGCGAGGGCGTGGAGCAGAATAAATTCAACGCCATTGATCTATACCGCATCTCGTGCTATTACGGCTACAAGGACGCGTGCGCAAATATGCGCCGCTTAGGTTACAACGGCTAAGGCTTTCAAATTTAAATTTTAAAATTTCATTCCGCAATATCGCGGGATGGAATTTGATGCATGAAATTCTGTTATCTAGCCGCAATGGCTAAAATTTTCCTTGCCTTCTCAATTTGCTCCATAACATGCTCCTTTAAAATTTAAATTTTCTAAATTCTATCTTTTCGTTGAAAATCGACATCGTGCGTTGAAGATTGCTTATATCTTTTTGCATCGTTTGCATAAAATAATCTCTCAGCTGCACATACTCCTCTTTATTTGCCATCAAAATATTTAGTATCTCAACCTCGGCGTTTTCTTTATAAAGCACGAGCTGATCGTGAAGACCGAAAAAGCCGAGGCTGCCGTTGCGTAGGTGCATAATAGCCTTTGCTCCGAAAATTCCTGATGCAGCTAAAATAAAAATACACAATATATCAGTTATACTTTCGCCGATTGTCATATCGTATGCATCGGCGGCAAAAATTAATAAAATCCAAAGAATTAGCGCTATTCTTATAAACCAATTTATTCTTTGCCGCATACTGTGCCTGCAATCAAAGCTAATTATCATCGCACCTATACTATTTAATTCGAAAATTTTACGGATTTTGTTTTTGTAATAATACAGAATTTTATCACTTTTAAACTCAAAATACATGCCGTCTTTGTCTCTAATTACGGTCAACAATGAAACCAATATAGACGGAAGCATTCGAAAGGTCTTAAGACTAACGGGATTTACTATGGTAGCAAAAGTCAAAAATATAATAAAACCTATCAGTAGCGCCGGAAATTGATAAATCATAAATTCATAATATGTATGATCTTTGATGATTAGTGGCTCTTTGTCGTAATCTCTGGCTTTAGAATTCTGCCGTAAGGCGCCGCCGTCATTTGAGATAAAATTTTGCTGCTTTGCGTTGTTTTCACAGGCAGAATTCTGAGCCGCTTCGGCTTCTAAATTTAAAGCGTCGGTAGCGGAATTCGGAGCTTTGGAATTCAGAGATTCGAAATTCGGAGGTTCAGAAATCAGGATTTCAAAATTCGAGGCTTCGAAATTTAAGGTTCTAAAATTAGAAGCTTCAAAATTTGAGACTTCGGAATTCGAGATTTCGGAATTTTGAGCTTTGAAATTCGAGACTCCAAAATTCGATGTTCCAGAATTTTCGCCGTTAGAATTTTGCTCCAAGCTCCGCTTCGGCTCTTGATGTCGCTTTTGTAGTAGCCTTTTTAATTCCTCAAGCCTGTTTTGATCCATTCTTGCCCCCCCCCGATAAGGCGTTTTAACCCCGTTTATTTTTGCTTGCGCTTTTCATCGCCGCTAGTTCCTGCGCCAAAAATTCCCCCGTGTAGCTGAGCGTTTTTTTGAAGTCTTTCGCGAGCTTTTCGGGGGTGCCGCAAGCGACGATCCGTCCGCCGCCCTCGCCGCCTTCGGGCCCCATATCGATGATGTAATCGCAGTTTTTGATGACGTCCAGATTATGCTCGATCACAAAGACGGAATTCCCCAGATCGACCAGATGGTGCAGCACCGCCACCAGGCGATCTACGTCTGCAAAATGAAGCCCCGTCGTAGGCTCGTCTAGGATATACAGCGTGTTGCCCGTGTCGGTGCGGCTTAGCTCCTTGGCGAGCTTGACGCGCTGTGCCTCGCCGCCGCTAAGCGTCGTGGCGGGCTGTCCGAGCGAAACGTAGCCGAGCCCGACGTCCGCAAGCGTCTTTAGCTTTTGATAAATTTTAGGCACGGCTTTGAAAAACTCGAGCGCCTCGTCGATACTCATCGCCAAAACGTCGGCTATGCTTTTGTTTTTGTATAAAATTTCAAGCGTCTGCGCATTGTATCTCGTGCCGTGGCATACGTCGCAAACGACGCTGATATCGGGCAGGAAGTGCATCTCGATCGTGATCTCGCCCTCGCCCGCGCATTTTTCGCAGCGCCCGCCCTTGACGTTGAAGCTGAAGCGGCCGATCTTGTATCCGCGCAGTTGCGCTTCCTTCGTCGCGGCAAAAAGCGCGCGGATCTCGTCCATCACCCCCGTGTAGGTCGCGGGATTGCTGCGCGGGGTGCGTCCGATCGGGGTTTGATCCAGATAGATCACTTTATCCAGGCTCTCAAGCCCCGAAATTTTAGCGCCCTTTACCGCGTGCACTTTCCTCGCGCGATTTAGCTCCTCAAGCGCGGTAGGCAGTATGGTTTGCAGCACCAAGGAGCTCTTGCCGCTGCCGCTAACGCCCGTAATGCCGACCAAATTTCGCAGCGGAAATTTCGCGCAAAGGCCGTGGATGTTATTGATATTTACATTTTTGATGCTAAGCCAAAGCTCCTGTTTACGGTGCTTTTGATAGTTTATCTCCTTTTGGTTGTTCAGATACAGCGCGGTTTGCGTATTGCTTTTAAGCAGATGCGCGACGTCTCCTGCGAATACGACCTCGCCGCCTAGATTACCCGCCCCAGGACCGATATCTACGACGAAGTCCGCCGCCTCGATCGTCTTTTTATCGTGCTCGACGACGATTACGGAATTTCCCTTTTCTTGCAAGCTTCGCAGCGTCTTGATGAGCTTTTGCGTATCGCGCTCGTGAAGCCCGATGCTAGGCTCGTCAAGCACATACATCACGCCGCTAAGACCAGAGCCGATCTGGCTTGCGATACGGATACGCTGTGCCTCGCCGCCGCTGATGGTGCGCGCATCGCGCCCCAGTGTGAGGTATCCAAGCCCCACGTCCTTTAAGAAAAACAGCCTCTCGTTGATCTCTTTTAGGATCGGTGTCGCGATCTGAGCGTCCTTTTCGCTTAAATTTAAAAACCGCTTCTCGTCGCTGAAAAATTCCACGCAGTCTGCGATACTCATATTTATCACGTCGCCGATGCCCTTATCTGCGACTTTTACGGCGAGGCTTTCCGGGCGCAGGCGCAGCCCGCCGCAGTCGGGGCAAATTTTTTCGCTCATATACTCGTCCAGATCGCTTTCGTTTTTGAGCAGATCGTAGGCGTATTTGATCGCGCCCTCAAATTTACGCACGAGTTTATGTTTTTTCCAGTAAAAATCGATCTCCTTGACGCTGCCGTAGAGAATCAGTTTTTTTTGCTCCTCGCTTAAATTTGCGTACGGGATTTTGACGTTTATGCCGTTTGCTTCGCAAAATCCGAGCAGAAATTTATAATAATAGCTCTTGTTAAAGCCCGACATCACTTTAATCGCGCCGCCCTCGATCGAGGCGTTTTCGTTGATGATCTTGCCCAGATCGAGGCTAAATTTTATCCCCAGCCCGTCGCAGCTCTCGCACGCGCCCTTTGGGGAGTTGAAGCTAAATGCGAGCGGTTCGAGCGGCTTGAATGAAATTTTACAATCAAAGCACGCCATATGCTCGCTGTAGTGGATCAAGCTCTGCGCGAGCCCCAGCTCGGCGGCGTTTGCGATCTCCACCTCAAGCTCGCCGAAGCTGAGCTTGAGCGCCTTTTCAACGTCGCTTGCGATACGGATGGAATTTTCCTCGTCGATGGTCGTGCGATCGATGATGACCTTGATCGAGTGCTTTTTCGTCTTGCTCAGCTCGATCTCCTCGTCCAGCCGCACCAGCACGCCGTCGATCTGAGCGCGCACATAGCCCTGCTCGCGCAAGCTTTGCAACATATCGGCGAAGCTGCCCTTTTTCTCGCGCACCAAGGGCGCGCCCAAGATCACCTTCGCGCCGCGCGGCAGCTTCATAATCTCGGCGATGATGTCGCTGGAGCTCATCTTTGAGATCGGCTTGCCGCATTTGTGGCAGTGCTGCACCCCCACGCGCGCATAAAGCAGTCTCAGATAGTCGTAAATTTCAGTGATCGTGCCCACCGTCGAGCGCGGATTTTTCGACGTCGTTTTTTGATCGATCGCGATCGCAGGCGTCAGACCGTCGATCTTATCGACGTCGGGTTTGCCTACGCGGTCTAAAAACTGCCTCGCGTAGCTGCTTAGGCTCTCGACGTATCTGCGCTGTCCCTCGGCATATAGCGTATCAAACGCCAGCGTACTCTTGCCGCTGCCACTAAGACCTGTAAAAACGACGAGTTTGTCCTTTGGAATTTGCAAATTTATATTTTTCAGATTGTGCTCGCGCGCACCCGTGATGGTGATGAGATCGTTCATTTTCGCCCTTTTGTGCAAATTAATCTTACATTATAGCTCAAATTGTTAAAATTGCGCTTTTGGAAGGGGCGGCGATGATACTAATCTGCACGGCTTTGCGCTGCGAAGCCCAAGCGATAATCGAGAGTTTTAAACTTACGCGTAGCGGCGATCTATTCGCAGGAGAGCAGATGCTTTTATACATCTGCGGCGTGAGGTTTGGGGCTAAATTTAAAGCGGGCGCTGCAGGCGGCATAGAAATAGAATTTAAGAGCGAACCCGGCGCGGAATTTGTTCGCCGTACTGAGACAGACGCAGAATTCGGGCGCGAGCTTCGCAAGGATCGGCGCGGCGCGGACATAAAATTTAAGCACCGTTTGGGTGCGGGCGCGCTCTGCGGTAGCGGTACAGAGACCGACTCCGCGCAAAATGCGACTGAAAATTTTGAAATTTTAAATTTTAATTCTGCGCAAAATTCAGAGTGCTTCGGTGAAATTTTACTTTCGCGGCATGTGGACTTTGCGCTAAACATAGGCGTCTGCGGCTGCGAGGATACAAATGTGCAAATCGGCGAGGCATTTTATTTTGACGGCACGGCAACGCAGGAATTTTACGGCGAGGACGGATCGGAGCTTTACGGCTTGCAGTCAATGGGGCGCGGCGCGCAGGTTCTAAAATTTCAAAACGTTTGCGAGCGGGAATTTTGCGGCGCGAGTTTAGACGGCAAGCTGCTGGCAAATTTAATCTGCGTAAGCGAGCCTAAAATTTTAAACGCAGCGGAGCGGACCCGTGAGGCAAATATCGCAGCGATCAAGGCGTGCGGCGATACAAACGCACAAGCCGTAACGCAAGGGACGAGCGGCGCAGCAAATACAAAAAATTTCACGCAAGGCGCGTCTCAGACTGCGGTACAAAGCGCGACGCAGGTCGAGGCACAAAATTTAGCGAGCGCAAAACCCTCACAAATCGCGGTAGGCGGACGCAACGACGCGACGAATACCGCAGCGCGCGCAACACAGAATACGCCGTGCGCGGCAAAAGACGCTACCTGCGGGCGCGCAAATCGCAGTATCAGGCTTTACGATATGGAGAGCGCGCTTTTCGTGGGTGCTTGCGAGCGCGCGGGCGTGCCGTGGGCGATGATGAAGATCGTAAGCGATCATCTGCGCGGCGAGCGGCTTAGCAAAAGCTTCGTCTATGAGCTCGTAAAGGCGCGCCTGCCGCAAATCCGCGCCGCGATAAAGAGTAAAATTTAACTATGAGTGCGTGCAAAAAAACCGAGCCAAGAGATAAATTTCGGCTTCATATGCCGATGCATAGCGGAATTTAAAGGTATTGCGGAGGCGCAGGAGAAACGATGAAAATAAAAGACTCTTATCTGTATTTTGCCCTCTTGGCGTGCGCATGCATCGCGGCTTGCGCGTATGCCGTGGCGGATATGTTCGCGGATCCGCCCTTGTTGGTCTTTTTAGCTCTTTTGCTAGTATTTTTCTGTATCGGGCTATGGCTAAAAGATGCCCTAATAGGCGCGCGTTACCTATTTTACTGCGTCTGCGTGCAGCTACTTTTTGCAGCGGCCATATTCGCCGTTCATAAATTTCCCGCCATGGCGCAGTTTGTGCGCAGTGCCGAGATAGGCGTGGGCGGCACTAGCATACCGCTAGGCATCGTTCTGCTCGTGCTGCCCGCGTTTTTCTGCGCCCTGCCGTATTACTACCGAACGGGCGTCAAAAAAATCCCGCAAAAGCTCATACTCGGCGGAATTGTGATCCTAAACGTCGCTATTACGCTAGCTTACGCCTTCTATTTCGAGCGACTATTCTGCGGCGCGATCTGAAATTTCATCGATTTTTAGTGACGGTGCGCGAAATTTAAGTATAATTTGCAAAATTTAAACGAAGCGGAGCAAGATGACGGAGGCGAAAAAGGAGCTAGGCGCGCAGTTTGGCGTGAATCTGAGCGAGCGATCGAGCGCGTTTTTGGGCGCGCTATTTGAGAAATTTCACTTTTCATTTCAGCAACGAAAGCAGCTTGCGGAGTTTGCGAGCGATTTTGAGGCGTGGGACGAGGCGCCCGTTTATGAGCTGCTTACAAGCGAACAGTGCGGGCTAAATTTTAATAAAGCCAAATTTAATAAAGCAGGGAAAGTTCCAAGCGGCGAGCAAATTTTTAATTTCGTGCGCGAAGCCTGGCTTGAGCTAAAGTCCCGCTCGCACTCGTACGCGAGCTTCAAAAGCGATTACGTGCCGAAAAAATTTGAAATTTCCTCCTTTCGCGCAGACCGCATCGCTTTGGGGCGCTGTCCGGTGGCGAGCGAAAATACGCGCTGCTGCAATCTGCTGACGCTCGATGCCGTTAATTCGTGCGGCTTTGACTGCTCCTATTGCGCGATCGGCTCATTTTACAAGCAGGGGAAAATCGGCTTTGACGAGAATTTCGCGGCAAATTTAGCGCGCCTGCGGCTCGATCCCGCGCGCAGCTACCACATCGGCACGGGTCAGAGCTCCGACTCGCTCATGTGGGGCGATCGCTTCGGCATTTTAAGCGCATTATGCGATTTTGCGGCGCGGCATGAAAACGTGATTTTGGAGCTTAAAAGCAAGTCGAACAACATCCGGTTTTTCCTGCAGCGCGAGATCCCGCGCAACCTCATCGTCACCTTTTCGCTAAATACCCCCGCGATCATAGCGAACGAGGAGCATCTAAGCGCGAGCCTGGATGCGCGGCTGGCTGCAGCCGAAGCGCTCGCGGCGCGCGACATTTTGGTAGGCTTTCACCTCCACCCGATGGTTTGGTACGAGGGATGGCGGAGCGATTACGGCGCGCTTTTTGAGCGGCTGCTACGCAGCTTCGATCCAGGCAGCGTTGCGATGGTCTCGCTCGGCACGCTTACCTTCATCAAACCCGTCGTAAAAAAGCTGCGCTCGCGCGGGCTGCGGAGCAAAATTCTGCAGATGCCCCTTACGGACGCGAACGGCAAGCTGTCCTACCCGCTGCAGATCAAGCGCGAACTTTTCAAATTTGCCGCGGACGCGCTTTCGCCGTGGCGCGAGCGGGTGTTTTTCTACCTCTGCATGGAGGATGCGAGCCTGTGGCGCGAGGTCTTGGGGCACGAGTATGAAAGCAACGACGCATTTGAGGAGGCGATGAAAGCGGCGTATTTCGCGAAGATAAGGCAGCGCTAGACGCGCTGTTTGCCGCAGACGTTGCAGTCCGTATCAGCTCGCATACGGTGCCGAGAATACGGCGCGAAATTTGCAGCGAGCGAGCGGTTAAAATTTAGCGGCACGCCGAGTTTTATAAAATTAAATTTTATAATCGTGCGGGGCGGGCACAGCGAGCGGCGATGAAATTTTACAAAGCGGCGGCGCGGATTGTTTAAATCGCGTAAATTTAGCGGCAAATACAGCGGGTAATAAATTTAGCGCAGCGAAATTTGCTCGGCGCGCGAAATTTAACGCGCCGAAGCGGCATTAAAATTTAAAGGAGAAAAGATGAAAGCATTGATCACGGGCGCAAGCGGCGGTATCGGCAGCGCGGTTGCGGAGCTTTTGCGGCAAAACGGCTATGAAATTTTAACGCTAAGCTCGCGCTTTGAGGATACGGACGCGCTGGCGAAGGAGTGCCGCGCTCTGGCTGCGGCGCAGGGTATCGACGCGCTGATTTTATGCGCGGGTACGGCGAAATTTACGCCGCTTGAAGCGATGAGCGAGAGTGAAATTTTAAAAATTTTAAACGTAAATCTCGCCGCAAACATCATCATCACGCGCACGCTTTTGCCGAATTTAAAGCGCAACCGCGCCCATATCATCGGCATTAGCTCGATCGAGGCGCTGCGATCTAGCCGCTTTAGCGCGGTTTATAGCGCGAGCAAGGCGGGGCTGCGGGCGTTTCTGCTCTGTCTTTTCGAGGAGGCGCGCAAGCAGATCAGAGTAAGCTGTATCAACCCGGACATCACCAAAACGCCCTTTTACGAGGATTTGAGCTTTGAGCCCGCAGATGATGAGGCGAGCTTCGTGGACGCGGGGGAGATCGCAAATTTCACGCTGCAAATTCTGCGCACGAAGTCCAACGTAAGCGAGTTTACGATCCGTCCGCAAATCGTAAATCTGCGGAAAAAATCAAAATTTAATCGCGAAGGAGGCGAGCTTGAAAATCGGTAAAAGTCATGTTTTTGTGCTAGCTGTGGCGCTTCTTATTATTTATGCCGTGTTTGTAAGCGGTAGCGGCGGGTATTGTAGCGCGAGAGAATTTTTTTCAGGCAGGCACGACGAAGAGGATGACGCTTGCATTGCTAAGCTGATAAAGCGCGCAGATGATGGAAATAGTTTTGCAGAAAGTAGGCTTAGATACCCAACTATGGAATATATCAAGCGAGTGTGCGAAAAGGGAGTGGAAAGCTTGGGTGAGCGAGAAAGATTTTATTTCGAGCGTTATAGTAAAGATCGTTGTAGCGCTTGGAGCTTTAAAACGCCCAAATCAAAGGGCAGCGAAGCAAATACGACAAGTAGCGGCGGTAATTTAGTGCGAGGTGATATGAACGCGACGGACGGCGAGAGAAATTTAACTCGCGCCGAGGCAAACAACGGCAAATCTGACACTGTGGGCAGCAAGGCGGACATGACGAAGCGCAAAGGAAATTCTACGGAAGAGCAAAATGCTGGGCGATAAGATTAGCCTTGAGGGCGATATCGTAAATTTTATGTCGTTGGTCAAATTTGTGAAAAAATGAGTTAAAATTTATTACTCAAGGAAAAACATGGTAAAAAAGAGATCTTTAAAAGTAAAAGGAAGCATATCGATTGCTATAATCCTGCTTTGGGTTTATTTTTTGATTACGACGCTGGGCGGTGATAGATACTGCGGCATATGGGATTATATCGCAAATAGTGAAGAGGATGACGCTTGCATCGCTAAGCTGATAAAGCGAGCGGACGCGGGTAATATATATGCGGCAAATCGACTAAGATATCCGCAAGAGGCGTATATCAAGCGCACATGCAAAAAGGAAGTGGAGAGCTTGAGCGAGCGCGAAAGATATTATTTTGAGCTCTACATCCAAAATCGCTGCGAAGCTTGGGGCTTTGAAACGCCCAAATCAAAGGGCGGCGAAGCAAATACGACGAGCGGCAGCGGTAATTTAGCGCAAGGTGGTATGAACGCAACAGACGGCGAGAGAAATTTAACGCACGAAGGTGCGAATACAGTCCGCAATGAAGCAGGCGCGATCAAAGGCGATGTAAATTCTACGGGAGGGTCAAATGCCTGGCGATAAAGCGAAATTGAAAGCCAGTAAAAGTCAAATTTTTTTGTTAATTGTAGGAGTTATTATTCTGTGCGCCCTATATATAAGCAGCAGTGGTGCGTATTGTAACATTTGGGAATCTTTTTTAAACAATAAGGGCGAAGAGGATGATGCCTGTATAGCCAGACTAATAGAGCGCGCGGACGCCGGCGATGACCATGCGGTAAATCGACTAATGTATCCGAGCCAGGCATATATCAAGCGCACATGCGAAAAGGGAGTGGAAAGCTTAGGAGAGCGGGAGAGATATTATTTCCAAGGCTTTAGTGGAGATCGCTGCAAGATTTGGGGCTTTAAAACGCCCAAATCAAAAGACGGCGAAGCAAATACGACGGGCAGCGAGGGAAATTTAACGCGCACCGAGGCAAACAACGGCGAAGCCGATACTACGGACAGCAAAGCGGACATCGCGAAGCGCGAAGGAAATTCTACGGAAGAGCAAAATGCTGGGCGATAAAAATTTAGAAAAATTTTTCTCAAAAATCGACGCGGCGGAGTTTGGAATTTCGGCGGGCTCAAAGCTCGCTTCAAAAAATCATAAACTTGCAGGAAGCGCGAGAGACGGGAGCGACGGCGAGCTTTTAAAATCAAAAAATGGCGCGGAATTTTGCGGCAAACAAGCATATTCTAGCGGCGCGCAGCAAACTGAAATTTTAAAATTTAATGCCGAGCCGCTGTTTGATGCTGAGAAAGCGCGTCTTGATACAGAGCAAGCACACTTAAAATTTAACGTCCGTCCATCGCAAGCAGGGCTAGGTGCCCATCCGCCGCAGGCTCAGTTCGACGCCGAGCGAGCGCAGACGAAGATCGAAAATTTCATGCGCGATCTGTTACAAAACTATGTGCTTTGCGTAAGCGGCGCAGAATTCGCCTTCGCGGAGATCGAGGCGTATTTCACGGGCGCGGATCGCAACACTTACAAGCGCATATCGCGGGCGGGCGAGATATTTTTTCACAATTTCGGCTTTGACATTTCGTTTCGCAGCGTCCCGCAAAGCGGCGGCGGGATTTTGGTGCGAAGCCTGCGCATCCTAGGCGGTGCAGAGCTTTTGGCGGGCGGATTACCTGGTACGGCGAGCCGCTTATCTGGCTCGGAGGGCGACTTGAGCGGCTCCACGGGCAGCGGTCCGCTCAGCCCTGTCGTCGCCACACTTGTAAAAAACGGCGATTTTATCACGGGTCCGCGCAAATGCATGGGTAAAATTTTAAATCTACAAACGCGAAATTTAAGCTTTTCGCTACGGCGTGCGCCGCAAATAGCGCATGCAGCGGGCTTTAGCAACCGAATCCGACGAGGCGAGATCGTAAATGAAGCGAATTTCGGTACAAGCGCTAGCTGTGCGACGGGTACAGCGGCTGCGACAAGGCTTGCGAATGAGCCGCGCAGGCTTACCAGCGAGGAGTTTGAAGCATATCTGAGCACGGGCTGCGCTGCGGCGAAAACATATAAAAAATCGCTGCAAAGATACGAGGGCTAAATTTTGATTGAACTGCGCGCAGCGGACGCGCGGTGAAATTTACTGAGCTTTAAGCGGCGGCGCTATAAAATGGCGCGTCCATCAAATTTAAAGGCGACAAATGGATCAAAGCAGGCTAGATGAATTAAAAAAGCCACTACAGAAGCGACATCAAGAGCCGAAGCGGGGCTTGGAACAAAATTCTAACGGCGAAAATTTTAAAGTCCCAAATTCTGAAATCCAGAATTTCGAAGCCTCTAATTTTGAAGTTTCGAATTTTGAATTCCTGAATTTTGAACCTCCGAATTTCGAAATCTTGAATTCTGAATTCCTGAATTTTGAATCTTTGAATTCCAAAGCACCGAATTCCGCTACTGATGCTTTAAATTTAGAAGGCAATTTAGAAGCCGAAGCGGATCAGAATTCTGCCTGTGAAAACAACGCAAAGCAGCAAAATTTTATCTCGGATGATAGCGGCTTTTTGCAGCATAATCCCAAAGCTAGGGATTACGATAACGAGCCGATAATAATCAAAAATTATGAGAGGCTATTGATATCTACAATTACGTTTTTATATATGCCTATGATTTTAGGTGGATATATTCTAAACATATGGGATTTAATTTTTTCAAAACACCATATATCGATGATGGAAATAGGCTCTAGTATTATATTCGGAATTTTTATAGCGATAGTATTGAGACTTATTTATAACAGCTGTGTAAGCAATAATAATTGCAAAATCTACTTTATGAATAATTCTATAGATTTCTATAACAACGGCGAGCTTGAGAGAAGGACCAACAATCTTCATTTAAATTATGTGATAGGCAAACCATTTTGGGGATATTGCAACGATGATAAGATTCGTCGCTTCATTTATAATATTATTATAATTTTTTCTATTGCAGCCCTATCGTTTCTATCATCGCAAATTTTATTATTCTTCATTTTTTCAATACTTTCTGCAATCTTTTTGAAAATATTTTTTCACTTTTTGATCGTAGGCAATTTTAAGAATTTTTCATTCTTTTCTGCAATCGTAGTGGATTATCCGTACTATGAGCAGGAAAATACTTATTATTTAAGCTCTATTTTATCGGCAAAAAATTATTTAGTTTGCGTATATGATACGAAAAGGCTAAACGAAATAAAAGAATGGTTTTTAGTTCGAAAAAATATTAATATTGATAAAATAGAAAAATATTATCTTAGCTAAAGCGGGCGGTTATGGATACAAGAAACAAAGAGGTTGAGTTTAGAGATTACGACAAAGAGCCGATAATAATAAAAGACTATGCTTTTTACGATTATATGAAATATTCCACGATTGCTACGCTTATAGGATGCTTATTCTTCATCTCGGTCGTTACCGTAGTAAACCCCATTGAGCCCAAAAATTTTAGACTACTCCCTTTCGCTTTGGTAATGTTTTTTATCAGGCGAAAGCAACAAAAGGGCGTCTATTTCGTATTTAACGATTCGGATATCAAATATTACAAAGAAGATAAAGCTTATAAATCTTTGAAGCTTGAACAAATCGGCGCCGTTGCGATCAGTTTTGATCCGCGCTGGGACCGGCGGCAGAGGATAAGCATACCTGAAATGCTATTTTTGTCGCTTTGGCCTTTGGGCGCATACGTTATGCGCGGAATGCATGCGATGATCGCGCTAATTTCGATGATAGCAATTAGCCTATTCGGAGCGGGTATATTGATGCATCTTAAAAATGGCAGTTTCAGATGCTTGGGCATCTATGACCGACTTGTGGTATATGGCGAAACGGGCGATCTTAGAATTATAAATGTTTTGATTTATAGCGAAAAAGAGTATCTGGAATTAAGAGAGTATTTTATGCGCAAAACGCATATAGATTTGGATAGCGTCCCGCGCACCTTGTCGGTATTTAGCAAAAAGGTGAAATTTAGAAAATTTAAATTCTAACACTTCGCTTGAAATTTTGCCTTTAAAATTTACGCGCTAATCATCGCCGCTTTTATATACGCCGAGCTCTACGAGATTGCCGTCAGGATCGCGCAGATAGATACTTTGCATAGCGCCGCGCGCGCCCGTGCGGGGCACGACGCCAAGCTCTATTTGTGCCCCTTTGCTTTCAAGCTCCGTTTTGAGCTGCTGCGCGCTTTGATCTTCGCAGATGAGGCAAAAATCCGCCGAGCCCGCGATAGGACGCGCTGCAAACGGCGCAAACTCGCCCGCGCGGGTGTGGATATTGATCTTTGAGGAGCCGAAACGCAGGCTGTGTTTGCCGCCCTCGCAAACATGCTCTAGCCCCAAAATTCCTTCGTAAAATTCCACGCATTTTTGCAGATCCTCCGTAACTAGGACGAAGTGATCGATCCCTTTGATTTTCATTTCATCTCCCTGTGCGCTTGCAAGTCGTAAAATTTTTACGCCTCGCGGTGCAATCTTGGAATTCTGCCGTGAAATTTTGCGACAAAATTCCAAATGCTCATAGCGCGAAATCAAAATTTCGCGGCGTAAATTTTAAAATTCTAAAATTTAGCCTAAGTAAAAATGGAGCGCGAGTAGAGTCTGACTTTAGTAAAATTTAGCCCGACGAAATTCCGTCTAGCTAGCGCCGCAAATTCTAATCTCGCGATTTTAAAACTAACGATTTTAAAATTCTCTTGCCTACCTCGACGCCCGGCTGATCGTAAGTGCTGACGCCCAGTATCGCTCCGGTGGCGCTGGTTAGCAGCTCAAAGTAGTAAAATAGCTCGCCCACGCTCTGTTCGCACAGCCGCGAAACCTCGATTAGATCGACGCTGATACCCTCGTTTAGCACGGCTTGCAGCGTAGCATCGCACTGAAGATTTAGCACCTCGTCCAGTCGCATGCCATTTACGAAGTCACAGCCCTCAAGACCTTGCAGACTGATACCAGGCACCGCGTCCGTAGTGCCGTTGTCCGTGAGCTTTAAGAAAGTCACGGTCTTATCCTTTACGCCGTCCATTATGAGCTGAAGGAAGCTGTGCTGATCGCGCGAGCCTACAAGCCCTACAGGAGTAAGTCCCTCGCGGCTAAAGCCGATCTTTTTACCTAGGCTTTCCGCCCAGAGCTGCACGTACCACTCGCCCAATGCGCGCAGCGCGTCGCCATAGCTAAAAAGGACATTGATTTTCGCACTTTTGTGCGTGGCGTAGTGATGAGCTTTTCGTAGAATTTTATTCTGTGCGATTTTAGCGGGATCGCCTGCTAAAATTTCATCCAGATACCGCTCTTTTGCGGCGGCAGCTCCGCGTAGCATCGCGCTTGCATCAAGGCCTAGCCCAACTGCGGGCACTAGCCCTACCGCACTTAACACGCTAAAACGGCCGCCTACGTTAGCGGGCATATTTATCACGCAGGCGCCGTGCTCACGCGCGAAGATATCAAGCGGCGAGCCTGCATCGGTGATAAAGATGAAATTTTTAGCTAGCGCTTTTAAATTTGAAATTCCAAAACGCTGCAAAACCACTTTAAAAAGCGAGATTGTCTCGATTGTGCCGCCCGATTTGGAGGATACTATGAAGATAGTGCGAGCAAAATTTAACCCTTCAAGCGCGCGGTTTACACTGTGCCCGTCGAGATTATCCAAAATTTCAAAGCGCAAATTCTTTCTTACGCGCGGACGCAGCATCTCATAAAGCGCTCGCACGCCTACGCTGGAGCCACCGATGCCCAAAAGCACGACCCCGTCGTAGCTTCGTGCGCTAAAAAATTCCTGCGCCCGCGCTATTTCGTCTACGCCTTGCTGCGGCAGGCGGTAGTAGCCTATCTCGCCGCTTTCGTATTCGGCGCGGATCTTTGCCGCTATCTCTTCTAGCGCGCCCTCTTTTGCCGGCGGGAAAAACAGCTCATTTTTTACCATCGCCGAATTCTCGCTCGTAGAAATATTTGATCGCCTCCACGTAGCCTTTTACCGAGCCGCAGTCGAAGCGAGTGCCTTTAAATTTATACGCGATCACCACGCCGTTTTGAGCCTGCTTCAAAAGCGCGTCGGTGATCTGCACCTCGCCGTTTTTACCGGGCGCCGTCTGCTCGATGAGATCGAAAATATTGGGCGTTAGGATGTAGCGCCCGATGATGGCTAAGCTCGACGGAGCCTCGCCGGGCTCCGGTTTTTCGATCATATCCGAGACCATTATCAGATCGTCGCTGATGCTTTTGCCGGCGATGATGCCGTATTTGTTTACGTCCTGCGGCGGCACCTCCATTACTGCAACGACGCTGCAGCGGTATTTTTCGTAAATTTTAACCATCTGCGCAAGCACGCCCTCGCCGTTTTCATTCACGCACAGATCGTCTGCAAGCACCACGCCAAAAGGCTCGTCGCGGATTAAAATTTTACCCGTATAAATCGCGTTGCCGAGCCCCTTCATCTGCTCTTGGCGCGTAAAAGAGAAGGTGCAGCGCTTCATAAGTGCCCTGATCTCGTCGAGCAGATACTCTTTGCTGCTGCCTGAAATTTGATCCTCCAGCTCGTAGCTGCGGTCGAAATAATCCTCCAGAGCGCGCTTGCCGCGACCCGTGACGAAGGCCATATTATCCATGCCCGCTTCCAGCGCCTCGTCCACGCCGTAGTGAATCAGCGGCTTGGTAAGGATCGGAAGCATCTCTTTAGGTAGCGATTTGGTCGCGGGCAAAAAGCGCGTGCCGTAGCCCGCCGCGGGAAATAAACAGGTCTGGATCATGAAGCTCCTTTGATCTTTTTTTGAACTTTTATTATAATGCAAAAAAGATAAAATTCCGCAAAGGAAAGCCTTGAAAACGATTGAAAAAGAGATCAGCGCCGCGCAGGAGATTAAAAAATCAAGCTTCATCGCCTATCTTGCGCCGCTAGCGAGCTTTGAGACGCTGCGTGCGCAGTTGCGGCAGCAACATCCTAAGGCGCGGCATATCGTCTGGGCGTATCGCGCGCTGAACGAGCCCGGGCAGATCGTAGAAAACTCAAGCGACGACGGCGAGCCCAAATCGACTGCGGGCGCGCCGTGTATAAACGCGCTTCGCGGTGCCGAATTGATTAACGCCGCGGTGCTCGTGGTGCGCTACTTCGGCGGCATCAAGCTGGGTACCGGCGGGCTGGTGCGCGCATACGCCAGTAGCGCGAATCTCGCTATCGAGGCTGCCGCAAGCAGCGGTGTTTTAACCGACTTTTTTCTTAAAAGGCGCTGCGCCTTTTTCGTGCCGTTTGCGGCGGTGGCTAAATTTGAACATTTTTTAAAAAAATCGGATTTTGTTTATGAAGTAAGCTTCGGTACTGCAGGAGCGGAGTTTAGCGCAGAGTTTAGCGCGGAGGAATTTGAAAAATTTAAAGGCTTTGCAGATGCTCTCGCGCCAGCTCTTAAAATGCTGCGCGAGCCGAAATTTTAAAATTTCAAAATTCTATAAAATTTAAAATCTCGCCCCGGCTAAATTTGAAAGCATAAGCGGATTTTGCATTTTATCGTAGTGGAATTTTAAAGCTAAAGTGAAATTTCATCGTGCGAAACATAAAATCCGATAAATTTTAAAATTTTCAAAATTCTGTCGTAATTTGGCTTGCAAAATTTCGCGAAAATTCCGTCCGTAAATTTCAAAACCCCATAAAATTTTTAAAATTTCACGTGCTTCATCTTAGATTCACGCACAGGCAGGCTTAGCAGAGCTGCAATAGCCGCTAACGTCATATCCAAATACCACATATAATCATACGCGCCGTATGCCCGCACTGCAAGACCTCCGATATATGCGCCAAAAAATCCGCCGATTTGATGCGAAAGCATCGTAAATCCAAATAGGCTTGCTAAATATCGCGTCCCTAACAGCTTACCGACAGCAGCCGCAGTAGGCGGTACGGTCGCTAGCCAGGTAAATCCTAATCCCACGCTGAAGATATAAAACGTAAGGCTATCTTTGGGCGAGAGCACATAAGCACCAATAAGAGCGATACGCAGGGCATATATGCAAAATAAAATGACTTTACAGCGCACTTTGGAAACACACCAACCTACGAATAAGCTGCCTACGATGTTTGCGATACCGATTAGTGCTAGCGAAAAGGACGCTACCTGCGCGCCATGCCCGCTTAGTGCTACTTCACTAGGCAGATGCGTCACTAAAAACGCTACGTGAAAACCGCACGTAGCAAAGCTTAAATTTATCAAAATATAGCTTTTATCGCGCAGTGCTAAACGCAGCACTTCGCCTAAGCTGCGCTTATCTTCTTCATGCAGGCTGGTTTGCTCGCCAAATAGAATTTTACCGCCTGCTAAAAGCCTCGCAAGCGGCAGAATTAGCAAGCTAAGCCCTGCGAGCGTAAAAAATGCGCCGCCGTATCCCAAAGCAGGCGTTGCGATGCAAAACCCTATCATCGGCGCAAATAAAAACTGCCCGAACGAGCCGCCTGCATTTAACACTCCGCTAGCAACCGAGCGGATAGAAAATGGCAGGCGCTTTGCCATTAGGCTCATTAGAATCGGAAAACTACCCGCGCCAAGCCCCAGTGCAAGCCCAAAACCCATCGTTAATACAAGCGCACTTTCGCTGCTAAATAACGGCACAAGAGCGCAACTAATCGCCAAAAGCACGCTGCCCCAAAACAGCACGACGTAGGCACCGAGCTTGTCTGCAAGTATCCCGCTAAGCGGTTGCGAAAAGCCCCATACCAGCTGCGTAGTTGCCATCGCAAAGCTTACTTGCGCGATGGATAGGGAATTTGCTTGCATTATGGGCTGTACGAAAAGACCTAATGACATACGAATGCCCATCGTAATCATCAAAATCGCCGCGGCGCATAGGATCATTACCCAAACTGATTTCATATATATTCCTTTTAAAAGGCAGAATTATAACATAAAAATTACGAATATATCGAGATTTTATAGATATATTTAATTAATGTATTTTAGTATATTATTTATGTAAGAGGAATTTACCGAGCTTTAATGGGCTTTGCATTAAAATTCCCCTTTCAAGGAGAAGCGATGATTTACGAAGATGAGATGATTTATGTGGAGCACGAGGAGCACGAAGTGCCGTGGGTGAAGGTCTTTACGAAGGCGAAATTTAAAGAGCTTAGCGACTGTGACGAGGCGACGCTGGCGCATCTGTGGCGCGCCGTGCTTCAGTGCGAAAAGAGCCTGCGGGAGTTTTACGCGCCCGACAAGATCAATATAGCAAGCTTCGCCAACTACGTGCCGCGCGTGCATTTTCACATCCAGGCGCGCTTTAAAAACGACAGCTTTTTCCCGGAGTCCGTCTGGGGAAAAAAGATGCGAAATGGCAAGCTCGATCTGCCGGAATTTAGCGAATTCGCAGAAATTTTAGCGGCAAATTTAAAGATGGAATTCAGATGATAGGCGCACGCTCTAAAAAATACCTAAGCCTTTTCGCGCTTGCTTGCTGCATCGCCACCTTTGCGTTTTATCTGCGCTTTAAAAGCGAGGAAAACGAGATAAAAATCAAGCAGCAGTTCGATTTTAGCGCGAGTTTGTTTGAAAAGATCGTCGATGAGGAGAAGCTAAACGCCTTTGCGATCTCGCTGATTTTGTCTCAAAACAGCGACGTTGTGCGCTGTTTCGAGAGCGGCAAACACGGCGAGTGCATGGACGTAACGAAAAAATACAAAGACATTTTAAGCGCAGTGCCCTTTTACAAGGGCGTGAAGATACATTTTCATACGCAAAGCACCAGAAGCCTGGCTAGGAGCTGGAGCGACGAATTTTACGACGACGATCTGAGTTCGTTTCGCCATTCGCTTTTGCAGATCCGCCATAGTCTGCTTCCCAAAGCGCTCGTCGAGATGGGGCGGTGCGGGGTTTTTATGCGCGGAATTTCGCCGGTTTTTAGCGACGGTAAATTTATCGGAAGCGCCGAGATAATGCTCGATTTCGAGCACGTCATCGCGCAGATCAACCGTATGGGAAACGATATTTTTATCCTCGTAGATAAGAGGTTCGAGACCGACTGCTTCTACGATAAAATAGGCGTTATCAAGGACTTTATCGTCGTAAACAGCGCGCCGGATTACGACGTTTTGTCGATTTTGGCGACGCTTGATTTTGGGGCGCAGAGTTTTATCAAAAAGGACGGGCATTATTTTTACGTGAGGGCATTTTCGGACGAAAATGGCACGAAGCTGGGCTATATAGTTCTGCACCGCAAGGGATAACGGCGGGATTTAAATTTAGGCGCCTATCGCTTGTTTGTTTCATAGCGGCGGCGGCAGCGCGGCGAGCGAGCGTTTTAAATTTAATCGCAAGATCGCGGAAATTTACGCTGAAATTTTAAATTTTAAAAGGAGCGTCGGTATGAAATTTTATAAATCTCTTAAATTTAAAGTGCTAGCTGGCGTGCTGCTTCTTATAATAATACTCTGCGCCGTATTTATCCGCATAATCCCCGATTATTCCACTTCGCGAGGCTTCGCCGTAGTTACTATTTTTGGCTACAACAAATACAAGCAAGGATACTGCCTTAAAGAGGATAGAATTTTACCCAAAGAGGAGTTGTATAAAAGAGCTATTACTGAGTATTTGGAAAAAGAATTAGAAGCTACTATTTTAATTAATAATTTTCGTTGCAAAAAATATGGAAGATCTTGGTGCAAAATGAATAAAGTTTCATATTATAAAGCCAAAAATCGTAACTTAAATGAAATTTTGCAAATTTTAGAGACCGAAAAGAATGATATAGAATATACTGTTTTAAATAAAATAGAAGTTGTAAGTATAGATCCAAGCAAATATATTAAAATAAATTTAAATAAGATGAGTGCCGGTTTTAACGAGCCGATATTTTTTGAAAATTTATTATTTTTAGATTATAGCTTTCTTTTGTATGATAATTTTATAGCCTTAAATCATAGCGTATTTATAAGCAATTTTACAACAGCCAAAAAATTCTTGTCAGAATATTATATCGATAAAAAAAATCAACCGGTTGTAAAAAATCAATTTGACAATTGCGGTAACTTAAATTTTGATGTACAAGAATATTATTTAGAATCAAGAGAGGCAAAAGGCGGTTGAAAAGCCACGCTAAAACAAAATTTTAAAAAGCCCTAGCCGCGTAAATTTCACTTCTAAATTTTAAAATTTGCGCCTAAATTTCACGTGCCGTTTTAGTCCAAAAGCTTCTGCTTAAACAGCGGGATTTTGTAGCAAAAGGTACTGCCTTCGTTCGGTTTTGAGTTGACGCTTTTTGCGATACCGTAGCGCTTGCAAATTTTATCGATTATGTTTAGCCCGAGGCCGAATCCGCCAAGAGCCGCGTTTTCGCGCGAGTATCTCTCCCAGATCGCGCTCGTATCTTTTATGCCGATGCCGAAGTCCTGCACGCTAAAGACCGCTATGCTCACCCCAATTTCTAGCGCGATGATGATCTTGCCGCCGGGGCGCGAGTATTTTATGGCGTTGCTTAACGTGTTGTCGATGAGGCGCATCAGCGAGGTTTCGTCCATAAAAACGCTCACATCGGGCGCTATTCGCGATTGCAAGCTTATGTTTTTACTTTTTGCGACCAGGTAGATAAAATTTATTCTCGCGCCTAAAAACTCGCTCATATCGATGCGGCGGCTTTTTAAGCTCATCTTGCCGCTTTTGATGAAATACTCCACGTCCTCGTAAGTAATGATCATCTGCTTGAGCGCGGATTTTATTCGCGCAGTGTGTTTGTCGCGCAGCCCAAGCATCTCGGTATTGATGAGCGCGACGCCCAGAGGGGTCTTTAGCTCGTGCATCGCGTCGTTGAAAAACGCCTTGATGAGGTTGCTTTGCTGCGCGTAGAAATTTTTTATGATTTTGTAGTTAAACAGCGCGATGATGAGCGCTACGAAAATCGTGATAAAGATCGTAGAGATCGCGATAAATTCTATCTTTGCGTAGCTTATCTTTTTTGAGATGACGAAAAAATGCAGCTTGCCCTCGTGTAGAAAGTGGCGCTTAAAAAATACCCGTCCGCCGAATTTCAGCGTGATAAACGCAAAATCGGGCGGCTGCACGCTTAGGTTTGATCTTAAAATTTCGCCGTTTGCGTTTAGGATCGCGTAGTCGTAGATTAGCTCGTCTTTTAGATTCAGATCCGCGCCGGCTAGGGCTTCGCCGCTTTTTTGTATCAGCTCGGCGACGTCGGCACTCTCCTCGATTTTGGAGTTTAAATAGATGATATAAAGACTCTCGCTTATAAAGGCGCCGATGATGAAAATCGCGCTAAAAAGCGTAAATTTAAACCCTTTAAGCATTGATCTTATATCCGAGTCCGCGGCTGGAGAGGATGAAGTCGTTGCTCGTTTTGGAGCGGAGGTTGCTGATATGCACGCGCACATCGACGCTGCCCGCTTCGCCGTCCCATACGTCGGCGATGAGTTCATCTACGCTTACGAATCTTTTGATATTGGCGAGCAGAAATTCTATAATCTTGATCTCTTTGGCGCTTAGCGATATCTCTTCGTCCGCGCGTTTTAAAATTTTTAAATTTGCGAAGTAGTGAAATTTATCCGCGATCTTGACGGCACCCTTTTCGTCGCCGAAATACTTTCGCATCAGCTCGCTTACTCTAAATTTAAGCTCGGCTAGGTGGAAAGGCTTTTTTAGATATTCGTTGCAGCCTAGCTCGTAGCACTGGCTTAAATCGTCGATGTCGCCGAGCGAGGTCATCATCATCACAGGGGTGTTGAGGCCGAGGCTTCGCGCGTATCTAAGCACCTCTTCGCCCGAGACCTCCGGCACCTTGATGTCTAAGATCAGCAAGTGGTAGGTATTCGCGGCGATCTTATCGCAGGCTGCGTCGCCGCTTTCGCATTCGTCCACCTCGTAGCCGAGCTCCGTGAGATACTCACTTACACTGCTTCTGTATTCAAAATCGTCTTCTAAAAGTAAAATTTTCAAACCCGTTCCCTAAATCGGGAGCGAGACTACGCTCCCGTGCAAATTTGCCCCGCATATACGATGTAGTAGCGAAGCAGAATGACGCCGCAAAGCACGACGAAAGAATTTAAAACTATAAACGCAGGCTTGTAGGCGTGGTTTTTCAGCGCCGTAAAGGCGATGATGATCGGAGCGATGAGCCCCGTGCCTAAAACGCCGATCCAGAAAATTTTACCGTAAACCTCGTGCGTCAAAGCCTGCTGTGCCGCAAGCGCGCTAGTGCCGCCCTCAAAATACATCCCGACAAATAGAATGAATAAAAGCGGAATCTCAAAGAGTATCGCGCGCAGATCAAGCACCAAAAGGTATTTTATGCTATCTTTGTTTAACGAGCCTTTAAAAAACAGAAGTCCAACTAAAATGCTTGCCGCTATGCCGCTGGAAAAGCCCGACAGCAAAAATAAAATCGGCAGCACCGGAGTATTCCAAAGCGGAATTTTCATCACCGCGCTTAACAAAAAGCCCGTATATGCGCCCACGCAAAGGGCAAGGATAAACAAAATTCGCTCGAAGAGTTTGGAAGCTTTGGCAAACGAGCTTAGTAAATTTACGATAGGGCGTAGGAACGCAAGTAGTTTAAATTTGCAAATTTCCTCGCCGAAGACGCATAGCGCAAATACGAAGCTAAGCGGCACGTAGATTAAAAGCGCCGCCACGCCGAGGCTCATCACTGAGCCGAAGTTAAATTTGATCAGCAAAAGATAAAAGCTAAATGGCTTGCCCAGATCAAAGATCAAGAGCAAAAGCCCCGCGCAGATCGTAAGCGGCGCCGTGATCGCACCTGCTCTAATCATCGCATCCCAGATGGAATTTTGCTCGCTTTCGTGGCGATTCCATTTAACTAAAAGCGCCACCATCGTCGCCCCCGCGCTAAGACCCGCCAAAAATAGATAAATCGCAATCGGCCAAGGCCAGTAAATTTCAGAGTATTGGCTCATATCGCCCCACATATTATTCATAGCGTCCTCCTTTTTTGTTTTTGATATTCGCTAGGCGCGGTTTGGTGTTTAGATACGCTTTGGGATATTCTACGCTTGTTTTGGCTAGCAGCTTGCTTACCTCGGAGCCCGCGTCGTTTACGTCGCCGAAAGTTAAAGCATCCGTTGGGCACACGCTTACGCAGGCAGGCTGTAAGCCTTTGCTAGTGCGGTTAGTGTAGCAAAAGGTGCATTTACCGATAGCGTGCGTGATAGGATCTACAAACCTCGCGTCGTAAGGACAGGCCAGGATGCAGTATTTGCAGCTGACGCAAAGTCTCTCGTCTATGAGCGTTACGCCGTCTTTGGTTTTAAAGCTCGCTCCCGTAGGGCAGACGTCCACGCAGGGGCTATCTTCGCACATAACGCAGCTGGCACGCGAATAATCAAGCTTTAAGCTTGGAAAAACGCCGCTTGTTTTGCCGTGCACCTGCAGCCTATAAACGCCGCTCGGTACGCCGTTTTCATTCCTGCACGCAACCGAACAGGCTTGGCAACCTATACATAAATTTTCGTCGTGAATCATTATGAGTTTTTTCATAACCGCCCCTTTCAAATTTTAACTATATCGACGCCGACGTTGGTTACCATCGTGCTTACCACAGGACCCGCAGCCGGATCGAGAAGGACGCTTTGGTTCGTGCCTATGCCGTTCGTGCGCTTTAGCCCCGGGCTTACGTGCCCAAAGCCGTGGTATAAAAATAGGCAATCGTCTCTGATGCCTTGCGTGACGAAAATTTTAGCCTTTTGCTCGCCGAATTTATTTTTGAGCTTCACGATATCGCCCGTCTTTAGCCCCTCCGCTTTTGCAGAAGCGGGGCTGATCCAAACCGGCGATTCGCTCATCATATCGTTTAAAATTTTGACATTTTGAGTGTGGCCGTTGGTGTGAAGCGCGGTCTTGCCGGTCATTAGGCAGTATTTGTGTCCGCCAAATACGTCCATACCCTCGGTGTTTAAGCAGCCGTATCCCGCGAAAAGCTCCTCCACTTTCGGCGCGAAAAGCTCGATCTTGCCGCTCGGGGTTTTAAATTTCATCTGCGAGCTCATCTCGCCGTTTTCGTCCACGAACTCCGCCGCGGCAGGATATTTATCGATAAATTTAGCCACGAGCTTCGGCTCTCGGTAGTATAGCTTCGGCACCTTGTAGCTTACGTAGCCGTTTTTGATTAAATTTGCGATCAGCTCGGCGTTACCTTTGGCTTGCTGCATGCGGTATTCGTCGATGTTGTTCCAGGTGTAGTCCTTATCGATCTTCATCACCCTCGCAAGCTCTCTAAAAATTTCATAGCCGCACTTCGTATCGCCCACCGGCTCAACGGCTTTGTTTCGCATCACAAATCCAGGCGCGGTGCCGCCTTTGTTTTGAATCGACTCGTCGCGCTCCAAATACGTGGATTCGGGCAAGATCACGTCGGCTAAGCACGCGAAGTCGCTCATATACACGTCGATTGCGAGCACGAAGTCTAGCTTTTTGATCGCCTCTACGCTCTTATCCACGCCCGCAACGTTGATGAGGTGGTTAAAGCGCGTGCTGACCCAGCCTTTTACGGGGTAGGGCTTTTTGCTTAAAATCGTAGGCGCGATCTGCATTAAAACGCCGTGTTTGCGCGGCACGAAGAAATTTTCGCTGCCTTCTTCGCCGCAGCCGTCGATGCGCGCGGTCTTTGGAATTTTAAAATTTTTATCCGGGTTCGAGATGGTAGGGAATAGATCCTCTTTGCAAAGCGCGTTGAAGGTTTTAGAGTCCTTCGAGAAGTAAATTCCGCCCTTTTTCTCGACATTTCCCATCAGCGCGTTTGCGATCGCGATGGCGCGCGTGCGGACGTATTCGGCTTTAGCGGTAGTGGTTTTATGACCCCAGTCGATTACGACTGCGGGAGCCGCAGCGTAAATTTCATTTGCGATGCGCTCTACCTTGTCCGCTTTGATCCCCGTGATGGCCTCCTGCCAAAGCGGCGTCGTATCCTTAACGGACTCCTTTAGCTCCTCTAGCCCTACGGCGTATTGTTCGATAAATTTTTTGTCGTATTTGTTATCGCGCAGCCAGACGTGAATCAGCGCCATCAAAAACGCCGCGTCGGTTCCCGGCTTTATCGGCAGCCACTCGTCAGCTTTGGAAGCTACGACGCTAAAGCGCGGATCGAGAACCAAAAGCTTTACGTCTTCTCTGCTTGCGGCTTTTGCGAGCTTTTTTGTTTTTGAGATGTCGATGCCCTCAAAGAGATTGTGGCCGAAATTTACGATGTATTTTGCGTCGCCGTAGTCTCTTTGCATATTGGTGCCGAAGGTGTGCGGCACGGCGATATTATAGGTGATCGGGCAACAGGACCAGTGCGAGTAGATGTTCGGGCTGCCGTAGGCACAGGCGAAATTCATCATCTGAGTGTGGTGTTCGCCCGTTTTGGATGTAAAAACTACGCTTTGCGGGCCGTATTTTTGCGAAATCTCGTCTAGCCCCTCTGCGCGCAAATTTTAAGCGCCTCGTCCCAGCTCGCCTCTTTAAATTTGCCCTCGCCACGCTCGCCCACGCGAATGAGCGGCTTAATGAGTCTTTGATCGTCGTAGAGCTGATTTATGCCCGCGCCTCCGCGAGCGCAGACCGAGGTTTTGTTTGAAAAGCGATGGTTGCCCTCGATGAGAGCGCCGCGACCGTTTTTGACGGTCACCTCGATAGGACAGCGCGAGGAGCACATCTCGCAGACGCTGGCGACTTTCTTTTCCGTCCCGCCGGTAACCGCGCTAGCGTTTAAATTTAGATTTAGCGTCGCTAGCGTGCCGATTGCGGCGGTGCTTTTTAAGAAATTTCGTCTATTCATAAAAACTCCTTACCTTTAAATTTTGGTAGGAATTCTAAGGCTTCATCGTAAAAATAAGGTTAATTTTGATAATGCAGCTTTTGGCTTAGACTTTATCTCGAAAGATAAAATGTGTCCTGCGCCGTATTTTAAAGCCATAAAATAGAGCCAGCAGTAGCAAAATGCTAATTGCGCCGCAGATCGCAAGGGCTACGCGAGCGCCTAATAACTCGGTAAAAAAGCCCGATATGAGCGCTCCAAATGGCGTACTACCTATTAAAAAGAGCGCATATAAGCTAAGCACGCGTCCGCGGAATTCGTTGCTTACGTGCATCTGCACGGTGGAGTTGATGCTGGAGTTTGTGATTACGAAAAGAAACCCAGTTACGGCAAGCCCTGCCGCAGCCCATGCGAAGGAATTCGCAGCCCCAGTAAGAGCTAAGCTCACCCCCATAGCGATCGCGCACGATCTGATTTTACGGATGCCAAGTTTATCAAAGACTGCTACGAAAAGCGCGCCGCAAAAGGCTCCCACGCCTAGAGTCGACATCAAATATCCAAAGCTTCGCTCATCCGCACCCAGGCTAAGCTTAACGAGTGCCGAGATCGTTACATTATAATTTGGCACCAGTGTCGCTACGATAAGCACTATTATCATTAGCTCGCTTAGAGTTTTTTTGTGCAAGACATACGAAATTCCAGCACCGATCGAGGCAAAAACGCCTCCGCTTCTGCTAGATAGCGTAGTAGCGGATGGCGGAATTTTTATGAAAAACAGCGAAACGATGATGCCTAAAAAGCTAAGTGCATTGAATAAAAAGCAAAAGCCCACGCCCCACAGCGCCATCACGATCCCCGCAAGTGCGGGCCCTGCGATACGAGCGACGTTGAAGGACATAGAATTTAACGCTATGGCGTTGGCTAGATCGCGGGGCGAGTCGATGAGGTCTTTTACCATCGACTGACGACTCGGGGCGTCCATGCTGGTAAAGATGCCGCTTGCAAAAGCGCAAAATAAAATTTTGCCGAAAGAATATAGCTCGCAAAAGCTCATAACCGCGAAAATTGAGGCGGTCACCGCCATGCCTATTTGAGCGAGCAAAAGGATCTTTTTGCGATTAAACTTATCGAGCAGTACACCGGAAAACGGCGTGAAAAGTAGCGCGGGCAAGAACCTCGCCGCAGCTACGAGGCTGACCTTAAAAGCGTCTGCGGTGATGCTTAGCACTAGCCACGGCAGCGCGACGCTTTGCATCCAAGAACCGATCAGTGAGAGGTTCATCCCGATCCAATAAATTCTAAAATTTGAGTATTTAAGCGATAGGAAGGGATTTTTCAACGCGCCGCCTTTTGAAATTTTGATTTGAGATTATACATTAAATTTTAAAAATTCACTTAAAGATTTAACATTTATAAAAATTTAACGAAAATTTAATATTTCTGAAAAGAAAAATTTTATATACTCTGCAATAAATTTTTAAGCAAAGGATTAAAAATGCAAAGACCGACTCCGATTAATCAGGAAATTAAACTCGATGAGAAGCGCTATATCGTTTCCAAAACCGATCCGAAGGGCATTATCACGTTTGCAAATCCGTATTTTTGTATGATTTGCGGCTATAGTGAGCTTGAGCTTTTAGGGCAGCCGCATAACATCATACGACACCCGGACATGCCGCGCATAGCGTTTAAGCTCATGTGGGATACGATACAACAAGGCAAGGATTTTACCGCCGTGGTTAAAAATTTAGCCAAAGATGGGCGCTTTTATTGGGTCATTACGGAATTTACTTCTAAAAAAGATCCTGTGACAGGGCAGATCACCGAATACACGGCATTTCGTAAGGCTCCGCCAAGATCCGCGATCGAAACTATAGAGCCAATTTATAGGGCATTGCTGGATGCTGAAAGAAACGGCGGTATGCAGGCTAGCCAAAAGGCGCTCGTGGACTTTTTAAAAAGTAAAGGCGAGACCTATGAGAGCTGGATCGCAAAGGTTTCAGGCAAATCAAATCCGCTCACCGCAATGTTTTTTAAGGCGATGAAAAAGCTTTTTAGCTAGTCCAGTTAAAATTTCATGCAAACCCCGCGCAATGCGATTATTCGGCTTTGCGCGAGAAAAAGCAGATAAAGTACAAAACCGCCCGTTCATAAAATTTTGAAATTCTACGAAATTTTAAAATTTAGCTTGAGTTTTGAAATTTCACGTCTTCATCAAGTGCGTTGCGAATCAAAGTCCCTCAAGCGTTATGTCGTAGAGCCTCTCTGCCGTTTCGTCGTTTAAATTTAGCGTCTTTTTGCTTCGTAAAAATTCTAAAATTTCATCCTGCGCAAAGCCCGCTCTTTGTGCGCAATGCTCGTGCGCAGGCAAAAAACCGCGGCATAGCGCGATATTTTCTAAAATTTCCTCATCACATAAAAAACAATATGGCTCGTCGTGCAAGCGCCCCTCAAATTTTAAAATTTCGGCGTAGCTTTCTACGATTATGCGACGCGGATTTTGTTTGCCAAAGCGCATAGCAGCGTGGTTTAGCAGCTCGTAATAAAATTTATCCAGATGCTCGGCATCTTTTAGATGCGCGTGTAAAAGCCGCATAAATTGCTGCCAAAATAGCAGCTTCTCGCGGTTTCCGAGCCACGCGTATCCTAGATGCATCACGCCGCTAAGACGAGGGAGGAAATTTTGATTTTGCGAGAGCTCGAAGTCGATCTTATAGCCCTGGATGATGTTTGAATGGCGCGCGCCGTAAAAGCGGTACGCACGCACGAGCGCACTTTCGCTTAGCACGTCTACGATGCAGTCCTCATCCCTAACCTTGGTCGTTTTTAATATAAATCCTTGCATTTTCCTATTTTAGCGAAATTCACATATAAATTTAAATAAAGAATTTTAGGTTATAATCAGAAGTTTCATTTCATAGAATTTAAAGGAAATCATATGAATTTTGGAGATCTATTTTCAAAAATACGTAGAACGCAGCCCGCACCGAGCGAAGCTCCTACGCACTGGATAAAGTGCCCGGGATGTGGCGCACTGATGTATAGCAAAGAGGTCGAGCAAAATCATAGCGTTTGCCCCAAGTGTAACTATCACCTTCGTTTTGACGCGCAGGCTCGCATCGATCTGATCTGCGACGAAGGCTCTTTCGTGGAGTACGATCAAAATTTACAACCCGTCGATCCACTAAAATTCGTCGATAAAAAATCCTACAAAAAGCGCATCTCCGAGAGCAAGGAAAAAACAGGCAGGTTTAGTGCGGTGATCGCGGGCGAGGGCGCTATAAGTCGTCAAAAAATTCAGCTCGTGGTGTTTGATTTTAACTTCATGGGCGGAAGCCTGGGCTCCGTGGAGGGCGAGAAGATCGTGCGCGCCGTAAAACGTAGCCTTGATAAAAACGAACCGCTAATCATCGTAAGCGCAAGCGGTGGTGCTAGGATGCAAGAAAGCACCTTTTCGCTGATGCAGATGAGTAAAACCTCTGCCGCGCTTAAAATTTTATCCGAGCATAAAATTCCATTCATCTCCGTTCTTACCGATCCTACGATGGGCGGCGTGAGCGCGTCCTTTGCGTGGCTGGGAGATATCATAATCGCAGAGCCCGGCGCTCTTATCGGCTTTGCCGGGCAGCGCGTCATCAAGCAAACCATCGGCGCGGATCTGCCGGAGGGCTTTCAGAGATCGGAATTTCTGCTCGAGCATGGATTAATTGATGCGATCGTGCCTAGAGCTGAGATGAGGCAGTATCTAAGCGATATAATCAACGTGCTGAGCAAAAACGCCGTGCAGATCGATGATACTAGCGACAAATCGCTACACGAAGAGGGAAGCGAAGAGTAGTGCAGATAACGGTAAATTCCATCCAAAAGGGCACGGACGAGTTCGCAGGCGCAATAAGCGATTATAAAAAAATGGCAGCTAAATTTGCGGCGGTGCGAGATGAGACCTTTTTTAACGCTAATATCGCTCGTGCCCAAGCAGCGTCTTCTGAGCTTGCCCTTAGGGCGTACGATGAAATTTATCTACCGCGCCTTAGCGGATACGTCGTAGCTTTGGATGAGTGCGGACAGGAGCTAGATAGCATGGAATTTGCGAGTATGCTAAAGGATAAAAGTAGCGTGTCATTTTTTATCGGTGGCGCTTATGGGCTTAGTGAAAATTTTAAGGCAAAAGCCGATAAAATAATCAGTCTTAGCAGGCTTACGTTAGCGCATAAAATCGCTAAACTTTTGCTCTTTGAGCAAATTTTTCGCGCATTGTGCATTAACGCAAACCATCCATATCACAAATAAAGGGAAGTAATGAAGAAAAACGAGTTGAAATTTTACAAGAAAATTTTAGAAGAAAAAAGAGAGCAACTCATCGCCAATATTAATAGCTCGGTTAATGAAATTTCAGAATTGCGCGAAAATAAAGCTGCGGATGATTTTGACGTAGCGAGCATGAATACGGATTTAAGCATCGAATACTCGCTCAATGTTAATCAACAAAAGGCGTTTTTAGAGATTGAAAGCGCGCTTAAACGTATCGAAAACGGCACTTATGGGCTTTGCGAGAGCTGCGGCGAGCAGATAAGTTTAGAGCGTCTTAAGGTAAATCCAGAGGCGAGATTGTGCATTTCGTGCAAGGAACAGGCGGAAAAGCAAAATAGGAGTTAGCTATGAAAACCAAGCAATTCTTTTTATATTCGATCGTTTATATCGCAATCGTCGCGATTTTAGTTTTTACGCAGCAAAGCAGTAGCTATACACTGGGGCTTTTCGGTTTTACGCTTACGCTTCCTGTGGCGGTGTGGATCGTACTGCCGTTAATTTTATATATGATTTTGGCGATTTTTCATATCGTTTTTCATAGCTTTGCTTTTTACCGCACAAAAAGGGCGATCGCAAAGGATCTAAGCGCATACGATGCGATGAGTAAAGAGGTTTTGCTGGGTCTTGATACCAATAAAGACTTCAAAACCGAGTATTTTAAAGACCCGAGCGAGCTTACTAAAATTTTATCTCCGTGGTATGATAGCACCGGCATAGATGTCAAAAATGAGGATCTAAAAGAGGTTATAGGCGTTATCGAGAAGGTTAAAAACGGCGAAGTGGTGGATCTGCGAAAATATAAACTCCCTAAAGATAACGGACTATTTTTGCAAAATGAGCTCAATCGCCTCGATGCTGAGCCTGCGTATGCGTATGAAATTTTAAAAACCAAAGGCGTTTATAGCGAAAATATCACTAAAAAAGCCTATGCCGTAGCGCTTGCCAAAGGAAGCTACGATAAGATCAAGGCCTATAAAATTCCTCAAGATATAGCCGAGGTAAATATTTTAGTGGATCGCGCGGTAAATAACGCGAGCTTTGAGATCAGCAGCGAGGAGCTTTTCGATCTCGTAAATAATGAAAAATTTAACGAGCAGGATTTTATCGGCTTTGCCAAAAAGCTAAAAAATCATCTCGCTCCAGAGCAATACAAAGCCTTTTTCGAGCGGCTCAAAAACGAGAATCAAGAAGCGACCGAGGCATATCTGTACGCGCTATATGAGCTTGGCATGATCGACGAGTTTAGAGAGCAGCTAAGCCTCGCCGACGGCGACGAGTTTGAGAAGTTTAAAATTCTGCTATTTTTGCGCGACAACGGCAAAAACGTCCCTGCGTCGCTGCTATTTTAGCTCGGTAATTTTACGAGTTAGTTTTATGCGCGGGTAAGAGAGATTGCTTTTAAGTTCTTTGTGGCTATTAAACACAGCCTGCGCGATAAAATTTAAAGTGCGGATAAAATTCTAACTCGCGCAAATTTTAAATTTCAAAATTTATCGAAAAATCAATGCGCGTAAGCGGTAAAATTTAAAAGATTTGTTTGCGTAGTGCGCGTGTAAACGAATTTTGCATTTATGCTATGAAATTTAGAATTTAAACATAAAGCGCAAGACTTGCTAGCCAAATAAAGTGATGAAATTTTAAAATTTCATGCGGCGTTTTGCAAGCTACTTGCTGGGTTTGCCGCGCAAATAAAATTTGGTGGCGATCATCCTTGCTGCCGTTTTGCCACCACTCAAATTAGCTAAGCTTAAAAATAAAATTCGCGCCTAAATGTGAATACGTAGCCTATGAAATTTAAAATTTTAAAGCTCGCGGCAAAACCCGCTGCAAGCGCTGTGGTATTAAATTTAAAGGTTTAAATTCAAACGAAATCAAAATGAGAAATTTAAAATGACGAAAGATTTTTTTAAAAGAGACCCTCTATTTTTAGCGCCTTTGGCGGGCTTTTCGGATCCACCGCTGCGGGGCGTAGTGAAAAAATTCGGCTGCGACGCGACCGTAAGCGAGATGATAAGCGCGAACGCCCTTGTTTTCGAGGGCGAAAGGACGCTAAAGATGCTCGAAAAAAATGCCGCTGAAGCCCCATTTTTCGTGCAGATCGCAGGCAGCGATGCGGAAATCATCAAAAAGGCGGTTCTGCTCATCAACAAATTTGACGGCATCGACGGTATCGATCTAAACTGCGGCTGCCCCGTCCCCAAAGTCGTAAAACAGGGCGCCGGCTCGGCGCTGCTGCTTGATCTGCCGCGCCTATCGCGCCTGGTTGAGACGATCAAAAAGTATTCAAACAAAAAATTTACGAGCGCGAAGGTGCGGCTGGGCTTCGGCGTCGTGGATATCGAAAATATCGCGCGCGCCGTACAAAGCGCAGGAGCTGATTTTATCGCGATTCACGGCCGCACCAGAGCGGGCGGATACAGCGCGGCGGTGGATTACGGCGCGATCGCAAGAGCTAAACGCGCGCTGCAAATCCCTGTGATCGCAAACGGCGACATAAACTCCGCCAATGCCCCCGCTGTGCGAGACCTTAGCGGCGCAGACGCGCTGATGATCGGTCGCGCGGTAATCGGCAGGCCGTGGATCTTTCGCGAGATCAAAACGGGCGAGCAGGCAAGCGACGCGCTAAAAAGAGAGGTCGTGCTCTATCATTTCTCCCAAATGCTAAGCCATTACGGCGTGCGCGGCGTAGCGATATTTCGCAAGCATCTGCACGAATACTCCAAAGGGCGCGAAAATGCCGCAAGCTTTCGCGAGCAGATCAACCACGCCGCCGCCGAGAGCGAAATGACTCGGCTGATCGAGGAATTTTTTAGCTAAATTTAGAATTTTAGGAGCTTTGATGATTATTTTAAAAATTATAGCCTGCGCGTTTTCGATGAGTTTTTGCTTGATGAATATTTCGAGCTTGGGCGATTTTGTGGTATGGCGGATTTTTGACACGTCTAGCGTCTGGGATGACGATCCCATAGAATGGCTACAGCAGAAGTGCGTATATTTCATATTTTTGTGGATATCTTTTTGCGGGGTTTGCGCAATGCTTGCCGTAAAGTTAAAGGATTTTGATAGGCTTGTGAATTTTTTCGTCAATCTGTTTTTGCCGATCGTGGCAATTTGGATACTATCGCCATATTTAGGGATAATAATTGCGGCCGTTTGCATTTCGGATACACACCTTGTTGACTTCTATTCCGCATTGCTTAGCGCATTAATATCTATCGTTCTTTTTATGATCGTCGTAAGGGAGGTCTTAAAGCGGGTTTATCCGCCCAAGTCCTAGCGCGCGAAATTTTAAAATTTAGTGCAGAGCTTTGCCGCGAAATTCTCGCCTGCCGCCTATAATCACAGCCCGCGCGTTAAAAGGCGATGGCGTTAAAATTTAAGGAAAAATTATGGAAAATATCTACATCATAGGCGACGTGCATGGCTGCTACAAGTCGCTTTTAGCTTTGATAGAACAGCTGCCGCATAAATTTGATAGTAAAATTTGCTTCGTGGGCGATTTGATCGACCGAGGTCCTGCGAGCGCGGATGTAGTTGAATTTGTGTGCGCTCGCGGATACGACGCGGTGATGGGCAATCACGAAAAGCGCTTTGTGGGCAACGCAAAAACTGCCCTAAGATGCGCAAAAACTGGCAAATTTACGAGCTCAAATGACCTCTACGCATTTTTTAGCTTGGACGAAAGCTGGCTATTTAATAATGGTGGTGAAGCGACGCTAGCGTCGTATTATCGTCACGGAGGCGTGAAGCAATGCAAGGAGCATCTTCGGTTTGTCTCGCGGCTGCCGATTTACCTGGAGTATGATTTGCGTGATGAAAGCGGTCGCGCCCTCGTCGTATCGCACTCCGCAGTGGGTCGCGCGTGGGGGATCAGACACGATGCAGAGCGTGCGAAAAGTTTCGCAGCTCACGTGCTAAGCGGGCGCGGAGATGATAGCGCGAACGACGGGATTTTTAACGTCTACGGGCACACGCCGGTAAAAAAGCCCGTCATTACGGAATTTAGCGCAAATATCGATCTGGGCTGTGTTTATAAAAATTATTGGGGCGAGAAGGCGAGACTTTGCGCGCTGGAGTTTCCCTCAAAGAAAATTTTTACGCAGGAGTGCATAGATTTTTGAGTTTGTATCAGACCCATGCAGATTAAAATTTAAATTTAAGCGGGCTGTTTGAAAGCGAAATTTTAGAATTTAAAGGCGCGTTCTTGCAGCTCCCGTCGCGCAGTCAGGTCGCGTTGAAATTTTAAATAATATCCCTTAGCTTACGCGCTTCATACATCCACGCCTCAAGCTCGTCCCAGCGCTCGTCACGAATCATCCCCACGCAAAGATCCAGTTCGTTTTTAAAAGCGTCGATCGCGCCTAGCAGGTTTGTGCGGTTTTGCTTGAAAATATCGACCCACATCTGCGGCGAGCTTTTGGCGATACGGCTCATGCCCGAAAAGCTACCTCCGGCTAAATTTATAATATTGCGGCGATTTTCCTCTTTTAGCACGCTGTTTACGAGCGAATAGCTGATCGCGTGGGGCAGGTGCGAGATGAGCGCCACGTGGTGATCGTGGCTTTTTGCGTCCATAAATACGATCTTCATCCCCGCGAACGAAAAAATTTCGACCGCTCGTTTGATATGCACTTCATCCGCGCCGTGATCGTCGCAGATGACGACTACTGCGCCGTTTAAAAGCTCTTTAAACGCCGCTTGCGGGCCGGAGTTTTCAGTGCCCGCCATCGGGTGAGCCGCGATGAAATTTCGTCTGATCTGCGGCGGGCAGTTTTGCAAAATTTTAAATTTCGTGCTTCCCAGATCGATGATCGTCGTCTCGCTTCTGCAGTCGCTTAGTTTTTGTAACGTCTCAATAATTGCCTCCACGGGGATTGCGAGAAAGATCGCGTCACAGCTTTGCTTCATCTGCTCCAGACTTAAAATTTCATGCACGAGCCCGAGCCGCAGAGCTTCTTTTTCGTTTTCGCGGCTGATGTCGCAGCCGTAGACGGCGCTAATTATTTTGGTGCTTTTTAGACATAGCCCAAGAGAGCCGCCGATGAGACCCAGACCGATAATTCCTATCTTCATAAAATTCCATTTTTATATATGTAAGTATTAATATTAATGAGGTATTATAAGCAAATAATATTCGTTTTTATGTAAAATTTTATGAAAAAAATAGTTTTTTTACTCTTAGTAGGCGGGATTTCCGTGGCGTGCGCCGCACAGATCAAATCCATTAAATTTGAAGGGCTAAGGCATCTTTCTCCACAGGTCGCACAGCAAATTTCAGGACTTAAGGTAGGCGATGAGCTTAACGGCGAAAACACCAATGCTGCGATTTCAAAACTATTTGAGCAGGGCTATTTCAGCGACGTTTATATCAGCGAACAAGGCGGTGCGGTCACTATCAACGTAACCGAAAAGCCGACTATCGCCAAGGTCGAGATCAAAAACGTAGTTACCAACGACCGCGATAAGATAAATGAGCTCATCGGTTTGCGTCCGGGTCAGGTTTACGACGAGGTGGCTGCTAAAAAAGCAGAGACCCGCATCAAGCAATACTACGAAGTCAAGGGCTTTTTCGACACCGTGGTGGAATTTTATCCAAAGCCGATAAACGACGATAAATCGGTCATATTATTAACGATCGAGGTAAATCGCGGCGAAAATATCATCATAGATAAGGTAAATTTAGTAGGCGCAGACAAACTCGACTATGACGATATAGAGCCATCCGTCGCCAATAAAGAACGCGAGATGCTGGGCTGGATGTGGGGCTTTAACGACGGCAAGGTAAAAACCGCCGAGCTTCCTAACGACGCAAATAGAATTCAAGAAGAATATTATAAAAAAGGCTACTTAGACGCGCAGGTTTCGGCGCCGCTACTTAATGCCGATATGGATAATTACACTGCTGATTTGACTTATTATATAAAAGAGGGCGAGCAATACACTGTAAGCTCCATAGATATCGAGTATCCTGCAGATATAATCAAGCTTGATAAAGAAAAGGTTTTGGACGATTTTAAGCTTCAAAAGGGCGATACAATGAATTCCGAGCGTTTGCGCCGCGATATGAATACGCTAGAGACTTTAGTCGCGGATCAGGGATACGCCTATGTGCGCATCGTGCCTAAGACTAAGCAGGACAAAGAAGCCCGCACGGTCGCTATCACGTATCAAGTCATCCCTGAGGATAAAGTCTATATTAGAAACGTAACGATCTCAGGCAACGATAAGACCGAGGACAAGGTCATCCGCCGCGAGATGTATCTGACCGAGGGAAATTTATATAGCAAAACCGACTACAACGATTCGTTAAATTCTTTAAAACGCACGGGATATTTCGATGAGGTGGAGATTAAAGAAAACCGCGTTTCTAACGATCAGATCGATCTTGAAGTCGCAGTCAAAGAAGCTCCTACAGGCTCTATCACGGGTGGTATCGGATATGGCAGCGAGGATGGAATTTTACTTAGCGGCGGTATCAGTGATCGTAACGTATTCGGCACCGGCCTTCACGGCGCATTCTCGGTCGAAAAGAGCGACGATCAGTTAAGCGGACGCTTGAGCTTAACCAATCCTAGAGTATTTGATTCTGAGTATAGCTTGGGCGGATTGATCTTTGCCAACGATTACGACTGGGACGACTACGATGAGAAATCTTACGGATTTTCAATCACGGGCGGTCGCAAGATCGGGCGTAATACCGATGTAAGCCTTACGTATTTTCTCGAAAGGAGGTAGATTCGGGGATTAACCGATTATTACGCCCGAGATGGCTAACTTGATGGCTCGAAATTCAATAGCTCG
>CAUPZQ010000013.1:0-49567 GCA_963515915.1 uncultured Campylobacter sp.
GTGCAAAAAAGAGACGACTTTAAAGAGTGGCTGTCGCAGTTTGCTAGAGCTTTTAAACTAGCGCTTTCGAGTGAGAAAATTTGCGATATCTTAAGCGAAGAGGAGATAAAAGCTTATAAGCAAAAGGTTAAATTTTATAACGAACTAAGAAAGACGGTGCAACTAAGATATCATGAGGCTTGCGACTTTGGTAAATACGAAGCGCAGATGCAAAAGCTACTCGATACTTATGTGAGCGCAAAAGAAGTCAATGAGCTTACGAAGCTCGTAAATATCTTTGAGACGGAATTTGATGATGAGGTGCAAAGAGTCGAGGGCAAAAATGCAAAAGCCGATACGATAATCAATGCCGTAAGTGCGGTGGTAAAAGAAAAAATGGAGTCAAATCCGGCGTTTTATAAATCAATAGCCAAACAGATACAAGACGTCATCGACGAGTATAAGGCTAAAAGACTTAGCGAAGAAGAAAAACTTGCCAAAGCAAAACAGTTAAAGGATCTGATAACAGGAGCTTTAAAACCAAACGAAGATAGATATCCAAAAGAGTTTAACGGCAAGAAAATTTTGTTTGCCATTTATGATAACTTGCTTGATATTTTAGGCAATGTGGAGCTTGAGGGTATAGAGTCGGTTGCTGAAAATTTGAGTATGAAATTTTATGAAATTTACGAGCAGGCCTCTAAAAAGCCCGAATGGCATAAAAATGTGGACGTGGAAAACGAGATAACAAGCGCGATGGAGGATGCTCTTTGGGACGTAGAGGATGAATACGGTGTTTCTATCGACGATAAAGAGAAAATTTATCAAACTATCCGTGGTATAGGGATAAGCTTTTATGCAAAGTGACGTAAAAATCATCAAAAAAGATGTAAAAAATATCACTTTAAAAGTTAGACCAAACGGCGAAGCGATACTAACCGCGCCAAATTCAGCAAGCGATGAGCATATAAAATTTATCATGCAAAAAAGAGCCAAGTGGATATCGCAAAAACGGGCGTTTTTTGCTTCGTTTAAGACGCTGCAAAAAGAGTATGTAAGCGGTGAGGATTTTAGGTATCTTGGGCGAAGCTACCGGTTAAAAGTGGTGCAGTCTAAGGAGGAGCGCGTAAAGCTACAAAGAGGTTATCTGGAGCTATTTGTAAAAGATAAAAGCGACCTAAAGCGAAAAGAAAATTTGATTTATGAGTGGTATCATGAAAAGGCGATGCTATATTTTTTTAACATCTTGCAAGAGTTTAACAAGATAGTAAAGCAAGATATCAAAAGCGTAAAAATAAGGCAGATGAAAACAAGATGGGGAAGCTGCAATCCCTATAAGTCATATATAAATTTAAACATAGAGCTCATCAAAAAACCAAAAGCGTGCATCGAATATGTAGTTTTTCATGAACTTGTTCATTTGGTGCACCCAAGTCACTCCAAACAATTTTACGATTATTTGTTTCTTTATATGAGTGACTGGGAAAAGCGTAAGAAAATTTTAGAGCGCTCCCTCTGATATATAAATATTGCGAAAAAATAATGTTATGGATTTAGGCTTTTGAAATTTTACTTTAAAAGCCTAAATTCTAATTTATTTCACCAGCTCGTAATTATATTCTTTCGTGCCGTCGAGTAGATTTGTGACGTTGTAGCCTCGCTCGTTTAGGGCTTTGGCGAGCTTGGCGCTGCGGTTGCCGCTGTAGCAGTGCGTGATTATCCTTTTGCCTTTGTTAGCCTCAAGCACGTCCTTGTAGTTTTCTAAAGGCTCGCCGTATGGGATATTTATCGCACCCTTCATATGCCCCGCGTCGTAGTCCTGCTTCTGCCTAGCATCGATGATCAGCACGTTCGGCTCATTTGCTATTTTCAAAAACCCTTCCGCGTTTATGCTGCCGACCTTATACAGCTCGTAGTCGTACTGCTTTACGCCGGGCGCATTCATAAGCATACTGAAGCCCTTTTGTTTAAGCAGATCAAGCGCCTTGCCGCTGCGGTTGCCGGTGTTGCAATAAAGCACGACATTTCTATCCTTGTAGGCGCTTATCTCGTCCAGCCTGCTTTCCAGCTGCTCAAGCGGGATGTTGATCGCGTGCTTTAGGTGACCTGCAGCATATTCCTCCGCGCTTTTAACGTCGATGACTAGATAATTTTCTTTCGCCCTATTGTCCTCCTCTATCGCCGATAGCGCCGCGCCGCTTATGGTGTGGCCGTTAGGCTGCTGCGTCTCGGCGCCGCAAGTCGCAAAAGATCCCAATGCCGCCAGCAAAACTGCGCTTTTTAAAATTTTGTGAGAAATAAATTTCATATGTTTCCTTTGAATTTTAGCTTTAAAGCGAGAAATTATATCAAAATTTTATCTAAATAGTGTGAATTTGCGCGGAATGTGATAGGTTATGCTGATACGGATTACCGATGTGAAAACGCGAAAGAGACTCGAATAAAAAACTTTTGCCAAAATATCTTAAAGGCTCTTAGGTAAAGATACTTTAGCGTAAATTTATCTTTTAGAGACGGAGCAACAAATTCAAAAAAACTCACATTTGCCCGAAGGTAAATTTTATACTTTTGCCAATTTTCATTATTTTTCAAGTATAAGTAAGATATAATCTCGAACTTTTTGGGGCGCCGTTGCGGCTCTTAAAGGGATTAAAGATGGTGTCAAGAGAGAGACTTGAACTCTCGACCTCCGGCTTATGAGACCAGCGCTCTAACCAGCTGAGCTACCTTGACACGAATAAAGAAACGGCAGTATAGCTAAATATTCTTATTTTTAATTGAAACACTTTAAAAGGAGAGAAAATGAATGCGGCTTTGATTTTATTAGTCGTCATAGTTTTGTTAGTTCTGGCGTTAGTGGGCGTTTATAACTCGTTCATCGCCAAGCGCAATCAGGTGCGAAATATCGCCTCTACCGTTGATACGCAGCTTAAAAAGCGCTACGACCTCATCCCAAATTTAGTTAGCGCCACGCGCGAATATATGAGCCACGAAAACGCCGTGCTAACGCGCGTTAGCGAACTTCGCTCGCAAGCGATCAACGCGGCTTCTAACGCGGATAAATTTAAGCTAAATAGCGAAATTTCGGCTCTTTTGGGGCAGATCCGCATTGCGGTAGAGGCGTATCCGAACCTCAAGGCTAACGAATCGTTTGCCAAGCTACAAAACGCGTTAGGCGAGTGCGAGGAGCAGATCAGCGCCGCACGCCGCGCTTATAACGGCGCCGTTACGGTTTATAATAACGCCTGCGAAATGTTTCCTACTAACATAATCGCTAACGTTTTTAACTTCGCCAAAGCGGAATTTTTCGCCGCCAGCGAGCAAGAAAAGCAAGCCCCAAACGTCTCTGAGCTTTTCAAAAAATAGGCGCGAGACGTATAAAATTTGCGATGAAATTTTAAAATTTTATCGCAAATAATGCCGAGCGCCGAGAGGCTAAATTTATAGCGAGCAAAACAGATCGCGCGCAAAATATATGCGCTTTAAAGGGTTTGCTTTGCGCCCCCGCCTGCTCGTCATCTCGTTTGAGCTATTTTGCGGTGTGCGGCACTTAGAATTTTAACAATAAAATTTTATAAAAATTTATTTGATTTGTATTTTCTTGCCGCGCAGGAGTTTGTTTTAATAAATAGCACAACGCCAAATTTTAAAAGCCAAAATTTCGCGGTATAAATTTTAGCCAGCTTGCCGCCGGCGTTATTTACGCAGGCAGCAGCAAAAATAACGCCGGGTTAGTCGTGAGTAATTTTGCAAATTTGCGCCTCGGTTGCGGCTGCGAGGTCCTTCGGCGCAAGAGCGATCTGTTTTCCACGCACGCCTGCGCTAACGTAAATTTTCTCCTGCGTTAGCGCTTTTTCATCGATAAAGGTACGGAAGTGTTTTTTCATCCCAAGCGGCGAGCAGCCGCCCCTGATGTAGCCCGTGACTTTTTGCAAATCCTTCAAATCCATCAGCTCGCAACGCTTCGCACCGCAGATGTGCGCGAGCGCCTTGAGATCCAAATTCAGATCGCCTTGCAGGCAGGCCACGACATATTCGTGATCCGCCGTGCAAACTATCGTTTTATAGACCCGCTCGATCGGCTCGTTCACGCTGTTTGCAACATGCACCGCGTCTAAATTTAAAGGATCAACCGCATATTCTTTGATCTCGTAGGGGATTTTCAGACCGTCCAGTACGCGCGCGGCGTTTGTTTTTGAACTCATTTCGCCTCCTTAAATTTAATAGCGGATTTTGTTTTCTTTCAAAAAATCGCGCAGATCTTCATATTCGCTCTGATCGAAATAGCGCCATTTGCCGGGTTTTAACATCCCAAGCGTCATTCTACCGAATGCCGTGCGCTTAAGCTCCACGACATCCAGATCGAAATAGCCGAAAAATCTACGCAGCTCGCGGTTTTGCCCCTCGTTAATGATCGCCTTTATCTTCGTATAACCGCCGCTGCTAGGCATTATGCGGTAGCCTAAGAAGGGCTTAAATTCCATCGATTTGATCTTGCTTTTGGCGTGCGCGCCTTTGCTCGCATCTACGGCGAAAAAGCCCTCGCGGATCGCCGTTACCACCTCATCCCCCACCTCGCCTTTTACCTTTAGATAGTACTCTCGCTCGATGTCGCTGTTCATCAGCGCCGTAGCGATTGCGGGCGCATCGGTCAGCAGTAAAAGCCCTTCGCTTGCAAAATCCAAACGCCCCACGCTAACAAATCTGCTAAATCCCTCCGGCAAGCTATCATAAATCGTCCGCCTGCCGCGATCGTCTTTTTTAGTAACTAACTCGCCTTTGCGTTTGTTATAAACGATCATCGTAAATTCCGTCTTAGGCTTGATGAGGCGCGAGCCGATGCGGATCTTCTCCTCGCCGCTAACTTCGATGAAATCGCTAACGACGCGGCCATTAATGCTAACCTTGCCTTGCTTGATCAGCTCGTCCGCCTCGCGACGCGAGTAGCCGGTGTTATGAGAGATAAATTTATTCAGACGCATCTTTTGCATTATTTTAGCCCCAAGCTAGTTAGATCGTGAATATGCAAGATCCCCGCGGGCACGCCGTCTTCGACTACGGGCAGGACTTGAATTTTAAATTGCTCGATCAAATTTAGCGCGTCTATGGCTAACATATTTTTATCGTCCAGCATTTTAGGATTTTTGGTGGCATATTTCAGCGCATCGCCGTTGATATCGAAGTCCTCTCGCATCAGCGCGCGGCGCAGATCGCCGTCGCTCAAGATCGCCTCAAGCGCGCCCTTTTCGTTCACTAACAAAACGGTGCCGAGCTTTCCGTGAGTCATAACGTCGATAGCTTGTTTTAGGCTGGCGTTACGGCTTGCGACCGGTAAATTTTTACTTTGCATCACATCTTTTACTTTGACGAAAAGTCGCTTACCGAGGCTTCCGCCGGGATGAAAATTTGCAAAATCTTCTTTGCCGAATCTGCGCTGCCTCATCAAACAGATCGCTAACGCATCTCCTAACGCAAGCGTTAGCGTCGTAGAAACCGTAGGCGCGGCGCCGAGCGGGCAGGCCTCTTTGACAATGCTAAGGCTTATGAACTCGTCGCAAACCTTGCCGAGCGAGCTATTTTTATCGCGCGCCATCGCGATGATCTTCACGCCGAAGCGTTTGAGGTGCGGCAAAATTCTAACCAGCTCCTCGCTCTCGCCGCTGAAGCTGATCGCAAGCACCATATCGTCCTTGCCGATCATACCCAGATCACCGTGCAGCGCCTCGGTAGGGTGGACGAAAAACGACGGCGTGCCGGTACTGGCAAGCGTCGCGGCGATCTTAACGCCTATGTGGCCGCTCTTACCCACGCCGGTGACGATCACCTTACCCTTGCAAGCTAGGATCAGACTTACGGCTCGCTCAATTTCGTCGCCGATAAGATCCGCATGCCGCAAAAGCTCCGCTCCTTCGAGCCTCAGCACCTCTCGTGCCGTATCTAAAATTTCACTCATTAAACCTTCTTTTTAAAATTTGCTTTCATTTTGCGCCTCTTTGCGCCGCGCTTAAATTTGCGCTAGCCAAAATTTCGCACCTTTGAAATTTGCGCCATAAAATTCTAATCTACAAAAACGCGCGCCCCCTGCCTACTCGCCGCAAGATCGCTAGACGCTCTTTAAATTTCGCTTTACGCCAAATTTTACGCTTGAAGTTTTATTCGCCACTTTAAAATTCCGCGCCGCAAAACTCGCTCACATTGCAAAATTTCATGCCCGAGCGCTAACTGATGCCATAAAATTTCATTCGCCCGCCGCAGATCAAAGCCGCCTTACACGCTAAATTTAGCCGCGCTTACATCAAATAAATTACCGGCACTATGGTCGGGTATTTTTTGATCTTTCTAAAGATGTGCTTTCGCACGGCCTGGCGGATCTTGCCCTCCAGCGCCCAGTGATCGAGCAAAATTTCATCTTTTAAATTTGCTAAAAACTGCTCGATGATGCCCTGCATCTCTTTGGTAAAGTGCGCCGTTTGATTATCGGCGACGAGCCCGTAGGTGATGACGCGCGTCTGAATGAGCCTCTTTTCGTTTTTGTCGATCTGCGCGATAATGACCGCGACGCCAGCATCGGCTAAATTTTGGCGGTGCTTGACGATCTCATCAGAGATCTGCTTGTTGATCTGATTGTCGATGAAGACTTTGCCCGTCTTGACGGTCTTGACGCGCTTTAGATATTTTTCGCAAACCTCCATCTGATCGCCGTCGTTCATCAGATAGATATTTTTCTCCTCGATACCGCATTCCATCGCGGTCTCTTTGTGCTTTACGATGTGGTTGTATTCGCCGTGCACGGGTAGAAAAAATTTCGGCTTTATCAGGCGCAGCATGAGCTTTTGCTCCTCGATCGAGGCGTGCCCGCTTACGTGTATCTCGCTGAAGTCCTGATACGCGACCTTTGCGCCGCTTTTTAGCAGGTAATTAAGCACGGTCGAGACGCTGCTTTCGTTGCCGGGGATCGCCTTGGCGCTGATGATTACCTGATCGGTGGATTTGATCTTAATGTATTTGTGCTCGTCCGTCGCCATGCGATACAGCGCGCTCATCGTCTCTCCCTGCGAGCCAGTAGTTACGATCAAAACCTCATTATCAGGGTATTTGGAGACCTGATCGGCATCGACGAAGATTTTTTTGTCTAAATTTACATAGCCGAGCTCCATCGCGGTAAATAAATTTCGCTCCATGCTTCGTCCGATGACGCAGACCTTGCGGCCGTATTTTACGCCGCGCTCTATAGCCTGATAGACGCGGTGGATGTTTGAGCTGAAGGTACTCATTATCACTCGCCCCTTACAGCTTGAGAATATCGTATCAAAGGTCTTGCCTACCGAGCTTTCGGACTTTGTGATCCCCTCTTTGTGCGAGTTTGTGCTATCGCTCATCAAAAGCATAACTCCGCGATCGCCGTAATACGCCAGGCGATTCAGATCGGTCGGATAGCCGTCAATCGGCGTGTGATCGATCTTAAAATCGCCCGTATGGATGATTGTGCCCGCCTTCGTCGTGATCGCAAGCGCGCTTGCATCGATAATCGAGTGCGTTATATGGATAAACTCGACCTCAAAATCGCCGATCTGGTAGAGCTGACGCTTCTGCACGGGACGGAAGTAGCTACGCTCGGCCTTAAGGCCGTGCTCTTCAAATTTATTGCTTATCATCCCCAAAGGAAGCGGCGTGGCATAGATCGGAAATTGAAATTCTTTGAAAAAATATGGCATCGCGCCGATATGATCCTCATGCGCGTGGGTGATAATGATGCCCTTGATCTTATTTTTTATCTTGCGAACATAATCGAAGTCGGGGATTAAAATGTCCACGCCAAGCATACTCTCCTCCGGAAAGCTCATGCCCACATCGACGATGATCGCACTCGTATTTGTCTCAAACACGGTCATATTCGCGCCGATCTCGCCCAGTCCGCCAAGCGGCGTGATGCGTATCGTATCATCGCTGCGATTAGCGTTTTTAAGCGGGTGTAGGCGCTCTTCATGGATTAGCTTGTTTTGCGCGATCGCATCATCCATCGCCTTTTGCCACGGCTCGTTGCCGGTGAGGCTCTTTGGCATATTTGAGCGCTTTTTGTGCTTTTTCTTTTTCTGCGCGTCCATGGAGCTTGCATCGTCTACGGCGCTATAATTTGCACCTTTTGCGTTATTACCGCCTGGTTTTGCGCGGCCGTCGCGGTTTAAATTTGAACCGCCCGCACCGTTTTCGTTGCTTTTTGGATATGCACCGCCGAAATGCGCACCACTCGCGCCGTTCGAATTGCCGCTTGACGAACCGCCCGTAGAATTTAATCCGTTACGAGAGCCGTTTTTTGAACCCTTTGAACGAGCGGAATTTTGCCCGTTTTTTGCGCCTTTGTTTTTGAGAGAGCCGTTTTCATGCTCGCCGCCGAATTCCGCGCCGCCCGCAGAGCCTTCGCTTGCGATAGATTTTTTTAGATTTTCCTTGCGTTTTTTATAGCGATTGCTTTTTTTGAGTCGTTCGACGCCGTTTTCATTTCTGTTTTCTTCCATCTTTTACCTTTAAATTTTTAAAAATTTCTAAAAAAAGGGTGGAATTTAACTCGTGCGCCCGGACCCTGGGCGGAATTTTCAAATTTAAAAAGATCTCTTCGGCTAAGCCTCTACCAAATTTTGCGCTCAAATTTTTAATAAGCGTCTTTCGCGGCGCGCTGAAAGATACGCGCAAAAAGCTTTTAAATTTCTCGTATTCATCGAGATTTTGGAAGCGAGCGCAACTTGTTACGCCAAGATCATCTGTGTTTATCTCGGCGCCTGGCTTAAAATTTTTGCCTTTTACGAGCCTAATCACCGATGAGGTCACCTTCGGCGCAGGCTCGAAGCAGCCAGGCTCAACGTCGAATAGAAGCTCGCAACCGCCCACAAGATCGGCTAGGATCGAAAGGGCGCTAAAATCGCTCTGTCTGGCTTTGGCGCAGAATTTTAAAGCGACTTCCTTTTGGATCATCACCAAAAATCCGCTGCACAACTCATCGTCGATCGCCTGTAAAATCATCTTTGTAGCGACATAGTAGGGCAAATTTGCGACTAAAAAATATTCGCCGCATTCAAGTCCCCGCTCCTGCCAAATCCGCAAAGCATCGCCCAAAACCAGTTCAAGCTCGCCGCCAGCGATCTGCTGTGCAAATTTAGCGCTTAAAATTTGATATAAATCTTCATCTATCTCGAAACTTTTTAATCTGTAAAATTCCAAAAGCTTGCGAGTTAAATCACCTAAGCCAGCCCCTATCTCAACGACATTCTGTACATTCTCGGGAATCGCTTGGATGATCTTGTTTAAAACGGCTTCATCTTTTAAAAAATTTTGCCCGAACTCTTTTTTCGCCCTAATCATCGCGAGAGTCTAGCCAAATTTTACTTATAAAGTCATTATGTTAAGTAAAATTTGGCTAAAATCATAAAAAATTTTATTCCGAAGGGCTGCTTTGAATAGATTCGCAAAACGCATAATCCCGTGCCTAGACGTCAAAGACGGACGCGTGGTAAAGGGCGTAAATTTCGTAGGTCTCGTGGATGCGGGCGATCCGGTCGAGATAGCCAAACGCTACAACGAGGAGGGCGCGGACGAGCTGTGCTTCCTCGATATCACAGCATCACACCTGGGGCGCGATACGATCGTAGACGTCGTGGAACGGGTCGCGCGCGAGCTTTTTATCCCGCTAACCGTGGGCGGTGGCATCCGTACGATTGACGATATCTCGCGTCTGTTAAACGTCGGCTGCGACAAAATAAGCCTCAACTCCGCCGCGATAAAAAATCCTGATTTGATAGACGAGGCGGCGAATAAATTCGGCTCGCAGTGCATCGTAGTCGCGATCGACGCGAAACGAAATTCTAGTGAAATTTCGCGCGGTAATTTATATGGCGCGGCGAGGAATTTGAGCGAGAGTTTGCACGACGGCGCACGGAATTCGGACGCGAATTTACGCAACGAAGCACGGAATTTTAGAGAGACTTCACGCAGCTCGCAGGATGAAATTTTAACTGGGAACGGCGAGTCTTGCGGCTATAGCGTGTTTATAAACGGCGGCAGGCTAGATACCGGCAGAGATGCGCTTGCTTGGGCAAAAGAGGCGCAGGAGCGCGGTGTGGGCGAAATTTTACTCACGTCGATGGACTGTGACGGCGTTAAAAACGGATTTGAGTTAAATTTAACGCGGATTTTTAGCGAGCTTGATATACCCGTGATCGCAAGCGGTGGCGCAGGCAAAATGGAGCACTTCAAAGACGCATGCTTAGCGGGCGCAGACGCATGCTTAGCGGCGTCGATTTTTCACTTCAGAGAGATCGAAATTAAGGCGCTAAAAGAATATTTAAGGCGGCAAGGCATCGAGGTGAGGTTGTAGAATTCCAGCCAAATTTAAATTATATAGCCGAAATTTAGCTGCCGAAGCGGCTAAATAGTTAAATTTTATTTTAAAATTTCATACATATTGCAAGCCCTTTGCCAAAACTCCTTAGCTTCAGAATGATTTTGCACGCCGTAATCATATCTGCCTATATCGCATGTTTTTTTATAATATATCATGGCTTTTTGCTTATCGCCGTAGTTTTCATTATACAAGGCGAAGTTATAGCAAGCAGAAAAAACGTTATCGGCATCACAAATTTTTCTATATACTGCAGCGGCTTTTACTTTATCTTGTTTTACGCCAATCCCATATTCATACGCATAAGCAAGCCCAAAGCAATCGCCGTCATTTTTATATTCATTGCATGCTTTTGTATATAGTTCCATCGCTTTTTTGTAGTTTTGTTTCGTTCCGCGTCCATTTTCATACATGAGTCCCAACTGAAAGCAACTACTAAATTTCTCCTTACTATCTTCTTTTGCTTCGCATGCTTTTTTAAAGAATTTTAGGGCCTTATCATAATTCAATTTTACTCCCTTTGCACCGTAGTGATATATTAATCCAGCACCATAGCATTCATTTGTTGTGCCGATACTTGTGCATTTTTTTTCGAGTTCTGTAGCAAAATTATAATCGGTATCTGCAAACACTAAAGACACAAAAGCGACTAAACTTAAAATAATTTTTTTCATTTTTTCTCCTTTAAAAATTTAAATTTCATAGTAATAAAATATAGTATGTTTGTGCTTTTGCTCATTTTTAATTTCTTGCTCTTGTTTTTCTCTTTCTTCTCTTTTATTGGTTACAAAAAATATACAAGAAATGCCAAAAATAGAGATAGCGCTTAAAACGATCAATACCAAAGAACTCAAAGTATTGGCACCAATCCCATTTATAAATAACGTAGTCAAAGCACTCGATAATATTCCCGTAAAGAACGACAACACAAATTTTTCATATTTATCCATACGCTCTCCTTATTTAAATTTTAGTCTCAATAATACCCCTCCCCCCTGAGAATTTGCTTAAATTTATTTTTAATTTATTCGCTATTTTACCGCGCCGAATTTTAAAATTTAGCCTTAAATTTATTGATATTTGGCTATGATTAGATAAAAATAACAAAGGTGCGATACGCAAATGATAATCTCGGCGGGACGAAACGAAGTATTTCCATTCGCGCTACCTATGGGCGTGGGGCTAATCGATATGAGCATAAATCTGACGGCATTTTTGCAAAAGCGCGCTATGGCAGGCTTTTACGCTAAATATGAGCGCGATTTTGCGGATGAGCGGGCGGCGGATTTAGCGGCTCTGGCGCCTTTTGCGACGCACTCGCAAGCGGACAATGAGCTAAATTTAGCAAATCCGTCCGCCTCGAGAAAGGCGAATTTATCTCAAAATCCCGATAAAATTTTAAATGCATTGCCGAGCGAGATCATTTTCGTGGGTTCTGCAGGGCTATATAAAGAAGGTAAAATTCTAAAAATTTATGAAAGCAGATCGGCTGCAAACTGTGAGATATCGGCGCTTTATGAGCTTTCATACTCTCCGATTAGCTATGAAATTATAGCTAGAAATTCTGCCGATGTTTCATATGAAACAATAACCAATAGCTCAAATTTTATCACGACCGATAAAAAATCTGCGCTAAAATTCTTTGAGCGAGGTTATTTTTTAGAAAATATGGAATTTTTTGCAGTTCTCAAGGTGGCACAAAAATTTCAAATTCCCGCTTCTGGAATTTTTTGTACAACGAATTTCTGCGATTCAAATGCTCACACGGATTTTTTAAAAAATCACGCCGCCGCAAAAGAAAATTTAACTAAATATCTAAAAACTAAGGCATTAATTTGAAAAATATCTTTGATTTTACGATGAAAGAGCTTGAAAATTTCATCAAACCGAAATTTAGAGCCAAGCAAATTTACGAATGGATTTACAAAAAGAATGTGGATGACTTCACACAAATGCTAAATCTACCAAAAGAGATCCGTCAAAGTTTAGCTCAAAATTTTTATTTAGATCCACTTGAATACGTCAGATCCGAAACAAGTAGTGATGGCAGTATCAAATACCTTTTCGCTCTCAAAGATGGCAAGACGATAGAAAGTGTCCTACTGCCGATGAAGGATGAGCTGCGAGATGAAAACGAAAAAGTTGTAAGACACGCGCGCTACTCAATCTGCGTAAGTTCGCAAGTGGGTTGTAAAATTGGCTGTAGCTTCTGCTTGACAGCAAAAGGTGGCTTCGTACGGAATTTAACTCCAGGCGAGATCGTGGCTCAAATTTGGCTCATCAAGAAAATGAACGCGATCCCGTACGAGCGCCGCGTCAATGTCGTATATATGGGGATGGGCGAACCGCTTAATAACCTAGACAACGTTGCCAAAGCCGTGCAAATTTTAAAAGAAAACGACGGACTCGCCATAGCGCCGCGTCGCCAAACGATAAGTACGAGCGGACTTTCTACGCAGATAAAAAAGCTGGGCGAAATGGATCTTGGCGTGCTGCTTGCAATCTCGCTGCATGCAGTGGATGACGAACTGCGTGAAAAACTAATGCCGATAAATCGCGCCTACAATATCGCATCGATCATACAGGCGGTGCGCGAGTTCCCAATCGATCTGCGAAAGCGCGTGATGTTTGAATACCTAATGATCGATGGCGTAAACGATCGCCCAAGCGATGCCAAAACGCTAGTGAAGCTTCTGCACGGCATCCGCGCAAAAGTAAATCTGATCTATTTTAATCCGCACGAAGGCTCGAGCTTTGGCAGACCAAGCCCTGAAAATATGGTGAAATTTCAAGACTATCTATGCGCGCACGGCATTACTTGCACGATCCGCCAGAGCAAAGGGCTAGATATCAGTGCAGCGTGCGGACAGCTCAAACAAAGAAACGAGCAAGGTAAAATTTTAGATCAAAATGGCGTCAATATGGATAAAATTTTAAAAAGATAGAAAAAGATTCGGCGATCATTTTCAGACCGTAAGGCAGATCGGCAAAAAATTTATAACGGAGTAGCAATGGACGCGCAAAAATAATGGAGGAGATCGGCGTCTTCTTAAACAGATCGCTGCTTAAAAAATCCTAGATTACAAAGGCGGAAATTATCCGCTTTATCGAGGCAAGATGGGCGGAGGCGGACGATGAGAAATACCGCATCTATGCCTCATACATCTACGCAGCGCGCATGGTGAATGAGTACAAATGGGCGGGCGACGCCCCAAATATGCTGCGCTGGCTAGGCGAGATGGACAAGCACGCCAGAAGCAATGAAAATCCGCCCTACGTGAGCGATTATTACAAGGGCGAGTGCTGCTTGGAGTGCGGCATAGAGCAAGAGGCGCTTAAATTTTTGCGCAAAAGCTACGAAGCGAATGAGGAGTACCTTTTCACCCGCAGCCCAAAGGCCGCGGAGTTTTTTAATGCACGTCTTGCGGAGCCTAAAATTTTTCCTAAATTTGAAGATGAGGAATACGAGGACTTTGGTTTCCCACTGCGGCTGGAGTATTTCGGCAAAGCTTTAGAGCAAGAGGGCGAGTTTCGCTGCGCGTTTTTAGATGAAAACGGCGAGGAGACGGATGAGCCTAGCCAGGCACAATCGGACGCGTAGAATTTCTAAAGCAAAATCAGGAAGAATTTTTAACGGACATTTTAGCTGAAATTTTAAAAAACTACCCAAAATGGCAGGAGATCTACGACTATCCGAGTGAGACGAAAAGCGATTTCATGCCAGGCATCAGCACGCCACAGGAGCTTAGTGAACTATTGGAGCTACAAAATATCTATATCCTAGACGGCGCGAAAATCGGCTTTGAGTTTAGCTGCTCGTGGGATATGGAGCACGGCCTAGGCTTGATGACGCACAAAGGCAAGGTCATAAATATCGGCGAAGTGGAAGTAGCGTTTATGGCTATTTGAATTTAGTTTAAAATTGTTTATTTGAAACTTCGCGTAAGTTGCGAAATTATGACGATTATAGAGCATAAATACGCATTTAGCTACATGCTTTATGGCAATCGGATCTGCGTTTATATAAATTTAGCCGCGTGCGATAGCAGCCAAAAATTATTTTCCTAAATTCTAATTTTATTAGAAGAGATTTTAAATCAGAATTTTTCAAAGTTCTAAAAGGCCACTCAATAAAATCAAGAATTTAAACCAAAATAAAAGACTTATCAGAATGATAGGTTAACGCGCCGCATAAAAGAAATTTGTCCTAGCGCTATAGATTACGGCAAAGCAAGTAATTACTAAAATTTTAAAATTTTATGGCATATCGTAAGGCGTAAAAAACTAATAAAATTTAAAAATAAAACGTGCTTACAATAAATGTACGTCTAGGCGTGCCTCATCATCGTAGTAGAAATTTGTCACCTCACCTTCGCTTTAGCGAATATAATTAGATTTGACTTATTTGATTTATGACGTACGCTATATTCAACCTTTTAGTAAATCTCATTAAAAGCTACGCGAAAATTCCAAGAAATTTTATACACGCCAAACTTCTAAATACGCACACAAAATAAATTCGTATCTTAAAAATTTATCTGATCCGCCAAAGCATCCATATTTTATTGAGTTATTTAAATTTACCGATTTTCGCGAGATTATAAAACTCTCTTGCGGCGTCAAATTCGCTTTTTATCTCGTATCGTTCGCCGCTCAGTTTAAAGCAAATCGCATTCGCGTGCAATAGCAATCTAGGCGCCCCCGTCGTTCTGATCCGCTCTGTCTCATCCATCTTTTTATCCAATATCCGCTCCGCTTGCTCGCGCGAAAGCCCGTACAGCGGCTCTCCCAATATCGGCGCACCCGCGGCAAATAGATGCAGCCTGATCTGATGCTGCCTACCCGTCAGCGGATAGCACTCGATCAGGCTAGCGTCTATGTCCGAGAAATATCGCAGCGGGCGTATCAGCGTGATCGCCTCCTTACCGTCGCGCGATATTTTCATACGAATTTTAAGATCGGCAAACTCGCCGCTGGGGGCAATAGGAGTATCAATTACAAACCCCTCGAAATCCTTTAAAAATTTCAGTTTTTCGCTAAATTTTGCGTATTTTGCAGGCTCAAATTTTTTAAAATTTACGCAGCCCTTAGAAGTAGCTGGCAAAGATTTAGCCATAGATAAGGCGCAAGGTTTATGTCCTCTATCCGCGCTACTCATTGCGATAGCGGGTTTAAGTTTATCGCTCACGCCGCAAGATAAGTCATCAAATTCAGATCCGCTGTCAACATCGCCAGTGGGAGCGCCAGATTTAAATTTAGCCTGCGCGCCACCAGATAGAGTGCTGCGCCATAATCCCCTACTCGCACCATTAGACAAGATATTAAATCCAAATTTATCGCCTGCCCCTTTTAAAGCTCGCATATCGCGCAGATCCGATACGCTACTTGGCAAACTCACAGCATCGCCCGCAAATTTCGATCCGCAAATTTCATCCGAGCCTAGCGCATAGCAATCCTCTATCTCGCCATTGTAAGCGGCACTTTGCAAATCCCCTCGCAAGCCCTCTCTCAAATCCCCTCGTACGAGTGCTAGATAGCTTTTCATCACCCTACGCTGTTCGAAGCACTCTTTAAGCTCGCGCGCCGCGTCTTTATCCTTAGCGACGATAAGAATTCCGCTGGTTTCTAAATCAAGCCTATGCGCCACGCACGCGTCCTGCCCGTATAGCGACCAGATCTCGTCATACATATTATAAGGCGAGTTGCGCCCGCTCGGATGGCTTAAAATTCCACTCGGCTTGTCAAATGCCGCAAACGCATTGCATTCAAAGATCGGCTTCAGTCCGCGCGGCTCGCATTTGTAATCGATCAAAAAAATTTCTCCGTGCGCGACGGAGCTTTTATGTAAATTTCGATCCTCTGCATCGGTTACGCGATGCTTGTCACAAATGCGCTGCGCGGATTTCATATCGTATCCGAGGCTAAGCAGAATTTCGTAAATTTTGCGTCCCTCAAAGCTTCCCAAGCTTCTTTTCTCATAACCCATATTAAACTTTCAGCCCCATTTTTATATAATTTTTGCCATCATTATACAAGAAATTTTAACCGAAAGGCTACCAAAATGGTCGAAAGATACGCAAGAAAAGAGATGTCTGAAAAATGGAGCTTGCAAGCCAAATACGACGCGTGGCTAAAAGTCGAGCTCGCGGCGGTTAAAGCGTGGAATAAACTAGGTCTAATAAGCGACTGCGATAAAGATAAAATTCTACAAAACGCAAGCTTTAGGATCGAGCGGATAGATGAGATCGAAAAGACCACCAAGCACGACGTGATTGCGTTTCTAACGAGCGTGAGTGAGAGCCTTGGGCAGGAGAGCCGCTTCGTGCATTACGGCATGACTAGCAGCGATTGCATCGATACCGCCGTCGCGCTACAAATCAAAGAAAGCATGGAGCTTATCATTGAGGATGTGCAAAATTTAAAAGCCGCAATAAAATCTCAAGCCATGAAGCATAAAATGACACTGATGGTCGGGCGCAGCCACGGTATCCACGGCGAGCCGATCACTTTCGGACTCGTGCTTGCGGTCTGGTATGATGAGATAAATCGCGCGCTAGAGCTTTTGCAACATGCAAAAAGCGTCATCAGCTACGGCAAAATAAGTGGTGCGATGGGGAATTTCGCCCACGCTCCACTAGAGCTGGAAGAGCTGGTGTGCGAATATCTAGGGCTAAAGCCCGCTCCCGCGTCCAATCAAGTCATCCAGCGCGATCGCTACGCGCAGGTAATGAGCGCACTTGCGATCCTGGCTTCCAGCTGCGAAAAGATCGCTATCGCAATCCGTCACTATCAACGCACCGAGGTTTATGAGGCAGAGGAATTTTTTAGCCCAGGTCAAAAGGGCAGCTCTGCGATGCCGCACAAACGAAATCCTGTGCTTAGCGAAAACGTAACGGGACTATGCCGTATGATCCGCAGCTTCGCAATACCTGCGATGGAGGACGTAGCGCTATGGCACGAACGCGATATCAGCCATAGCTCGGTCGAGCGATTTATCCTCCCCGACGGCTTTATAACCGCCGATTTTATGTTAAATCGCTTGACAAGCTTGATTGAAAAACTGCTAGTATATCCTGAAAATATGATGAGAAATCTAAATTTAACCGGTGGGCTCGTGTTTTCGCAGCGCGTGCTGCTAGAGCTGCCTAAACGAGGAGTTAGCAGAGAAGATGCTTATAAAATCGTGCAGCGTAATGCGATGAAGGTCTGGGCGGATCTGCAAGAGGGCAAAAAAGCTATAGATGAGCAAGGACATAGCCTGTTTTTGCAAAATCTGCTAGCAGATACAAAGCTACGAGAAAAGCTAAGCGAAAGCGAGATCAAAGAGTGCTTTGACTACGGATATTACACTAAAAACGTAGACGCGATTTTCGCTAGGGTTTTTGGCAAATAGCAGACACGCGGCTTGCTATTTTAAAGCTCCGAGCAAGCCTATAAAATATAGCGAGGCGGCTAGAAATTTATGTTTGCGCCGAAGTACTTTAAAAAGAGCGATTGAAATTTTAAAATTTTGATAAAGATAAAATTTTAGTAAAAGCGTAGCGCTTGTGGATAAATCTGGTATCTAAATCCGCAAGAACAAGCGCCACTGCTTTTACCGCGAATTTATAAAGGTAAAATTCTGCGCTTTCGACTAACCTTAAAATCGTAAAATTTAATGCTTTAAAACGGTAAAATTCTTAGGTGTAGTAGTTTTTAGAATTTTACCGCAAAATTTAAGTGCTAATCCCGAAAATGTAAATGCGAGATTTCCATAAAGCAAACAGGCGAATCCATCTCTAGATCGGCCAGCATTAAGACGCAATCCTTTTACGTGCTCGCTTAGAATTTTGCCTATGGCAACCAACCAAATTTTAATGATTTTATGGCATTTCTGCGTCGGACTCAAGCTAGGAGTCGTGAGATATACGAAGCAATTATGAAACAAATTTAAAATGGCAAATGGAGACATTGATAAAATTCCGCTTTTTCAACTTGAAAATATAACGATTCTTAGAAAAAAGCAGATTGAGTAAAATTTCATAAATTCCATCAATTTAAGCGCTTACCAGATAACACTAAAAATAGGAAATTAAGCTTGCGTAATGATATTTTTAAAAATTTTAAATTTTATATGCGCAAGCGGGTAAAATTTGATGTCTAGTACCAGCAGCACCCTTGATTATCATATAATTGCATCTGAATTGCTAGCAAATTTCGGATTAAACAATCCTGCGATTTGACGTCTAATAATTATTTGGAATTTAAAATGGATGGAGCGGGAGTTCGTTCGCCCCATCCTGCGCTAGCACGTTAGAATTTTTAGAATTTAAAGTTGTATCCTAAATATAGTCCATGATTGGTCTCGTAGGCTTTATCTATATCCTCTCCGAGCTTACTAGCCTTGTATCTCGTGTAGTCCGCTTTGTAGCCAAACTCGATCTCATTATGCTCATCAAAGCTATATAGCCCGCCCAGCCTTGCGCCGATGACCCAGCCTGGTACTGTCTTTGATATAGAGTCACTATCGCCGCTGAAGTCATTATACGAATCTTTGTATTTCAAAAACGAAACCCCCGTATATGCGCCTGCTACTAGCCTAAAGCTATTCGTAATCTCAGGCGTAAAATCTCCGCCTACTAGCAAGCTATGCTTATTCCAAGAGTGTTTAAAATCTCCATCCTCATCACTACCATTTTTTGTAACCTTAAAGTCATACATATACTCGCCGTATGCTCTAGCTATACCAAAATCATAGCCAGCCTTAAAACCTATCGCAGCTTGCCCCTTATGATCTTTAACGGTGCCAGAGTCTCCATCCTCCGACCATTTGGCTGTAAGACTAGATTTAAACGAGTAATCCCCCTCGATGCCTAAAAGTAAACCCTCGCTAGAGCCTACGCTAACGCAAGCCGCAGCGGCAAATGCCGCGATTAAAATTTTGTTTTTCATATTTTCTCCTTACAATTTATGATTTCAAGGCTTCTCGCCACAGCCGCTCTTACCGTTTTATAACTTACGATCTTTGAGCCTCCTCCACCGGATCCGCTTACAAATCCGTTTAAAATTTGTTGATTATAATAGCCCCCCCCCCACTTAAATTTCGATAAATTTTTGAGGTAAGACGCAGAATTTTATCTCACTCGCCTTGGATAAAATTTTATCTCGTTTGCTAAGGACAGAATTCTATCTCGATTGCCAGCACAGAATTCGACGAAATTCTACGCTGCCTCCCTTGGGCAGCTAGCAAATTTAATGTCGGGTGTCATTAAAAAACAATCTGTGATAAAATTTAAAGCGCTTATTTAGTTGTTCGTTTTTATGTATAATTTAAAATTTACACACAAGATAAGTGCCGTGTTACCGATAGTAACTGCACTTTTAAAAATTTAAGACGATTTGATTTGGAATTTATAAAATTCCCGCCTCATTTTTGTATCATAAGCCAAATCCAAAAAAGGAGTATCTATGGAAGAACACAAAGTGGAGTTACGCAACTCCCGCTTACAAGGGCCGCTGGACTCAGACGTAGACGAGCTGGGTTTAGACAGGCTCACCGACACCGTGCCGTTTCCTAAGCGTGGCGTAATTATCATGGCGATTGCCGCTGCAGTGGGCTTTGCTCTATATGCCGCACTACCATTTGAGCCCAATGTCAAAAAAGGCCTTGCACTACTTGCTTTCATCGCGATTATGTGGCTTACAGAGGCCGTGCATATCACGGTAACCGCGCTTATGGTGCCGGTGCTTGCGGTAGCTATTGGACTTGGTAAATTCGCTAAAGATGGCACTTTCACGGCTGCCACCATCAAAAGCACGCTTGCAAATTTTGCAAACCCTACGATCTTTACCTTTTTCGGCGGCTTCGCGCTGGCAACGGCTCTGCATATGCAAAAGCTAGACAAAAAGATCGCGATGTGGCTAATCGCCCGCGCAGGCGGTCGCTTGGGTGTAGCTACGATTTTAATCTGCCTTGCTACGGCGATCCTTTCGATGTGGGTTTCAAATACCGCAACTGCTGCTATGATGCTTCCGATCGCGCTTGGAATTTGCGCCAACATGGACGAGAGCAAAGATCGCGGCACGCTCGTGTTTTTGCTTTTAGGCATCGCGTATTCTGCAAGCATCGGAGGTCTGGGCACGCTCGTGGGATCTCCGCCAAATTTAATCGTGGCTCAAGCCTTGCACTACAGCTTCGCGGACTGGATGAAGGTAGGTTTGCCGCTAATGTGCGTGATGCTACCGATAATGCTTGTGGTGCTTTATATAATTTTCAAGCCTAATTTAAGTCATAAAATAGAGATGGATCTGGAGCATATCCCTTGGACGCGCGAGCGCATTATTACGATCGTCGTATTTGCTCTAACAGCGCTTGGCTGGATATTTTCGAAGCAAATTTCAGCCCTTGTGGGCTTTAAAGTGGACGATGCCTATGTAGCGATCTGCTCGGCAGTCGTAATCGTCATTCTAGGGCTTGCCAAATGGCACGACATCGCCGAAAACACCGAGTGGGGCGTGCTGCTGCTTTTTGGCGGCGGACTTACGCTAAGTGCGGTTTTAGGCGATTCCGGAGCCTCTAAGGTGCTTGGCGATCTAGTCGCGCACACTTTCGGTGGAGCGCCTACTTACATCGTACTTTTGGTAACGGCAGTTTTCATCATCTGCCTTACGGAATTTACGAGCAATACCGCCTCTGCTGCACTTTTAGTACCAGTATTTGCGGGAGTAGCAGCGCAAATGGGGCTGCCAAAAGAAACTCTTACTATAGTAATCGGTGTGGGCGCAAGCTGCGCTTTCATAATGCCGGTAGCGACGCCGCCGAATGCTTTGGTTTTCGGCACAGGACGCATTCGCCAGGCGGAAATGGTACGAAGTGGCGGAATTCTAGCGATATTCTCCGCGTTTTTGGTTTCGGGATACGCGTATATTTTTTACTCGTAAAATTCCGTCAAAATTCTATAGTCCGGGTATCTGCTCGGACTAAATATATTTATAAGATATATTTTTAAACTCCTAAATTTTCGGAATCTTTATAAAAAAATTCTGATTTAATACTATTTTAATCAGTTATCTGTATAATATGCATATTTTACGGAAAGAAGAATTTATGGATTTTGATTTTATAGCTAAATTTAGCCCGATGTTCGTAAAGGCGGGAATTTTAACGCTAAAGCTCGCATTTTACGGGATTTTACTATCCATCATCATCGGTTTTATCTGCACTCTGATAAAATATAAAAGATTGCCGCTGCTAAGCCCGCTCGTGAGCGCATATACCGAGCTATCGCGCAACACTCCGCTTTTAATTCAGCTATTTTTTCTATACTACGGCCTGCCGAAACTCGGCGTTCAAATTTCGGGCTTTACCTGCGCGATCGTAGGTCTTGCGTTTTTGGGCGGAAGCTATATGAGCGAGAGCTTTAGGCTCGGTTTTGAGGCGATAAAAAAATCCCAGATCGAAAGCGCGATGAGCCTAGGCCTTAGCGAAGCACAGATAGTCTTTTACGTCGTGCTGCCGCGCGCCTTTGCGATCGCCCTGCCCTCCATCAGCGCAAACATAATCTTTCTGCTTAAAGAAACCTCGATCGTTAGCATTGTAGCGCTCGCCGATCTCGTTTATGCCGCAAAGGACATCATCGGGCTGTATTACAAGACGAACGAGGCGCTATTTATGTTAAGCGTTTCGTATCTGATCATAATCCTGCCGCTTTCGCTGACGCTTACGCTGCTTGAAAAGCGCCTTGCGTATATGAGGGGCTAGCGATGGAACTCTTAAGCGGCGAAAATTTAATCAGGCTTCTTGGCGGGCTCGGGGTCACGCTGCAAATCGCGCTCATCTCTATCGCGGTTTCGCTCGTACTAGGCTTGGTGCTTGGAATTTTAATGGCCTCCGGGCGCAGAGCCTTATACATCCCGCTTAAAATTTGTCTAGAGATCGTGCGCATCATGCCGCCTATCGTTTGGCTATTTATCGTATATTTCGGCGCGAGCAAGGCTTTTGGCATACACATCTCAAATATCGCGGCTTCGATCATAGTCTTTAGTATCTGGGGCGTTTTTGAGATGATGGATCTGGTGCGCGGCGCCGTGCTTAGCATCCCTAAGCATCAGTTCGAAAGCGCCGAAGCGCTCGCATTTAGCAGATCTCAAATTTATCTCTACGTTATCCTGCCGCTTGCGATGAGGCGCCTAGTGCCCGCAACGATAAATTTATTCAGCAGGATGATAAAAACAACCTCGATCGCCGTGCTAATCGGCGTCATCGAGCTCGTCAAGGTCGGACAGCAGATCATCGAAGTGAATGTCTTCCGAGATAATTACGCGCCGCTAATCATCTACGGAGCGATATTTTTCGTATATTTTTTGATCTGCTATCCGATCTCGGCGCTTTCGAAAAAACTAGAAAACAGGTGGAGCTGATGGAAATTTTAAAAATCGATAAAGTCAATAAATTTTACGGCGAGCTGCACGCGCTAAAGGACGTCAGCCTTAGCGTCGCGCAGGGCGAAGTCGTGGTAATCCTAGGCCCTAGCGGCTGCGGCAAAAGCACCCTACTTCGCACGATAAACGGGCTAGAGCCGGTACAAAGCGGGAATTTTATAATCGAAGGCGAGCGGATCGATCAAAATTTCAAAGACTGGCGCAGAATTCGTCAAAAGATCGGTATGGTCTTTCAAAGCTACGAGCTTTTCGATCACTTAAATGTGCTACATAATATAATCCTAGGCCCCGTGAAAGTCCAAGGTGTACCGCGCGAGCAAGCTGTAGAGCTAGCCAGGCATTGGCTCAAAATCGTAGGACTAGAAAATAAAGAGCGAGCCTACCCCAAAGAGCTTAGCGGCGGGCAAAAGCAGCGCATCGCAATCGTACGAAGCCTGGTGATGAAGCCCAAGATCATGCTTTTTGACGAGGTTACCGCAGCTCTTGATCCCGAGATCGTGCGCGAGGTGCTCGACGTAATGTTAAATCTTGCCAAAGAGGGGCAGACGATGCTAATCGTAACGCACGAGATGGGCTTTGCGCGCGCCGTAGCCGATCGCATAGTTTTTATGGACGAGGGAAGCGTCGTCGAGATTAACGAGCCGGAAGCGTTCTTCACCGCTCCAAAGAGCAAGCGTGCGAAGAAATTTTTAAATATGTTCGAATTTAAAAAATAAATTTTAATGAAGGAGAAAAGATGAAAAAAACGCTAAGCACGCTTTTTATCTTAGTTGCGTTATTTTTCGCAGGTTGCAACGACGAGGACAAAGGCTCCTCAAATTCCGCGCAAGGCTCCGCCGCGCCGCAAAGTTATATCGACGGGATTAAAAAGCGCGGCGTAGTAAGGATCGCGGTTTTCGGCGACAAGCCGCCGTTTGGTTATATCGACGAGACGGGTAAAAACGCGGGATACGACGTGTATTTTGCAAAACGCATCGCAAAGGAGCTTTTGGGCGATGAGAGCAAGGTACAGTTCGTACTCGTAGAGGCCGCCAATCGCGCGGAATTTTTGGCGTCTGATAAGGTCGATATCACGCTTGCAAATTTTACCGTCACACCGGAGCGCAAAGAGGTCGTGGATTTCGCACTGCCGTATATGAAGGTAGCCCTCGGCGTCGCGAGCAAGGACGGCGATATCACCGATGTTTCGCAGCTTAAGGACAAAACGCTTTTAATCAACAAAGGCACAACCGCGGATCTGTATTTTACAAAAAACCACCCCGAGATCAAGCTTTTAAAATTTGACCAAAATACCGAGACTTTCGGTGCGATGCTAGACGGCAGGGGCGATGCGATCGCGCATGATAATACGCTTTTGTTTGCATGGACGAAGTCAAACCCTGGCTTTAAGGTAGGTATCCGCTCGCTCGGTGATCAGGACGTCATCGCGCCTGCGGTCAAAAAGGGTAACGACGAGCTTCGCAAATGGCTTGATGATCTAATCGTAAAGCTCGCGGACGAGAAATTTTTCCACGCCGACTACGACACGACGCTAGCGCCGGTATACGGCGATGACATCAAGGCTGACGACGTCGTAATCGAGGGCGGGAAGCTATAAATTTAGATTTGCCGTCTAGTTTAGCGGGGCAATCTTACTAAGCCCCGCAACCTTGCAGCGAGGCTAGCGCCGTAGCTTTACCAAAACGGCGTCCATAAATGCCCATAGGCAGCGAGCGCTTTTATAGGCTAGCTAAATTTATCGATCTAGCGGCAAAGTTTTGCTTCCGCACGACAGATTTAGCCACCGAGTAAATTTTAGCCGAGATGGAATGCAGCCTAGCGCGGGTTGTTGCGGCAAAATTTAAGTCGCGCGCGGCAGCTTAAAATTTCAAGCGATAGTAGAATTCTAATGCAAACTGCTCGTGCGGTAAAAATTTTGCCGTGCGAGCGATGATAAATCGCAAGCGCCTGCTCGTTAAACAGAGCGGGAATTTATAAAATTTTATCGGCTCATGCAGCTTGTAAAGTCTTATACGAACGCTTTCCGCGTGCGCTCCATCTTTCGATTGGCTCGTGCGAAAGAGCGATCGCATATCCGCCCAAACGCACGATCCGCGCAACGCATCCATTTCTACGTTTAGCTAGACAGCGCATCTGTGCCGTGTAGCTGAGCCTGCAATCCCGCGCGCTTTGTTCTATCTATCTGCGCCGTCGCGGCCAAATGCAGTCGCCTCTGCCATACTCCACCGCGCCGCTGCTCGCCTCATTCGCTCCAAATTTTGCGGTTCAAATTTAGCTCGCTCACGATGTCAACAAGCGCGCCGATCTCATCTACGTAAAGCGCTATCGTGGCGTCCTGCTTTAGCGAGCAGTCGATTCTAGGCTCGAAATTATCGCGCCAGGTCTCGATCGCCACGTAAATTTTATCCTCCCTTAGCACCGCGTTTATCTGCGAGCCTAGTCTTAGATAGATCTCCGTCAGTCGCTGCATCAAAAGCGGTGTCAGAGCGTATCTGGCGCCCACCTGATCGGTCGTATAGACGTCGAAAAACTCCTCAAATTTCACGTCGTCCATATTCGCTCGCTGCCCGCATCTACGCAGATTTCGCGAGTTTTTGTGGCACACCCGCACCTCGCAATTAAGCCTTTTGTGAAAGTCCGCGACGAAAAGCACTCCTTGGAATTTTACGTCGGTGCGAGTGCCGTTTTTGGTGCGCACCTTTTCAGCGGCATAAAAGTCGCTAAATCTAACGCGCACGCCCTGCACCTCCCCGCTCATCATATCCTCGCTCGATTGTTCGTTTATATAGCAGTCGTAAATTTCAAAAAACTCATCTGCTGTAAGCCCGCCACTTTCATCGTAGCTAAGCCCGAAGCTTTTTGCGATGCTCGCGATGACCCTGCTTTTGAAATTTGATCTGAAATTCCGTCTTTTGCTCGCCGTCAAAAGAGCGCTCACGACGCCGTAAACGGAAATGCCGAAAAATACGCCGGGCGCCACTTCGTCCCAAAAGCGCGCCACTAGTGCGCCCACACTGGTCCCTACGGCAACGGCGATTAGACCGGCCTTTTTCACCGCTTTTTGTAGCGCCGCGCGCTCATCCTCTAGGCTCTGCAGATCGGCTAGAAAGTTAAATTTTGACTGGGTTGCGCCGTCTTTTTCACTCCCGCCTTCTCTTTCGGCGGCTTTGGGCACAAACCTCCCGTAAATAGCGCTCCCGCGGCTATCGCTGTCTTTAAAGCCGCTACCCTCGCCCGCTTCAGCTTTTAATACCCGCCCCTCTTTCGCATCGGCGCTAAAAATTTGCCCGTCTTGCGCCGCGCCCTGCCCTAATGCGTCCGTATCTTGCGCCGTATCAAAGCCGCTAAATTTATCAAAATTTGCGCGCTGCGTGCCCTCATTTTTGCCAAAGCTTAAGCTGTAAAATAAGCGGTAGAGCAGTCCGTTTAAAACTGGAAAGATGATGAAAAGCGCGACTATAAGCCAGTTTGTATCAAACGAGACGGGCTCCGCCCTCGTATTTAAAAACACATAAAGTCCGACTAGCAGCAGGGTTATCAAAAATGAGACGAGCTTGCTAATGCGCGCGAGCTTTTCGCGCCGTTTTTCAAGTAGGTAAAGCTCCTCTAAATCGCCGTTTCTATCCATAATCCGCCTTTTGTAACGCATTTAATCGCCGGTTCATTTGTCGCGCGTAAATTTAAACGTTCGCGCGCCGCAAGTTTGATCGCCGTTAAATTTAGCGCCCTGCTGTGATAAATTTTAAAATTTACTGCGCCTGCCTTAGATTTAGCCGTTATAAATTTTAAATTTCGTCCTTGCCGCGCCGCAGTCCGTTTAATGCGGGCAGATCTTTAGCGCCTCTTTCAGCCGCCCTAGCCCGTCTTTTAGCAGCGCCCTGGATGTCGCGATATTTAGGCGCAAAAATTTCTCGCCGCCCTTGCCGTATTGCGCGCCGCAGGAGAGATACAGCCCCGTTTTTTCGCGGATGAAGCGCGCAAGCTCCGCGCTATCCTGCGTGTAAGCGCCCGCGTCGAGCCACATCAGATAAGTCGCGTCTTGCGGCACGACATGCACCTGCGGAAGCTCACGCGCAATAAATTCCGTCGCGAATTTGCGATTTTCGCTGAGGTATTCGCGCAGCGCGTCCAGCCACGGCGCACCCTTTGTAAATGCGGCGATCGCGCCCTGCACTGCGAAAAAATTCGGCTCGGCGATGTCGTCGGAATTTAGCGCCTTTGAAATTTTATGACGCAAGCGTTTATCCGCGGCAAAGACCGCTGCGCTTTGCAGCCCCGCGATATTAAACGCCTTCGTGGGCGCAATTATACTGGCCGAGATCCTCTCGCAAATTTTACTTGCCGCAGCAAATGGCGTGTAACGCACGCCGGGCTCGGTCAGATTGCAATGCACCTCATCGCTAAGCACCGTCACACCGTGCTTTTCGCACAGCTCGCCGATACGAGCAAGATCGTCCCTGCTAAAGGTGCGGCCGACTGGATTATGTGGGTTACAAAGAATAAAAAGCGTCGTCTGGGGATCGGCAAGCTTGGTCTGTAGATCCTTCCAATCGATGCTATAATCGCCGTTAGCGTAGGTAAGCTCGTTTTCTATCGGCACGCGGGCGGCGTTTTTGATGCAGTAGTAGAAGCAGTTATAAACCGGGCTCATCAGCAGCACGTTTTCGGCGGGCGAGGTGAGCTTGCGGATGATCGAATCGATCGCAGGCAGCGTGCCGCTAGCATAGATCAGCCACTCCTTTTGGATTTCATAATCGTGGCGTGCAAGCCACCAGCCTTGATACGCGCTGCGCCACTCATCATCCACAAGCGAATAGCCCAAAACCCGCTCGTTCAGCCGCTTTTGCAGAGCCTCGATGACCTCGGGCGCTACGGCAAAGTCCATATCCGCGACCCACATCGGAAGCTCATTCTCGCCTACGTCCCATTTAAGCGACTTCGTGCCGCGGCGGTTTGGCAGAGTGTCGAAGTCGTATTTCTCCTTGCCACTTATAAAATCAAAAAGTCCCATCTTACGCCCTTAATTCAGTAATAATTTCAGTTTTAGACGCGTCCGTTGCGCCATCTAGGATCAGCTCGCCGATGCTTACCGCGCGGATCAGCCCGCTGCTCGGATTTTTGACGCTATCGATCGCGCCTTTTATCTCGGCATGCACATCGCTGTATTCAAACGCCAGCGTCGTATTTATGAGCTCGCAGTCTTGCAAGCGCAAATTTTGCATATAGCAAAAGCCCTGCAGGCTCTCGATCTTGCAGTTTCGCAGCGTTACGTTTTTGGAATTCCAGCCGAAATACTCGCCTGCGATGAAGCAGTCCTCGATGAGGATATTTTCGCAGTTCCAAAACGCATCCTTGGAGAGGAGCTTGGAGTTTTTGATCGTTACGTTTTTGCAGCCGTCAAAGCAGTAATCCCCGAAGAGCGATAGGTTTTCGATGCTTAAGCTTTCGCAATCAAGCCCGAAATACGCGCCCTTTGCGGTGACGTTTTTTAACATGACGTCGCTGCAGTGCCACAAGGTCTCCTGCGCGTCGTGGAATTCCACGTTTTGCAGCGCGGCGTCTTTTACCCGGCGAAGCCCTTTAGGCGCGCCGTAGAGGCAGTCTTTTAGCACCACGCCGCGGCTATACCAGATCCCTGCGCGCGCGATCTCATCAAAGAAGCAGTCCTGCGCGCGGATATTTTCGGCATACCAAAACGGATATTTCCACTCAAATTTACAGTTTTGCGCGACGATATTTGCGCTGTGTTTTAGCGGCGACTCGCCCTCGCCGAAGACGGAATTTTCGATCCGCAGATCCTTTGCGCAAAACAGCGCGCGCTCACCGCTAAAATGCTTTTGTCTTAATATTTGCATGACTTTCCTTAGATTTAAAATTTGCTTCAGATTATACAAGGAATTTCAAAATTCCGCGTAGCTTGGACGTATGAAACGCAAGCGAATTTTAAAAATTTTAAAATTTAAAGGCGGCGAAGGGCTAAATTTGACGCGCCTCGGTAGTGGTTACGAAACATATGCGGCGAATGCACGGCAAATAGCAGGGATTTTTATAATGACGTGCTTGCAAACACCTATAAAGCGCACCTAGGTCGCTACGGCTAGCCGCGTATTCACGCAGGCATCCGTATCTGCCCGAGACGCGCGTCGCCCAAAAGACGCATAAAATTTATCGCAAGCGGCGCTTTAAAATTTATAAAATTTTCTCCGAGTAACGCGCGAGTTCTTCTAAAGCGCCGTATCTGAAAAAGGCGCAAAATTTTATCTCGCGCCGCAACTGGGCGCGTCTAGTGCTCGTGGTGATGCAAGTGCGTGTCTTCGCCGCGATCTCGATCTGTAGCGCGCTTTCGCAGATCAAAATACACAAAAAGCCCACTAGGCTCGCCATCCTCGTAAATTTCAAGCTTGTAGCGCATTACGGCATGCGTGCACACTGCAACGTCAAGCATCGCTTCATAGCCGTCTGCGCTGCGCTTTAGCGGGAATTCCGCATTGCCCATATTCATACTCACGCCCGAAATTTTAACGCTCGGATTTTTCAGCTCACGCGAAATTCCGCTTATTTTTAGCTCATTTGCTCCCGCTTCGATCGGATGGCGCGCCACGCTAAAGAGCGCCTTCTGCCCGCCCGCGTTAGTCTCGCAGTCCTGTGCGGCTAGATTGCAACCTAGACGCGTCCTTATATCCTTAAATAATGCATCGCTCTCATCCGTGCCAAATCCCAAAGTAGCGGCGAAAATCAAGCTAAAACGTAGAGCCTTTATCATTATGATCCTTTGTAAATGAAATTTGTGCGCAATTTTAGCAAAAAATTCCGCGCCTATTAAAAATATTTATTAAAATTTTAGCTAAAATAACGATATCTTCTACGAAAGGATGAAAAATGGCTGAGTTTTTAATCAAAGACGCCAAGGACGGCTACAAATTCGATCTACTTTATGACGGGCACGTACTGTGCACTTCCGAGGTTTACACGAGCAAAGCCGCTTGCAAAAATGGCATCGAAAGCGTCGCAAAAAACGCCGCGCTAAATAAGATCGAGGATCAAATCGCGGACAGCGAAAAGCTAAACAATCCAAAATTTGAGCTTTACACCGATAAAGCAGGCAAGGTTCGCTTCCGCCTAACGGCCAGCAACGGACAGATCATCGCCGTTAGCAAAGATTTTGAAGCCAAAGCGGACGCTCTAAAAGTAATAGAGCTTATCGTAAAACAGGCTCCGAAAGCCAAGATCAAGGAGGCGTAAATGGACATAAACGGACTTGTAAATATGGTCTCTGCACTCAAAAACGACGATAAAAATTTAAGAGAATTTCAAAGCGGTCCGGTCGCTTTTATCGAAAAATTTCTAGGCGTGGATCTGCCCGACGATCAGATAAATGCGATAATTGCGGGCATCAGCTCAAATTTTTTAAGCAAAAACGAAAGCGGCGGATCTGGCTCGCTAGGCTCGATGCTGGGCGGACTTTTGGGCGGCGGCGAGGACGTGCAAGCAAACGCTGTCGATAGCAAAGGTGTGGATTTTAACGCGCTGATCGGCAAAATCGCAAGCGCCAAGCTCGACCTAAACGGCGACGGCAAAGTCGATATCAACGACGCAAGCAGCTTTTTGGGCGATCTTTTAGGAGGCGGCGCAAACGGCGAAAGCAAGGGGCTAAATCTAGGCAGCCTGCTAAAAACGTTTAAAATTTAAACGAGGCTAAATTTCAAACGCAGGCCGGATTTTGCGCGACGATATTTAAATTTACGGCGCGCTATTTTAATCCGCGCCTGCGCACTACAGCGCTCGCGTGAAGGGTTCAAATTTATGCTGTATTGCGCGCGAGGCATTGAGCTTAGGCAAAACGAGCTTAAATTTAGAGCAAGACGGCGTTTAAATTTAAGCCGCTTCTTTGCGGCATTTTGTTTATACTGCCGCGACATAGCGCCCTGCTCCGCTCTTTTGAACGTCTATATTGAGCCAAAATAACCACAAACTCTGCTTTAAATTTTATCTTTGCCATTTAGCGTCCGCTTCAAATTTAATCACTCTTTGGCTCGGTTTCATTTCGCTACTCATTCAAATTCCCGCGCAGCGCGTCAAAGCATATAGTCAAATTTCATCAAAATTTTAAAAACGGCTATAAATTAAGCGCGAAAGAGTTCGTCTAAAAAGGATATATTTTATTTCTATTTACTGTTTAGGTAGTATAATCGTTCTCGTCCGACAAGATAAAACCTCCTTTTTGTATGAAGCCCGAGTTTAAAAGCTCGGGCTTTTTTTATGCCCGAAATTCTGCTATAATCCCGCCAAAAACTGCAAGGAAATTTTATGCTTTCACATATTGACGAAAACAATATGCCCCGCATGGTGGATGTCGGCGCTAAGGATGATAGCGAGCGCGTAGCCACCGCTAGCGGCATCATACGAATGAGCGCGGAGGCGTTTGCCGCCGTCAAGCAAAACACGGCCAAAAAAGGCCCCGTGCTTCAAACCGCCGTCGTTGCTGCTATAATGGGCGCTAAAAAGACGAGCGAATTAATACCAATGACTCATCCGCTTACGATTACTTCGATTAAAACCGATATTGAGGAGCTTACGAGCGAGTGCGCGTTTAAGCTTTTTGTAACTGTAAAAATCACGGGCAAAACGGGCGTTGAGATGGAGGCGCTAACGGGCGTGAGTGTGGGGCTGCTGACGATTTATGATATGCTAAAAGCGATAGATAAATCGATGCAGATCACCGACGTCGTGTTGCAGCGCAAAGAGGGGGGCAAGAGTGGCGTGTATATTAGGAGCTGAAAAACCCAAAATCGACTATCCACTCTTTTGGGAATACAAAGTAGTCCTAGACGCGACTACCCAAAAGCGCGAGCAGATCGATGAAATTTTAAAGGGCGAAAATTACAAAATAGACTTTTCGCGCTTTTCAAACGGCGGCAAATATATGAGCTTCAACGTAAGCGTTTTCGTTAAAGATGACTTGCATCGAAACGAAATTTTCGAGCGCTTAAAAGTCCACTTTAAATATGTATTGTGACAGGAGATGAAATGAAAGAGGCAATAATCAAAAAATTCGGCGCCGATCTCGCGCAAATTTCACAAGCCGAGCTGGCGGTCTGCGTGCAAAATTTAGCCTTTGAACAGAGCTTAAAGGCTCTACGCGGACTAAGCGAAGATGCAAAAAGCGCTAAAAGCGCCGAGCTAGTTTTAAGCTTTGCCGCCGAGCTTAACGAAATAGGAGCGCTAAAAGACGCCGCCTCCGAAGCGCTAATCGAAGGGGTAAAAAAGGCGCTGTGCGACGAGGACGAGCAGGCTCTTTACAAACTCATCTACGATTACGACGATCTGCGCAAAAAGATCGCTTGTAAGCAAAAGGCGATTAAAACCCTAGTTCTGCGCAGCTACGACGATCTAGATACCGCGCTGCAAAACGCAAGCGAAACAGAAGCAAAAGAGCGCATAGGCGTGGCGCTACAGCGAGCGATTGCGAGCAAATTACCACTTGCGGACGTGCTGAAAGAAGCGAGCGAGCTAGCCTTCATAAGCGTGCTAGAAAGCGGCACCGACATCGAGGACACCGCGCACGAGACGGCGAAAAACATCGCATTTTCGGCTATAGGAGATGGGGAATTTACGAAATTCCGTACAAAAGAAATTTCAAAAATCATCATAAATCGCGCGATTTTCGTCGCAAACGAGAGCAAAAATACAGCCTCTGCGCTGATTAGAGGCACGATTTTAGGCTGCTACGACGGCATAAACAAAGCCGCCGAAAGATACCGCGACGAGCTAAGTTTCTCGCCAGCAAGCGACGCACAGAGCTTAGAAAACGAAAGGCTTCAAATTTCGCAGATGAGCGAGCTATTTAGCGCGGTTTTAAGCGATGCGGTCGCAAGCTCGGAGGAGCCCGCTAAAAGCGAAATCGCCAAGATCGCCGATGAAGAATTCGGAGGCTATTTGGCTAAATTTAGAAAAATTTCAAGCGATCTTGCCGAGCAGCTAAGCATCAAAATCGGCGAAATAGAGCTTGGCGAGCGCGCAAAAAAGGCAAGCGCCAAGGCGCGCGAAATCACTCAAGAGCTAAGCCAAAAAAGCGCCAAAATCATCGAAAACCTCGATCTGGACGAGAAGCTCGACGCAATCAAAAAAGAGCTTAGCGAGTTTGAAAAGAAGATGAGTCAAAAATTTGCCGAGCTAAAAAGCTCCGACGTCGCTAAAAACGTAAGCGAAAGAGCGCGCGAGATGAGCGCCAAGGCTTACGAGGCAGCAAAAGAAACGATCGCCAAGCTAAAGTCTAAAAAGGATTAAATGGGCGCCGCAGGCGCAAAATCCTAGCGACAAACACTCGGCGCTCGCTGCTTTGCGCTGCAAAATTTACTCACATGCCTATACTAGCATGCCTTAAAGCTCGCGTGCCCTAAAAGAAAGGAGCTTTCGTTAGAGTTTGCGAGGCCTGCGCAGAATTCTTTATGCGCTTTAACGGCGCTGTAAAATTTCATGCCGATAAAGAATTTTACGAATTTTGCATAACTAAATTTAGATGCGCGCTGCAAAATTCCGTGCCGCCAAAAATCCTACGGCGATGTGAGACCCCGGTCCAACCAAATCTTGCCGCAGTGATAAAATTCTAAGTGTAAAATTTTATAGCTGTCAGAGCATATATAAAATTCCAAAAACGGCGCGGATTTTTAAGCTTGAAATTTCATCGCGTAAATTTGCGTAGCAGAATTTTAAAATTCTAAACGCGTAAAATTTTAAAATTCCATCCAAAATGATACGGTACGGCTTGCAGTTTGAAATTTTATCCCGACGCGCGCAAATGAAATTTCGCGAGATAAATTCTACGAAAAGGCGTCTTGGCGTTTGGCATTTCTGTGATCATTTTCACTGCAGCGTAAGATGCGGCGCATTGGCTTTTACCAAATTAGTAATTAAAAATTTATGTACCGCAAAAGATTAGCGCGACTCACCTCAAATCATAGCGACATCCGAGCCCATTTTATCGCACGATTTGATTGCGCAAATTTCAAATTGCTCTTATCTGCCCAAACCGAGCGCCTGGTGTAAATAAAATTCTGCCACATTTATCGCAGTCTACGCTACACAAATTTAAAAGCTGTACCCACCCCCCCCCTGCCTTTATTTAGGCGCAGAGGCGCCTTATTTATACAACGTCGCACTTGGATTTGGATAAATCCACTACTTTCACATAGCAATGCCTCGTTTACGCCGCGATAAAATTCTGCGAAATCACCGCTAAATTTATCGCTAAATTACAAAGCCCAATCCTATTTTAAATACGACGGGCGTCCTTAAATTTTACGGCAAATTCCAAATAGATCGTGCTCACAAAATCCAACGATCCAAAATAAAATTCTAAAAATTTAACCAAATTTCGCTAAAATCGCCGCAAAATTTTAAGGAGAAAAGATGAAAAAAATAGCTCTTTTAATATCCTTTGCTGCGATGATGATTTTTACCGGCTGCGCGAGCACCACGCAAGGCGGCGCCGTAGGCATCGACCGCTCGCAATTCATCACCGTAAGCGAAGCTGAAATGGATCAAAGTGCCGCGCTTGCCTACAAGCAAATTACCACCCAAGCAAACGCCAAACATGTCCTAAATACCGATAAAAAGCTAACTGATCGCGTTAGAGGCATCTCGAGGCGCCTAATCGCTCAAGTCGGCGCATTTCGCAAAGACGCACTGAAATGGAACTGGCAGGTAAACGTCATCAACGACCCTACGATCAATGCTTGGTGTATGCCTGGCGGTCGCATCGTCGTATATACGGGCATCATCGAAAAGCTTAAGCTTACCGATGCCGAGCTGGCTGCTATTTTGGGGCACGAGATGTCGCACGCACTGCGCGAACACAGCCGCGAGCGAGCCTCGACTGAACAGATGAAAGATGTCGGTATCGCCGTAGCAAGCTCTGCAGCGGGGCTTGGAGATCTGGGCTCAGCAGCTTTGAACATGGCGGCGCAGTACACATTCACGCTGCCGTTTTCGCGCACGCATGAGACTGAGGCCGATCTGATGGGCGTTGAGCTGATGGCGCGCGCAGGATACGATCCAAGGGCGGCGATAAACGTCTGGGAGAAGATGAATAAGCTAAACGAGAGCCATCCGCTTAAATTTATGTCTACGCACCCTTCAAACGACGATCGCATCGCCGATCTAAAAGAGGTGATGCCGAAGGTTCTGCCGCTTTACGAGGCTGCCGCGAGAAATAGATAGTCTTGCGATTTAAAATTTAGCAAGAGTTTGCGCGCTGAGGTTTTTTTAAGTAGCAGGTTTTATCATCGCATTTAAATTTCTTAATGGACTTGCGCGTGGCGCTAGGATTATCCGCCGCCGCGCGCGAGCTCTATCACGATAGAATCTCGCCGCGACAAAGGTCTGCCGCAGCGCGAAATTTTAAATTACCGCAGAATTCTACGAGCGAGCGCGAGGTATTTTCCGCGCCTTTTGGATTTTAAAGCGTTTTTAGATATAATCATAAATATTTATTTTTAAATTTCAAAGGATAAGAAATTTGGACACGGACAGTTCGGTTTTAATGTTAGTTTTAGCTTTTGTATTCATCTTTATGAATGCTTTTTTTGTTCTTTCGGAATTCTCAATCGTCAAAGTAAGAAAGTCTCGCCTCGAAGAGCTTATCAAGGATAAAATTCCAAACGCAAAGCTCGCTTTTAAAATTTCAAACTCCCTTGACACCTACCTCAGCGCCACTCAGCTAGGCATTACGATAAGTTCGCTCGCCCTCGGCTGGATCGGTGAGCCCGCGGTATCGAGACTGATCGAGCTACCGCTAAGATCCATCGGCATAGGCGGCGGAGCGGCGGTACATACGATCGCCTTCGTCATATCTTTTACGCTCGTTACGCTATTTCACGTCGTACTTGGCGAGCTAGTGCCAAAATCCATCGCTATTGCCAAAACCGAGAAGATCGTGCTTTTTATCTCTAGACCGCTTCATATTTTTTGGATTATGTTTTTTCCGATCATAAAGGCGTTTGACTTCATCGCTGCCGTCTCGCTTAAAATCATCGGCGTAAAGCCCGCTAAAGAGAGCGAGCTCGCGCTTTCTGACGAAGAGATCAAAATCATCGCGAGCGAGAGCCTAAAAGGTGGTGTGCTCGATAGCCTAGAGACCGAGATCATCAAAAACGCCGTCGATTTCAGCGACACGGTCGCCAAAGAGATAATGACGCCGAGGCGCGATCTAGTTTGCCTAAATAAGCAAAAAAGCTACGATGAAAACTACGCAACCGTATTGCAGTCGAAATTTACGCGCTTTCCATATATCGACGGCAGCAAAGATAACGTCCTAGGCCTCATCCACATCCGCGACATCATCCAGCAAAAGGGAGATAAAAGCTTCGATAAGATCGTGCGCAAGCTCATCATCGTGCCTGAAAACAGCCCGATCTCTAAAATTTTACCTATGATGAATAAGCAGCGCATTTTTGCCGCGCTCGTCATCGACGAATACGGCGGTACTGCGGGATTTTTGACGATGGAAGACATCATAGAAGAAATTTTTGGCGACATCAACGACGAGCACGACGCGAATGCGCAAAATTTCAAACGTATCGACGAGAACACCTTTGAGTTTAGAGGCCGCTTCGAGATCGAAGGCGTCGAAGAGGTGATGGGCATTGACTTCGACGAAGAGACCGAGCAGCTAACGATCGGCGGCTACGTCTTTAATCTCTTTGGCAGCCTACCTGAAATCGGCGATAAAATAAGCGATGAGAACTGCGATTACGAAGTACTGCGAATGGATGGCACGAGGGTCTCGCTCGTAAAAGCGATCAAAAAAGTAGTCGCGCAGCCGCAAGAAAACGAAGAGGCTGAGAAAAATAACTAAGCCAAAGTGCGGGTTAATAAATTTCACTCTGCGATGCTGCGCGGCGGAAATTTCAAGCGCGCTGCCGCTTGCGACGCCGCTAATTCTCATCTCGGGCAAAAATTTTTTGCTGCTACCATATAGATGCCCTAATAGCAGGCAGAGGAATGCCCGCCGCCCTGTAGGGTTTATAAAAGTGCTATCTATAAATCTTCTGCGCGCTGTAAACGAAGGGCGAAATTCTACCGCGAAAATTCTGCCAGAGCGACGCTAGATAAAATTTCTTGATAAGCCTGTTTTCAAATTTTGCGAGATCGTTGATTTTAAAAATTTCAAAATTTTGCGAAATTTTAAAATTTCAATTGATCTAAATTTCTCGCCTAATTTAAATAGCAAGCCCAGCTACAAGCCCAGGCCAAGCGAATTTTAAAGCCAAAGCCTAAGCGCAAAATTTTCTAAAATTATAAAGATAAAATTTTACCGCGCAGTATCGCAGAATTAACTCTATCGATTTTGATCATAAAATTACGCTAATCCTGCTTTAAAACTTCGCGGCTTTAAATTCTAAAAATTCCTAAGTAATCAAGTCGGCACGCCTTAAAATTCCGCATAAATAAATCTTAAATTCCTTTTTGCTACCATAACGAAAATTTTTCGCACGGATGGCTTTATGACAAAACACAAATTCTCATCGCGTTGGGCTTTTATCATCGCCTGCGTGGGCTCTGCTGTAGGTATGGCAAATGTCTGGGGCTTCCCTTATAAACTCGGCACGAACGGCGGCGGCGCATTTTTGCTAATTTACGTTTTTTTCGTAGCGCTGTTTTCATACGTAGGCCTAAGCGCCGAATACGCAATCGGTCGCCGTGCCAAAACAGGCACGCTAGGCTCATACGAATACGCGTGGAAAAGCCGCGGACTGGGCGCTATCGGTAAGGTTATCGGCTGGCTACCGCTTGCCGGTTCGATGTGTATCGCAGTGGGCTATGCCGTCATCATCGCCTACGTTCTAAAAGCGCTAGTCCAAGCCATAGACGGCTCGCTAATGAGTGAAAATACCGATACGTGGTTTAACTCTTTTGCCCTGGCGCCCTACTCCGTGGTGCCTTATCACTGCATAATCGTTGCAGGCACGTTGCTGACGCTATTTTTCGGCGCCAAAAGCATCGAAAAAACGAATAAAATTATGATGCCGCTATTTTTCGTGCTATTTGCAATTTTGGCAATTAGGGTCGCGACGCTGCAAGGCGCTGCGGGCGGATATGCCTTTCTTTTTGGCGCTGATTTTACTAAGCTAGCAGATCCGATGGTTTGGATTTCTGCGATGGGACAGGCGTTTTTCTCGCTATCGATTACGGGCTCAGGTATGATCGTCTATGGCGCGTATCTATCCAAAGACGAAGACGTCGTATCTGCGGCGAAAAATACCGCGCTATTTGACACGCTAGCCGCGATGGTAGCTGCGCTAGTGATGATCCCTGCAGTATTTGCTTACGGAATGGATCCTGCGGCGGGTCCTAAGCTACTTTTCGTAACTCTGCCTAAAATTTTGCAAGATATGGCAGGCGGTAGAATTTTTGCGGTGATTTTATTTACCGCCGTGATTTTTGGTGGAATTTCATCGCTTCAAAATATGTTCGAAGTAGTCGCCGAATCGCTAATGCATAAGTTTCCAAGGCTAAGCCGTGCATTCACGCTTGCGCTATTGTGCGCGATCTGCCTGGGTGCGGGCCTTGGTATGGAAGCGATAAGCTCATGGGGTCCGTGGATGGATTTCGTATCGATTTATATCATTCCGATCGGAGCAGTAATCGGCGCGATATCGTGGTTTTGGGTGATTAAGCGGAATGAAATTTTAGATGAGATCAATCTGGGCGCAGATAGGGCTCGCGGCAAGCTCTGGTATGATATCGGGCGCTTTGTCTATGTCCCGCTGGCGCTATTTTTATGCATAATCGCGCTTAGTATGCATATTTCGTTTTGAATTAAAATCTTGCTAGATTTAGAATTAATAGTGTTCTCTAGTAATGGAATTTTAGCAAAGCACATTTATAAATCATTGCATTATCCATATAAATAATGTATAATGCAATCAAAAAGGAGACAATATGACGCGATCTATAAACGTAAATTTTAGAATGGATGCCGAGCTTAAAAAAGGGTTGGAGGAAGTATGCTCTGAAATGGGGCTAAATTTAACTACTGCTTTTACAATATTTGCTAAAAAAGTATTTGCAAGAACGCAAAATTCCTTTCGAGCTGACGGCAGATCCCTTTTATAGCCACGAAAATTTATCTCATCTTAAGCGCTCTTTTGACGAATTAAAGAAAAATAGCGGGATTGAGCACGATTTGTTAGAAGCGGATCAATGAAAAAAATCTGGTCGCAAGAAGCTTGGAAGGATTATCTATATTGGCAGGAAAATGATAAAAATATCCTAAAGCGCATAAATAAGTTAATCCTAGATATAGAGCGTAACGGCTACGATTGTATAGGCAAACCCGAAGCGCTAAAGGGCAATTATCGGGGCTTTATAGCATTAGAATAGATGGAAAAAATCGGCTCGTATTTAGGATATCTAATGGCGCCATAGAAATAGCTCAGTGTAAAACTCACTATGGAGATAAGTAAAATACACACAAAAGCATCAATATCAAAGCGGTAGTATTTGTCCCAAAATAAAAACTTTCACACCAAAAAAAGGCGTGGAATTTTAAAATTTTATCTTATTTTATGGCTTAAAATTTTGAAATTCAGTGCAGATTTAAAGTAGTAAATTTCAAAATTTTACCTTGGCTGCTAAAAAGAAATTTCGTCATCAAATTTAACAATAGAAATTACTTTTTAATAAATGCCGTATCTGCAAAAGAGTATCATGAGCTGCTGCAATATTTCAAGGCGCTAAACGTAAAAATAGAAGATCGGACCGACTTTATACCGCAAGCTCAAAATAGCGGCTATTTCACCGATAAAAATGAAATTTACAGCGACGATTTTAGCGATACGCAAATTCCGAAGAAAAATTTTAAATGGAAGCTTAGGCGATTTTTTAGTTTGGATTGAAATTTTAGTCCAAACGGTAAGTTCTTAAATTTAGCGAGAATTTCACAAGCAAATAGAGAGTAGGGCGGCGAGGCAAATATTGCTTGCTGTTATCTCCAGCCTGCCACAGCTCAAAGTTACGATAAATCAAATCAACTCAGTCATCACTGCAAGCGCAAGGCTATAAAATTTAAATCAGCTCCGCGACCTATCGTTGCAGTCGCGAAGCTACGGCAAGCTAAATTGGTCCCGATACACAGCCGCGACTATATAAAGCCGCGGCAAGTCGAAATCGATATGCCTCGCCGTAGCAAAACCACGGCGAGCTTGACTAAAGCCTGTGGAGGATCGGCGTATCTGGTTCAAGCCAGCAATGAGCCAGTCTTAAACCCCAGACCGCTCCCAATCCCTACTTCGCCCCTTTAGGCGGCATAAACGCGGTTAGTTTAATATCCTCACCCGCCTTGTGTTTATAAAGCTCGATATCCACCAGCGCCGTGTGCGCGATATTGCCATTGGCAAGCTCGCTCGTAGGAAGATCGATCGTAAGCACGTTCGGATTTCCGTTTTTGCAAAGCCCCTCGGCGTTAGGATCGTACCACGCGCCTTCGAAGATCTGCACCACGCCGCGCATTATGTCGTCACTTACGTTGGCTCCTGCTAAAATTTCGCCGCGAGCGTTATACACGCGCACCAGATCGCCCTGCTTGATACCTAGCTCCTTAGCGTCCTCGGTATTTATTAGCACCGGCTCTCGATCCGCGACGGCGTATCTCTTGCGATTTGAGGTGTTGCTCTGCTGCGAATGCAAGCGATCAAGCGGATGCAGACTAAGCAGGTGAAATTTCGCAGGCTTATCCTTCATCCCGAGCCACTCGACGGGCTCAAACCACATCGGATGCGCGCCGCAGTCTTTGTAGTTCATCGCAGCGATCGTATCGGAGTAAATTTCAATTAACCCGCTAGGCGTTCCCAAAGCCTCCAAAACGGGATCGTTTCTAAAATCCTCAAAGCTCACGTACGCAGCACTCTCCGGCGTTTCGTAAAATTCCGTCGGCTCGTTTTTCTCCCACCACTGCTCAAAGCTCGGCATCTGAATGCCTAAAGCGGTGTTTGCATTCACGGCGCTCGCCGCTCCTTCGTAAAATTCCTTGATCCAGTCCATCTCCGTTTTGCCGCCGTCCGTATAAACCTCGGCAAGCCCGTCTGCGTAAGCCTTGCAAAGGTCGGTAAAAATTTGATAATCGTCCTTCGCGCCGTGCTGCTTGGCGACGACCTGCTTCATCGGGATTATATGCATATTGGAGTAGTCTCCGCTCATCGTGATGTCGTTGCGCTCATACTCCGTCGTGGTCGGGAACACGATGTCCGCCATCTTAGCAGTCGGCGTCCAGTAAATTTCATTCACTACGATGGTGCGCGGCTTGCGCCAAGCATTGATATTGGTGTTGGTATCTTGATGATGCACGATAGGATTTCCGCCGACCCAGTAGATAAAATCGATCTGCGGATAGGTGATCTTTGCGCCATTCGCGTCGATCGTCTTGCCAGGATTTAGCAGCGCGTCCGCGATACGAGCTAGAGGGAAGGCGACCTTCGCCGTATTTACCAGCCACGCTTGAGTGGCTTCGCCGCCTTGTTTCTGATCCTGCGCAAGCCCTAAAAATTTGCCGTCCTTAACGACGCCGACGCTTGCCGCGTTCATTCCGCCGATCACGCCGCCCGCGCAGGTAGGCGCGCCGCCGTTAGCGTAGTGGTAGCTAAAGCCGAAGCCGCCTCCTGCAAGTCCGATCTGTCCTAGCATCGCGCACAAAGTCACGATCATCCAGTGCGCCTGCTCGCCGTGATGAGCGCGCTGGATACCCCAGCCCGCCATTACCATCGTGCGGTTTTCGTAAAATTTTATCGCAAGCTCTTTGATCACATCCGCGCCAATGCCGCAAATTTCACTAGCCCACTCGGGCGTCTTAGCCACGCCGTCGCTCTGCCCCGTGAGGTACGGTACGAATTTTTCAAAGCCCACGGTGTAGTTTTGTAAAAATTCCTTATCGTACTTGCCCTGCGAGTAGAGGTGCTGCGCCATGCCTAACATCATCGCTACGTCGGTGTTCGGGCGAGGGGTGATCCATCGCGCCTTGCCCTCGAAATACTTGCCGCTTACGGTTTTGATCGGATCAATGATGATGATCTCTTTATCGCTGTTTTTTAGCTGCTCGAAATACTTAAATCCCTGCTCGTCCGAGCTCGTCCACGCTACGCGAAGCGTAGAGATCGGATTTAGACCCCAAAAGACCACGACTTTGGAGTTTTCAAGCACCACGGGCCACGAAGTTTGCTGCTCATAGACCTGATTTGAGCCCGTTACGTGCGGCATTATGACCTGTGCCGCACCCGTGGAGTAATCGCCCGTGACGCCCGTAAAGCCGCCGGTTAAGTTCATAAATCTATGAAGCAGCGTCCTTGAGACATGCACGTTGCCCGTGCTCTGCCAGCCGTAGCTGCCCGCAAATACCGAGTCTGCACCCTTTTGCTCGCGCGTCTTTTTAAGCTCGCGCGCGACGAGCTTGATCGCGTCTTCATATTTTACCTCGACCCATTCGTCAAGTCCGCGAAGCTCGGGCTTAGGATTATCGGGATCGGCGAGGTAGGATTTTCGCACCATCGGCGCTTTGATGCGCGTGTTATAAACGAGATCCGCCATCGTATTTTGAAGAGTATTTGGAATTTTAGAGGTGATCTTCCACGGCGCGGATTTTACGATCTTGCCGTTTTTGACGCTCGCTTTTAAAATTCCCCACCGCGCCGCGGTTAAAATTTCGCCGTTTTTCTTAAGCGCGGTGAGTTTATCCGCCGCGAGCATCGAGCTTGGGATGAGCGGAAGCGCCGAGACCGCCGCGCCGAGCTTTAAAAAATTTCGTCTTTTCATTTCATATCCTTTAAATTTACGTCCTTGGAGTGCTTTTGCAGATACTGCACCACCGTCCAGCTCTCGTCTTTGCTAATAGGCGTACGCGAAAGCATCGATTTGATGTAGCCCGGCCATCTGTTCGCTTCGTAGTCGGCCGGCTGGTGCAGAGCGTGACAGACGCTACACGAGGCTTCAAATTTCTCCTTAGCGCCCGCGAAAATTTTATCCACGTCGCCGCTTAGCGCGCCCTCGTCGGTGTAGGCGGTTATTTTAACCTTATTAAAGCCGTCCTCTTCGCCCAAGCTCTCGCTTTGAAATTTAGCCTGCTTCGAAAACGCCACCGCGATTATGCGCGCTTTAGGCGTGAAATAAATAACATTGGGCGCCTTTGGATTTTGATAGCCTGTGAGCGAAAATTTCACTACTCCGTCCTTAACCTCCAAGACCTCTATGGCGTTTGTGGGCAGCAGCCTGCCGTCCTTGTGCGACAAATCGCCACTTACGCTTACCTGCTTTAGCACCGTGCCGTAAAGCGTCTCGCCCGCCTTAACCTCGGCGCCAGCGTAGCTTGTGATCGCAGCCGCAAGAGCCGCCGCAGCCGCAATAGAATTTAAAAACTTCATGCTTATCCTTTCTTAAAATTTTAAAAACTTCTCGTAAATCTGCCGTATAAAAAGCCCACAAACATCACGGCTAAAACCGCTGCGAATGCTGCAAACGCTACCTGCGCACACTGCGCCGCGTCTGCAAATTTAATGCTCGGCACTAGATAGAACCCATCGCCGTAAAATCCGCCAAAAAAGCTCTGCACATCGCTAAGCGCGGTGCCTGCGGGGAAGGACGGGGTGCCCGTGCAGCTTGCGGGGCGAAATAGCTCCGGTAGCAGACTATCAAACGGCGCCGCAAAAGGAAATGCGGGCGCTGTAAGGCAATTTGCGGTATCTGCGGCGGGGTGCGACGCGGAGCTTTGTAAATAGCCGTATATCGCGCCCGCAAATCCGAGCGCGTAGGCAACGAGCCTTGTTATGAAGCTAAACGGCAGCAACAAGCCTATAAGAGCTCCCACGCCTGCTACAGCAAAGCCCAGACGCACGAGGACGCTCGTCTGCGTAGGCGACATAAAAAGGCAGTGCTGAAAGAAAAAATATGATGTCGCAAGATAGCCTGTGCTTATCACAAAGAGCCAAAACCACGGCGTAGCGGTATTTTGCCACGCGTAAATCTTTAAAATCAATCTATTCAAGATCTCCTCCGTCTTATAAAATTCTTAAGAATACTTTTTAATCTTAAGATTTAAATTTATGAGAGAATTTTAGCAGTAAAAGATAAAAATTCAGGTCTACATTGCCCTAAATATCGGAGTTTAATAAGCTTTAAGCTTAACGTATAAAATTTCAATTTTAAAATTTGACGCTCCTTGCGTAACGGCGAAACGTTTTTGAGATATGAAATTAAAATGGTAGATTTTATAAAATTTTATCTTTGTCGGGATCTGTTTTGAGGAAAAATAAAATTTTGATCCGAAGTAGGGCGGTTTTTTCTCGGTCGCACGCCTTTCTTGAAAAAAGAGTGGGCGCGGGGCAGAAAGGAGAGCGGGGCAAGACGAGATGCGGCAGAAGATAGGCGCAGTAGAACGGAGCGCGGCGTGATAATATAGAATAAAGCTAGCGGCGCGGCGCAAATTTTAAAACAATGCGCGCTTAAAATTGCGATCGCCCGAAGTTGCGCTCGATTAAAACAGCCCGTAATCGAAATTTACGCCTTACGGTGGCGTAGCGCAGTCCAGACCTAAAAATTTAAAATTTAAGGTCGCCAAAAACGCTGCTGCACGAATCCTCCGACTAAATTTTATCAGTTTAATTGCCTCACTGCAAGCCCGTTTAAATTCAAACTCTCTGTGCCCGAGATACTGCGCACGCTTGGGATGAAATGAAGAAAAGGACGGTCCTGCGTCAAATTCGAAAAACTATTCCCGCGTGCTAAAGTCGGTTTGGTAAATCAAACCGACAAAATCGATTCTGAATGAAGGCGGCGAGAAAAGGAGGCGATTTGCGCCGCAGATCAAAGCCATAAATACGCATAGGCAGGAGATAAATAAGGCGGCGGTGCGGATCGATTTTGCGCGCAAACCCGCAAGAGTGCGCGCAGCGTTATTTCGCGGTAGAATTTTATGGATTTGATCTCGCGCATAAAGGGCGAGATCAAGCCTAAATGCCCGCGCAAGGACAAAATTTTATACAAGACGGGCCTTGCGCGAGTGCTAAATCGCGGCTTTTAGCGTTTCGAATTTCGCGTCTTGCTCGGCTAGCAGCTGTCCTTTCTCATCGCGCGAGACGTAAATTTTAAAGATATTCTCGCCCGCCTTGTCGTAAAAGCCCACGAATTTCGAGAGCATCCCCATGAAAGTCTGCGTCACGAGGATGATCTTATCGATCTCATCCGTCTTTAGATGACCCCCCAAAATGCCCAGCCCATGCGCCTCATCGCCGTTTGCGCCCATGCCGAAATTATAATATCCGCGCGCGCTCTTGCCGCTTGGGATCTTGGTTTTAAACTCGATGATGAAGCTCGGCGTATTTTTTACGAAAAGTACCTCGCCCCAGCTCTCAAGCTCCCTAATGACCTCTCCGAATTTATCGCCGCCCGCGCTCTTTCCGAAGCGCTCGGGCAGGTTTAGCAGCACGTCGATCTCCTTGGCGCCGAGCTCCTTGCAGATCTGCGCGATCGAAATTTTAGGGTTTTGCGCAAACAGCGCCTCGATTCTCTCTTTCATTTTCATCCTTTCTAAAATAAAATTTTGAGCGCCATTATAATATAAAAATTCTAAGTTACAGATAACGGCAATCAATTAAAGAGGATTTCCAAAGCTTATTCTAAGAAAAATTTAGCGCTACACAGTGCTTATGCGTAGAATTTTAAGTGATAATACAAAGAATTTTATCTGCACGGAATTTTAGAATTCTAAAATTCCGCAAATCTTTAGAGCTTTATCATAGCGGATCGTATCCGAAGCGATTGGACCCGCTATCGCCGCGCTGTACGAAAAACACAAGCAGCACTATCCAACCCACAAATGATACCAAAAGCCCGATATCGCCGAAAAAAGCACCCACGATCGGCGTTAAAATAAGCAGAAAAAACCAGCCGTTTCTATCGGTGTCATGTAGTCGCCTGACCGATACGGCGATGGCTGGCACGAGCATAGCTAGCTGAAAAAGCGCATCTATAATGCCGATTTCTTGATGGACGATTTTGCCGGCTATTATTTGATTGTACCCTATCGTAGTGCCTAAAACGCCATCTATCAAGCTCAAAACAATCCCGCCAAGCACGGTAAATAGAAAAAACCACCAGTACTCCGACCTCGATGCTCGCCCGCTAAATGCGGCGTATTTTTGCTTTACGCAAGTTTGCACAGACTCCATAAAAGTCATTTTAAACTCCTTTTTTAAAATAATATAAGATTATACTAATCGCCCCTTAAATTTAAATACCTAAAATTCCCGCCCGTTCATCTGCCTTACGTGATACGCCAGGTTCGCTAGATTGTAGCCACCTTTTGAGGCAGTAATCTCCCTAGTGCCATAAACCGCCGAAACATTTAGAATTACCGAAGCTAACCACCCTATGGCAAATACTAAGGCAAAAAGCTGCGAGTCAAGCGCTATCAGGACTAGAGTTACTATCTCCGTAGCTGCAATAACATAAAACGCTCTTAGATAGTTTTTCTCTCCGCTACAATCATAAAGCTCTTTACTAACTAGCAGCTGATAGATCAGATATACCGCTGTGCATACACAATAAATGCTTATCATAAAAACTGATGGTTTAAACAATTCAAATCCTACAAATATAGTGCTTACTGCGCTTATAGCCGAGGAAACCCCGACTAACACGGCGTTTGATAGCAGATCGGTGCTGCGTATAGCGCGCGCTAAAAAATATAACCCCACAGCTAGGCATATCATAGATATAAGTCCGACGCCCTCCAACGCACCCACTTTATCTACATTCTTGATATATCTGCCTACCGCATTTAACGCCTCAAGCCCAAACGCTATGTAAAGGGTAGTTTTGGCAGTAGATAGATTTTCGCTCTGCTCTTTAGCGTCATCCGCATAAACATACAGGATTGCTCCCGCGCCTACGGATACATTTAGCTTTCGCACCATATCAGGCAACCTAAAAAAGTCGCTAATAAGCCAGATTAAAAATAAAACATTAGGCACCGAGAAAATAACCATAAAATGAAAAAAGCCCTGTTCTATATCTTTTAGGTCTGATGCTTGCACGCCCAAATCCGGACGAGATGAGTTTACAAGTGCCAACAGCTCGTTACCTTCTATACTCGTCCACATGACAGCAACCACTACTAAAAAAAGCCAGATGAGAAATGGCAGCCCGCCTAAAAGCTGAAAAATCGCGGAGATTATACGCCCAAGATAAAATCTATGCGCGCCGAAAGGCCCGAGGAACATATAAAATACGTAGGCTTTATTTAAATCATAAGCCTTAGCCGCTGAGATCTGCCTTGCTGAGCTTTGTGTAGAGCTAATTCTATCGGAATTTGAGGAAGCTGAATTTTGCCAAGTGGAATTCTGCTCTGCAAAATTCTGCGAGTTCGTAGCATCTTCGGTAGAATTCAAACTTTTAGCGTTAGAATCTTGCTCGCCAGAGCCTGTCGCAGCAGAATCTCGCAAAATAGAATTTTCTTCATCCAAGCCTTGAGTTGCAAAAGCTAAATTTTGCTCCGCAGAATTCTGTGGCGTAAAATTCTGCCTTGTGGAAGTGGAATTTTGCTCTATAGAATTCTGAGCCGTGGAATTTTGCTCGCTAGTATCATCCGCCGCAAGAGCTTCTTGCGCTAAATCTAAATTCTCAGATTGCTCCTGTGGCTTCTCATCCAAGGGCTTTTTTTCTTCGCTGCTTTTACGTCTTATGCTGGCTAGCGACGCAGGATTGCTGCTGCCGCCCCAAATATCTTCGCCCATCTGCTCTCCTTGATTTTTAAAGCAATTTTACCTGAAATTTAAGGAATTTTTGTATATTCGCCACTACAAATTCAAAACAAAGGACAAAAATGCCAACAGTAACATTTCAAGGAAAGCCCGTAGAGTTAAGCGGGCAAGAGATAAATCTAGGCGATCGCGCGCCGCAAGTGCGCTTAGTAGCTCAAGATCTAAGCGAAATCGAGATCGCTAACGGCAAGCACGTGCAAATTATCGTCGCCGTGCCGTCGCTAGATACGCCCGTCTGCGCGACGGAGGCACGTAAGTTCAACGAGCGCGCTGCATCGCTTCCCAACACCGAAGTAATCGTCGTTTCGATGGATTTGCCGTTTGCGATGGGGAGGTTTTGTACGACTGAGGGGATCAAAAATCTACGCGTTGCAAGCGATTTCCGCGATAAGGAATTTTGCCGCCGCTACGGCACTCTCATCGCCAGCGGCGCATTAGCAGGTCTTAGCGCCAGAGCAATCTTCGTCATAGATACCGCAGGCGTTGCGGTTTATAAAGAGCTCGTAAGCGACATAGCCTCTGAGCCCGACTACGACGCAGCGCTAGATTTTGCAGAGCTCGTCGCTCGCAACAGCTGCTCTAACTGAGCAAGATAATAGATCCAAGGTTTGGATAATTTTAGCCTCGCTTTAGTTCACTACTTTAAGCAAATTCGCCCTACTGCAAGTAAAAAACGAAGTAGGGCGCTTAAAATCAACTTCAATTTTACATTTTGATTTTACGCTTTGATTTGCGCTTCGGTGCACGCAAAGCTGTTAACGCACTGCGATAGCAAGCGAACGAGCACGAAATATAGGATCGCCTGCTGCTAAATTTTAAATTTAGCAGCAGCGGAAGTTAAAATTTTAAAATTTGCCCGCTTAACTACTCCGCGCGATAAATTCGCTAAAAGTTATCTCCCGCGCGTAAAATTTAACTCCGAGCGAGGCGAGTTTGTCTTGCAGCGGCAGCGCCAGCTCCTCTATGCCGCTAAATACGCAAAGCGGCAAATTTCGCGTCCTATCTTTAGTCGCCGCAAAACTCTCGTCCTCAAAAAATTTCTTTAAAAATACGAGCGTTTTTACCTTGTCCGCGCCCAGATCCTCTATGAAAACGCTGAAATATTTATATCCCGGCTCCTCGCGCGCTTCGTCTTCCCGCGCGTAGTCGTCCGCCAGCTCGCGGTAAAATTCGTTGTTTAAATCGGCAAGCGGCGCGATCGCATCAAGCGAGCACGGTTTTTTAAGCACAGCAAGGGCGGCCAAAATTTCTTCAAATTTAACGATGTCGTCCGCGACCTTTATCGGCTCCCACGAGCCGGCGCCGTGATAGGCAAAATATACGGGCGAGGCGTCCCCGAGGGCAAAATCGACGAAAAACGGATCGTCCATGCCGTTACGCGCGATGACCCGCCAGCTCTTTCGCCACTGCCCGGGCGTATCGTCCGCAAGCTCCTCGCCAGTTTTGCGGCTAGCGAGCCTATATCCTTCCTGAAAACTCTCAAACTCGCCCTCCTCTGGATAGAAAAACGGCAGCAAAATGGACTCTGAAACGATGCGTTTGCGGATAAAATTTCGGATCAAATTCGGGATTTGCATGGCGCGACCTTTGGGTTAAATTTGAGCGAATTTTAGCAGAGTTTTAAATTCGCGCAAAATTTACATTGAAATTTAACGAACACGAAAGAAGTAAATTGCGCTCAAATTTTTCACCAAATTTGAGCGCGAAAAGACAAGCCAAGATTTGCAAAACGAGACGACGCGCCACCATAAAAACGTAAGCGGAAGTATTTTAAGATGGATTTGAATGTTGCGACGAAAATTTCGTCCTAAGACTAGGCAATTAGCCTGTCGCAGGGCGAAATTTTCTAGCTCATTCAAAGACGCTTAAAAGACGACGCGCTACAAAGATTGTAAGATTTTAGGTTTTGAAAACGCCGTTATAGGTTTAATCTCCCCCTTAAATTTCTCGATTTGGGCAAGCACGGTGTGAG
>CAUPZQ010000014.1:0-49194 GCA_963515915.1 uncultured Campylobacter sp.
CGCGCCCTATCGGCATTTTCGCAGCTCGCACGATGTCTGCGATCTCGTCGGTGTCACGTTTAGCGAAGCGCTCGGCAAAGTCCATTTCGTCGATTTTTTGTTGCACGGTCTCGGCAAGAGCTAGCGAGACTTCGAATTTACCAAGGCTAAGCTCCAAAAATATATATGCGCTGCGTAGCTCCTGCTCGGATACGGCCTCAAGCGGCGGCCTGCCCTCAAGCGTAAATGCGCCGCCGTAGAGCTTGTGCGGAACCTCGTGCTGCACGCCCTTTGCGACCTCAAGCATCAAAATTATCTCGGTAAGCTTCGGTTCTGCGGGCTCGTCTGCGCGCACGAAGGCGAAAATCCCCGCCTCATCCCAAAAATAGCGGCTTTTGCCCTCTCCGTCATCGATCACGCGCGGCTGATCTAAGGCTTCATTAAATTTAGCCAGATCAAACCCGCAGTTTACGCCGCCGATAAAAACGCCGTCCGAGCACACATCGACGTCAAATTTATCCTTTTTAAAAATGTCAAATAGTCCCATTTTATAGCTCCTGATTTTGCCTTAAATTTCGTCTTAAAATTTTTCCAAAAACCCGTAAAAATCATCCGCGAAAAGCCTATCCTCACCCTCTGCGTAGTCGCGTACGAAGACCTTGTATTCGCACGGCGCATCGTCTGCCTGCTCGCTCGCTATCTCTTTCGTCGCGCTCCACTTGCCGCCTCGTCTGCCGCTTCGCTCGTTGTCGTGCCCGCCGTTTTACACGTCGTTTCGTCTGCCGCTTCGGCATTCATATCGCGCGACGCATCCAGCGATCTCTCCGCGCGCGCTTCATCGTCCGATGCCCTGTTTTCTGCACTATCGGCTACCGTTGCGACGACCGTATCGTGCGCCGTCACGCCCGCGGCTTTGTCGCTCGTGCTCTCCGCCGTCTTGCCGCTCGCCGTATTCGGCGACCCGTCCGCCATGTCGCTTGCCATGCCATTTGCCGGCAAAATTTTAAAATAATACTCCTCGTCCTCGAGCTGCAAAAATACGAGCTCGTCCGCGGCGAATAGCCCTTTTTTGAGATTTATCTCATACGTGTAGCAGATATCCGCGTCGGCGCTACCCGCGAACTCGGGCGGCGCGATCGTTTTTGCTCTGTCCCCGCCGCGCTCACGCTGGCGTATCTTAGCAGCATCCGCTTATAGCTCGCAGGTAGCGCGAAACCGAGCCGCCGCTGCGCCTGTGCGATCCACGCGGACTCTATGTAGCTGCACCCCGCGGCCGTGATATTTTTAGATTTTTGAATAAGCTCTTCTATCATTTTAATCCCATTTTGAGCGAGAAATTTTAACGCCCTAGCACACCGGACGCGCTGTTTGCACAGACCCGAGGGCATTTAACGCGGCTTTAAAAATCTAAATTTAAAAGCACGCTAGGCTTCAAAATCAAAGCGAGCCGTTTAAATTTCGAGCAGCCCGCGTCTAAATTTTAACCACAAACGCGAACTGGCAGAGTTCTAGCAATCTAAATTTAACGTTACTTAGCCAGCGCTATCACTTCGATCTCCACAAGCGCGCCTTTGGGGAGTTTAGCGACCTGCACCGTGCTGCGAGCCGGCTTGTGCTCGCCGAACGCCGCTGCGTATATCTCGTTCACCGCGGCAAAATCGCCCATGTCGGCTAGGAAAATCGTAGTTTTGACGGCATCTTGCAGTGTCGCGCCCGCTTCTTTTAGGATCGCCGCGAGGTTTTGCAAAACCTGCCTACTCTGCGCTTCCACGCCGCCCGCGACAAACTCGCCGTCCGGCTTAAGCGCGATCTGCCCGGAGGTAAAGATGAACCCACCCGCCTTGATCGCCTGAGAGTACGGCCCGATGGCCTGCGCCGCATCGGGAGTCGAGATGATCTGCATAGAAAAATCCTTTGTAAAAAATTTCGCCTATTTTATCGCAAAATATTTTAGCATTGCTTTAGGCGGCGGAATTTCACGGGCGAGCGGATAAGATTGCGGGTGCGCGGTGCGATGAAATTTAACGGTTGCAAATTTCATCGGCGATAGCGGAGTGGAACAGCATGCGTGGCGGTGCGGTTAAATTTATCGCGCAAATACAGCTAGCCGTGGTTACGGAACGGCAAAAATTTAAAATAGCCGACGGGCGTAGAGAAACGGCGTGTGGAAATGCAGCTAAATTTAATCGATACGAGCTCGGTAATAACGTGTGCGGCAGCGCGACAAAACGATCTACAAGGCGGCATTTTAAAATTTTGCGAGCGTAAACGTATGAAATTTTATAAGCACCGGCACGATAGCATTGTGCACTCGGCAATACGACTACTCTATCGGCGGCGGGCAGACCGCATGAATGCATGGCGATACGACGAAATAGATATGGGTGGTGCGGTGGAATTTAACTGGCGCGAATGGGCGAAATTTCACTGGCATCGTTGTACAGCAAATAAAATCCTTGCACCATCAAGACCATCAATGTCGCGACAGCAAAACTGAGCCCGCTCATAGTAGCGAGACGGACGGCGGGGGGCGGCAAAAGCAGCGCCAAAATTGCTACCATCGCAGCAGAAAGAACAGCGTCGTCATAAAAAATCAGTGCGACACCGCGCAACGCAACTAAAATCCTCGCAGTAGCAAGCGCGGTAACGAAGTTATTGATGTAGCAGAGCAAAATCAGCGCCACCAAAATAATAAAATCAAAGACCTCACGACAAGCGAGGTCTCCGACGCAACGGCAACAGAATCAACATCGCAGCAGCGGAAAATTAGCGTAGTCGCGACAAGATCAGCACAATGATACGATATAATCGACGCTGCAGTAGTAAATTGGCAGTGTCGCAGTAAATTTGGTGCGACACTGCGGCAAGATGGCACCGCAGCAGTAAAATCGGCACTATCGTGGCGGTAAGGTGGCGCTGCCGTAGCATATCAGCGAGAGCTCATAAAATTTTACGCGAAATTTTATACGAAATCCTGTATAAAATTCTATGATTTTAGCTTGAGATTAGTCTGCGGTTGGTCTTCAACCAGTCTGTAATCAGCTTGCGATCAGTCCGTAAAGTAGCTTTAAAATCGTGGCGGCAACGACGAACAGAAGCATCTTGCGCACGAATTTTACGTCGCATCGCATCACTAAGCTTGAGCCTGCGAAGCTGCCCGCGATCTGTCCGACCGCCATCACTGCTCCGACGAGCCATAAAATTTGCCCGCCGATGATAAAAACGCCTAAAGAGACGATGTTTGAGGTGAAATTTAAAACCTTCGTGTGCGCGACCGCCTTTTTCATATAAAGCCCTAAAATTCCCACGAGCGCAAACGTCCAAAACGAGCCCGTACCCGGGCCGAAAAATCCGTCGTAAAACCCTAAAACAAGCCCAAAAATCGCGTAAAAGCTCTTTTTTGACATCTTGGGTTTGGCGGGCGCTTCGCCTAGGTTCGGCGAAAAAATCATATAAAAGAAAAGCGCCAGCAGTAGGATCGGAATGAGGTAGTTTAGGAATTTCGCATCGATTAGGAGCAGGACATAAGCGCCGACGAGCCCGCCTATGAACGTAAAAATCACGCCGCGCAGGATCTCCGCCGCATCGACATAGCCCTTGCGGATGAAATTTAAAGCGGCGGTGAAGCTTCCGAAGCTGCCTTGAAATCTATTTGTGGCGATCGCTACATGCGGCGGAACGCCCACGGCAAGCAGCGCAGGCAGCGATATCAGCCCGCCGCCGCCTGCGATCGAGTCGATAAATCCGCCGAAAAACGCCGCCGTAAAAAGCACCGCAAACTGCCAAAGCTCAAGCTCCATTTTTGTCCTTTTCTCAAATTACGCAGACGGGCACCCGCGAGTGTCTGCGAAAAATTCCGCGCAATTACGATCGCAAACCGCCCATACGCCGCAAAGTGTATGCGAGCGCCTGTTATGATTTCATAAAATCCAAAAAAATCCACGAAATTCTAGCAGATTTTGCCGCACGGCTCCCGCTTAAATTTTATGAAATTTATCGCACGATTGCCGTTTTAGCTCCATGCAATTTATCGCATCGCGCACAAGCTGCAAAATTTCATAAAATTTAAGCAGCACAAGGCTGTGGAATTTTACCCAAATTCTACAAGATAGCCCTATAAATTTTACGCGGCTATCCGCGAAATTTGCAGAATTTTATGAAGTGATCTTTTGCTAAAATTTCATGAAATTTCGGCGCTCTGTACTTAAGGCGTACGGCAAATCCATAAAGCCAGCTCCGCTTATGCGGCAGCACAGCACAAAATTCCGCCGTACACCCGCTCCAAAGCTTCATAAAATTTCATCGCCCCGCTCGTACCAGATAAAATTTCGCCGACTTACTTCGCAGTTTTATATAAACTCGCGCTTAGTTCGGGTAAAATTTTATCTATCTCGCCGCTCTGTCCGAGGCGATACAGCGCGAAGTCGTATTTGATGGGATCGCTCGGATCGAAGCGCCTTAAGCTTTGCGTAAGCTGCAAAACTGCCTCAAAATCGTAACTCTTGCGATCGATCAGCCCAAGCTTAAGCGAAACTTTATGCGTATGAGTATCGAGCGGGATGAGGAGGCGCGATTTTTCGATCTTTTTGTACAGCCCCAGATCGATGTCGCTGTCGCGCACCGCCCAGCGCAGGAAAAGATTGTAGCGCTTGTACGGCGACGCGGGCCTTTGCGCGAAGCCGCGCCCGAAAAAAAACTCATACCCCGGGCTGCGGTAGGGATTTAATTTGTAAATTTCGCCAATTAAAAAATTTATCCCATCCTCGATCCGTCCGCTTTTTTGCATGCCGCGAAGCACGCTCTCCTCGATGCTAAGGCTATTTTTAAGCCGCTTTAAAGTTATAAAAATTTCAGCGACGTCGCGCGGGCTTTGAAATCTATATTTTTTGCCCGCAAGCTCCGCGCCAATGCGCTCATCGCTCCCGTCTAAAAGCGAAAAATCAAGCGAGTGGAGGAATTTTAAAATTTGAGCCGCGTTACCGTAAGCAAACAGCGCGCAGATGAGCGCTACGACGTCGTTTCGATGTCCCTTTGCGACCTGCAGCGGATCGGGCGCGCCGAAAAGATCCGCGTCGCAATTTTTCAAATCGGCGTAATAATCTAAAATCTGCTTTAAGCTTTTCATTTTGCGTAGTAACTCATCGTCGTAGCGCCGAATTTACGTGATTTAAGCAGCACGAAATCGCCGATTTTAAGCGGCAGCTCAAGCTCGCTCATATGCTCGATCGCGATTAGCAGCTCGCACTGCGCGGAGCCCAGGCGCACTATCAGCGCCAGCACCCGCTCGTAAATACCGCCAAAGCCCTGCCTGATCGCAAACGGCGGGTCCAGATATACAAACACTCTGCGTGCGGGATCGAAGATGGAATTTTCACTAGAATTTGCGGTATGGCTCTCGCTAGAATTTGCATCAGAACATTTGCCTAAATCGTTTGCAGCAAGGCTTTCGCCTAAGCCGCAGGCTAAATTTTCACGGGAGTTAGCGTCAGAATTTTTTCTTGAACCGCGGGTTAAATTTACGTTCGGACGCGAATTTTCTTTGCAGCTAGCGCTAAATTTGCCGTTAGAATTCTCAGTAGAATTTTTTCTCGAATCGTGGGTTAAATTTATGCTTGAATGTAAATTTTCTCCGCAGCTAGCGCTAAAATTTTCGCCTAAATTTAAGCTTTCTTTCTCTTCGCAGCCCGCGCCTAGGCTTAAGTTGCGATTTACGTCGAGATTTGAGCTCTCGCCGCATATTGAGCTTAAATTTATGCTGCGATTAGCGCTCTCGGCGCCGCTTACGTCGTATTTTGAAGCGGAGCTAGCGTCAAACTTTTCGCTAAAGCTCGCGGCGTCCGCAGCTAGCGAATTCACGCAGTATTTTTTGCTAGTAGCGCCCGCATAATCGCCAATCTGGGCAGAACCGCCAAAACCCTCCACGCCTGCGTAATCATCATTTGTACCGCCCTGCACGCCATTTTGCGCGCTGTCAGACACACTGCTTCCCGTGCCGCATTTAGCTAAATTTTTTACGCCGCTTTGCGTGCCACCTTCCGCTTCTACGCTTTGCGCGGCGCGGTATCCGTTCTCGCCCTGCTCTACGCCACTAAAGCTTTTGCGACAGCCCTCTTTTTCGCCGTCTAAATTTTCGCAGTAGGCGGCGGCGTCGGCATAGTTTTTGAAATTTTTGCCGCTTAAATTTGGCGAATTCCCGCCCGAGCATCCGTTCGTGCCCGCTTGCAGCTCGTGTAAAATTTCGGGCAGTCGCTCGAAGCAATCGCCCAAAATCGCGTTTGCGCCGAGTCCGAAAAGCTCGAAATTTTTCCGCATGATCTTATGCGCGGCAGCGTCCTTTTCGATCGCATAAACGTTTTTTGCGCCGTTGCTTAGCGCTTCAAGCGCCATCGCGCCGCTACCGCCGAAGCACTCGATAAACGCCGCGCCGCGCAACTCCGCTCGCCAAGTATCGAAAAACGAGCCCTTTACGATGCTTTTCGTGCTGCGCGTACTCGAAAGCGCGGGCAGAGCGAGCTTTTTGCCCTTATAAATGCCGCTTGAAATTTGCGTAAAGAGTGTGCCGTCAGGTTTGGAAAATTTAGCCATCTTGCCTTCTTAAAATTTCGATGATTTTTGCCTTAAACTCATCAAATAGCGCGCAAATCTCAACTTCTACACTCGCTGCATCGCATTCGCTAAAATCCCGCTTTAGCTCGCTTTGAAAATCCTCTAGCGTCGATAATAACATCTGCTTGGAAAACGGCAGCGCCAAATCTCCGCCCTCGCCGATTAAAAATAGCGGTTTTGCCGAGCTTTGCGGCTCATCGCTTATCACAAAGTCGCAATCCTGCGCACTTGCAGCATGATCTTTTAAAAACAGCTCCAGCGTCTTTTGCAAAATTTCGCAGTCGCAATCGATAAAAGCTTTCATCAAAGCCCCTTTTTAAATTTTATCATCTTAAATTTTTCGCCAAACTCCGCGCGCAGGTGATTGAACTGCAAAAGCGCGTTTAGGTAGCCCTTCTCGCCGCTTTTTTGCATAAAAAGCTCTAAAAGCTGGACCGCGCCGAAGTCTATGAGAGCCGCGATCTGTCTTTTAAAATCCGCCGTGACGGCGCCCACGTCCTCAAACGCAGCACGCAAAATTTCAAAATTTACGTCGTAGGTAAGATCGCTTTTGCCGTAAAAATCGCTTAAGTTTTGCACCTCGAAGAAGCCAAAAACTTCGTGATTTCGGTAAATCCGCAGGCTAAAATCGCCGCTAGCGCCCATCTGTCCGTAATCGAAAGCTATGAAATAAAACCGCTGCGCGCTGGCGCAAATTTCGCGGGCGAAGCGAAAGTATCCGACCGGGATTTCGCCGCGCGAGATACCGAATCTGCGCGCGAGCGTCAAAATTTCGCGTTCTTTTATGGGGGCAAATTTTACCGCGCCGCTTTCGATAAAAAGCATATTTTCGCCGTCCACCGCCTCGCATTTAAAGGCGTCGAAAAGCTCGTTTGCCACAAAGATCGCATCTTTAAATTTTGCCTCGCGCGCGCTTGTGAAATGCTTTAGCGCGATTTCGTCGCCGAAGCTCTCCGCAAAGCTCGCTCGCTGTAGCTCGCGCAGGCGCTCGTGCGGCTCGATAATCGCAAAGCTAAATTTATCAAGCGCCGCCGCACCGCCCAGTGTAAAAATCGCCTGCGCGATGTCGCAAAGCAGCCGCCCGTCGTGCGAGCCGATCTCTACGATAGCAATTTTAGCGCTATCGTGCGACTTTTTTGCAGGTGCAGCGTCTAAATTTAGCTCGCTCGCCGCAAGGTTTTGCCGCGATGCAATTGGGCTTGCCGCTGCATCTAAGCTTAACTCTTGCTTCGCGCAAAAATCCGCGCTTAGGCGTAAAATTTCGCGCGCGATGCAGATCCCAAAAAAGCTCCCTACGCTCACGGCAGTGTAAAAATCGCCGCTCTTGCCGATTTTAGCGGCATCTGCGTAGTAGCTCTCGTTTAGCCAGCCCTCGAAAAAATCGCTAAATTTCACGCCCGCACTATCTCATCTAAGCTCTTGCGTAGGCGCGCAAAACCCTCTTTGATCTCTGGTTTTTTGATATTTAGCGCAGGCAAAAATCTAAGAGTGCGCTTGCCGGATTTTAGGATCAAAAGCCCGTTTTGCAGGGCTTTGTTAAAGATCTCGCTCAGATTTTTTTCATCGCGCAACACGAGGCCTTGCATCAGACCGAGCCCCACGCGCTTTTCGATCAGGCTAGGATAGTCTGCGGCGAGCCCGTCTAGTTTTTTGATAAATCTTTTTATAGTCTTATCAAGCTTGCCGCTCGCTTTTAAAAACTCTAGCTGCGAAAGCACCGCAAGCGCCGTAGAGGTCGCCAAAAAGTTACCGCCGAAAGTGCTGCCGTGCTCGCCCGGAGCGAAAATGTTTTGCTGCGCCACGCACGCGCCGATCGGCACGCCGCCCGCAAGCCCTTTGGCAAAGGTGATGATGTCGGGGCGGATGTCGTAAATTTGCGACGTCGCAAACTCGCCCGTGCGATATACGCCGCACTGCACCTCGTCGGTGATCAAAAGCAACTTTCTCTCTTTTAAAACAGCCGCCAGCTTTTGCACGCTAGCCTTATCCAGAGGCTTAATGCCGCCCTCGCCCTGGACTAGCTCGATCATCACGGCGACGCTGTTTTCATCGATATGCGCGATGATCTCCTCGATATCGTCGAAAAATTTAAACCCGGGCATATAGGGCGCAAAAATTTCCGGATGAAATTTCTCCTGCCCGGTAGCTTGTAGCGTCGCTAGCGTGCGGCCGTGGAAGGAATTTCGCAGAGTTAGAATTTCAAATTTTTTATTAGGGAAGTTTACGGTGCCGTATTTGCGCGCCATTTTGATCGCAGCTTCGTTCGCCTCCGCGCCCGAGTTGCAAAACACCGCGTATGTGCGGTAGCCCAAAAGCTCGCTAATCTTTTGAGCTAGGGCTTCTTGGGGCAGAATTCTATAGATATTTGAGCCGTGGATGATCTGCGCGGCTTGCGTGCCGATCGCTTCCAGCACGATTTCGTTTGCGTGCCCCAGGCAGTTTACGCCGATGCCCGCGCCAAAATCTACGTAGTCCTTGCCCGTTTCGTCATAGACTATCGAGCCCTCGCCTCTTACCAGCGCTACGTTTACGCGCGCGAAATTATCCATCAAATAGTTCATTTTTTATACTCCACTTTAGGCAGATGCCAAGATTTGTAATAAGCCACCATGCGAAACGCAACCCCTAAAACCAGCAAAATAAGCACCGAGACTACACCGCTAAGCCCCAATCCATCAAGCACGAAATATATCAAACCTACGCCCATGCTTATCGTGCCATAAAGCCCCGTATGTAAAAACCACGGCACTTCATTCAGCAGTACGTCGCGCAAAATGCCGCCGCCCACGCCATTGCAAAATGCGATTAGCACCACGCCGAAAACGTTGTGATTATAGCTTAGCGCGACCATCGCTCCCACGATCGAAAAGCTTACGACGTCGATCGCATCGGTTAGAATAAATAAAAATTTACCCTCCAAATCGCGGTTTTCGTAAAGTTTGGCAAAAATGGCTACGGTGCTTACCGCAAGCACGATGGTTACGGGCGCATAGTGTGTAAACGAGTAGATCTCGCGACTTACTAAGGTGTCGCGCATGATCCCGCCGCCAAGCGCTGTCAAAAATGCCACGATAAAGATCCCAAGCCAATCGCAGCCCTTTTTTACGCCGAATAAAAACCCGCTAAGCGCCGCCGAAGCGATGCCTACGCACTCCGTAAGCTCCAAAATACTCATATCACAACCCGCTAAAATCCTTTTAAAAACGCATTTTACAACAACTAAATATAAATTTCGGTAAAGCGCGGCGGGCTGGATAAATTTAGACGCGGCGGGATAAATTTCAGAGCGGTGGATAAAATTTGAGCTTGGCGAATTAAAATTCTACGAGATAGAATTCCTTACGGCAGAATTTCGCTAGATAAAATTCTGCACGGCAGAATTCTATGCGGCTAAAATACGGCGTCGTCAGGGCGTAAATATAAAATTTAGACTTGAAATTTATAAATGCCCGCGGGATAAAATTTCACAGAATTTTATCGCGACTAAAACATACAGCGTCGCGACCTAGCGCAAATTCTAGTTTTAAATTTACGGCATAGCTGAGCTAGAAAGAATTTAGCGCCAACGAGACCGGTTCTATATTCGCAGCTAACGGCGCATAAATTTTGATTTGAAATTGCACCCTCGTTTTTGGCGCCGTGTTTTGCCGCTATAAAATTTCATGCGATTTTACGAAGACCCAGCCCGCGCAGAATTCTACGTAAAATTTTAAAATTTAGCGGTCGAATTTTGCATGGAATTTTACGCCGAGCTCCGCTAAATTAGCGCAGCCTCTCTTTTAAAATCTTCCAAGTCCCGGGCATTGCCAGCAGTCCGTTATGCCGCGCATCTGGTATTTCATAAAATAGATCGCCCGCCTTAAGAGATCCCGCAAGATCATACGAGTGGTGCACCGGTATCAGCTCGTCGGCGGCACCGTGGATGAGCGTGATCTGCGTGCTGCGCGCCGCTTGCAAAAATTCCGCGGTCGGAATCTTGTAGCGGATCAAAAATTTCGGTACGAAGGGGATTTTTTCGTGCGCAAGCCGCTCGAAGCTAAAATATGGTGCGAGCAAAATCAGCCGCGCCGCATCCCACTTTGCAGCCTGCTGTGCTGCGATGCCGCTTCCGATCGAGTAGCCGATCATCGCGAGCTTACTTGGCGAATGCTGCTCTAAAACGTAGCGGCTCATCGCATCGGCGCTCGCTAAAAGCTGCTGTTGCGATGAAATTTTGCCGTCCGATTTGCCGTAGCCCGGGTAATCGAAAATATAAAAATCGTATCCCAAAGCCGCAAAATCCGCGCCGTATGCGCCCCAGCCGCTCACGTCGCCGAAGTTGCCGTGAAAGAACAAAATCGCGCCTTTAGGCTCTGCCGCGCTAAATTTCAGCCCGTTTATCAACCCGCCCCCAAACGGGATATTGATCTCTTGAAATTTTATCGCAGCGACGTTTGCGTTATTGCCCGCTGCGGCGCTTCCTGCGGCGTTTTCGCCAATATGCTCGGCGCTAGTTTGAGCGCTTTCGTTTTTGATCTCACCCGCTGCGGAGCCGCTTTCTTTTGTGTCGCTCGCTGCGGAAGCATTTTTGTCCGCGCCGCTCTTCGTAGAGGTGCTATTTTGCGTAGCGGACGACGGCGTATCTAAATGCGCGCCGCTCTCGGGAGCGTTTACAAGTCCTGCAAATTCGGAATTTTCAAAGCTAAATTTGAAGTTTTTATCCAGCGGCTCGCCCAAAAATATCAGCCGCTCCTGAAAGATATAAAGTCCCGCCGCGATCGCTGCATAAAGGCACACCGCGATAACGCACAACCTAAGTAAAACCCTCATCACCGTCCTTTAAATTTAAAGCCGAGACATAAAAACGCGCAGCAGCACGCGAATCCGTCTCATAGCTAAGCTTCAAACTCGCTCAAAAACCATTGAAATGCTAGGATCAGCCCCGGCGCGCGCACGATCTTTTCGTCGAACATAAACTCCCGCGCCTTGGCCGCAGGCAGGTAGAAAAGCTCGATCTTCTCGCCGTCCACGCCGCCGCCGCTACCGATCTTCATCGATTCGTCGATGCACGCGAAGTATAAAATTTGACGGTTCGCCGCAAAGCCAAGGGCGCTATAGTAGCTCGTGATAAATTTCAGATCCTTCACGGCATAGCCCGTCTCCTCGAGCACCTCTTCGATCGCCGTTTGTTCCTCGCTGATGCCCTTGTCTAAAATGCCAGCGCAAAGCTCATAGGTGTAGCCCTTTTCGGGCGAATTGATTAAGCCTTCCTCTTGATAAAACCACACGCTGGGGCGAAACTGCTTAACGAGCAAAAGCGCGTCGCGCTGCGTATGGTAGAGCAAAATCGAGACGCTATCGTGCACCTTGACGCAGTCCCACGCGCGCGCTACGCCGTCCATTTCGAAATTTAAGCGAAAGGGTTTAACGAAATTGGAGCTTTTAAGCTCGGAAATTTTGAAATTTTTTATAGTAGTATCCACGTCGCAAGTCCTAAAAAGCTAAAAAATCCCACGATGTCCGTAACCGTGGTAAGCAGCACGGAGCTGCCGACGGCGGGGTCGATATTTAATTTTTTAAGCGTGATCGGAATGACGGCGCCGAAAAGCCCCGCAAGAGTTAAATTTAGCACCATCGACATCGCAATCACCAGCCCCAAAAGCTTAATGCCGAACCAAAAATACGCCACAAACCCCATCAGCGTGGCAAAAATGAGGCCGTTTATAAAAGCGATCGTGATCTCGCGAAAAAGGACCTGCTTTTTGTCTTTAAACGCTATCTCGCCCAAGGCTAGGCGGCGCACAGTTACCGTAAGCGCCTGCGTGCCGGTGTTGCCGCCCATGGAGGCGACTATTGGCATAAGCACGGCGAGCGCGACCAGCTTTTCGATAGTGGCGTCAAAAAGCCCGATGATCGTAGAACTTACGATCGCCGTGCATAAATTTACCGCTAGCCACACAGCGCGCGCGCGGCCTGCTTTAAAGATCGTAGTCTCATCGTCCTCCGCTTCGTCATCGACGCCCGCGAGGTTGTAAATTTGCTCAGTAGCGCGCTCTTGAATGAGATCGTGAATATCATCGGCGGTGATACGCCCGATGAGTATGCCGTTAGCATCGACAACGGGAATGACGTTAAGGTCGAATTCTTCAAAGTCCTTGATTACGTCGTCGATCTTATCGGTATCGGTGGCGAAGTGGATTTTATTTTCGGCGCCGAATTTTTGTGAAATTTGCTCCAACGTGAGCGAAAAATCGTATAAAATCAGATCGGACGTCGAAAAGCTCGTAAGCAGATGCCCCTTTTTATCGAGCACGAAGAGCTGAAAGACGTTCTCGATCTCGTCCTTTTCGCGCATAACGCGCAGCATCTCGACCGCCTGCCCCAGGGTCTGATCCTGCCTGGCGCTAAAGACCTCGGTCTGCATATACGCGCCCGCTTCGTCTTCGCTATATTTGGAGATCGTAAGAATATCGTGGCGATCGTCCTCATCAAGCCCATAGAAAATCTGCTCGGCCTTGTCCTCGTCGATTTCGCCGATGTTTTGCAAAAGCTCCGCCTGATCGTCGCTTTCGAGCTCCTCGATCGCTTTGACGATCTTTTCGTGGGGCAGAGTTTCGATGACATCTTCGAGCATATGCTCGGGCATCTCAAGCGCAGCATCAGCAAGATCCTCAGGATCTAGCTTTTTTAAGAATTCTACATATTTTTCTTCGTCGTGCTTTTTTAGAGTTTTTAAATGCTCCGTAAGATCGGCGGCACTCAGCTCATGCTCAAGCGTATCGTCCAAGTGCGCATCGAGGAGCGCTTTGGCTTCCTCGACGTCGTCCAGCTGCTCTTTATTTTCCATTTTCAGCCTTAATTTATCGTGATAAGCGACTCGTAATTTTCAAATTTAGCCGGATTTTTCGAGCCGTCTTTAGCCGCAGCCATTCTAGCGTCCATATCTTTGACAAGGGCTTTAAATTTAAGCTCCTCAGCGCTTATGACGTTAGTTTTTTCAATCTTGACTACCTTAAGCGGATCTATCGCCTGCTTATTTTTATAAAGTCCGAAGTGCAGATGCGGTCCCGAACTAAGCCCGGTTGAGCCCACGTAGGCGATTAGCTGGCCTTGCTTGACGCTAACGCCTGCTTTTGTTCCGCTAGCAAAGCCGCTAAGATGTGCATAAAGCGTGCTGATACCGCCGCCGTGGTTGATCTCTACGGTGTTGCCGTAGCCGTTTTTACGCCCTACGAAGCTAATCTTGCCCGCTCCTGCTGCATTTACCCTAGTGCCTTTGGGAGCTGCATAATCCACGCCTAAGTGCGCGCGATATCGCTTTAAAATCGGATGAAATCTTTTAGGGGTAAAATACGATGAAATTCTAGTATAAACAAGCGGTGTAATCAGCAGAAAAGATTCGACCTTTTTACCGCTTCGGTCGTAGTATTTATCGTCGAAAAAATATAGCGATTTGGGCTTTTTATTTTCCTCGATCATTCCTGCGGTGATATTTACTCCGCCAAAAGGCTTGCCAAGGCGCGTTTTTTGCTCGTATAGGATCACAAGCCGATCGCCCTTTTGCAGCTTTTTAAAATTTACCTCGTTTTTAAAAACAAGCATAAACTCATTCGCTAAAGCCGCATTGCCCGTAGCTTTGATGATATCTTGATAGGGTGAGCTTTCGATCTGAATTCCTAAAGAGTAGCTGTTTTCCTCATAAACTATCGGAGTATAAACGAATCTAAAAGTGCCGAATTTATCGCGGTATATGTGGATCTGAAGCTCCTCGCTGACAGGGATTAACAGCTGAGAGACGCGACCTGCTGGATCACGCAAAATTTGACACTCCACGCCAGCTCGTACCTCAGCGGCAAGCTCCTGATCCTCTTTATCCAGGTCATAATATACAGACGCGGGAATGCCCGCAGTTTCCATAAATTGCAGCAGACTTACGCCATCGGGCCAGGCAAACTTCTCTACGCTGGGGTTGTTCGCAAAAACTACGCCTATCCACAGAAAAAGCAATATAAAAATTCTAGTCATATAAAACCGCTTTGAAATATTATTTTAAGGCGGGATTGTAACGAAAAAACGCTTATATTTCGTAAATACCGCGGAATTTTATCGCTAATTTCAAAGTTTTATGTATAATTAGCCGAAATTTTATTCAGGAGCAGAATTTTGAAAAAAGCTTTACTTATTTTAGGTCTATTTTTAAGTGCGGCGATAGGGGCGGAATTTAATATGCCGCGATACGAAACCGCCCTACTTAGTGTAAAGGATGGTTCGGGCGAGATCACAGATAGCCCTACGATTGCCGTAGGCAGCAGCGGAGTGGTGATGCATAATTTCGGTAGCGGCGCGAGCTCCATCATTGCGCGTGCCGTCGTGACGCAAAAAAGCGCAGGCAAGGCAAAGGTGCGATTTGAGGTCTTTGATATGTTAGCTCAAGAGGCGCTGCCACTGCCTAAAATTTTACCTTCAAGCGGCGATAAAGTGATCTTAAATTTCCTCTATGACCGCGCCATAATCGTCGCACCTAACGCCGAAATTTACGAGCAGGTTATCAAGGCTTTTCCAAATATAAATTTTATCCACCCAGATCTTGGCGGCGCCTATCTTAGCTACAACCACAAGCCAAATCCTAGCCGAGACGATTTTCGTAAAATTTGCGCGCAAAACAGCGCCGGACTAATTTTTATCGCGATGGATAAACAAGGCGTATTTGCCGACTGCGGCAGCTTCAAGCCTTTGCGCACGTTCGCTAGCGGCAGCGTAGCTTATTATCAGCTGCCATTTTACTCACGCGTGGGCGAGATAAAGACCGTCATTTGGGACTTTACTAATGGCCCGATCAGCGATTACGACAAACACTACCGCTATTTGCTAGGCTTAGATGGCGACGAATAGCGCTGCGCGAGCGTTTTTTACAAATCTATTAGGCGCGGATAATGCCTATTTTGACGAGGCTCATCGCACAGCATACTGCTACGACGCGACGAAAAGGCGCTGTCTGCCGGACGGCGTGCTTTTCCCGCGAAGTGAGGACGATGTCAGTCAAATTTTAAAATTCTGCAACGAAAATTTAATCCCCATAGTTCCAAGAGGCGCAGGTAGCGGTTTTACTGGTGGATCTTTAGCCGCAAACGGCGGAGTGATTTTGGCATTTGAAAAACATATGAATAAAATTCTAGAAATCGACATGCAAAATCTACTCGCCGTAGTCCAACCCGGCTGCATAAATATCGATCTGCAAAAAGCAGCCGCAGCGCGCGGGCTTTTTTATCCGCCCGATCCCGCAAGCCAGGATTATTCCACGCTAGGAGGCAACGTCGCCGAAAACTCCGGTGGCATGCGCGCCGCAAAATACGGCATCACCAAAGACTACGTAATGGCACTGCGTGCGGTACTGCCTAATGGAGAGGTGATCCGAGCGGGTAAACGCACTATCAAAGACGTCGCAGGCTTCAACGTGGCAGGAATTTTAATCGCAAGCGAAGGCGCGCTTGCCATCATCACCGAAATCACGCTCAAGCTCATCCCAATGCCAAAGCTTAAAAAGACCGCAATGGGCATCTTTCCTAGCGTAGATGCAGCAATGAATGCCGTGTATAAGACGATGGCTGCCGGTATCACGCCCGTGGCGATGGAATTTTTAGATGCGCTGTGAATAGCCGCGGTCGAGGAGAAATTTCACAAGGGCTTGCCAAGTGATGCAGGCGCGATTTTGATCTGCGAAACAGACGGCAATTTAGAAGCAGTGCTTTTGGAGGAGCTCGCACTCATAAAAGAAATTTTCGTTCAAAACGGCGCGAGCGACTTTCGCATCGCAGAAAGCGAAGAGGAGCGTGCGGGCATTTGGTTTGCGAGACGCAACTGCTCGCAGGCGATCAATATCTACGGCACGCTTAAGCTAAATGAGGACATCACCGTCCCGCGCTCGCAGCTGCCCGAGCTACTGCGCCGTATCGCGCACATCGGCGATAAATACGGCGTGCGCGTGCCCTGCTTCGGGCACACGGGCGATGGCAATGTCCACACCAACGTCATGGTCGCCGACAAAAAAGATGAAGCTCAAGTGCGACGCGGACATGACGCAATCACCGAAATTTTCAAAGCTGCAGTTGATCTTGGCGGTACGCTCAGCGGCGAGCATGGCATCGGGCTAAGCAAAGCAGAATTTATGCCACTAGCTTTTAGCGCAGCAGAGATGGAGCTATTTCGCGCGATCAAAAGGGCTTTTGATCCAAAAGGCATCTTAAATCCCGGAAAAATGGGGCTTTAAATTAGGATCGTCATCCAACCGCTATGATGATTTGAAATCGATTTATCCAGCTTATCCCATCTAAAATTTTACTTTCTTACAATATGCCTGCTTAAAATTTATCTTGCTTACAATTTGGCTTATTTGCAGGCTACTTTGAGTTAGTTTTAAGCCTGATCTACCCACTTACAGATCGATTTTGCTTGCCTTGCAATTAATTTTATTTGCCTTGCAATGAATAATTTTACTTGTTTATTGATAGATTCCCATTCCCTTGTGAATTGATTTTATTTACTTCGCAAATTAATTATCCCGTGCGATCTTCTTCGGATATTTTTACCATATCAGCTGTGATTACATAGCTACTCGCTAGTTTGCGCAATTTTTTCTCTTTCAGGGATGCACTAAGATTATGATGAAATCCCTATATCGCGATGGATAAGTCTATGATAAGTTAAAATTCTGTCAATAAAATCCACAGCATAGATTAAATTCCAAACTTATAAGATACTGAAATTTTAAAATCACTATCTATCGATATTATCGCAATATGTGGAATTTCAGCAATAAAATTTAAAGACGAAATTCCACGGAATTTCATAAAATCCTATAAAGCTCCGTCAAATTTCTAAGTTAATTTCGATCTCGCCGTGTTATCATCTAGCTAGCCCTGCCATCTATTTAGTAGCATTAGCCTCGCTTGCATTTATTTTATTCATCGCAGCTACTACGTTGCAGCTAAACTCCGCTCCCAGTTTGCAAGCCTTGTCGTAGTAGATCATCGCTTTATCCAGATCCGGCTCGCCAAATTCCTTCTTTGAATACGCTAGCCCAACCCTCTGGCATCCCTCTGCCAAAGCAGCATCGCAAGATTTTAGGAAAAACTTAAGAGCGCCCTGATAGTCTTTTTCTTCGTAGCTAGCGACCGCAGCGTTTAAGCAGCCCTCGCCTAGTCCCAAATCGCATGATTTGGCAAAAAACGCAAATGTATTTTTCTTATCGGCATTTTTATAAGAGATTATCGCGGCGTTGTAGCAAGCTTTGGCGGCTCCCAGCTCGCACGCTTTGGAATAAAACCGCGCGGACTTGCCCTTATCTTTCGTAGTTTTATATAAATTTTGCTCGTCGTAATACAAATCCCCCGCGATAGCACAGCTATTTTCTAGCCCTGCTTCACAAGCTTTTTCAAACGGCTTTTTTGCTGCCTCATAATCGCGCTCCTCAAGCAAATACGCTCCGTAGTCTTCGCACGAATTAGCCCTACCGACGCCGCATCCGACAAACGAGACCCCTTGCGGGAAAAATATCTGCGCGAGCAAGTAGGCTGCTACTATTAGAGCGGTAATCGACGCTAAAATTTTCATTTTTGCTCCTTTTAAATTTTAAAAATAATTATAGCAAAAAGCGAGGGATAAAATTTTAATTTTTGATAATAGCTGTGAAATTTACGGCGAATTCTTGCAAAATTCCTATCAAAATCCCAAGCAAAATTTTAAATAAAATTTTAAACGGAACTTTGAGCGGAATTTTAAAAAGGCAAATTAAAATTTTACTTGCAAGATTGTTTTTATGGCTGGCTGCCCCATTTTTTTACTCGCACGTCTATATAGCGTCTACAGCACCTGCAGTATTTATAATAATCCTGAGGTATGAAACGTCTACAGCCTCTGCAATGGCGATTTATCAGAGCGATAATCTAGTATGTAAAACAATTTTGCCATATACCAAGCCCGCGGCAAGCATCTTGCCGTACCCTAGAAAACTTTTGAAAATTTCGCATTGCTGCTTAGAAATTTTAAAAAATTTTATGCCACCACCCTTTAAGTTTTATCTTAGAAATAGGCTTTTCTATGCCAAAATCGCAGGCATAATGCACCTTTAGGCATTTTTTTGCTCCGATACCCAGGCTTATTAGATTAGATCGCACCACTTAGATATAGTGAGTCTTAAAATAATCAAAACTGCGCAGTATCTGTATCGCGTACGTAAATTTCATATGTGTATGCTGCACCCACACATCATCCATGAGCACTATATTTGCCGCGATTCCGCGCGCTGTATGCCAAAAAAGCGTATCGGTCATGAGCGATAAATTTCCGCTTTTCGTCACTTACACGATCCATGAAATTTTATCCTCTCGGTCTTTAAATTTACGCTTTTTTGGAGCCGAACTCTATCACAACCTCCTCCTCGCCGAACCACATCACGGAGTTTTTCATATCGCAAAACCGCGCCTCATCCGCCATCAGCTCCGCTAACACCGCTCGCGCTACCTCGCTGTTTCGTGCGTCCGCAAACGCCTGCACGCTTTCATACCATAGCTCGCCCATCGCGTCGTAGCCAAACGCCGCCGTCTCGCGCCTGGTGCTCTGACCCTCGGGAAAGACGGGAATAGTTTTTGCGTAACGGATAATATTTAGCTCTTTTTGATTAGCCAAAACCTTTTGCGAATGCGCCGCCCAGTGCACCAAAAACTCCTGCTGCGTGATGTTCGGCGCCCTTTTTACTAACATCGTGATCTTAAACATAACCGCTCCCTAAATGAAATTTATCGCAAATTTGCGCCCTATTCTATGATGCATCCGCGTTTTTGCAATTTTGCTTAGCGTTCTTTGCGTCTAAATAGACCTTGCAAAAACTTAAAATAGCAACCGTGCACGCTATCACAGATCGCCAAAATACATAAACCTCGCCGTTTAAAACTTAAATCGCTGTCAATCTCACTTAGTTTAACTACCTAAAGCGCCATTTACGGCTACAGTCAAAATAAATTCCGCAGGCTCTTTGTGGGCAAAGTAAAATTATATCAAGCTTTAGCGGGCAATGAAATTTTACCGACTTTCGGCGCGCATAAATTCCGTACGTTTAGGCGGGCAAGATAAAATTTTGCGAGCATTAAGTGGTCGGCAAAACAGACGAGCGGCGGTTTTATCTTTCACCGCCGCGCGCAAATTACGTTGCCACGCACGCGCCTAGCCCTTGCTCGCCAAAAACCTCTGCAAAATTATCATCGCGGCGATGCTATCAAAGCGCGGATCCTTGCCGCCACCCTTAGCGCCTTTACTCGCAAACTCCGCCGCTTCGGCGCTCGAAAAGCTCTCGTCTTGAAATTTTATCTCGCCATCAAAATCAAGCAGCGAGGTGAAGTGCCGTATGCGCCTTCTCATCTCATCCTCGCTCGCCCCGCCGCGCGGCACGCCCAGCACTAGCACGCTGGCGCCCTTTTCGCGCAGCAGTTCGCTTAGCTCGCGCGCGGCTTGGGTGCGGTTTTTGCGCAGGATCGGCTCGCACGGAAGCGGCGTCTTATCATCCGGTGCCGCCGCCACGCCGATACGTTTAAGCCCAAGATCGATCGCAACTATCAAATTTCATCCTTTACTTACATTAAATTTTATGGAATTTTACGTTTCGCCATTAAAATTATGCCACCAAAATTCCGCGATCGGAATTTCATAGCTAAATTTTATCGCAGAATTTAGCTGCGGAATTTATGAAATTTTATACGAAATTGACATAAATTACACTCGCTCGCGCCGCTTGCGAGCTATTAAATTTAGCGTGCCACGAGCTTCAAATTCCAAAATTTCGATCGCCGCGCCCGGCTCAGTACATCCGCACTGAGTCCACGCGAGCTGCACGTAAGCGACACCCAAACTCACGGCAGCCATAAATCTCCTGCCGTGCAGATACAGACGTGCAACCAACCCACCCTCGACGAATGAAGCCGATGCACCAGCGAACTAGTGCAGATACAGACGTGCAACCAACCCACCCCACGCAAAATCAAAATTTTAAAGCAAACCCACACTCACGCGACGGAGCAGATACAAGCCCCTACGCTTTATAACTCGTAAAATTTTGCCGCCGTGACCAAAATTTTCCCTTGCGGCAAATTTAGCCTACCACACTCGCGCTGAAATTCGTAGCCAAATTTACCCGTAAAAATTTAGCACAATGGGCAACATTTAAACGCTATTTCAGAAAATTTCATGCATTTTAAAGCTTAAATTCTGCGCCGCAAAGTATTTATAGATCGCGAGAAGCATTCATAAACCGATCATTACCGCAAGCGGAGGCGAGCGGCGCTGCACAAACAAGCCGCGCGGGTTTGTTTTAAGCTCAAGTGCTACTTGCGGAAGGTAAAATTTTACCGAGCCGCCTTTTTCTAAATTTAAACACCGACCGCGCAGACTACGCGCCGTGCAAACAAGCCGTGCCGGCGGACGGTGCCGATCAAACCACGGCGAGCAAACGCCGATCATCGGCTACTTTGCCACTATCTTTGCGCCTAAAATTTCAATCCTGCCTTCAAGCTCATATTCGTAAATTTTATCGCCGAAGCGCTCGATCGCCGCTTGCAGATCGGAATTTAGCGCTAAAAATTCCATCACTTCATCCTGCGCGCGTTCGGTGCTTTGCGGCATCTGCGGAGCTAAAGACGCGACAAAATCGCCAAAGTCCGCGATCAGCCGCGCCTGAGATTTTGCGAGCAGATCATTCGTGCCTGCGCTCTCGTCCATGCGGTGCGGCAGCACGTACACGGGCACGCCCATTTCGCGAGCCAGGCGCGCACTTTGTAGTGAGCCGCTGCGGGGCTCTGCTTGAGCGACGATGAGCGCCTCGGACAGCGCTACGACGATGCGGTTGCGCTGCAAAAACTGAAACCCGCGCGCGCTCACGCCGTCCTCATACTCGCTAAGCGCGAGGCTACGCTCGTAAATTTTACCGATCATGGCGGCGTTTTGCGCGGGATAAATTTGATCAAGGCCGTTTCCAAAAACCGCGATCGTATTTGGAAACGCCCCTTCGTGCGCGGCTATGTCGCAGCCGATCGCTGCGCCGCTTACGACGCAAAAGTCCGCATCGCTCAAAGCGCGCGCGAGGCGTAGAATCAAATTTTTGCTATAAACGCTCATCTTGCGCGAGCCCACGATCGAGATGCGGCGCTTTTGTAACATCGCCGGCTCGCCCCTAAAATACAACCGCGCGGGCTCGCTTGCGCCAAGCCTCTTTAGGCCCTGGATTTTAAAACCGAGCTCACTCGTAGTACTCATAAATTTCGTCCAAATAGACCAAATCGACCTCGCCTAGGATGTCGGCGCTGTTTGCAAGCGCGCGCAAAGTGGAGCTTTTGGGATGGCCGATAGCGATGGCGTAACCCTGTTTTTTAGCAAGCGCGACGGCTTCACGCAGCTTTTTGCGCACCGCGGCGACGCTGTTTTGATTATCTAAAAACACATCGCGATGCACATATCGCATGCCGAGCCCATTCATCGCCGCTTTAGCCTTGGTAGCGGGGCTAGTGCGCGAGTCGACAAATAAAAATCTATGTTCGTTCATCGCGCGCAGCAGATTTTGCATTGCGCGCTCGTCGGCGGTAAATTTAGAACCGGTGTGGTTGTTTATAAATTTAGCGTTCGGAAAGTCCACGCGTAGCTTCGCTATGACGCCTCGCAGCTTCTCGTAATTATCCGAAGCTCGCAGCGTCGCGGAATTATTTTTAGCAGAGCTCGCCTCCATCGGCAGGTGGATCGCGTAATGCTCAAAGTCGCGAGCGAGCGAGCGCGTGTCCTTGCGCTGATACTCGGGCGGGAAAATGGACGGCGTCACTCGCACGGGCAGAGCGGCGATCTTTTGCGCCTGCTCGCTGGTGCCTACGTCGTCGATGATGATCGCTAGCTTTGCGCGAGAGCCTGCGGGCAAAGCCTTGCGCGGCGATTTAGAAAGATCGTCTGCGCTGCCGGAAGAATAGCTTTGCGAGGTAGAATTTATGGAATTTTCGGGCGCGGAATTTGCAGCGGTAAAATTTACGTCAGATCCGTCGCTCGCCGAATTTGCGGCGGCGGAATTTGCGGAAGCCATAGAATTTGCGGAATTTTGCAAATTGCCGTTTGCAGAATTTTCTCCTGCAGAATTCTGCCGTGCGGGCTCGATGCTCATCTTAGGCGTAGTTACGTTTTGCTCGGCGATCTTATCGAGCTCCTTTTGAATCAGAGCTTCCTTCTGTGCAGCGCTTAAACGCGGTCGCTTACCCTGTGACTGCGAAGAGGCTTCGGAAGCTTGCTTGCGCGAGCTTTGCTGCAACGCAGCCTTATTGCCCGAAAATACGAGATCCAAAACCGCGTAGGTAACCGCGCCGCTTAAAAAACATAAGATTACGACAAAGGCGATCGTTGCGTAGTTGATCGGGCGCTTTTTGCGGCGCCCGCGTGGATTTGTATTAGCCAAAGCTCAGCCGAAATCAGTTTTTATCTTTGTTTATGAGCTTACCCTTGGCGATCCACGGCATCATCGCGCGAAGCTTCTCGCCGGTTTTACTAAGCAAGCTATTTGCCGTGATATTGCGCTCGGCGTTCATTCGCACGTAGCCAGCTTTGCGCTCGAGGATGAAGTCTTTTGCAAATTTGCCGTTTTGGATCTCCTTTAGTACCTCTTTCATCGCCACTTTGCTGCTTTCGTTTACGACGCGGTTTCCGCTTACGTAATCGCCGTATTCTGCGGTGTTTGAGATCGAGTAGCGCATATCGGCCATGCCGCCTTGATAGATGAGATCCACGATCAGCTTCATCTCGTGCTGGCACTCGAAATACGCCATCTCAGGCTCATATCCAGCCTCGACGAGGGTCTCAAAGCCCGCATTAATGAGCGCGCAAAGTCCGCCGCAAAGTACAGCCTGCTCGCCGAAAAGATCGGTCTCGGTCTCTGCTTTGAAAGTAGTTTCGATGATGCCGGTGCGGCCGCCGCCGATCGCACTTGCATAGCTTAGAGCAAGCTCTTTGGCTCTGCCGCTTTCATTTTGCGAAACGGCGATCAGCATCGGTACGCCGCCGCCGCTTACAAATTCGTTGCGAACGGTGTGGCCCGGGGCTTTCGGAGCGATCATAATGCAATCGATGCCCTTTGGAGGGACGATCTGTCCGAAGTGGATATTAAAGCCGTGCGCGAACGCGATCGCGTTGCCCTCGCTTAAATTTGGCTCGATCTCCGCTTTAAAAATATCGCTTTGAAACTCATCAGGCGTTAGGATCATTACAACGTCTGCGGCCTTCGTAGCCTCGCCGACGCTCATTACTTTAAAGCCCTTTGCCTCGGCCTTGCTCCAGCTCGCGCCGCCCTTTTTAAGACCCACGATAACTTCTACGCCGCTATCTCGTAAATTTTCGGCGTGAGCGTGCCCCTGCGAGCCAAAGCCGATCATAGCGACCTTTTTAGCCTTAATCAAACCCAAATCGCAATCTTTGTCGTAAAAAACGTTTATTGCCATAACGCATCCTTTTTTAAAAATTTAGGCGAGATTGTAGCTAAAATTTGCTTTTACGTAGATAAACCGCGCGCCGCAAGGGCGGATAAAGAAATTTTGAGCTATCATTGAGGCATAATTTAGCTTTAAAAGGAGCGAAAATGAAAGTGGGATTTATCGGCGGCGGAAATATGGGCGAGGCGATGATCGCAGCACTTTGCGGAGTCGGCGGACGAGATTGCGCGGCGGGCGGAGGAAATTTTACAGAGGATAAAAAAAATTGCGCGTCTGGCGGAGAAAATTCCGCGCACGACGGGCAAAATTTTATGCCAGATACTCAAAGTTTTGCGGCTTGCGGGCAGAATTCCGCAAATTTAGAGCAGAATTTTGCGAGCCGCGAGCGTGATTCCGCCTGCGCGCAGCCCGCCTCCGATACGAAGCTTCAAGTCCTAGCTTATGCTAGAAGCAAAAACGAAGTCTTACGCAAGCGCTACGGCGTGCAGATTTTGCAAGGCGAGACGCAGCTGGCGCACGCTGCGGATATTATCGTGCTCGCGACCAAGCCCGCCAGTTACGAGGAGATTTTACACCTGATCGCGCCCGAGCTCGCGGGGAAAATCCTGATTCTTTTGGCGCCGAATTTCAAGCTAGAGCGTGCCCAAAATATCGTAGGTGCGGACGTTTTCGTAGCCCGCGCGATGCCAAACGTCGCTGCGGGTATCGGCGCGTCGGCTACGGCGCTGTGCTACGGCGAGTATTTTGATGAGGCTAGTCGGGAGATCGTACGAGCGCTAGCCGCCAAAATCGGTAAATTCTACGAGATAGACGAGGCCGGCTTTGCTGCATTTACGGGGATTGCAGGTAGCCTGCCTGCGTATGTGTGCGACTTTATCGAGGCTGCGGCGGATGCGGGCGTGCGGGGCGGACTACCGCGGGCGCTGTGCTACGACGCGGTAGCGGCGGCGGTAGAGGGCACGGCGCGCCTGCTACAAAGCGGCAAGCGCCCATCGGAGCTCAAAGACGCCGTCTGCTCGCCTGCGGGCACGACGATAGAGGGGCTGGCGGCACTGGAGGCGGCTGGGTTTCGCGCAGCGGTGATGGCGGCGATCGAAGCGTGCATCGCCAAAGCTCGCAGTTAGCCTCGTCGCATCTCGTCGGTTTTGGGTTTCAAACGCAGCGCGTTTAAGGGCGCGCTAACATTGGGATTCTGTGCGGGCACTCTCTAGAGAAAATTTTGTCTTATTTTTAAATCAAACGAGCTTGCCGCTCCTGCAGCGGCGGAATTTATGAGCTATATGGCGAACAAGCCGGCAAGCTCGCATTGCATTTAAATTTTAAAATTTAGCGACTTTAGAAATTTTAGATCAAAATTTACGCTTAAAATTTTAAATTTAGAGATTGTAAATTTAGCGCTTGCGGCAGGGCAAAATTTTGATTTTTAGCGGCGCGAGCCTACGTCCACAACCATTATAAAATCAAAATTTAACGCAGCATAGGTAGATGCGCCCGCGACTGCGAACTTGTTAAATAAAAACTCACGCAGAACGCAAGCGCTAAAATAGTGCGTCCTGCACTGCGGTCTTGCGAGATACAAACGCAAGCTGCAAAATTTCACCGTTCACGAGAGCAGCAAAACAAAGCAAGCCGCGCCGAGCAATGTTTTACAACCAAAGCAAGCTGCAAATCAAAACCGCATCTCATCGCCCGAGCGAGCCTTAAATTTAAACCGCGTTTCGCCGCCGAGCTGCAAACCAAACCTGTGCGCCAAATCCTGCCGAGCTGTGCAATAAAATTTAACTTTTCATCCAGCCGAAACTTCGCACGCAAAGCCGTGATAAGCAAGTAAGATCAGATAAATTCCTTCTCCAAAGGCTGCATCGCATTGCCGTCGGCGTCGAAAAGTACCCGCCCGCAGACCTCGCAGACTTCATCTCTAGGCGACGGCTCGTTCGCATCCAGCTGCCACGCGGACATCTCGCCGCACTCACAGTTTATGACGTAAAGGATCTGCCTTTTGCGGCGCTTGCCCCACGGCGCGATATCCCAAAATAGCTCCTCGCGCTTGCCTAGTTTTTTAAAATCTTTCTCGGCGTCCTTGTGCGCGACGAGCAGATAATATGCGTCGCTATGAATATCCAAAGTAAAGAGCCTAAAATCGCTCTTCTTTAGCGCTTTTTGAAACTCGTTCATCAAAAATAGGCTCGCATCGCCGCGCTCGAAACCCTCTTTTTTCGCTTCTTTTTCGAGCCTTACGTAAATTTTATCGCACTCTAGTGACACGCCGCTTTGCAGCGCATCAAGCCTAGAGCTGATAAATTTGCCTACATCGCCCGTCTCGTCCTCGCCGACCCAGTCAAGCATCCAAACAAGCCCTTTTCCGATAAGCGCATCCAAAAACTCGCCGTCATTCATCTCGCCCGTTTTCTCAAAACCGCCCGTCTCGCCCGCCGTCAAATGCTTTAGGATGCAGCGCTGATCTTTCGTCATTTTCGCTCCTTTGATTAAATTTACCGCCTGTGTGACCCACTTAAATTCTACTCCCAAAAAGCTTTAAGCTTACTTTTCGCAACTCTTTACGCTGCAAATTTAGCCCGCTGCGGCGGGTAAAATTTACGCTATAATTTCACAAAAGCGCTAAGATTTCAACCGAAAAGGACGCAAATGCAAACGGATCTGCAAGAAAAGATCAAGGAGCTGCAACGCAAGATCGCGCGCGAAATCACCTATTTTCAGACGGGCGGAGTTAGGCCGCGAGGCGCGATCGATGAGTGCTGAATCGGCCGCGTGTTCGCTTGCGCGGCGGATGAGAAGCTGCCGACGGATAAAAACGGCGCGCCAATGCTCCCTCTAGCGCAGTTTTACCTGCCCGCGCTGCCCTATGTGCCGCAGGTCTTGGACGGCGTCAAACTGCTTGCGGTCTTTATCTCGCAGGATCTCATCGGCAAATTTGATGAGGATATGGACGGCCTGTGGAAGGTCCGCGAGTATAAAAACGAGGAGGAGCTCGTCATAAAAGAGCTTGCAAATCCGCGCTCGCAGATAAAGCCCTTCCCTTTACAGCCCAAATTTGCCGCGGACGATACGCCCGTTTGGGACGGCGGCGGGCTGGAGCCTGACGTCGTGCACGAAATTTTGGGGCTTAAAAGGTCGGTCGGGCTTTATTATTCCGACGTCACGGCTGGGCTGGAGTATCACAACTGCACGAAATTCGGCGGCTATCCCTCCTTTTGCCAGTCGGGAGTGAGCTTCGGCGAGGGTTTTCAGTTTGTTTTCCAGATCTCAAGCGACGAAAAGGCGAATTTTAACGTCATTGACGGCGGTAGCTTGATGTTTGCCAAAAACCCGCAAAGCGGCGCGTGGAGCCTGTATTATGATTTCGATTAGGCGCGCGAAAAGGCTTTAAGCTTGCTTGCAAAATTCCGTCGCTTCAAACGGACGCTCGGGCCGAGTAATTTGCGATGAAATTTTATCGGTGCGCGGCTTTGAGCCCGCTCGGTGCGGATTAAATTTTAACGGCGGCGCGTCCGATCTAGATTAAATTTAAACTGCCGAAAGACGAGCCGAATAGATGCAGGTGAGCCGAATACAGCGAGCGGGCCGTGAAAAATTCGGTACCGTAAAATTTTAAAATTTTATAGCCCGAGATTTCGGCTTCGAGCTTGAAATTTAAGGCTCGCTTGAAATTTCAACCCGCAAATTTAAAGGAGCGAAAATGAACGCAAACGAGCTTGCAAACATCTGGCGCAGGCCGATCTACCTGCCCTATCTACAAGATCCGCTCACGCCCGAGGCGCTGAGGGCCGCGGAAGAGGAGCTAGGACACGCCCTGCCACGCGAGCTCGCCATAATGCTGAGCGTGCAAAATGGCGGCTACCTGCGCTACGAGCTAGAGGGCTACCCGCTGGACGCCATCAGCGGCATCGGCGAGGCGCATCCGTCGCTTACGCGCTTTAGCTGGGGCGAGGAGCGCGAGTGCGTGAGTTTCGAGCTTGACGGGCTGGTGCCCTTCAGCGGCGACGGACACTGGTACCTGTGCCTGGACTACCGCGCGAGCGAACAGCCTGCGGTCGCCTACATCGACGTAGAATGCGATGAGCAAAGCATCATCGCGCAGGATTTTGCTTCGTTTTTGGCGCTTTTGCGGCTCGACACGGGCGGCAAAATCGCGCTGCAAACAGGGCTCGATCTAAATGGCACAAAGGCGCGGCTGGAGGAAATTTTAGGCGTGCGCGCAAGAGCCGCCGATCCGCAGCTTTACGGCTTTAGCGTGTATAATTTCGCTCGCGATAGCGGCGTGCTGAGCCTTAGCCCGAACGAGGTTCGGCTCGGATTTGCCAGGCGGGGCGAGCGGCGGTTTAAGGAGCTTAAAAACTTCAGCGAGCCCGCCCTGCGCTATGCTGAGCTGGATGCGGGCGCGATGATACTGGACGTTTTCAAAGAGGAGTTGATGAGTGAAATTTTGCGCGAGCTAAAGGATGCGGGCTTGTGCGCACAGAGCCTAAAAGGCGCGATCGGCGCGTAAGCTTTTGCGATTGGGAGTGTAGATTTGTGTCGGCTGTAGCGCGCATTCGCGTAATCAATAATGTGGATTTGTGCGCGTAAATTTAGCGCTCAAACGCTCGCCGCGAAGTCTACGCTTTAAATGTGGACGACAAACGCTAAACTGCGCACTAAATTTTACAAAAGCCATAAAAGCTCTCATCGCGGTAAAATTTTAACTCACGAATATTCAGGCTGTACCGCGAGTATGTAAAAACCTGCGGGCGAGCTAAAATACGGCGCAAGCGGATGCAAAATATATGCGCTAGGGGGCGCAAAATACGCAGGCTGTCGCAAAGGGCGAGCGCAAATTTAGCCCGCTGCGGCGGGTAAAATTTCGCTATAATTTTGCCGTTTCAATAAGGAGAAAACGATGAGCGTAGAATTCCGCGTCAAAAACAAAAAGCGACCGCTATTTATGGGCTATTCGGACGCTATGAGCGTTAGCAAGGCATTGGATCTGCTGCCCGATCTATCGGTATTTGACATAGATGAGAGCGCCGAGGGCTTTGACGAAAGGGCGTTTTTGAAATCGCCTTTGAGCGAGCAGGGGTGCTTGATCTTAGGCGTGCGGGGCAAGAGCGGGCGCGGAATGGAGGTTAGCTACGATGAGGATCAGCAAAGCTACGCCGTGCGCGTAAATACGCCCGCGACGGTATTTGATTGGGTTTTGGCGATCTCATATCTGCAGGCGCTATCTAAGCAGCTGGGGGGCGAGATCATGGATGAAAACGGCGAAATTTACACCCACGACAGGATAGAGCAATTCGACTACGAGCGCGATATATCGGCGGGGCTACATTCGATAGATCAGCACTTAAGCGGCGATACGGAGGTAAATTTTTGCTACGGAGTAGAGAGGCCTTTTGCGATAAACCGCGCGATGATGGATGAAATTTTAGCCTCATACAACCCCTCTGCCGAGTTTAGCAAGCGACTAACCGAGGTGCAGTACCTTGGCGCTTACAGCGCGCGCCAAAGGTTTTATCGAAATGGAGATGACGGCACGATAATGGGCTCATACGCGCTCACGCAAGACCTGCCTACCATCCTGCCTTACAAACCGTTTGTGGAATGGCAAAACACGGAGATGCTGAAAAATAACGACGTCGCGCGCTGGCAGATCGCGCTCATAGGCATAGATGGCGACGAAAACGACGCCGATAACTACCATGCAATCGCCGAGCTGGAATACGACGAGTTTATCGCGCGCTTGCCGAGGCAAAACTACCGCTTCATCGATGCAAGCTATATTTTGGTGGATGGGCTAAGCGCCGAACAGCTAAAGGCGCTGGCAGGCTAAATTTTACTTGCGGTGAAATTCTACAGGGCTTCATCGAGGATTGACGCCGCAAAATTTAAAGGGGCGGAATTTACAGCAAATTTCGTGGCGCATGGAATTTTAAAATTCTAAATCCGACTTACGGAATTTTATCTCGATAAAATTTTAAGAAAGCAGAATTTTATCGTGGCAGAATTCCGTAGATATAAAATTTAGAAAGGTTAAAAATGGAAATGACTTATTATGATTTAAAAATTTACGATAACGGCATGATGCGAGGTGTACTGCAAGATGAGACATCGAGGCACTGCCGTTTTTCGACTACTGGCAAAAGATGAGCCTATGCTCGACGCAAGGCATCTACATAGACGAAAATGGCAAAGAGCGCAGGCTCGTCTATCTGCACGACTGGGAAAAATTTTGCAGATTATTCGCTCGCGAACAGGAGCTACTTAAACGCGCTTCCGCCGGTAGCAAAAATGAGCGATCCGATCCGTAGCGCATCTCGGTAAGTAGCATAGAAGCAATCCAGGCTTTAGCGCATCTCGATAGGCGGTGGAGGATACGACCAAAGCGTAGCACATTTTAGCTGGCGGAGAAATAGCACTCGAGCCGCAATGTATTTCGATAGGCGACAAGTAATGCACTCTCTCACAACACAAGCGGATTTTATCCGCAAAAAGCGGCGCGCGTTAATCAGCCAAAATCGCCGCCCCGCTTAAATCCGGGTTTAAATTTAGCTCGTCTATGATAGATAAAAGCTCTGAAATTTCCTTTTTGATCCCCGCGGCGTCCCCTAAGCTAGGCGGCGGCGAAAAGAGCATCGTCTCAAATTTGTTTTTCGCTCCGTTTAAAAATAGATAAAGCTTATCGTCCATAAACGCCGCGCTCAGCCCCATTTTCCCCGCGAATTTTTCCTTTAGCTCTCGCAGACGCTGCATAAACGCGGGCGTCAAAAGATACCTCGCCTCAACCTTATCGTCCGCAAAGACCCTAAATTCTTTGCTAAAAAACAGGTCGTCCATCTGCTCTTTTTCGCCTAAAAATCTGGTGTTTAGCGTGCGGCTCGCGACTATAGTTTGCCCGCTAAATTTCTTGTAAAACTCGCAGACCAAAACCGAGCCGCTAAAGGCTTGCATATCTTTCATCGTTGACCAAGCAAAAAATATTAGAGAGATTAGGTTAAGTCCGGGCGAGTCGCCTAGTTTTAGTTTGGCATCCCTGGGTATGCTTATAGCTTCGCTAAGATTAAATTTGACGCCGTTATACGTTCCGCTAATTAGGTCTTCGGCACGAAATCTGTCGCGTGAATAAATATTGATTTTTCTAAATTCTTGTTTGCTTATGCCTGCTTGGGAATTGTATTTAAAGATTGTATTTACGTCTTTTATTGCAATGCGAATGAACGTATTTTTAAAAAAACTCGTATAATCTTTTTCCGCATCTAGCGCATAGTATGCGGATATGTTAAGAGCAAGAATGATAAACGGGAAATAGACGGCTGCAAATAAATCTCTAGCTCCGCTGCTGTCGAATATATACATAACGATCTCACCTCCTATCAAAAGCACGCCGAAGGTAAAGAAAAGTCCAAGAATTATACTTTTAATATATAGTCTTTTGCATTCGCTTTGTTTTTTCGCGGTTGCCTCTATTGCTTCGTTTATATTCAAAATTTTACCTTTTTCTAAATTTACGCAGCGGATTTCGCGCCTGGAGCGAATTTTAGCAAAATTTACGCCGTAAAGATACGGCGGGCGTGAGTAAATTTTATTCGGCGGATTAAATTTATGAAATTTACGCCGCAGCGGCGATCTACTCGGACGTGCGTTGATTCAGCCACATTTTAAGATTGCCCACGCCCTCTTTTAGCACCCCAAATCCTGCGGCGGCAATACAGGCAAAATTAATTAGCGAGCCCCTCCCGCCGACGTTTAAAATCCCAAAGCCTACGATCCACAGCACCGCGCCGAAACCCAGCGTGCACACGGCGGTCGCGATCCCCAGCTTGCGGCGCAAAGGGCTTGGTTTGCGCACCACCTGAACTCGAGTGATCACGTAGCTGCCCGCATATCCTCCGCGGATGAAATACGCGCGCGCAGGCTCGCCCTCCTCTACGGGGATATCGTTAAACTCGCCGCGCAGCTTCACGCCGTCTATCTCGAAAAATACCCAAATTTTGCTATTTCCTCTTGCAGCGTGGACGCGGAGATTTCGAACCTCGCCCGTGATCTCATATTCCAATTTGCCTCCTCAAACAGCTTCGCGCTTTGCTTCCGCGCTAAATTCCGCACCGTAAAATTTTAAAATCAAAATTTATGCCTTGCTTGCAGCGCCGTCCGTAAAATTTTAAAGTTAAAACTCTGCAAACCCTAAATTTAGAACTAAGCCTTAAAAATTTTATAGCAATAGAATTCCAAGTAAAACCCCGCCGCTAAATTTAGCAAGCCGCATGCGCGGGCTATCTGGACCTTGCCAAATTTCGCACGTCGCAAAATCGCGGCGAAATTGCGCGCGCTACAAAAGCTCACAAACCCGTCGCGGCAATATCGCAGACAAAGCCCATCGAAAAAACCGATACCGCGCGACGAGTAGCGCAAACAGGCAGTGCAAGGCGGATAGCACAATAGACGCCATACGACATACGGCAGACAGCGAGCAATACAAAACAGACGGCGTGCACGGCAGGCAGTGCAAATCGGCAAATGTGCGCCGGGCTACCAAGCGCCTACTTCTTTAAAATTTCGTTTTTCATGAATTCGTAGAGCTGGCAGGATTTTTTATTGCCCGCGTCGCAGCCCTTTTTGACGTATCCGAGCCCCTTGGAAAATCCGCGCAAATCCCCCTTGCTCACATATAAATAGCCTAAATTATTGCAGGCGTCGCCGTAGCCCAGCTCACAGGATTTGGTGTAAAGCTTCTCCGCCTTGTCGCGATCCTGCGGCGCGCCGAGGCCCTTATCATACGCAACGCCGGCATTATAGCAGCTATCCACTAGCCCGCCGTCGCAACCTCGCTCGAAAAAGCCCACCGCCTTTGCCTGATCCGCCGCAAGCCCGAAACCGCCTGTGAAATAGACTACGCCCGCATTGTGACAGCTCTTGGCATAGCCCAAATCGCAAGCCTTGATATAGTGCCGAGCTGCCGCGGCGAAGTCCCTACTCAGGCGCCCTCGCTGATATAGGTTGCCTAGCTTGTGGCAGGCTACGGCGACGTTTTTATCGCAGGCTGCGTCATAAAATACTCCTGCCTGCGTCGCATTACCCTCGCCGTCGTATAGGGCTCCCAAATCAAAGCAGCTATCTTTTTCGCCCGCCTCGCAAGCCTTAGCAAGAGCGAACTTTGCGCCGTCGTAATCTCCGCGGGAGAGCTTGTCGCGCCCCAGCTGCGCGCAGCTTACGCCGTCGCCGCGGTAGCATTTAAACGATAAAACGGGTGACGGCAAAAAAAGCACCATAATCAAGATGCAAACGGCGATCAAAAGCGCCGCTATGTCGATGGTCTTTCTCATATCTATCCTTTTTGTGGCGATGTGCCGCGGGGCTTAAGGAGTACTCTTTTGCAGGCAAATCCCGCCAAGGAGAATTTTACGAATTAATTTCGTCGCATGAAATTTAATCTGCACAAAAATTTTAGTCCTCAAGCCTTGTTTTAAAATTTTACTTCGAACTTCCACGCCGCAAAATTTTAAAATTTCAAAATTCCGCAAGCAGTAAATTTGCAGCCGAATTTAAATTTTACGAACGGTGCAGTAGCAATACCGCGAAACCGCTCGTAAAATTCTAAAATTGAAATTCTACGAGCTGTAAATTTAAAACTAGTTTTAAATTTACATAGCGATAGAATTTTAAATCAAATTTCGCGATAAAATTTCATCCCAAATTCCCCCGAAAAATTTCGCTTTGTATTTTAAATCATAAAATTTCGTTCGTGAGATTTAGGCTATCGGCGCGAATGTAGCCTGTGCGGCTACATTTTTTCTTTCGCGCTTAGGCCCATCAGGGCAAACGCCGTGCGGATACTAAGCGCCACGAGCGCGAACAGCTTGAGCTTCGCATCCTCGTTCTCGCTGCCTATGACGCGGTTTTCGTTGTAATATTTGTGAAAGTCCGCCGCGAGCGCCTTTAGGAAATCTGGCAGCTTCTGCAAGCCGCGCGAATTAAATGCGTCGTTTAAAATTTCATTCAAGCCAAGCGCCGCAAAAGCTAGGCCGAGCCCCGCTTCATCCAGCGTGCCAAAGTCCGCGTCCAAGACGTCCGCCTCGCGCTTGCCCGCTTTGGTAAAAATTTGATTGACCCGCGCGTGGGCGTAGTTGATGTAGAAGATCGGATTGCTGCTGTCCTCGCGCGCGAGTTCGTCCACGTCAAACTCAAGCGGCGTCTCGCCCTTTTTACTGATGAAGATAAATCGCATCGCGTCTCTACCGATCGCGGTGAGCACGTCGCTCATCAAAATCGCGTTGCCCGCGCGCTTGCTCATCTTGTAGGTCTGCCCGTCTTTGAGCAAATTTACCATCTGCATCAGAATGATCTCGAGCCTGCTTTCGTCATAGCCCAGAAAATGCACGGCGGCCTTTAAGCGCGCGATGTAGCCGTGGTGATCGGCGCCCCAGATGTTGATGCAGCGCTCATATCCGCGCTCAAATTTGTTGTTGTGATAGACGATATCGCCCGCGAGATAGGTAGGGCGCGCATCCTCGCGGATGACGACGCGATCCTTTTCGTCGCCGAGCTGCGATGAGCGGATCCAAATTTTGCCCTCCGCCTCATACATCTTGCCGCTGCGCTCAAGCTTTTTAATCGTAGGCTCAAGCTCGCCGTAGAGGCTCTTTTCGCTAGCCCAGTTTTGGATATGGATGCCGGCGTCTGCGAGATCTTTTTGTATGATCTTTAGCACTTCGTCTTTAGCAAACTCCGCGAGGATCAAAACGCGCGATTCGTCGCGGAAAATTTCATCGCCGAATTGGGCGCGCGCAAGAGGGATGATCTCGTCAATATACTCGCCACGATAGTATTTCTCGGGATAGCTCACGTCCTCGCCCGCGAGCTCGCGCGCACGAAGCGCGATCGAAGTGCCCAAAAGCTCGATCTGATTTCCCGCATCGTTGATGTAGTACTCGGTATCGATGCGGTGCCCCAGATAGCCTCCGATGCGCGCGAACGTATCGCCGTAAACGGCGCCGCGCACGTGCCCGATATGAAGCGGACCGGTCGGATTGGCGCTGATGTATTCAAGCAGAATTTTTTGCGGCATAGCGGTGGAATTCCGCGCCTCATCGTAATTTGATGCTACGACAAAATTTGATGCCTCTGCAGAATTCTGCGAAATAAAATTTTGCGTGTCGGAATTCTGCGATTTAGCAGTGTAGTTGTTGCTCGCAGCTAGATTTGCAGCGTAACCTTTGCTAGCAGGCTCGCTTGCGCAAAGCTTTTTCGAAGCCGGTAAAATTCCGTCTCCGAGCTTCGCGTCGTTTTTCGCAAAATCGCCGCCCAGTTTAAGGGCATTTTCAGCAAGAGCGCCCAACACGGCGGGCTTTAGATGAAAATTTAGATAGCCGTTCACCGCCGTAGCGCTTAGAATTTCGCTATCTTTAAATTTAGCCGCAAGCTCCTCGGCGATGAGCTTAGGCGCCTTTCGCAGCTCTTTAGCCAGCGCGAAAGCCTCGGGCGAGGCGTAATGAGCCAAACTTTTATCTTTGGGTCTTTCTAAAACGACTTTGCGAGATAAAATTTTAAAAATTTCATTTAAGACTAAATTTTTCAAATCCCTTACGCCTTTTTATTATCGCTAATTTCGGCGTCTTTGATCTCTTGCTCCATCTTTTTCTCGACCTTTTGCGGTTCGTCGTCCTCTTCCATCTCTTTTTTGAAAGTCTTTATGCCCTGTCCTAGACCCTTTGCAAGCTCTGGAATTTTTTTTGCTCCGAACAGCAACACAACAACAATCAAAACAATCAGCCAGTGTCCAATACTCATAGAACCCATTCTTTCTCCTTTAAATTTTCCAAATTTCGATTAGCTTGCCTATGTCGCGGCTCGCCGTTTCTAGTTTGATAGTTTTGTAGATTGATCTTAAATTTTCATACGCCGCTTCCAGGCGGTCGTTTATTATGAAATAATCATACTCGCCTAGGCGCTCCATCTCCTCTTGCGCGTTTTGCAGGCGCAAAGCAATATCGGCGGGATCATTATCGCCGCGAGCGCGCAACCTATCTCTAAGCTCCGACAAGCTCGGCGTAGTAATAAATACGCTAGTAAGTTCACTTTTAGGCACTTTGCTACGCACGATCTCATATCCTTGCACATCGATGTCAAAAATCACGATCTTACCCCGCTCAAGCTCGCTCGTAGCAGCTTTTAGCGAAGTACCGTAGTATTTGCCGTGGACCAACGCCCACTCTAAAAACTCCCCGCGCTTGATGCCTGTGCGAAACTCACTCTCGCTTATGAAATGATAATTCACACCGTCCGCTTCGCCTGCACGCATTTCACGCGTCGTAGAGGAGATCGAGAAGTATATCTGCTCGCCAAATTCTGCGATAAGACGCTTTATAAGCGTGCTTTTGCCGCTACCGCTGGGACCGGAGACGAGCAAAATTTTGCCTTTCACTATCTATCTCCAAACGATATGTCAATATTGATCTTAAAGTCCTTCAGCGCGTCCTTAGCGTCCTTGCTACCCGCAAATTTCTCGATCGTACTTGCGATGCCCGCTTCCAGATCATCACGTAACTTGGTTTTCAGCTCCTCGGCGCTCGGTTTTTTGCTATGCTCGTTACGCAGCGGCTCGCTTTTGGCGCTAGGCTCTAACTCGCTTGCCATAAGGCTGGCAAACTCCGCTGCAGCAGAAGCAGCAAGCTCATTCGGCGCAGATTGCGCGCCAAATTTTATCTCATTTGCCTGCTCAGACGCGCCGAATTTATACGCTTTAAATTCTGTGCGCTCCGAAGGCTTTGAAGCATTAAATTTTATCTGCTGCGCGGCGCTCTTTGCGGGCTTACCGGATTTAAATTGCTCGCTATCTGCGGAGTTTGCGGCAAACGAGTTTGTAAAATCGCCCTCCATAGCGCGCAAAAATCCGTCCGCAAACCCGCCGGCAACGCTATCAGATTGCTCGCTTTGCTTCGGTAAATCTGAGGCATCTAATATGTGCGGCAAGTTTAGCTCCGAAAAATTTGGCGCAGAAGTAGAATTTGTAGTCCCGGTATTGCTAGAATTTGCAGAAGCTACGAAATTTGCGCCAATTGAATTCCATGCTTCATTATGAGCAGACATAGACGCATTCTGTGCAAGTCCGCCAGTAAATTCCATACTTTGAAACGGAACGGCGTTATAGAGATTTTCACGAGGTATATCGCCCGCACCCGCTAACGCAATCGGCGCATCTGAAGAGACCTCGTATTGAGACGAAATTTGCGTTTTTTGAGAATTTACAGCCGCTTTATTTTTATCATGCGCAGATCTTTTATCCTCTTTTTCATCGGAAGCAAACGCAGCCGCGGCGAAATTATCATATCCGCCAAACTCCTCCACGGGCATGCCAGCGCTATCGAAAAGCCTGGAAAAATCCATATCAAATCCACTGTTAACAGACGCGCCAGCTGCATCTTGCACTACTTGCGAAGCAGAATTTTTTTCATCTGTTTTATAGGCAAATGAGCCGTCTGACTCATGCTGTTTAAGCGTAACATCCGCAGAGTCTTTCGCCTCCTCTAGATTAGGCACAGCGTCTGTCCTTTTTTCAACGGCAGTTTCATTAGAGCTACCAGCTCTTTGCGGCTCATCTTGCTGCGCAAGCGGTAGAGTTTCGCTTGCCCGTGTGGCGGAAATTCCATCTTCTGTCTGCGATTTATTCGTTTTGGAATTCTCAGGATTTTCATCATCTAGCGCCGCTAGAGCTATCGGAGCATCATCCTTTGCGAGCGAAATTTCATCTTGAGGCGCGTGATTACTTTCGGCGGGTTCGCTTGTGCCGATACTATTTAGCGGTACATCCTCAGGGATATCGCTAGCAGCTAAGTTTAGAGGCATATCGTCTGCGATATTATCCGCAATCTTTTCTGCGACGGCGTTAAGCGGCGTATCATCGGCGATGGTGTCCGCAAGAGCTGCTTCATCTGCAAGCTGCGAGAGCGGAATATCATCTGCGATCTCGTCCGTGCGCGGCATATCGCCTACCAACTGCGAAAGCGGCACATCATCTGCAATCTCGGGCGCTATATCGTTTGCCAGCTGCGAAAGCGGTATATCCTTGCCGGAGTCATAAAAGCTATCCACAAGCTCTTCAAAATTACTACCCGAAGCGGAATTTGCCTGATCAATCGCGTCGATCTCTTTCATCACAGAGCTTGCATCGGCAAATTCTTTCGCCATTTTTTCTTTCGCCTGCACGCTCATATTTTGAACCGAAAATTCGCTAATAAACGTAATGAGCTCAAGCGGTGAAAAAGGCTTGGTAAGGGTGTATCGCGCTCCTGGCACCGAGACATTCTTAGGCGTCAGAAACAGCGTCTTATTAAGATCAAATTTTGAAATATCATCGCCATCTTCATAATTTTTTATCGTCAAATCATATTCACTCTCGTCCGCACTATATGCTACTAGGTCCGCACCGATGCGCTCGCAGCAAATATTTACGACACTTGCAACCTGCTCATTGTGATTGTCAAGTAGAATTTTCATTTATGACCTTTTAGAAAGAATTTGGGCTATTGTAAGATATTTTTGGTTATTAATTGCTTATATTTGCGCTAAATTTCGGTTATTTAGGCGATAAACTTTGCAGCATTTCTGCGCTAAATTCTCATCGTGAGTCACGAGCACGAGTGCGCCACGGCTGGATTTTACGTAATCAAAGATCACGTCCATGACCTCGTTTGCGGTATCCTTGTCTAAATTTCCAGTAGGCTCGTCGGCAAAGATTATGCGCGGCTTTTTGCAAAGTATGCGAGCGATGCTCACGCGCTGCTGCTGTCCGCCGCTAAGCTCGCCCACGCCTTGCTTTAAAGTATGTTCGATCTGAAGCTTTTTTAAAATTTCATCATCTATCGCATTATTCGTAAGTTTGGCGGCAAGTTCAATATTTTCGCCAGAGGAAAAGCCCTTAAAAAGGTAGTGGGATTGAAATATTATGCCAAAGTCGTTACGGCGAATTTTAAGTCTCTCATCAGAGCTTAGCTCGTAAATACTGCGCCCGCCGTAAATTACCTCGCCGGAGTTCGGCTTTAAAAGAGTACATAAAATATGAAGCAGGGTCGATTTGCCGCAGCCGCTAACGCCCAAAATGGCGATGCTCTCACCCTCTTTGGCGCCTAAGCTTACATTTTCAAAGAGCGTATAATCATACGCGTGAGTAAGATTTACGCCCTTTAGAAGTTCCATATTTAGCCGATTTGAGCCGCTACTTCGGCAGCGAAGTCTTCGCTCTTTTTCTCTAAGCCTTCACCCACTTCGAAGCGGACGTATTTTACGATCTCGATCTTGCCACCTAGTTTTTTAGCTTCTTCGTCGATCACCTGCTCAACGGTTTTCTTATCGTCCATTACATAAAATTGCCCTAGCAGCGTGAGGCGCTGATCGATTTGAGTATTGTCGGCGATGAAGCGATCGATCTGGCCCGGTAAAATTTTATCCCAAATTTTTTCAGGTTTATTTTGCTTGCGAAGCTCGTCTTTTAAAGCTTCGATCTCTTTGGCTAAAATTTCATTGCTTAGATGTGCGCGCGAGCCAAACTGCGGGATCTTATGAAGCGGTTTGCCCAAGCGCACAAACTCCTCATTTTCCTTCTCAAACTCGCCTTTAAGAGCTAAAAATTCCTTCTCGATAAAATCGGGATCAAGCTCTTTATAGCTGATAACCTGAGGTTTCATCGCGGCTGCATGCATGCAGAGATTTTTTATAAGCTCCTTCGCACCATCCGCAGTTCGCTCGCTGTCGCAAGCTGCTGCGATGATGACGCCTACGCGACCATTTGAGTGCAGGTAGCCGTTTACCACGCCGTTTGCGCCTGCCTTAATCGTCTCAAATCTTCTAACGACTAAATTTTCGCCGATCGTAGCGATCTGGCTTTTTAGATGCTCATCGAATTTAACGCCGTCAATGATGCTGGAATTTAGCTCGTCAATACTGCTAATGCCTTTACTTTGGATATGTAGAGTAGTATTTTTAACTAAATTTATAAAATTTTGATTTTTAGCCACGAAGTCGGTTTCGGAATTTATCTCGCTTATCGTGGCAATCTTATGATCCGCGCCCACTTCGACGCTCACTAGGCCCTCGCTAGCTAGGCGGTCGGCTTTTTTAGCAGCCTTTCCGAGGCCCTTCTCGCGAAGCAGATCGACGGCCTTATCCATATCGCCGTCTGTTTCAACTAAAGCCTTCTTGCAGTCCATCATCCCCGCTCCGGTGCTTTCGCGGAGCTCTTTTACCATTTGTGCGCTGATTTCCATTACTCTTCGTCCTCGCTCACTTCAAAATCCTCTTCGCTCATCGCCTCGGCTATGACTTCCTCTTTCTCCTCGTCGCTGATGGCTTCGCTCTGCTCGCCGTCCTCGCTCGCATCTTGATCGCGAAGCGCCTTGCCTTCGTTGATCGCCTCAGCCATCTCTTGGCAGAAAAGCTGAACCGAGCGGATCGCATCGTCGTTGCCGGGGATCGGGAAATCGACTACGTCCGGATCGCAGTTTGTATCCAAAGGCGCGATAACCGGCATTTTTAGGCGGTTAGCTTCCGCTACGGCGATCTTTTCTTTTACAACGTCGATGACGAAGATCATATCAGGTAGGCCCTTCATATTGCGAATGCCGCCTAGATAAAGCTCGAGCTTCTCCTTTTTGCGGCGAAGCATTAGCGCCTCTTTTTTGGTTAGTAAATTTATCGAGCCGTCCTCTTCCATAGTCTCGATTACTTCGAGCTTGCGGATCGATTGCTTGATAGTGGAAAAATTTGTCAGCATGCCGCCTAGCCATCTGTGGCTTACATAAGGCATGCCGCACTTCTCGGCGTACTCTTTTAGCGTCGCGCCGGCTTGTTTTTTGGTGCCCACGAAAAGTATCGTCTTGCCCTCGGCAGCCGCGTCGCGCACGATATTATAAGTGTAGCGGAAGTAGCGGATAGTTTTTTGTAGATCTATGATGTAGATACCTTTTCTCTCGCCGAAAATGAATTTTTTCATCTTCGGATTCCATCTGCGTGTTTGGTGTCCGAAATGAACGCCGCACTCTAGCAAATCTCTCATTGTTACCATGAGTTTTCTCCTTGTGGGTTGCCCCGAAATTTAGGTTTCTCCTCCACACCCGTTAACATTTGTTTTTGACAAACGCAACCAAATTTTAGGATTGGTGTGTGTGAATTGAAGCTGAGATTATATTTAAAAATAGCTAAATTAAAGCTAAATTTAATATAATCCAGGCCCCTGCGCGGTTAAATTTTACGCCGTAAAGATAAGACGGCGGCAAGAGGGACAAGCGAAATTATTCGTCAAATTTAAACCCGCCAAATTTAAGAAAACGGCAAATTCGCTCTAAATTTCACTCAAAAAATCCCTTTTTCACGAGCTTGCCCTCTTTTACGCAAAACTCCCCTTTGGCGATCACGCTATCTAGGTTTAGGGCTTCGTCAAATACTGCAAAATCGGCGTCAAAGCCTACTTTTATCTCGCCCTTGCCGCTTAGATTTAGGTATTTTGCGACGTTTTTGCCCATCATGCTTAGCGCTTGCGAGATGGTTAGGATTTTATTTTTCACGCAGGCTTGCAAGACTTCTAAATTCGTCTCGCACGAAGCGCAGCCGTAGCCCACTAACGCGCCGTTTTCGTCAAATCTAGGGACGCTGCCGTTGCCGTCCGAGCTCATCGTTAAGCGCTCTAAATTTAAGCCGTTTTCAAGGCCATAGGCGATAACTTCGTGAAGCGGGGCAAATTTACTTCCGCCGCTCGTGATGTCGATATAGCCGCCCATTTTTTGAAATTTGATCGCCTCGTCAAAGAGCTCCTTCGTCCGCGCGCAGTGAGTCGGCGAAAAGTAATTAACCGGGAACGAATAATCCTTGATCACGCTAAAAATCAGGTCGAATTTATCCGCGAGACCGCCCATATGCATATGCAGCACGCCGCCTTTTTTCGAGATCATTCCGCCGATGCGTATCTGCGTCAGAGTTTTGATGAGCTCCTGAGAGGTCGGATAGCTGCCGCGGTTGTCGCTCATCGCGATCTTACAGCCGATGACCTTGTCGATGAGCACCAGATCGCGCGTGACGGAGCCCGTAAAAGTAACGCTAGGCAGTGCGTAAGAACCCGTATGGATGAAGGTCGAAATGCCCTCGTATTCAAGCGCCTTGGCTTTTGAATAGAGATTTTCGAGACTCCTCGTGCACCCGTCCGTGCCTAGCGTGCCTACGACCGTCGTCGTGCCGTAGCGGATGATCCCAGATAGCGTTATTCCGGGCGTTCGAGAGTGATAACCCGCCTCGCCTCCGCCACCCGTGATGTGCACGTGCTGATCGATGAGACCGGGTGCTAAAATTTTTCCATCCAGATCGTAAATTTCAAGCCCATCGACTCGAAAATCAAGCCCCTTAGAAACGGCTAAAATTTTACCTCCGCCGAGCAAAACGTCGCTCCTGCCGATGTGCTCTGGCGCGTATAGATCGGCATTTTTAAGTAACAGCATATTTTCTCCTTTGCTTTGGATTTTTGATTGTAAATTTTACGTTTTTTAGCCTTCTTGACTGCGATGTCACGCCACAATCTCGCCTCTTTTCGCCGTTTCGCTTTGCAGCGCCTCTACGTCAAATTTTATAGAGTTTCGGAGAAATTTTAGCGGACCTTGCGGAGAAATTTTATATCCTATTTTGCTTTTCATCGGCATAACTTATTCATCACAAAGCCGCAGAAGCGCCCCGTGACGCCGTCTCTGCGGTATGAAAAATGTCGCTCGCTCTCAAAAGTGCAGCGCGGATCAAATTTAACGTTTCGCACTCCCGCAGCTGCGAGCTCGTCGCGAAGTACGGCGTTTAGATCGAAATGCCCCTGTGTTTTGTAGCGCTCAAACTCGCCCAGATCAAGCTCGCCAAGTTCGTAGTTTCGCGCCTTGATATTCGCGCCTACAAACACCTTCAGCTCCGCAGCGACGCAGCCGAAGCTCTCGCTCATCAAATTTATCGCATTCGTGCAGATCCGCCCTATCACGCCCGCGCGCCCCGCATGCACCGCGGCAACCACGCCGCGCCGCTCGTCCGCGATCAAAACGGGCGAGCAGTCCGCTACCAGCACGCACAGGGCCAAGCCGTGCAGATCGGTCACAAGCCCGTCGCATGGCGGAATTTCATCGCTACCTGCGCGTAAAATTTCAACGCGGTTTGAGTGGATCTGGCGCATAAATTTTAAATTTAGAGGCGCAATACCGAGCGCAGAGGCTAAAATTTCGCGATTTTGCGCGACGTTTTGCGGATCATCGCCTACGTGATCCCCTAAATTTAAGCTCGCGTAAACCCCACCACTTACGCCTCCTTCGCGCGTGCTAAAGCCCGCCAGCACGCCGCGTCCATCCAATACAAACTCAAGATTTTCTCTGCAAATTTCGATTTTAGCCATCGCGTGCCGCTTAATACAGGCTCAAAATTTTATCTACTGCGTCCCATGAAAGCCCATCTTTCCCGCTTGCGGCGCTATCATCACGTGCCGTGTCCATACCGCAGACGGGCCGTCCGCCGGCAAAACGTAGCTGTGCCGCGACGTATCGCGCGAGCAGATCGGTTTCGATATTTACGCGACGCCCAATTTTGTAGGATCCAAAGAGCGTATCTTTGAGCGTGAGCGGGATGATCGTAAGGCGAATGACGCAACTTTGCGTTTCACTCTTTAAATTTGCGCCCAAGGAACTCGGATCTCGAACGGAATTTGAGCCGCTAGAATTTGGCCCGCGCGAGCCTGTGTCGCTGAAATCTGAACCGAGCGGGCCTTTGCGGTCTTTGTAAATAAAATTTCCGCCGCCTTCAAGCACTTCGTTGATCGTTAAGCTCACACCGTCGATCGCTACTGAGCCTTTCGGCGCTAGCAGCGGCGCTATATGCAGCGGCGCGCGGATAAAAAAATCGACGCCACTTGCAAGCTTTGAAATTTTATAAATTTCGCCCACGGCATCGACGTGCCCTTGGATCAAATGCCCGTCTATGCGATCCCCAATCCGCATCGCAGGCTCAATATGCACCGGGCCGCGCAAGTTTTGTGCGGCGATGATGCGCGCCGTTTCGCTTGAAAGCTGCACCGAAAATCCGTCCGCAAAAAGCCGCATCACGCTCAGGCACGCGCCGTTTACCGCGACGCTATCGCCGAGCGCGGGGCGATATCTCGCGCGCAGTCGCAGCAAATCGCCGCTAAAGCTCGCAACCTGCGCGATCTCTCTGATCAGTCCGTTAAACATTATGAGCCTTTGGAATTTTTACGTGATATTAGCGTAGAATTTTGAAATTTTAAATTAAGCGAAGTTCGGCGAGCGCAAAGCCCGCCGAATGAAGTTTGAAATTATTTTTTAGAGACGATGAAATCGGCTAGCGCTTCGATCGATTCGTCGTTAAGCGAAGCTGCTTGACCTTTCATAACGCCCATCATGCCGAATTTTCCCTTACCCTCGCCCAAGCTGCCATCTTTGTAGCCTTTTAGGCTAGCGATGATATCTTCCTTGCTTAAGGTGTTTAGCGCAGGTACTTTGCCGCCAAGATAAGGCTTCTCGGCGTTGGCTCCATGACAGGCCACGCATTTTTTATATAAAGTAGCGCCGTCAGCGGCGAATACACTCGAACTAAACGCCGCAATCGCAGCACATGCAATAAGAACTTTTTTCATTCCTATCCTTTCTTTTTAAATTGTGGGTGCAGTATAATCAAAATTTAGTAAATTTCGGTTAAATTTTTGCAATTTGCGCCAAAGAGGCAAAATTCTATCTACTGCAAACTTTAGCATAGGGGCTTGAAGCGGAATTTACGCTGTAAAATTTTAAGCGAATTTCGCCTTGCCACTTAAATTTCAATTGTGGAATTTCGTAGCAAAATCCTAAGGCTAATTTCATCTAGATGTCAAATTCCATCGCAAAATTTTGCGCAGAATTTTAAAATTTAGCCGCTTTACTTTATGCGCGAAATTTCGCCTCTTTGCATCTTATAAATTTTATCTGCGGCGCCGAAGTATTTATCATCGTGCGAGATCGCAAAGATCGTGTATCCGCGCGATTTCAGCTCTGGCAAAATCCGCTCGTAAAACTCCGCGCGAAACTGCGGATCGAGATCGGCGGCAAACTCATCAAGCATCAAAAATTTTCGCCCGTCCATCAGCACGCTTACGAGCGCTAGGCGCTTGCGCTGCCCGCTAGATAGGCTCGTGGTGCTAAATTTAGCCCCCTTTAGCTCAACCTTATCCTGTAGGTGCGTAAGCACCAGCCACTCGCGCGCGATCTCCGCATCGCCCGTAGCGTAGTCGAAGAGATAAAAATCGCTGAAAACGGCGCTTATGTTGTTGCTGTAGGCGCGCAGATCGGAGGGTTTAAGGGCCGCGCCGTCGGCTAAAATTTCGCCCGTTTGCGGCGTATAAAGACCCGCTAAAATCATAAAAAGCGTCGATTTTCCGCTGCCGTTTTCGCCGATTAAAAACACCGTCTCGCCCGCATTTAGCTGCAAGCTTACCCCTTTTATGCCGAATTTTCCGCCGGGGTACGAAAAGCCCACGTCTTTAAGCTCCAGGCTGCGCCACGGCTGCATTTGCGCAAGCTCAAAGCCCTGCACGAATGGGTCTAAGCCTAACTCATTGATCTTTGCGTAGGCGATCTTGGCGCGCAGCACGCTAGGAAGCGAGAATATGAGCATCATCAAAGGCGCGCGCAAAAAAAGCACCGTAAGCGCGATCGTTACGGCGTTTGCAAGCTCCGTTTTGCCGCCGCTGAGCCCAAAATAAAGCACAAAGCCTACGGCGCCTAGCATCATCACGTTCATAAAATTACTCGCAAACGCGCCGTAAACCTCGGCTCGCAGCGAGCTTCGGCGTAAATTTTGCGCGTTGGGCAGAAAGTCATTTTCGTATAGGCTCTTTGCTTTGGCTAGGCTTAGCGACAGCTCCTTGTGCCCCTCGATCGCCGCGGCGTAGTTTTTATACAAAACGTCCTCGTTTTGGCGGTACAGATCGTAATTTTGCATGACTTTTTTCATCAAAAAGCGGTTGAAAATCATCAGCGCGCCGATCCAGACGAATAAAAATGCAAACATCATAGGCGCGATGTATAGCACGTAGATGCCGCAAAACAGCACGATCATCGCGCCTTGAATGAGCTCGGATATGCGCATAAAGCCCTCGGTTAGGCGCGAAATATCGCTGGAAAGGGACGCAAGTAGGTTTGCCTTCGACGCAGCCTCGATGCGCTCGAACTTCGTATCGATGATCTGCTTGATGATCTTGGTGCGCAGATCGAATACGAAGTCGTTTTCCATCTTGCAAAGCATGATGCGACTTAGTACCGAAAGCAGCAAAAATAGCGCCAAGAGCGCGAAAAATAGCGCGATGATCCTGCCGCCTCTTTCGGCGCCGTCAAGTAGATATTTATTGATAAAGCTTAAAATTAAGATCCCTGAGCCGCTGTAGATCGCGTTTAGCGCGAGCATCGCGAGGATTTGTTTGGTATATTTTTTCATCTTTTGCCCCAACGAAATTTGAGCGCAATTGTGGCAAAATTCGCTTGAAAAAACGGTTAAATTTTAAATCCGTTCTCATTTCATCGGCTAAATTTCACCTTAATTTACGCAAAATTTTATCGCGAATCACATCGTTTACGGGGCATGCTACTATTTATATGTATCACGCACTAATTTCATCCGCATTCTTATTTTAATCGCTTAGTTTATATGCAACACTTGCCAATCGCCGCTACGTCGATATACCGCCAAATACCCATACATTATACCTCGCCGACAGAACGCGCTGTCGTTAAATTTCACCCACGCCAAAATCAAAATTTTAAAACTACTCATCGCCACAGTCTTACCAAGCAGCATAAAATTTAACGCCGCGCATCAACCAAAACGATCACGTTTAAATTCAGACGCCCTCATGCCGTACTCTACTAAAATTTTATCTTTTCTACACGACGAAAGAGCCGTTAAATTTTAGCGTGCGCGTGCGAATTCTTCTTCAGCTACCTTATTGTGGCTTCTACGGAGTGACTAAATATCTAAAAAATCTCGGAATTATCATAAACCAAAAAATATAGTGGATGTCGCAGGGGTGTCATTGTACTATTAATAACAGATTTGTTAGGCTTTATAAATGAATTAATCAGCGCAAATAACGAGCTTAAAATGATTTATAAGTATTAATAATCAAGTTGTTTTTAGATCAAGTGTTTATGAAACATATTAGAAAATTATTTTTACCCTCTTCATGCTTGTATTTTAGGGCATGACCGTGTTTTTTAAAAATTTGATTTGCTATATAAAGCCCAAGGCCAAGTCCTGAATTTGACGTCTCTACCTTTCTGTTAAAAGCTCTTTCAAAATCAAGTCTTTCCGGTTCCAGCTCATCTCCCGTGCTGCTTATACAGACGGCATTTTTATCTATATTTACAAGGACTTTGCCGCTAGAGTATTTTAAGGCGTTATCGATCAAATTTTTAACTCCAGTCGCATAAAGTTCAAAATCAACCTCAACCGCGCTTATTTCCATATCTGCTCGCACTTCTATGCGGCTCGTGTCTTTTAGCAAAAGCATATCTACCGAGTGATCGACGATGTCTATAACTCGGTGTTTATTTTTCTTAAGCTCCCATTCATTGGATACGAGTTTTTCTACTTTGACGACTTCGCCTAGTATCATTTCAAGCCTTATAAAAATTTGTTTTAATCTACTTTTAAATTTATCGTCTCGTAAGATTTCGGCTATCATGTCCGCCATGATCCGCCCCTTCATTATCGGGTTGCGAAATTCGTGCAAGATGTTGCGTAAAAATAGCGCTCTAGCCTGTTTTATCGCATCTATTTTTTTGCATCGTCGTGTTAAATTCGCCGGCGATTTGGCCTATTTCATCGTTTGCTTCTACTCTTAGCAGTCTAAATTTATCTTCTTCGCCCGCTTTTCTTATCATATTTTTTAAATTTCTGAGTCTCAGCAATTTTTTTAAGACGACTATGAAAAAAGCCACCATTACGATATTTACTATAAGCCAAAGTATCCAAATGTTATGCGAAGAAATTTCTTCTAAATTTTCTAAAGGCATATCGTTTTTCGCGATGTCATCTTTGCTTGATAGCTCAAGCCCTGCCGCATCCATAATGCGTGAAAACATCTTAGGATCAATAGAAGAAAATCTAGGTACAAAGTAGAGCTTTTTGTTATACCTTATCATATCGGTATACGAGTCGCTAAAAATTTTTTCGCCGCCTTGCCTGATCTTAATAGGATCAAGCTCGCTATTTTTAAGGACAATTTGCGCTAGTTGCTTAGTTGCGTTATCTTCTACTTGTCCTCGTATACGCATACCCAGCATAAAGCGCTCATAAGTAAGGTACTCTGCGTCTCTTACCTGCCTTTTTGATTCGATGAAGAATGCTAAATTTACCGTAATGAGCGCGGCAAAAAAGAAAAAAGATATGAGTTTGATGATAGATATATTACGCATTGATAAATTTATACCCTATACCGCGCACGGGGTGAATGAATCGCGGATTTTTAGGATCGTCTCCTATTTTCTGACGCAAGCGCCCTATGGCGACATCGATGCTTTTTAATCCGCTTTGAAATTTCGCCTGACCCAAATTTATCAAAATATCCTCTCTTGGTATAACCATCCCCTCTTTTTCATAAAGGTAGATAAAGATGTCAAATTCCGCCTTTGTAAGCGCTATAGCTTCTCCATTTTTTAATATAGTGCATCTTTGTTTATCTACGCAAAAGGTTTTGGAGTCGTTGCCCGCTTGTATCCCTCGGCGAAGTAGCGTGAGCCAGTTCTGATAAATCCAGAAAATGCTAAACAAAAAGGCATTGAAAATGGTGATCTAGTCGTTGTTTCATCAAAACGTGGCAAAATTTTATGTGGTGCTGTTGTAACAGATGATGTCAGAAAAGATGTAGTTTGCGTAGCAGAGGGTGCGTGGTATGATCCACAAAATCCTGGTGAGATAGGATCTATGTGTGTTCATGGCGATGTAAATGTCCTAACTATTGATAAGGGCACATCAAAGCTTGCACAAGGCAATATATCTCACACAGCTCTTGTAAATATCGAGAAATTTACAGGCAATGCTCCAAGAGTAAAGGTGTTTTCAAAAACCTAACGCATAAAACTTATAG
>CAUPZQ010000015.1:0-47498 GCA_963515915.1 uncultured Campylobacter sp.
ATCATATTTTACTAAAGATGATAAGAGAGAATCCGCTTAACTTATCTTGAGCCAAATTTTTAACCGAGGTTGTTTTTCCGGCTCCAGGAATTCCGGTGATGAAAATTGCTTTGGTTTTATTAGGCTCATCGCGCTTTAGAACCTCTTCAAACTGCGTAGCCGCCAAAACAGCGGAAGAATTATGTATAGCATCGTTTACTAACGCCCTATTTTCTTTTATTTCAAAGCAAGGGAAAAGTTCTTTGAATGTATCGGAACAAATATAACGACCACCCGAGGTATTAGGGTGCTCATTATATTCTTTTAAAAAATTTACTAGAGAATTTTTAGCAAGGACAATCGTTTCGTCTTGAATTTTTACCATTTCGGCATTGGAGCTGAAATCAATCTTTTTTATTGCGCTTACTAACTTTGATTGGCTATTTCTTATACCTGCTTGTCGTATTCTCTCAATACTCTTTTTTGGAGCACCGCGATAAAGTTGCTTTTCTATTTTTTTGCAATATTCGGCGTCGTTTTCCATTCGCGTCAAATGATCGCTCACGCCTTGCCACATTTTCATCTCTTCTTCTGTTAAAGCCATTTCAAGTCCTTTCTAAGAAATTTGTAGTATTTTAATACATTCTAATTATAGCATTTATCTTTCTTATAATTATGCAACAAATGTATATTGGGCTGCAGAAATACACTTTTGAGTTATATGGGATATTACTACGATGAAAAAGAGAAAACAATAAAACAAATATCAAATAATGAGCGATAAATGGCGAATATAACTAAATTTTACTTTCGCAGAAAGGGCGGTAAATTTATAAAATTTTACCTCGCTAGCGAAGATGATAAATTTAAATTTACCCGTCGCGTCTGCTTAAAATTTCTTATTTAGCGCTATTTGCCTCTTGCTCCGCGAGTGATCATCAAGGACTGCTCGTAGAAAATTAGCAGCGTTATTGAAACACCCGTGCCGAGCGCCAGCGAGATCGAGATCGTGGCGAGGGCGTTATCGAAAAACGAGATGAGGTGGGCGAGTTTATGCTCTACGCCCGCGGCTTTGATATAAGAAAACAGCGCCAAAACCGCCTTGTAGGCGTAGATGCCCGGGATCATCGGAAGCAGCGCGGGGAAGGCGATGATCTCTGCGGGCACCTTGAGGCGCTTGGCGCAGAGCATCCCCAAAACGCCGATCAGAAACGACGCAAAAAGCGTTGCGGCGGCGATCGAAAAAATTTGGCTCTGTATCAGCAAAAACCTGCACGAATGCGCAACCGCCGCAAGCAGCGCCGAGAAGGCGAGCGTCTTTTTAGGCGGCATGCACGCATACGCAAACCCCAGCCCCGCCGCAGCGGCAAAGCAAGCATCCTTAAATACCGAAAGCGCTAGATCAAACATTTACGAGCCCTAAATTTGAGATGCTAAGCGTCAGAAAAAGCCCGATCGCGATGCAGATGATCAAAAGCCCCGTGTTCAGCCCTCTGCTGATGCCTACGAGCATATTTTCGTTTAGGATGTCAAATACCGAGTTGATCAGCCAGACGCCGGGGATCAAAAAGAGTATGCTCGATCCCACGGCGACGTCGGGCGTGGCGCTAAGCCCGTAGCGAGTGCCTAGCGAGACGATGAAGGATACTGCGAACGAAACCGCGATGTATTGGATTTTTAGGTTGATTTTAAGTTTGCTAAGCAGATAGCGGGCGCAAATCCCAAAAGCCGTAGCTGCAAAAACGAGCGCCATCGCGCCGCCGTCACCGCCAAAAAGCTCGCAGAATGCGGCGTTTGCGATGCTGAGCAGAACGAGAGTTTTGGCAAAGCTTTTCTTCTGCGAGGCCAAAATTTCTGCAAATGCAGCCTTGGCGCGCGCAAGGGGGATTTTCTCGTCGTAAATTTCCCAGCTAAGCGCACTTAGCTCCGAGATCAGATCGAAGCTGATCTGCGCCGCAGCGCCCGTTTTGACGTAGGTGCGGCGGATAGAGTTGTCCGCAGGGTCCATAACGCTGATGATGAAGTGGCGCACGAAGATCATCAGGCTCGCCTCATAGCCGTAAGCGTCCGCTATCCTGCACACGCATCGCTCGATTCGCGCGGTGTAAGTGCCGATGCTAAGCATCTTGGCGGCGTATTCGCTAAGAAAATTGGTAAGCTCTTGGATCTGCGGCCTCGCCGCTTCTGCTTCTTTTGCCGGTGCTATCTCTGCTGCCATTATTTCCTCCGCTACCCTTGTAATCTCAATATCGTTTTGCGCTGTTTCTGAGACCGTCATCGCTTCTGTTTTTACAGCGCCCGCCGTCGTTTTTGATGTCGCTTCGGCGTCCGTCGCCATGGAATTTTTATTTTTAAAATTTAATGCAGTAGCGCCCGTGGCGGAATTCTCGCCATCTAAATTTGATGCGGCGACAGCGCTTGCGGTGGTAAAATTTTGATTGTTTAAATTTGGCGTCGTTTTAGAATTTGAGTTATCTAAATTTAGCGCTGAGGTGGAATTTTGCCCGTTTAAATTTAACGCCGCCGCAGAGCTTTCATCGCTCAAATTTGAAGCGGCGGAATTTTGCTCTTTTAAAGAATTCTGCTTGTCTAAATTTAAATCGCAGCCCGAGCTTTGCTCGCTTAAATTTAAACTTTCGGCATCCTCGCAAGATCCGCTAAATTTAGAATTTTTCCCGCCCACGGCTCACCTCAGGCTTATGAGATCAAGCGGGTTGATGTGGTAGTTCTGCTGCGTTACCTCAAAGGTCAGATCCGAGCCGATGCGCCCGATGATGTAGCCCTTTTTGACGTTGGAGCCGACGCGCACGGTAGGCGGGATCTGATTTAGATGCGCGTAGATCGTGTGGATACCGCCGCTGTGCTCTAGGATCACGACCTTATCGAGCACGGCGGTTTCTTTGGCAAAGACCACCTTGCCCGGCAGCACAGCCTTAACCTGCGTGTCGCCGCTGTTTGAGCCCAGCACGATATTTTCGTTGAAAAGTTTGATGTTATACACGGGATCGTTGTAATTGCCGAATTTTCGCTTCAAATACGCGCCGTTTAAAGGCGCTGCGGTCTTGGCTCCGCTGTATTTTTTAACGCGTGAGGACTGATAGCTCGAGCCGTACTGCTTGACCTTTTGGTTGATCTTACTTACGCGCTCATCCGCCGGCTCGCTCACTTCTGGCTCGCTCTCACTAGGTGGCGCAGGTTCGGGCTTGCCCGCCTTTTTGGCGGCCGCCTTTGCTTTGGCATACTCTTTTTCGCGCGCCTGGCGCTCCTTTTGCTTCTGCGCCTCTAGCTTTGCTTGGCGTGCCGCTTCCTCCTTCTGCGCTTTGGCTTTTTCCTCGGCGTCGTCGATGATCTTAAGCTCCTGCAGGGTCTTAGATATGGCGTCTTGCTCGTCGTTTATCTTCTCAAGCCTCGCGATGTAGTCCTCTTTGTCCTTTTTCATCTGCGCGAGCTTCTCTTTTTGGGTGGTTTGCTTGGCGTCAAGATCGGTTTTTTTCTTGTCGTAGCCCGCCATGCTCGCCTGGATCGATTTGATCTTTTTGTTCTGCTCGTTAATAAAATTTTGATTATTTTCGTAGTCTTTGATTAACCCCTTCAGTTCGTCGTTCATAACGACGCCGAGCCCTTCTAAAATTTCGCTAGCTACGATAGAATCGGGCGTAGTGGTGGAATTTACGTCGGTGATTAGATCAAACGATAACTCTTGCGAGATCACGCTTATGATCTTGCTCTCCAGTTCGCTTTGCACGCTAAGAAGGGTGGCGTTTTGGCTATTTAGCTTCTCAAGCTCCTGCGCTTCGGCGGCGTATTGATCCTTTAGGCCTTCGATCGTTTCGCTTAGCTGTTTGATCTCGCCTTCGCGCTTTTTAAAGCCCTCCTGCTCCTTTACGATTTGGCCAGCGATCTCGTCGATCTTTTGCGAGAGCTGCATCCCCTCCTTTTGCGAGCTTTTAAGCTCTTGACCCGCTTTGGCGATCTTATCTTTCGTGCTCTGCTGCTTTGCGGGCGCGGCATAAGTAAGAGCCGCGGCAAGCCCCAGCACAAGAAGCGGCGCTAAAAAAGCCCTTTTCATGCTCGTTTATTTCCGATTTGCAGCATCACAAAACTTACCGCGATGATAGATAGCGCCAAGGCGACACCCAAAAGAATCAGCGCATCGTAAGGCAGCACTATGGCGGTGCGCAGATCGCCGATGCCCTTAAGTGTGGTTGAAAACACCTCCCAGCCTGGAAGCGCAATGTAGAAGCAGGTCACGATCAGCGTAGCGATGAAGGAGTCTATTATCGCCATTCGGTAGAGCTTGCCGCTTTTTATGAGAAACGACGCGCCGAAAAGCTCCATAATCTCGATGCGCTCTTTGTGTTCGTAAACCCAGATACGCATCTGGCGGTGAATTAACATCACGCCTAAAAGCACGATGAGAAACGCAAAGCCGTAAACGAGGCTTTTGATAAGCAGTAAAATTTTAAAAATTTCATCGTGGGTCTTTTTAAAAATTTCAACCCGCGTGAGCGAGCCTATGGATTTTAGATCCTGCTCGATCTTGGCAAGCTGCGCGGCGTCGGGGAAGCTTTCGAGCTTGACGCTATAAAATTTAGGCAAATTTTTACTAAGCTCGGCAAAGGCGTTTTGTGAAATTTTACCCTTCAGTCGCTCGGTGATGCCAGCGGTCGAAATTTCGCTAATCGAGCTAATCTTCGGCACCGCTTTTTGCGCGTCTTGCAGGCTGAGCGAGGTTTTGGAGACTAGCACGATGTTGTATTCGTTTTGGATCGAGCGCTCGTAGCTTTTGGTTAGGTTGCTCATAAAAATTCCAAACTGCACCGAAAAAAGCAGCGCGACGAGCGAAAAGATCACGCCGAAATGGGTTTTAATCGATTTCATTTACTTTAGCGTCCTTAATCTCAAAATGTCGGTGCCTAAAACGCAGCGTAGCGGGCATTTTGTGCGTCACGATAACGACGCAGGCGTTCCACGACTCGCACGCCGAGCGCAGCAAATTCCAAATAATGGCGCTGGAGTAGTCGTCCAAATTTCCCGTAGGCTCGTCGCATAGCAGCAGGCGCGGATTATGCGCCATCGCGCGCGCCAAAGCCACGCGCTGCTGCTCGCCGCCGCTAAGCTCGAGCGGATATTTGCCCATTTTGTGCCCGAGCTCGACGTGGCGCAGTAGCTTTTTGGCTTGGTCTTGGCAGACCTGCTGATTGTAGCCCATTATCATTAACGGAAGCATTATATTGCGCTCGATCGTCCATTCGTTGATCAGGCGGTAGTTTTGAAAGATAATGCCGATGCGCTGGCGCAGGGTGCGCAGATCGGAGTTCGTGATGCCCTTTAGATCGCACAGGCAGACGTTCAGCTCGCCGCCGATGATGTCGATGCCGCCGTAGAAGGACTTAAGCAGCGTGGATTTGCCGCTGCCGCTCTTGCCCGTGATGATGACGAAGTCCTTCGCGCCGATGCCGAAACTCGCGTCTTGGATGACTGCGCCCGCCTTTTCGTAGCCCAGAGTGAGGCCCGCTGCGGTGATGATGTTGTAATCGTCCGTTATCTCTGCCATTGTGAAAATATCTCCGAAATTTTTTGATGTGCCGCGTGGTTTTCGCGCGTAGGAAGCGGGCGGCGGATGAAGTAGCGCGTACCGCTTGCATTTGCGCGGATGAAACACTGCTGCGGAAAGTCGAATGCCCCGAGCGAAAGCAGGATTAGCACGTCTTGCTGCTCGGTGCAGCACGGCTTGCTTTGCCATTCGTTTTGCTGCTCGGTGCAGCACGGCTTGCTTTGCTGTTTATCTTGCCGCTCGGCACGGTTTAATTTGCCTTGGTGTTCGGCTTGTAGCTCGTCATTGCTTGGCTCGCTTCGGCGCCCGACTTGCGACTTGATAGAGTTTGACTTATTTTGTAATTCTGCTTGCAGTTCGGCAGCGTGGTTTAGCTCGTTTTTTAGTTCGGCTTGCGGCTCATTTGTGCAAAGTAAGACGCTTGCTTTTTTTGGAATTTTCGTAACGTTTGCTTCGTTTGCGCGGATCACATTTGATGTGGCGCTTGCTTCCGCTGCACGGGTTGCCGTGAATGAGCCATCCAAATTCGGCACATTGTTTGCATCTATTACACCGATAGTTGCAGGTGCAATACTTGCGCCTGTCGCGTCGATAGCTGCAAGCGCACCCTCCGTGCTGCTAGCGTTTAGCGCGTTTAGCGCGCTGCTTGTTGCGATCTGCTCGCAGGCTAAAGCGCGCTTTTCGCTCGGGGCGGGGCGGCTAAATTTAGCGCTCGTTGCGGCGCCTATGCTTGTCGTATTTCTTGCACTCGCTACGCCGCCATCTGTTAAATTTATGCCGTTTGCGCTCAAGCGATCTTCGTTTAAATTTACGCGCGCTTCATCCGCGCGGTTTGTATTCAGTGCGCCGCTTGCTTTTTTTAGAATTTGCGTAGCGTTCTCGCAAGTTGAAATTTTATCGCTCGCTGTCGTAGCTAAAAATTTGCTGCTTCCTGACGAAATTTCATCCATGCTCGCGTGCTCGGTTAAATTTTTGCTGCGCGTCGCGTCTAAATTTATAGCCTTGTCGTTTATGTCTTCGTCCGCGCCGCTTAAATTTACGCCGTCCGCCGCGCAAACCCCGTCCGCGTCCAAGTCTTTTTGCGCGTCAAAGTAAAAAATTTCCTCAAAATGCACGAAAAAATCCTCGCCTTTGAAGGTAGAATTTTTAAAATTTCGCGCGATTGCCGCCGCGTCAAATTTTAAAAATTCCATCTCAAACCGCTGCGGCTCGCCACGGCCCGCGGTTTTGTTCTCGTAGATCAGATCGTAGATGTCTTTATCCATTTTGCGCCATCTATCCTCGTATTTGCTCGCTACGGCGGCGTCGCGGTTTTTGAAGTGCGAAATTTCGCCTGCTTTGCGCTGAACGTAGGGCGAGAGCTTTTGCATCGCGTAGAGGAAGTACTCCCCGCTGTCGGTGCGAAGCTCGAAGCGGCCGCCGCGTCCGAGCGTGCGTGCGATCTGTGAGGCGAACTCGTCGCTTATGACGCGGCGGTGCGGCGCGTCGTCCCACGGCACGGGGAAGTGCAAAAATACGCGCTGCAGGCAGCCCGCGGGAAGCAGGCTCAGCAAAACCCGCGCGTCGGTGGCTATGAGAGCGATGTTTTGCAGCCCTTCGCGGATCGCTAGTTTTGCGACCTGCTCGATTGCTGGCTTGTAAATTTCAATGCCGATTAGCAGCGCGTCTTGATTTGAGCGCGCTTGATGAAGCAGGTGTCTGCCCGAGCCGAAGCCGATCTCGATGAAAATTTTATTAAATTTAGAGCTTTTTACGAGGGATAAAATTTCATTCTCGTCCAAAATCAGCGGCGTTTTTTCGGTAAGCGAGCTATCTTTGTAGGCAAACGCCTGCGAGATGATCCGTCCGCAGAAGCGCTCTTTAAAAATTTCGAGCGCTCGCTGCAGATGACCGATCTTAGCGGGCTTGGTGATCTTTTCGCCCTTTACTATCACTTTGCCGCCGCTGGGCTTAACGATGATAAAAAACTCGCTATCAAAGCTTTTAATTCGTACGAGCGTTAAATTTCTGCCGCGCGCCGTTTCTAAAAATTCGACCTCGCCGAATCTAGCCGGCAGCGGCGGCAGGCTCACGCTTTGGGTTATGAAATTAGGCAAACTTTATTCTGCCTGCGCTGCGGCAATGACTGCACTAGGCTTGGACAGCTCTCCGTTTTCGGTTTTGACGGTGATGCGGTATTCGTATCCTTCGCCATAATCGATATTGTCGATATATTCAGCGCTAAGTCTGCCGCGAACCTCTTTAATCGTGCTCCATGACTCGCCTCCCTTAGGACGGCGCTCGATTAGATAGGAGCTTACGCGAAGATCCGGATGCGGACGCCAGATGATCTTAACGCGGCCCGGAAGTCCGTAGATCGCCTGCGCAAACGGCACGGACTCTAGCATCTTAGCGGTGCTTGCGATAGCGACCGGAGAAGGAGCCGAAACGCCCTTGGCGCCGTATGTGCGCACCGTGTATTTATACGAAGTGCCCGGCTGCAGCCTCGTATCTACGTAGTGAGTGGAGTATGGGTCTGCGATGGTGGCGATCTTTTTGGCTTCGCCGCCGCTTGCAGGCGCTCGGTAGACGACAAAGCCCAATACGGCGGTATTTGAGTCGTATCTAGGCCACTCAAGCCCGATCTCATCGTCGCTCGTGATCGTCCTAATGCCCTCTACGCGCGGAAGGCTCTCGTCGCTTGCGCTAGGCGCGCTAGACGTAGCGCAGCCAGCCGCTAGTATCGCTAAAGTAGCGCTCAACGTTAGTCGGTAAAATTTTTTCATAAATTTCATCCTTTACCTTTTGATTTGTCGTAAAATTTAGAAATTCGCTCGGCAAGCCCGCACATATTTTCATCTCTTTGCCGCTTCGCGGATGGATGAAATAGAGCAAATAGGCATGGAGCAAAATCCTGCTAATTTTAGCGTTTTCGCTCTTAAATCCGTATAAATGATCGCCCAAAATGTGCCGATTTATCGAGCTTAAATGCACGCGGATCTGATGCGTGCGGCCCGTGAAGAGCTTTGCCGCTACGAGATTAAAGCTCTTTAGGTTTATCGGCGGCAGGTTTTGGTTTTGAGCGGGATTTTTAAAATTTAAAAATTTATTCTCGACGAGACGGGCGGCTCTGGTTTGATCCGCGCTCATATCGGCGGTTAAAATTTTATCCTCGCTATCTACGAGATTGTTTGGAATTTTACCTGCGTTGCCCGCGCGGCTGCTTGGAATTTTATCCGCGCTACGCATGTAATTATTTGAAATTTCATCCGCGTTATCCGCGCCTGCGTAGTCGTTTAAAATTTCATTCCCGCGCGCGCTTACGTCGGTCGCTAAAATTTTACTCGTATCTGCGCCTTCGCTAGCGCTTAAAATTTTATCCTCGCCTGTGGACACAGCCAGAATTTTGCCCGCGCCTGTAGTCGCGTCTGAAATTTTATCGGTAGCGCCCGTTGAAATTTTATCCGTAGCCAGAATTCTACTTGCGCCTGCGTTCGTAGCCAAAATTTTATCGGCGGCTGAAATTTTATCCGCACCCGCGCTCTTGTCCGCAGCTGTACCGTCGCCTGCGCCTAAAATTTCATCGCGCTTCTGGGCGGAGTTTTGAAGTTCCGTTAGTTCCGCGCCGCTTAGAATTTCATAAAACGCGCTCTTTGCGCTGCGTCCGTCGGGCACGACCCCCATTTTTAGACGGTTTGCAGGGTTGCGAGAGATCGGGCGCTCGATCACGCAGGGCTCTTTCAGCGGCAGGTCGATGAGTGCGAGGTATATCCGCCCCATGCTCTTATCGCTTAGCTGTGCCGAGAGCGCGGCGTGCGCGGCGTTGTTTTTGGCTACGAGCAGGGCGCCGCTGGTGAGTTTATCCAGGCGGTGCACGATGCCCGCGCGAAGCTCGCCGCCGAGCGTGGAAAGCAGATAGCCGCGAGACTTGAGCCAGTCCACGAGCGTGGGCTCTTTGACGCTTGCAGCGGGGTGGACGGTAAGGCCTGCGGGCTTATTTACCACGAGCAGATCCTCGTCCTCGTATAAAATTTCAATGTCGAAATCTAGCCGCTCTGCGCTTGTTTGCTGCGGCGCGGGCGCGGGGTAGTCGATGCGTACTAGCTCGCCCGCAGATAGCTTGTAGCCGGGCTTAGTTTGCACGACGCCGTCCACTCTGACCGCTTCGGATTTGATTAAATTTGATATTTGATTGCGCGAAATTCCAAGCTGCGAGCTTAAAAAAACATCGAGCCTTTCGCTACATTGTGCTATTAGATTATCCAAATTTATACCTTTTTTAGCTATTCTTACGTCAAAATTTTAATTAGGATTAAGCGTTGTTTAAAATTGACAAAAAGATTTTAGCATATTTTGATTTCATTCAACCTTTTTTGATCGTGCCGATAGTGGTTTTTTCATACGTTTTAATAAGCGAGGCAAACGACGTGCTGTCCTCGAAGCAGGTAGTATATTTTGGCGTAGGATTTGCCGTTTTTACGCTGTTTTTTCTCTTTCCGATACGCAAATTTTTATATCTGATCCCGATATTTTATTGGACCAACATCATATTGCTGCTCAGCGTCGATTTTTTCGGCGTTAGCAAGCTTGGAGCGAGACGCTGGCTGGAGATTCCTTTCGTGCATTTTACGTTGCAGCCCAGCGAAGTGATGAAGCCCGCGTTTATCCTGATGCTGATGTATCTGATACACAAAAATCCGCCGCCGAAAAACGGCTACGGGCTGAAGGATTTTTTGCGCCTTAGCTTTTACATACTTCTACCTTTCGTTTTGATCGCAAAAGAGCCTGATCTAGGCACCGCCGCGATACTTTTTTTGACGGGATTTGCGATCCTTTTCATCATCGGCGTCGATAAAAAAATTTGGCTTACGCTGATCATCGTTTTTGTGGCCAGCTCGCCGATTTTGTACGAAAACATGCACGATTATCAAAAAAAGCGCATCGCCGATTTCATCAGCGAGGAGCCCAATTACCAGGTCAAGCAGGCGATCATCGCTATCGGAAACGGCGGCATCTACGGCAAGGATAGAGACGAGGCCACGCAGACGCACTTTAAATTTCTACCGATTGCGACGAGCGATTTTATCTTCGCTTATACGATCGAGCGCTTCGGCTTCGTGGGGGCTGCTGCGCTGATCGCGCTGTATGCGCTGCTGATACTGCATCTGCTGAGCCTGAACTACGATTTTAAAAGCGATTATCTGATACGGGTCTTTACGAGCGCGCTCGCCTCGCTCATTTTCATCTACACGGGCGTCAATATCTCGATGGTGGTGGGTTTCGCGCCCGTCGTAGGCGTGCCGCTGCCGTTTTTCAGCTACGGCGGTAGCAGCTTCATCACCTTTATGATCCTCTTTGGAATTTTACAAAATTTGCTGACGTTTAGGATGAAGGATAACTACAAGACCTATAAGATTAGGATGTAAATTTGGTGCTCGCGCGGATAAATTTTGAAATTCTACAAAATCGCGCGAGTTTATTTTGAGCTTCGGCGGCGAAATTTGAAGCAGCGGGCTAAATTTTAAAGCTCGCTATAAAATCACGCCGATGCCGAGCGTAAAGGCCACCGCGAAAAAGGCGTATGTAAAGGCAAATTCCAAAGTTTGCGAATTAAAAAATCCGTAGTACAAAACGCTCGTGAAAAATCCGCCTACAAAAGCCACGGCAAAGATCCCGATCCGCGCCGCGACTGGCTTTGCGCCGCAAAATTTGTATAGGTAAAAAACCCCGCAGAAGCTGATCGCAAACCAGATCATCGCAGGCACCGGCCCGCTTATGCCTATCATGCCGAAAAGATTGGCTAAATTTAAAAGCAGTAAAAATATCACCGCAAGCGCGATCAGCGCGGATTTGATCATCTATCGCGCCTTGCGTCGGGCGCGGAATTTTCAGCGCCTTGATTGAAATTTTGCGCGGAATTTTCGCCCGCGCCTCCTTCGCCCGCGCCACCGTTTGAAATTTTAAAATTTTCGTCGGAATTTTCATCAGCGCGATGCGTAGAATTTTCATCAGCGCCGCTCGCGAAATTTTCACCGATGTCGCCACTGGAGTTTAAAATTTCATCCTCGCTTTGAGAATTTAAAATTTCGCCGCCGCTTTTAAAGCTTAAAATTTCATCCGCCGCGGCGCTTTTGCTTTGTGGCTCCTGCGCATCTTTTGCGCCGCCGAAATCTGCGTCTTTTAAATTTGCACTCTCATCTAAATTTTTAGAGCCTTCGTCCGCAGAATTTTTATAAGCTTTGTTTGAAAATCTTTTGTGCCTGATCTGCAGATAAAAGACGAAGGCGACGAACGCCACCGCGGTGATCGCGATGTAATAGCGGTTTTCGAAGAGCAGCACGCCCTCTACCAGCCCCGAAAACAGCGCCAGCAGCGAGGCGGTAAGAAATGGAAAGCGCACTACATCCTTTTCGCCGATCGCTAAGGCGATGAGCGCGACGCCGAAGATCGTGGCGTTTAGCAGTGCGCCTAGGACTTTGATCTCGGCAAAAAGGCTCGGATTTACGCGCGAAGTGACGTAAAGCGCGAGCGCGACGGCGGCGAAAAGCAGGATTAAAAATACGATTTTTTTCATTTTGGACCTTTTAAAATTTATTTTTAAATTTACCGATTCGGTTGCGCGCATTCATCGCATACGGCGCAGGTACCTGCGCATTGCAACCGCCATGTCTGCAGCATCACGCAAATATTTTGCGCCCTGTGAACATAGCGCGAAATTCTAAGGCGCGATTACGCCGTTGTGCGGCTAGGGCGATATACACGCTCATAGCTTAAAGCGCAATTTAATTGCGCGGGCGCAGTTTGAAACACGGCTCGCATTAGCGCGATTAAATCGTTATTTTTATGCGGCTTTAAATGCGATTCTGTCGGTAAATTTAACCGCCAGCTCCGCTCTGTTGCGCTCGTAGCGCCAAGTCCGCGTTTAAAAATTTTACGCCAAGCTACGCTAAAAGTTCCGCGCCTAAGCCGTATGCGTCCCCAGCTCGCATATGCCGTAAGATGCTCCGCAAAATTTACCCGCCAGCAGTAAATATTTGGCACGCGGGCGGATTTTTGCGCGCAGCGCCGCACGTTTTGTTTTAAATTTAGCGCGGCGGGCTTTAAAATTTTAAATTTACCGCTTCCGCGCTCTGTTTATCCGCAAGAGCTATCGCACCTGCTAAAATTTATCTGCGGAGCAGATCTCGCGCCGAAATAAAATTTTATCCCGCTTGCAAAAATGCGTAGCGCGTAAAATTTCATCACTTGTTTTTCTGAAAGTACGCGTCCACGCCGTTTGCAATGCCTTGGGCGATGCGGTCTTGATAGGCGCTTTTGCCTAAATTTTTACCCTCCTCGGGGTGCGTGATATAGCCGATCTCTACGAGCACCGCGGGCATCGTAGCGCCCACCAGCACCCAAAACGGCGCCTCGCGCACGCCGCCGTCTCTGCTCGAGAAGCTCTTTTTGACTGAGCTTAGCATATAGCTTTGAATATCGATGGCAAGCTTGTTTGAGGATATTATCTTCTCGCGGTTTAAGAAATTTAAGAAGGTCTGCTTCGAGAAGGTATTCATATCCTCCAAATCGCCCCTGTTTTCGAGCGCGGCGGCGTTTTTGCTGCGCTCGCTTCTAGCCGGACTTAAGAAAAAGGTCTCCACGCCGCTCATTTTAAGTGCTGAGCTAGCGTTAGGAGCGGCATTTGCGTGGATCGAGATAAACATATCGGCGTTTTTTTTAGCGGCGAAAGCGGTGCGCGATCGTAGATTTATAAAAACGTCAGTGCTGCGCGTATAAAGCACCTTGTATCCGCGCTTGGTAAGCAGCGCACCGAGCTTTTTGGACGTGGCTAGCACGACATTTTTTTCCTTTAGCCCGTTTCCGACCGCGCCAGAATCGCTGCCGCCGTGACCGGGGTCGATTACGATGAGTTTGCCCTTGGTGGATTTATAAATTTTACCGGCGGCCACGGACGCGGTTTTGGCACCTTGCGTATCATCTATCGTGCTGATTTGCGGCTCGCTATCTTGCTCGCGTCCGCGCTTGTGCCCTGATTTTTGATCCTTGCTTTTTTCTGCGCGCGCGGATTTTGCAGCTTTTAAGCCTTCAGCCGTACTTAAAATCATCATATTGCCGCTAATTTCAACGTTTGCGTTGAATTCTTTCGGATCACTAAGTACGATGCGCACGGTCTTATCGTTGTATTGTGAGACGCGTACATCGCTAACAAAGCTATCTTTAAGCCGCGTTTTTTGTGACTTTTGCCGTGCGCTAAAATCAATCACGAAGCGAAAATTATCGCTACTTGCGATCGTAAAATCTTTATAATCGCCGCGCTTTAGATCGCGGTTAAACTCAAGCACGATCTCGTTTTTATCGCCGCGCAGCGATGCTAGAACGAGTTTGGCATCGGGGGCGGATTTTTTTACGCTGCTTTTGCGAAGCTCAGAATCTAGTCGCTCTGTCACAGCGCTACCTGCGGAATTCTGCGCTTGTAAGGAGTCGTCGGCTCCTGCGGGATTTTTGCTTGAGTCGCTGCTATGCGCATCGTCTGTTGAATTTTTTGCGTCGTCCGCGCCGTGAGGTCTAGTCGAGCGTAAGAATTCCAAATCCTCGCTAGTTAGCGAGCTTAGATCGGCTTCTTCTGGCGCGCGCGTCTTTTTGAGATTTTTGGAAGTGGAATTTTTTGAATTCTTAGAATTTTTAGAGGCGGAGGCTTTGGGGCTATGCGCTAAATTTGAAGCGTTTTTCTCGTCCGAGCTTTTGGAATTTTTTGCGTTTTCATCTTTGAGCTTTTTAGAATTCGTGCTGCTATCGCTTGCTTTGCCTTGTAATTTGGCTAGCGCAGATTCATAAGGCGAGGAGTCAAGCCCTAAATTTTTCGAGCTATAAACTAGCCTCTTTAGCGCTTTGATGCGGACCTCTTTATCGGACGCGTCTTGGTAGAGCGATTTTAGCTCCTTGTGCAGCGAGCGCTTGTAATTCGGCGTCGCTACGATGAAATCCTTATCGAATTTCGCAAAAAACGCCTCGCTGGAAGCTCCAAACGCCAATACGCAACTGAAAGCCGCGATTAGAAAAATTTTAACTATCTTCGCCATTTACAAGTTTTTCTATCAATTCCTTCACGGATATTATCTCGTTTAATCGCCATCCGTTCGCGCCGGTGAAAAACAGGCCGCTTTGCGTTTTGCCAAGATACGCGTCGCTTAGGCGGTCGGCGATGCAGTATCCTACGGCGTTAGCGCCTTTGCCGCGCTCGCATGGGCTTACGCAGTTGCTGATACAGCGGATCTTAGGCGCCGTGCCTGCGGCGATCATATCTTGCAGATTGGTATGAATTCCGCGTGCAGGATAGCCTACTGGCGATTTTAGAAGCCGGATGTCCTCTTTTTTGGCGTTAAGAAGCACCTGTTTAAATTCCTCCGCGGCGTCGCATTCAAACGTGCCGATGAAGCGCGTGCCCATCTGCACACCATCCGCGCCCAAAGATTTCACGCGATCGATGTCGGTTTTATCCCAAATTCCTCCTGCGACGAATAGCGGGAAGCTGCCCCATTGCGCAATTTCCGCTTTTACTTGCGGGATTAGATTATCCAGCGCAAACGCGGGATCGCCGCACTGCTCGTAGGTAAAGCCCTGATGTCCGCCGCTAAGAGGACCCTCCAGCACTACGGCATCCGGAATGCGGTTATAACGCTGCTTCCAGCGTTTGGCGATGATCTTAAGAGCCTTGGCGGAGGAGACGATGGGTACGAGCGCAACGTTCGGGAAATCTGCCGTAAATTCCGGCAGATTGGTAGGAAGCCCCGCGCCGCTTATAATGATGTCGATACCTGCTTTGCACGAATCACTTACGATGCGCTCGTAGTCCTTCGCTGCGCACATTACGTTCATCCACAAAGGCGCATTGCCGCAAATTTTACGGGCGTTTCGCACTATCGCAAAAAGCGCCTCTTTGCTATAAAAATTCTCGCTTTGATAGGGTCTATCCTCGAGCGATTTTTTGGCAAATTTAAGATTTTCGTAGTAGCCGGTGCCGACCGAGCTAATGACGCCTAGACAGCCGTTTAGGCTGACATTGCCGGCTAGCTTGTCCCAGCTGATACCAAGTCCCATGCCGCCTTGAATTATCGGGTGCGCAATCTCGTGTTTGCCTATCTTTATACTCATTAATCCACCTTTAATTTAGCGAATTTTTTCTTTCCTACTTGGAGTGTATATTCGCCCGAGCTAAGCTGAAGCTGCTCATCTAAAATTTTATTTTGATCTATACTGACGGCGTTTGATTTTATCAGCCTGCGCGCATCCGAGCTAGAGACGGCAAGCTTGCAGCTAATTAGCGCCTTTACGATCCATGCAGGCGAGCTTACGTGATATTCCTTGATCTCGCTAGGAAGCTCGCCGGCGCCATGGACGCGGTCAAATTCCTGCTTAGCCTCAAAGGCGGTGTTTTCGTCATAAAATTGCGTGACAATCTCGGAGGCAAGCTCCTCCTTAACCGCCTTAGGATGGATCGAGCCATCCGCCACAAAGCCTTTTATTAGCTCGATATCTTCGCTGCTCTTTTGGCTTAGCAGATTATACCAATCCCACATTAACGCATCGCTGATACTCATCACCTTGCCGTACATATCATGCGGCGTATCGGTTACGCCGATGTAGTTACCAAGGCTTTTGCTCATTTTGTTTGTGCCGTCGGTACCTACCAAAAGCGGCATCATCACGACGCTTTGTTCTTTGCCGACATCATAAATTCTTTGCAGCTGGCGACCCATTAAAAGATTAAATTTCTGATCGGTGCCGCCGAATTCTATATCGCATTTCATGCAAACGCTGTCGTATCCTTGCAGTAGCGGATACATAAACTCGCTGATGCTGATCGGCTGCTCGGCCTTGTAGCGCTTCTCAAAGTCGTCGCGCTCGAGCATCCTGGCAACATTGAAAGTGCTTGATAACTCGATCATACCACTAGCACCCAGGCGGTTGGTCCATTCGGAGTTAAACATCACCTTGGTTTTGGCGGGATTTAGAATTTTAAAGACCTGCTGCTCGTAGGTTTTGGCGTTTTGAAGCACGACTTCGCGCGCTAGTTTTTTGCGAGTCTCGCTCTTGCCCGTAGGATCGCCGATTTGAGCGGTAAAATCGCCGATTAGAAACTGCACGATCGCGCCGTGGTTTTGCAAAAATGCGAGCTTATTTAGCACGACGGCGTGTCCTAGGTGCAGATCCGCAGCAGTGGGATCCATGCCGATTTTGACGTAAAAGACCTCGCCGCTGTCGTAATAGCGCCTAATCAGTGCTTCAATCTGCTCCTCGCCGATGATTTCCGCGACGCCGCGCTTGAAATTTTCCATAATGCCTTGAATGTCAGCCATTTGCTCTCCCTTATTTAGTTTTTATATACGTCCGTAAGCGATACGAAATCCACGATTTTAAAGCGGTTTTTGAGTTTATCTTTAATCTCCGTGGAGTCTAAATTTTCGTTTAGCTCGATGATGATCTCAAAATAATCCGACGTCGTTTCGCTATTTTCGTTGAGGCTTATCGACACCAGATCGACCTCAAGCTTGACTAAATAGTTCAAAAACGTCGCTAGCGAGCCGCGCTTGTTTTCTAAATTTAATATGATCTTGTAGCGGTGCGGCGCATTACGCGTCCATTTTACGAAGATCATCTCATCGGTTTTGATTAGCTCGCTTGCACGTTCGCACAGCTTATGATGCACCGTCACGCCGTGCCCGTTGCGAAAGCCGATGATGTCGTCACCGCGCTTTGGGTTGCAGCAGTAATCAAACTCAACCTCGTCGATTTTAAAATTTGAATACACCACGATGTTGTCAAATTTTTGCTTCTCGATCTCATACTTGCTGCGAAATTTCATATTGAAAAATTTCTCTTTGAGCGGGTATTTTTTCAGCGCATTTACGACGTCTTTTAAAAATACCGAGTCATAGGCAGCTTTGCCGATCTTTTTGTTTAAATTTTCTTTTTCAAGCCAGCTTAGAATGCTCTCCTTGCTCGTCGTAAAGATCGCGCATAAAATTTTAATCGCTACTTCAAAATTTATATCTCTGATCTTTTGCTTGCAAAATGCCTTTATCGTCGCGCGCGCCTTGCCCGTTTTTACCGAGCTTAGCCAGCTACAGCGGTAATGCGGCTCGTCCCCCGTTATGATATGGACGATATCTCCGTTTTTTAGCTCCGTAAGAAGCGGCACCTTGACGCGGTTTATAAAGGCCTCGGTCGCTTTTAAGCCCACTTGAGAGTGTATCTCGTAGGCGTAATCAAGCGCCGTGGCGCCTCGCGGCAATGTAAAAATTCCGCCTTTGGGCGAATACACGGCGATATCCTCGACGTAGAGGCTGTCCTTGGCGTATTCGTAAAGATCCTCGGCGTTGGCGTCGTCCTCTTCCTGCATGCCGATGTCGTTTAGCCAATCGAGCTTCGGATTGATCGAGCCACTATATTTATACTTCCAGTGCGCGGCGACGCCGAATTCTGCGGTGTTGTGCATATCGAAGGTGCGGATCTGCACCTCTACGATCATACTTTCATTAAAAACGGTCGTGTGGATCGTCTGGTAGCCGTTTTGCTTCGGAAGCGCGATATAATCCTTAAAGCGCGATATGAGCGGGTTAAATTTAGTATGGATGATGCCCAAAGCCAAATAGCAATCCATCGGCTTTTGCACGATGATGCGGATAGCCAAAAGATCGAGTACCTCCTCGATCGAAATTCCTTTGCGCTGCATTTTTAAAAAGATCGAGTAGTAGTGTTTCATCCGCTTTTGGATCTCAAAGCTGCCCTCGCTAAAGCCGTTTGAGAGCATATACTCTTTGATCTTTTCGCTAAATTTGCTCAAGCTCATCTGAAGCTGCTGCTTATGCTCCTCGACGTAATCGGCGATCGCCGCGTATTCTTTGGGCATGACGTATTTAAAGCTAAGATCCTCAAGCACGTTTTTGATCGATGAAATTCCAAGCCTGTGCGCGATCGGCGCATAAACCAAAAGCGTCTCCTCGCCGATGCGTTTTTGTTTATCGGGGCGAAGTGCGTCTAGGGTTAGCATATTGTGCAGCCTATCGCAGAGCTTGACGACTAGGACGCGCTGATCGTTAATGGAGATCATCAGCATCCTGCGGAAGGTAAGCGCGGTAGTGCGTAGCTTGGCGTTGCTATCGCCGGATGGGGCTAATTTATCCTCTCTGATATTTACGATTTTAGTAAGCCCTTCTACGATTTTGGCTACTTCGTCACCGAATCTTTGTCTGACCTGCTCGATGCTGTAATCTGTATCCTCTACTACGTCGTGTAGTAGCGCAGATATTACCATTGCGTCGTCTCCACCCATAAAAGATACGAAGCAAGCTACCAAAATCGGATGGATCGCATACGGCTCGCCGCTTTTGCGAAACTGCCCGTCGTGCTGAGCGATGCATAAATTTATAGCATCCACCAGTAACGGAGTGGGCTCTTTTAGATTATAAAGCAGCTGCTTGGCGCTTTGAATGTCTTTGGTATCGACGACATCGTCGATGAGACTTTCTAAGAAGTTATCATTAATCCTTGTCAACGATTCCATCTAATGCGATCTTACCTTCGGCTAGTTCCAAGATTGCTATATCGGCAAATTTCATCCTGCGAGTATCTACGTTCTCTATCAGCGGAGGTTCGCCTGCAGCTAGCTGCTCGGCGCGTTTGCTTATCATCAAAGATAGCTTATATCGGTCTCCGCCCGTTACTTTTAAAGCTTTAGCTACAATTTGTTCAGTTCTCATCAATTCTCCTTAAATTTAAAATTTCAGTTTTTTACGATCGAGCAGGAGCTTAAATCTCCGCCATCGACGATTTTGTATAAATTTCCGCTCTTAAACATATTGCATACGATGATCGGGAGCGCATTATCCTTAGCAAGCGCGATAGCCGTATCGTCCATCACCCTGATGTTGTCGTGTAGGGCTTGATCGTAAGTGACTTTGGAAAGCAATTTCGCGTCTTTAAATTTTTGCGGATCCTTGTCGTAGATCCCCATTACCTTGGTGGCTTTTATGATAGCGTCGGCTCCGATCTCGATCGCGCGGAGAGTGCCCGCAGTATCGGTCGTGAAGAATGGATTTCCCGTGCCTGCGGCAAAGATCACGACGCGACCTTTTTCGAGGTGCCTTTTGGCGCGGCCGATGATGAAGGTCTCGCAGATCGCTTCCATCTTTATCGCGCTTTGCACGCGCACATCCATACCTGCGTATTCTAGCGCTTCTCTCATCGCGATTGCGTTGATGACGGTGGCTAGCATGCCCATATGATCGCCGCTGGTGCGCTTTATGATACCGCTAGCCGCGGCGCTTACGCCTCTGATGATGTTGCCGCCGCCGATTACGATGCCTACTTCGATGCCGCCCTCTACGAGCTGCTTGATCTCTTTAGCGATAAATTTTAAAATTTCGCTGTCGATCCCAAAGCCGTTCTCTCCCGCTAGCGCTTCACCCGAAAATTTTACGAGTATGCGATTGTATTTAGCCATAAATTTAGCTCCTAATAAAATTTTAAAATATTATCCAAAAGTCGTTTAAAAATAACTTTTTAGGCTATTTTAGATGATCTTTAAGGCGGTTTATCCAGATCTTTTTCGGAGCGATTATCTCGCTAGCGCTGCCGTTTACGGCGTGATAGATCAATGTGCCGTGCAAGCTCGCGTAGTAGCGGATTATGAGGCGCTGCAAATAGGGCTCGTAGCTCGGCACGAACCAGCCGTTATTGCTGATCGCTACGACGTATTTGGGCGAGCCCTCGTAAAGCTCCGCGCGCGTAGCCTCGTAGCAAACGGCGCTTCTTACGCTCTTGCCGCCAAGCTCGTAGTCGCTAAAACCGCTAGCCGTCGAAAAATCGGTCGCGCCGTCTAACAGCACGCGGTTTATGAAATTTCGCGCGAATTCAGGCAGCGGCACCATTTCGCCAAACGGCACCAAAATATGCTTATCGAAGCGCTTCATTTCCCCGTTCGCAAAAAGATAGGCGCTGTTGTAAAATTTCCCGTTCTCATACGCTTCTGCGCCCGCTACGATAGTAATTGCGCGCGATTTTTCCTTTAGGGCTTCAACTAGCGCGTTTTCTAAATTTAGCGGCATCGCAAAGGCGCTCTCGGGCAAAATTATCGCATCCTGCCCCGCTGCGATCGCATCATCAATCCGAGCTAAATTTGCCAACGCGGCGGATAAAATTTTATCCTTTGCCCAGATGTCATACTGCGAAATATCGGTGTTTGCGAGTGAAATTTTAATCGGCAGCGGCTCGGCTTCTTTTTGGCTAAATTGCAGCGCGCAGATCAAAAATACCGCGAAAATTAGGGCGTTAAGCTTAGCCGCCGCGCCGCGCCCACGTAGATATAAAACCGCGCAAAGTCCCGCTAAAATCAGAGCCAGCGCGCTAAGATCGGCTCTGAAAATTCCATGGCTTAGAAGCAGTTCAAAATTTAACCAATCAAAGCCGAAAGGGTGGATAAATTTTAGAATCAAAAGGCATGCAGCGCGCAAAACGGGCGCGTCAAAGATCGCAAAGATGCGGAAAATAAAAGCATAAACGAGACAAATTCCAAGAATTTCAAGTGGAATCAGAAATGCGAGATCGAAATAGATCAGGCTGAAGCTGATCCAGTGCATCCACAGCGCGCCGATAAAAAATCCGCACCAAAACCACTCCGCCTTGCTTGCTTTTAGCAGATAAAAAAGTGCCGCTATCGCAATTAGAGGCGAGAAAAATTCCGCCGCCAAGGCGATTAAACCATTAAATTTAGAGCTTAAAATTTCTACGAAAATAAAATTTGAAAGCGCAAGGGCAAGAACAAAGCCTTTATTTATGTAACTTAATGTAAAATAGCTACTTTTTAAATTTCTAATGAAGGAAACACATGGAACAAGGAAACTTCTTTGCATCAATCCTGCCTATCGTCGTAATCTTTGCGATTATGTATTTTTTGATTATCAGACCGCAGCAAAAGCAGGCCAAGGATCATAAAGCGATGGTCGATGCGCTCGGCAAAGGCGATAAGATCATAACTAGCGGTGGCATAAAATGCACGGTCGTGAAAACAAACAATGATTTTATCACAGTTAAGCTTAACGATGAGGTCATGGTTGAGCTAGATAAACAATTCGTAGCAAGAAAATTAGATGAGCAGTAAAATTTCATACCGCCTACTGATCTTTTTGGCTGCGGTTATTTTTTCGGCGATTTTTGCCGCGCCTTCGATCTTTCAGACCGAAAAGGGAAGCAAGATAAACTTGGGTTTGGATCTGCAAGGCGGCCTGCATATGCTTTTGGAAGTTCAAAGCGACGAGGCGGTCGTTTCAAAGATCAAATCGATCGCCGCGAGCGTCAATTACGCCGCCAAGCGCGATGATCTGCTGATGGACGGGCTAAAATTGGAAGGTGATTCGTTCGAGTTTGAAATTTTAGACGCGGACGAGGCTTCTAAATTTGATGCGATTTTGCATAGCGCCGCAAGCGGATTAGACATTCAAAAATCTGGCGAAAAATACCGCGTCACGCTAACGCCTGAGGAGGTCGAAGCGACTAAAAAATACGCGATCGAACAGGCCGTAGAGACTATCCGAAACCGCTTGGATCAATTCGGACTTGCGGAGCCGACGGTAGCAAAGCAGGGCGAGAGCTATATTTTGGTTGAGCTTCCGGGCGTCAAAAGTGCAGCGGATGAGCAGCGCGCCAAGGATCTGATCGCTAAAGCGGCCCACTTGCAGCTTATGGCGGTGGACGACGTACGCCAAGACCGCGCGCAGACTATCAGTGCAGCGGATGCTAGAGCTTACGGCGACGTGATCTACCCGGACGTTAAAAATCCGAATTACAAGTATCTCATAAACGAAATTCCGGTGCTTGATGGCGCGATGCTAGTTGATGCGAAGGTAGCTTTCGATCAGCACACCAACCAGCCGATCATAAATTTTACGCTAAATTCTCAAGGTGCTCAAATTTTTGGCGATTTTACTGGCAAAAATGTCGGCAAGCGTCTAGCTATCGTGCTTGATGGCAAGGTTTACTCCGCGCCGCGCATAAACGAGCGTATCGGCGGCGGCAGCGGTCAGATCAGCGGCGGATTTAGCGTCGAGGAGGCGCACGACGTAGCGATCGCGCTTAGAAGCGGCGCGCTTTTGGCTCCTGTTAAAGTCTCAGAGACACGCAGTATCGGTCCTAGCCTAGGGCAAGATAGCATTGATAAGAGTATGGCGGCGCTTAGCCTTGCGGCGGTTGCGATTTTGATCTTTATGATTTTCTACTATGGCGTGGCGGGGCTTTTTGCCGACATCGCGCTTGTGGTAAATATCTTGTTTTTGATAGCTTGTATGGCGCTATTCGGCGCTACTTTGACGCTTCCTGGAATGGCGGGAATCGTGCTAACTATCGGAATGGCGGTAGATGCGAATGTCATCATTAACGAGCGCGTTAGAGAGGTGCTAAGGACGGGAGTTTCAATCCGCCAAAGCATAAATAAAGGCTATGAAAATGCGATGAGCGCGATCGTGGATTCAAATATCACTACGCTAATTACTTCTGCTGCGCTTTATGCTTACGGCACCGGTCCGGTGAAGGGCTTTGCCGTCACGATGAGCATCGGTATCGTAGCGTCAATGATAACGGCTATTTTAGGCACCCACGGAATGTTTGAGCTAGTAATAGATAAGATGGAAAAGAGCAAAAATACCGCGCTTTGGCTCGGTTATAAAGTAAGAGGAGGCGCAAATGCAAGTGCTTGATAAGGGCAAAATTTATGATTTTATGAAATTTAGATATTTTACTTTTGCGCTTTCTGCTATTTTGATAATAGGCTCTATTGCGCTATTTTTCATTAAGGGCATTAATTACGGTATCGATTTTAGCGGTGGTACACTCATTCAGGTTAAATACGACGCTAAAGCACCGCTTGATGAGATCAGAAAGCGCTTCGAAGCGGCAAATTTAGGCAATATCAACGTTACGGAATTTGGTAGCGATCAAGAGGTTACGATTAGATATTCGGGCGCTGCGAGTGAACTGGGCGATAATCCCGCCTTAGCGGCGCAAAAAATTTTGCAAGGTAGTGGAAACTTCGACATTCGCAAGGTCGATATCGTAGGTCCTAAAGTCGGCGAGGAGCTTCGCACAAACGGAATTTTAGCGGTATGCGTGTCGTTTGCGCTCATTTTGGTTTATATCACCCTGCGGTTTGAGTGGAGATTTGCGGTCGCCGCAGTGCTATCGGATCTGCACGACGTCGTAGTCGCCGTAGGCGCGATGATTTTAGCTGGCGTGGATTTCAACCTTGAAATTTTAGCTGCACTGCTAACTATAATGGGCTACTCGCTTAACGATACTATCGTTGTTTTCGATAGAATTCGAGAGGGTGTAAAAGATAGTAAATCGATTAAGCTTGACGAGGTTATAAACGAATCAATCTCTCATACGCTATCGCGCACGCTGCTTACTTCGCTTACGACTCTCATCGTCATCGTGATTTTATTCGTCTGGGGAGGTGAGATGATCCACGGCTTTAGCTTCGTGATGCTAATAGGCGTCATAGCAGGAACATTCAGCTCCGTATTTGTAGCTGCTCCGATGCTGATTTTGTTTAAATTTAATGTCGAGAAATACCGCGCGTTTTTAGCCGAAAAACAGCGCCGTATTAAAGAGAAAGAAAAGAATCGCGCCATGTATGAAAAAGGCACGGTGTAAGGATAAAAGATGAACTGGGGAAGGGTAATTTACATATTTTTTGCGCTGATGAGTATGACTACGATAGGCGGGTTTTTGTATGAGAAGAATGAAATTTTACTTTTCATAGCAACCAGCGTGAATGCAGTCTCGACGCTTTTGAAGGTAGGCGTGCGAAATATGCTAGCAGCCGAGCTTTTTGCAAGCTCGCTCGTAGCGGATCTGCATCTCATACCGGCGTTCGTTTTGATTGTAGTAGCGCCGGGAGATCTATCGATCGTGACCTCGCTTGCGATCGGCGCGCTACTTGCAAACTTTTTCTCGCTAATTTTAATAGCGATCGAGTCGGCAAAAACTAAAGACGAATTCTAGGAGCGCAAAATGCCTTACGATAGTAAAAGTATTGAGCTTAAATGGCAGAAAATTTGGGATGAAGAGGGAGTTTTCGAGCCTAAGGACGATTACAGCCTGCCTAAAAAATATATCCTTTCGATGTTTCCCTACCCAAGCGGCCGCATCCACATGGGGCACGTGCGAAACTACAGCATCGGCGACGCGCTGAGTCGCTATTATAGGCTGCGCGGATACAACGTGCTTCAGCCGATCGGCTTTGACAGCTTCGGAATGCCTGCGGAAAATGCGGCGATCAAACACGGCATTCACCCTAAAACTTGGACTTACGAAAATATTGATTATATGAAAAATGAGCTGCACCGCCTTGGCTTTAGCTTTTCGGCTCGTCGCATGCTCGCTACCTCCGATCCGCTTTATACGCGCTGGGAGCAGGAATTTTTCATCAAACTTTTTGAAAAAGGACTCATCTACAGAAAAAGCGCCGTGGTAAATTGGTGCGAGCACGATCAGACGGTTCTTGCCAACGAGCAGGTTGAGGAGGGCAGGTGCTGGCGCTGCGGCAATGAGGTCGTGCAAAAGCAGATGCCTGGCTACTACCTAAAAATCACCGCCTACGCGCAGGAGCTTTTGGATTGCCTAAAACAGCTTGAGGGCAAGTGGCCCGCTCAGGTGCTTACGATGCAGGAAAACTGGATCGGACGCAGCGAGGGTTTGGAATTTAACTTTAAATTTGACGAGCAAAGCAGCGCCAAACTTGGCGGCATCGAGGGCTTTAAAGTTTTTACGACGCGCCCCGATACGATTTACGGCATGAGCTATGCGGCGGTCGCGCCGGAGCATGAGGTTGTAAAGAGGCTTTTGGATGAAAATTTACTCGGCGCCGAAGCTGTGGCGAAGGTGAGAGAAATTTTAAATCAAAGCCCGCGCGAGCGCCAAGCAAGCGATAAAGACGGCGTGAGCCTCGGAATCAGCGTGCTTCATCCGCTAAGCGGCAAAAAGATCCCCGTTTGGACCGCAAATTTCGTCCTAGCAGAATACGGCGGCGGCGCAGTTATGGCGGTGCCTGCGCACGACGAGAGAGACTTCGAGTTTGCGAAGAAATTTAACCTGCCGATCATTCAAAGCATCGCTCCAAAAAGCGGCGATTACGACGCTAGCAAAGCCTACGTCGAGAGCGGAGTTTTGGTAAATTCCGCGGAATTTAGCGGCATGGATAGCGAGAAGGCAAAAAGCGCCGTTATCTCAAAATTTGAAGAGTTAAAGCTCGGACGCCGCGTGGTAAATTTTAAACTACGCGATTGGGGGGTGAGTCGCCAGCGCTACTGGGGTGCGCCGATTCCGATGATCCACTGCCCAAAATGCGGGCTCGTAAGCGAAGAAATTTCAAATCTGCCCGTAGAGCTTCCGCAGGATATTAAGATCACCGGCAAGGGCAATCCACTCGATACACATCCTAGCTGGAAGTTTTGCAAATGCCCTAAATGCGGCGGCGACGGGGTGCGCGAGACCGACACGCTCGATACATTTTTTGAAAGCTCATGGTATTTCGCGCGCTACGCAAGCGACGAACGGACGTGGCAGCAGCGGGCGTTTGACGAGAAAAGCGTGAATTACTGGATGAACGTCGATCAATATATCGGCGGCATCGAGCATGCGATTTTGCACCTTTTGTATGCGAGATTTTTCCAAAAGGCTCTTCGCGACATAGGCTATCTGCGCGATAGCGAGCCGTTTGAGCGGCTGCTAACCCAGGGTATGGTGCTAAAAGATGGCGCGAAGATGAGTAAAAGCAAGGGAAACACCGTCGATCCCGACGACATCATCGAGACCTACGGCGCTGATACGGCGAGGCTTTTTATACTTTTTGCCGCGCCTCCGCAAAAGGAGCTTGAGTGGAACGACAGCGCGGTAGAGGGCGCGTATAAATTTTTAAATCGCCTATACGATCGTGCTGAAAACGCCTACGCTACGGATAAAATTCCGCAGATCGACCACGCGAGCCTAAATAAAGAGGAAAAATATGCCCGCCTCAAAGTTTACGAGGTGCTTAAGAAATCACAGCAGGTTTATGAGAGCAGTTTTGCTTTCAATACCCTAATCGCCGCGTGTATGGAGGCGCTAAATGCGCTAAATGCGCAGAGCAACAAAGACGTATTTACCGAGGGCTATTTCGTGATCTTAAACCTGCTCGAGCCTATCGTGCCGCACATCTGCGCCGAGCTTAGCGAGAAGCTGTTTAAGAGGCGGAATTTCGGCGAGCTGCGAGTTTGCGAAGAGGTCTTTGAGAGCGATACGATCAAGCTTGCCGTCACGATTAACGGCAAAAAGCGTGCCGAGTTTGAAGCGGGTGCGAACCTAAGCGAGGGCGAAATTTTAAGCCTTGCAAAGCAAAACTGTGCCAAATGGCTAGAGGGCAAGAGCATTATAAAAGAAATTTACGTCAAAAACAAGCTCGTAAATTTGGTAATAAAGTAGGCGAAGATGAGAAAAGCTTTAACCGTTTTTTGTTTGATTTTTTTAATCGGCTGCGGCTACAAGCCCGTTTCGAGGATCGCGAAAGAGACGATGAGCGGAAGCGTATTTGTAGACGTAATGATGAGCAAGACCGATCCGCAAAACACCGTCGCTATTAAAGATGCGATCAGACAGGGTATAGTCCAGCGCCTAGGGATGAGCCTTTCGGATAAAAACTCGGCGCAGACGATTGTAGTAGCAAGCATAAAAAGCCTAAGTTTTAGCGAGCTTTCATACGATCAGTTCGGCTACGTCACTAGCTACCGCGCAAATCTCATCGTAAATTTTAGCACCAAGCTTAAAAACGGAGAGGTTTTCAGCAAGGATTGCGTTGGCGATTACGATTTTAAAGTTAGCCGCCTAGTCAAAAATAACTACGATACGAGCTCGATCATTAGCGATAAGGATCGCTACAAGGCGATCGAAAATGCCTCCGCGCAGGCGTTTGACGAGTTTATTTCGGCGCTTGCGATTAGGGGATTTAGACTTGAGCGGGCGCAGCATTAAAGAATTTTTGCAAAATCGCCCGATTTTTTATAAAAAGATCGACTATGAGCGCTTCCCGCGGGCATATGCTGCCATTAAAGATAAAATTCCGCTCAAAAACGTCATTCAGATCATCGGCACCAACGGCAAGGGCAGCACTGGGCGGTTTTTGGCTAACGCGATCGCTGCAGCGGGCTTTAACGTCGGGCACTACACCAGTCCGCACGTTTTTAAGCTCAACGAGCGCATCTATCTAGGCGGACGGATCGCGCAAAACCCAGTTTTTGCGTTAAATTCAGGCGCTTCAAATTTTAAAAACGAGCAAAATTCCGCTTCGGCGTCAAATTTTACAGAAAAACAAAATTCCATAAAGATGCAAAATTTTGCGAATAGAGAAAATTCAGCCTCTAAAATTTCTATTTCTAATTTGCAAAATTCCACCACGCAGAATTTGCACGGCGAGCAGAATTCCGCCCTGCAAAGCTTTGTTTCTACCACACGAAATTTTTGTAGCGAGCAGAATTCTATCGCGCAAAATTCCATAGATACGCAAAATTCTGCTTCTACACAAAATTTATGGAATTCGCAAGATCTCAAATCGACGTCTGAGCAAAATTTAAAATTCTCGCCAGAGCAAAATTTTAAATCTCCGCTAGGATCAAATTTTAAATCCGCTCAAAGCTCGCCTCCCATTTCGCTAGGGCGCGATGCTACGGATGAGGAGCTTGATTTCGCGCATGAGTTTTTGCAAGAGAGCTTGCCCGCGGAGTTTAAAGATAGCCTGTCGTATTTTGAGTATCTCACTCTTGCGGCGGCAGTGCTTTTTAGGGATTGCGATTACTGCGTGATCGAGGCTGGGATGGGCGGCGAGTTTGACGCTACGTCGAGCTTCGGGCGCACGCTGTCGCTTTTTACACCGATCGGCACCGATCATTTGGGCATGCTAGGACAAAATCTAGAGCAGATCGCCCACACTAAGCTCATTACGATGGATAAGGAAGCGATTTTAAGCGACGAGATGAGCGAGGTTCCGCTTCGTATCGCGCAGCAGATCGCAGAGCAAAAAGGAACTCATTTGAGGTTTGCAACAGAGCTTTTAAGCAAGAGCGAGCAAGCGCAGATTGCATGGTTTTGCGCGCACAATAATCTGCCTAAATTTCAAATTTCAAATTTAGCTCTAGCGCTTGCTGCGATGAAATTTTTAAATTTGAAATTTGAAATTTCACAGCTGCCGCCTCTAAATTTACGCGGCAGGATGGAAGTTTTGGCGCCGAATTTACGCGTGGATGTTGGACACAACGAGCTTGCGGCACAGCAAGTCGCCCGCGAAATTACCGAAATCTACGGAGGCAAAAAGATCGTGCTGATTTATAACGCCTTTGCCGATAAAGACGTAGCCGCGGTGCTACGGACTTTAGCACCCGTGGTAGAGCGCGTGGAGATCTTTAACTACGAGGTTGCGGATCGCGAAATGGCAGCAGAGGCGATAACCCGTGCGCTTGACGCGCTTAAAATTCCGCATTCGCCGTTTCGCGGCGAGCTTAGAGCGGACGAGGAGTATTTGGTTTTCGGCTCGTTTCATTTGGTAGAAAATTTCATTTTATGGCTTGAGGCACGCCGTGGCTAAAACTAAACTCACCCTAAGCGATCACTTTGGCACCAAGACGCTGTATTTTGGCGAAAATTTTAGATTTCAACTTAAAATTTTATCTGCGTTTTTCGTAATTTTTCTGCTCGTTCTGTTTTTTGCGATCTTTAAACTCGCGAGCGACCGATCAAATTTAAAGGAGCTAAACAAAACCCTCTACGCCGAAAATCTCGCGCTAAAAGAGCAAAATATCGCCCTTGAGGGTAAAAACGAGGAGGTGCTTGCCAAGCTGGACGGGCGCGAAGACGATGGAGGCGGGCTGGATAGTGATATCCAGGTAATGCTTGCGATGAATGAGATGAAAAAGGAGCGTAAAAAGGGCTCCGGCGCGCATATCGCAGCTAGCGAAAAAACGGCGAGCGCGATTCTTAGCGCTGTGCCTAACGGACTTCCGATGCAGTATCGTGGCGTCACTAGCCCTTTTGGGATGCGCACTCATCCAATCAGCGGCGTTATGAGGATGCACCACGGCATCGACTTGCGAGCAAGCGAGGGCACTCCGGTGTTTGCGACGGCAGAGGGCTTTGTGCAGTTTGCAGGCGGCAGTGGTAGCGGATATGGAATTTTAGTGATTTTATCGCACAATTACGGCTTTGAGACCCGCTACGGTCACCTTAGCTCCGCGGTCGTAACGCCCGGTTCTTGGGTTAAAAAGGGCGATCTTATCGGCTATAGCGGTAACACCGGCTATAGCACCGGTCCGCACCTGCATTACGAAGTTAGGTTTTTGGCTCAAAGCGTCGATCCTGCAAATTTTATGAACTGGAACGCGCAAAATTTCAAAAATATCTCGACCTTGGAGCCTAACGTATCGTGGCAGGAGATCGCAAACGTCGTGCAGCACCAGATCGAAAGGTTTAAATAATGCAAGCCGAGGTTTACGAATACTTTTTGCAAAACCAAAAAGAGCTTTTGATCTGCGAGGATGAAAAGGAAGCCGCGGCGTGCGAGCAGGTGCTAAAATTTATGGGCTACGCGGCCTTTTGCCTGCCCGATTTTAGAGCGAGCTTCGGCGAGGATCTGCGCAGCTACATGGGTGAGCTTGCGGGTATCAGCACCGCTCTTAGCGCGTTTTACAAAGCAAGCGGTAAAAAAATTTTAATCTCGCCCGTCCGCACGATCTTAAATAAACTCCCCGCCGCAAGCCATCTGCGCCCGCTAAATTTAAAATTTGGCGAAGAGTTAAACTTAAGCGAGCTGAAAAATGAAATTTTGCGCCTTGGATACGACGTGCGCGATATCGTCGAAAGCATGGGCGAGGTGAGCTTCCGTGGCGAGATCATCGATATTTTTTCGGTAGGGAGCGAAAGCGCGGTTAGAATTCTACTCGACGGCGAGACGGTCGAGAGCATCAGGCGTTTTGACGTCGCGACGCAAAAAAGCGAAAAAGATGAGCTTGCGCAAGCCGAGATAGCGCCGTTTTTGGCAAATTTAAGCGAAGACGAGTTTGAGAGCGTGAGCGAAAAGATATCGCGCGCAGATAGCGACGCGCTAGCGCGCGATCTGGGCTCGCTCGGCTTTTGGTTCATCGAGGGTTTCGTCGATTACACGGAGGCGTTTGATTGTGTCTTGCTGCATGAGATCAAAAAGGATGAAATTTTTTCCGAGCGCAATTTGGATTTTTTAGACGCGATCGAGGTATTGCCCGCGGCGCGTAAATTTAAAGACCTCGCGATAACGCCGTCGCAGGAATTTTTTGAATTTCATCGCAGCGAGGCCATCACGCTGATCGCGCGAAACGACGCACTGCTCGCGCCGTTTGATCTTAGCGGATTTAGCAATATCGAAATTCTACGCGAGGATTTCGTCGTAAATTTAATAAGCGCCGAGCAGATCATCCTTTCGCTAAACAAAGCGGCGCCTAAAAAGCGCATGAAAAGATCGAGCCTGGCTCTGGATGAGCTAAACGTGGGCGATTTTGTCGTGCACGAAGATCACGGTATCGCTAAATTTAACGGGCTTGAGCTTATCGAGGTGATGGGGCGCAGCAAGGAGTTCGTATCCCTGCTCTACGAGGGCGGCGACAAACTGCTGCTGCCGGTAGAGTACCTAAACAAGATCGATCGCTACGTCGCAAGCGGCGGCGCGGTGAGCTTGGATCATCTGGGCAGGGCGAGCTTTTCAAAAATCAAAGAGCGAGTGCGCGAAAAGCTCTTTGCGATCGCTTCAAAGATCATCGCGCTGGCTGCCAAGCGCGAGCTGGTGCGGGGGCTCGTCATCAAAAACGAAAGTACGGATTATGCGAAATTTTTAAGCGCAAGCGGTTTTAGCTACACGAGCGATCAGCAAAAGGCTGTGAGCGCGATTTTGGCGGATCTGCAAAGCGGCAAGGTGATGGACCGCCTACTTAGCGGAGACGTGGGCTTTGGAAAGACTGAGGTTGCGATGAATGCGATCTTTGCCTGCATCCGCAGCGGCCATTCGGTGCTGTTTTTCGTACCCACTACGCTGCTTAGCTCTCAGCATTACGCCACGCTTAGCGAGCGCTTTAGGGAGTTTGAAATTCCTGTTTTCAAGCTCGATCGCTTCAGTAGCGCGAGGCAAAAAAGTGAAATTTTAAAGCGCCTGCAAGGCGGCGAAGCGATCGTCGTGGTCGGCACGCACTCGCTTTTAAATTTAAACCCCGCAAATTTAGGGCTTATAATCATCGATGAGGAGCATAAATTCGGCGTTAAGCAAAAGGAGCGGCTCAAAGAGAAAAGCGCCGCCTCGCACCTGCTTAGTATGTCTGCAACGCCGATACCGCGCAGCCTGAATATGGCGTTAAGCTCGATTAAAAGCTACTCCACGCTGCTTAGCCCGCCGCAGGACCGCTTGGACGTGCGCACCTTCGTCAAGCAGTGGGACGAAAAGATCGTAAAAGAGGCGATCTCGCGCGAGCTGCGACGCGGAGGGCAGATTTTTTACGTTCATAACCACATCGCGACGATGCAAAGCGCCAAAAAGAAGCTGCTTGAAATTTTGCCGAGCCTTAAAATTCTAATTTTGCACTCCAAGATCGATGCTAAAACGACGGAGGATGAAATTTTAAAATTTGTAGCGGGAGGATACGATCTGCTACTTTGCACCAGCATCGTAGAAAGCGGCATCCACATGCCGCGCGTAAATACAATCATCGTCGAAAACGCTGATAAATTCGGTATCGCCGATCTACACCAGCTGCGCGGTCGCGTCGGGCGCAGCAATAAGCAGGGCTTTTGCTACTTTTTGATCGAGGATAAAACCGCTCTTACGCAGGACGCGCTAAAGCGGCTCGTAGCGCTTGAGAGCAACTCGTTTTTGGGCAGCGGCTCGGTGCTAGCGTATCACGATCTGGAGATTCGCGGCGGCGGGAATCTGCTCGGAGAGGCGCAGAGCGGGCATATCGAAGCGATCGGCTACTCGCTTTATCTAAAGATGCTCGAAGAGGAGATAGGCAAGCTGCTAAGCAGAAAGAGCGCCGCTGCGAGCGTGGAGCTTAAAATTTCGGTAAACGCCTTTTTAAACTCGGAATTTATCAGAGAGGATCGCCTGCGCCTGGATCTTTATAGGCGGCTTAGCAAGTGCGCAGAGGCGAGCGAAGTGCTTGAAATTTTCGGCGAGATCGAGGATCGCTTCGGGCGCGCGGATGTCTACACTAAGCAATTCATCGACGTGATGATGATTAAGGTTTCGGCTACGAAGCTCGGCTTGCGCGTGATTTCGAGCATGGACGAAAATATCTTGATCACCCTTGCAAACGGCGATAAGGTGCGATTAAAGGCACAGACGCGCGACGATGACGACGTGATAAATGAAATTTTGATCTATCTGCGAAGGGAGCTAAAAAATGCGAACTTGCGATGAAAATATCAAAAAAAGCGCGAGCAAAAGCAGAAGCGAAGGGCTAAATTTAGACGCGGCGAGCGGTTTAAATTTAGCGCCGCAAGCCGTCCTAAAAAGCGCGCAAAGCGGCGCCCGCGAACAAATTTACTTTAGCGATTTTAGCGCGATTGATTGGCGTGCGGTGCAGGTCGCCGTCTTTCGCGCAAATAAAAAGGCGCTAAAGATCGTCCGCGACATCGATTTCACGGGTATTGACGCGCTTGTGGGGCTAGAGAGCCAAAAATCGACTCTTACAAAAAACACGGACGCCTTCCTGCGCGGCTGCAGCGCCAATCACGCGCTGTTGTGGGGCGAGAGCGGCTGCGGCAAATCAAGCCTTGCAAAGGCGGTTTTTTCTAAATTTATCCCGCAAGGCCTTAAGATCATCGAGATCGGCAGGGACGATCTGGGCTATCTCGTGGATATAATCGATGCGATCCGCGAAATAAATTTTAAATTTATCATCTTTTGCGACGACTTGAGCTTTGAGCTCGGCGAGAGCGGCTACAAGCACCTAAAGCCTCTGCTAGAGGGCTCGCTGGAGCGCGCACCGCGCAACGTGCTGATGTATGCGACGTCCAATCGCCGCCACATCGTAGGCGAATGCGCAAGCGATAACGAGGCCGCGCAGATAAGCCGCAGCGAGCTGCACCTAAGCGACGCGGCGAACGAGCGAATCAGCCTGAGCGAGCGCTTTGGGCTACAGCTAAGCTTTTACGGCGGGAGCATGCAGGAGTATTTAGGGATCGTAGATGCCTATTTTGCGGCCGCGAAAGGTATGAGCGCGGCGGAATTTCGCTTGAGCTTTGCTGCAAATTTAGACGCGCTGCACGCAAAGGCGAGGGAATTTGCGATGCTTCGCGCAAGCCGCAGCGGCCGCGCGGCAAAGCAGTTTTTCTTGAGCTTTGGCGAGGAATTTTTTGCAAATTTAAAAGGCGGCGGCAGATGAATACGGCGCGCGAATTTAAATTTGGCGTAAATTTTATCGCTGTAGTGAAATACGTGCAAAAAATCGCCGCCGCCGCGCGAAATTTTAGAAACGACGCTAGAAATTTCGGAGGCGTGAGATGAGCGCGACCGAGCTTTTTATCGCACTTTTTCGCGCCGTGAAAATCAAGGATTTTCGCTGGTGGCCCGCGTTTGGAAGCTTTGAGGTGGTCGTGGGGGCGATTTTGATTCAAAATACGGCGTGGCGCAATGCAGACGCGGCACTGCAAAACCTGCGTAGCAAAGGGCTTTTGAGCTTAGAGGGGATCGCTGGGTTAGAGGAAACGGAGCTTGCGGAGATCATCAAAGTAAGCGGATTTTATAATCAAAAAGCGAGACGCCTAAACTCGCTTTGCAAAGCTATAATCGCGGATTTTGGGAATTTTGAGAGCTTTAAAGCGGGCGTTAGCCGTGAGTGGCTGCTAGCGCGCAAGGGGATCGGCGCGGAGAGCTGCGATGCGATCTTGTGCTATGCGTGCGAGCGCACGGTGATGGTTGCGGACAGCTATTCGGCGCGGCTGCTCGGGGCTTTAGGCTATGAGTTTGAAAGCTACGACGAGCTTAGCGCGTGGCTCGGCGAGCTGGAATTTGGGCGGATCTACGAGTTTGTAAATTCCGCCAACTCTCCCTGCGATGCGGCGGCAAAAGCAGATAAGCTGGAGAACGAAAACGGCGTGTATGCGCTATTTCATGGGCTCATAGTGGAATTTTGCAAAGCGCATCTGAAAGGTAAAATTTTCGACGAGAGCGCGAAAATAATTTTAAATGATTTGAGGTAGATATGTTTAACACTAAAATTTTAGAAAATTTAATGGTTGCTTTTTGCTTTTGTATAACGCTTGCATTACATTTACTGATATTTAACCATTACTTCTCACTCCAAGAAGGCTGGTGGGAAACCTATGCTTATTTAGTAAATAGAGGAGAAGTGATCAATAAAGATTTTTATCTAGCGTGGACTCCGTTATTTGTCTATATAAATGCCTTTTATCAAAAAATATTTGGAATAAATTTCTTTGCTTTTGCCTGCATCGGTGTAGTGGCCGCAATGATACAGGTAATTTTATTGTATTTGGTTTTGAGAGAGTTTTTTTCTAAAACAAGCAGCGCCGTGGCTGCACTTTTTGCGACATTTTTAAATATAAATAGCGGCACCTATATCGCCAAAGATTATCATACATACGTATATATTACAGAATTTTTGACATTGCTATTTTTTATAAAATATATCAAAAATTACAATTCTAATATGGGTAGAATTTATCATATAATTGGAATTTTGTTTTGTATTTTATTGTTTTTCATTAAACAAAATGTGGGTTTGGTTCTTTTTGCTAGTTTGTTTGTAGCATATGCTTTTGTTGCTACAAGTTTTAAAGATTATATAAAAAGAATCGGTTTTTTACTCATTACCTCTGCTATATTTTTTACTATTATGAATTTTGTCATTCCTTTTAATTTATCTTCTATAACAGAAAATGATTCCAAAGGCAGCTTTTTCGCTATGGCTACTAGATTTATCACATATCCTTTAAATCAAACGATACTAAAAAACTCACTTATTGTATCGATAGTTGTACTCATCTTATATGTTATAAGATCAAAAATAGCGGAAATTTATACTAATTTATATGAAAAAGCTATAGCCAAAACTACAAGAGAATTTCGTATATTAATGCTTGTAATATTACATATAATTTTAATATATTGTATGTTTATTAAGATGAGCGGTAGCGGGATAGAAATAAAGAATTTTATATCTCTTTCAATAGGTATTATTCTATTTTTGCTGTATATATGTTTCAAGAGGAACGATGTAATTGGCAATTCATCAAAGATATATGCCTTTATGATTGTAGCCATGGCCGCCATATCTTATTCGGGTACTTTGGCTGATGCTTTTACGGCGAGTGGTAATATGATATGTATAGCTTTTGTCAGCGCATTTATTATAAATATAAGTAGATTAAGACAAATAAAATACATTACTATATATATACATTTAATAATAATATTTTTTATGTTTTTAGCAACTATAAGAATGCCGTATTATTGGAATTTCAATACTCAGGTAGATATCTTTAGCGCCAATTCTAAAAGTTCATACGCTCAGTTAGATGGTATTTATATGGATGAACGAATATCAGATATTTTTGATTATTTTGATAAGTATGTATCTACTAAATCTAAAAACCAAAAAGATTTCTATTTTTTTAACTTTCCTATAATGTACTTATTGAATAATAAAATTCCACCGTATTATTTAGTAACTCATTGGCTAGATGTGTCATCATCCAAGGCTATATCTAGAGAATATGATGAATTTGTCAAATCTCCTGCACAGAATGTTGTTATGTATCAATATCAGACATTTTTCTTTACTGTGCACCGAAATTTTCAAGTTAAAAGCTCTTTTAAACAGCTCGACTTTCATGAAACTATGAATCAATGGGTCCGGGAAGGAAAATATAAATTTATAAAGTCGTTTGTAGTTCCATATGATAATGTGCCGGCAGAGGAAGAAAAAAACCATATTCTTAAAAATATGTTGATTATTTTGCAAAACGAAAAATTTTTCGGTATGGATAGATTACAATTTACGGAGTGGTTAAAGGAAAACGGTATAACATTAGTTGCTATTAGGCGTGATAAAAAAATAGCTACTGACCAAAATGAGACAAAGCAAGAAGATGACCGTTTGCAAAATGGTGATGTATTACAAATGGACGGTAGTATTGTTGATCTGTGCAGGGTATTTCCAACTCTAGGAGTGGCTCCGACTGAAGCGACTTTTTTTAATACTATTAATGTATATGAAAAACAAGGGGACCGTAGTGAATAGCTCTGTTATAGATAAATTTGTATTAATACTGTGCTTGAGCATAACATTAATACTACATCTCTTCATCTTTAACCATTACTTCTCACTCCAAGAAGGCTGGTGGGAAACCTATGCTTATTTAGTAAATAGAGGAGAAGTGATCAATAAAGATTTTTATCTAGCGTGGACTCCGTTATTTGTCTATATAAATGCCTTTTATCAAAAAATATTTGGAATAAATTTCTTTGCTTTTGCCTGCATCGGTGTAGTGGCCGCAATGATACAGGTAATTTTATTGTATTTGGTTTTGAGAGAGTTTTTTTCAAAACCGGCTAGTGCTATAGGAGCCACTTTTGCTAGCTTTTTATGGTTTAGTATGGAGACATATATACCGAAGGATTATCATACTTACGTCTTCATCATAGAATTTTCTACCCTACTATTTCTAGTAAAATCCATAAAAAATGAAAATTCTAAAAAAGGTACCATATATCAAATACTTGGAATCTTATTTCTAGTCCTACTTTTTTTCATAAAGCAAAATGTGGGATTAGTTCTTTTTGCTAGTCTTTTTGTATCTTATGCTTTTATATCCAGTAGCGTAAAAGATTATTTTAAAAGAATAGGATTTTTACTGCTCTTTACCGTTATATTCTTTGTATCCGTAAATTTTATAATGCCTTTTGATCCCGCATCTATAACCGATAATGACTCAAAAGGAAGTCTATGGACGATAGCGACGAGGTTTATTTTTGAACCGGATCTCAGACGCGTTTTAGTAATGGGTATATTGGAATTTTTTATAATATTAATTCTTGTATATTTTAGAAAAAAGATTGTATATCGATATGATGCATTGGTGGGACAAATTGCAGCAAGAACAACTATCTTATTTCGGTTTACTATCGTAGCTATTGGACTGACTGCACTTACTTATATTGCTTTATTTCATAATACTGTTATATTATATATTATTAAATATGTCTCTTATATTAGCTTTTCCGTAGCTATGATTTTGTATATCATGTTTGCTGCTATGTTCTATAAAAACAGTAGAATTTTTGGATCAAAAATTTACATTTTCATTACTTTTTGTGCTGCTGCTATAGTTTATAGTAATACTTTCACTACTATCGCCTTAAATATGAATAGCATTCTTTTGTGTGCGGGGCTAGTATTCGGCTTTTTATTAAATCAAAATTTACGCAAAATAGCCAGGATTTTATTGATCTATTGGATGCTTATAATGGTATCTTTTATAGTATACGTAAAATTTTTAATACCATATAATTGGCTTGAAAATTATCAAGGTAGTGTATTTGAGGCTAAATCCGAAAGCTCATATATTCCTTTAAAAAATATTTATATGAATCAGAAATTATCTTATATTTTTGATTATATGCATGATTATGTACCTAAAAATACAGTATCCGATAAAGATTTTTACTTTTTTAACTTGCCGATAATGTATCTTTTAAATGATAAAATTCCACCATATCACTTAGTAACACAATGGTTTGATGTAACTCCAACAAAACTGATTAAACAAGAATATATTAATTTTACAAATAGACCAACCAAGAACATCGTTTTATATCAATATTATAAAAAAGCGTTTGATATAAATAAAAGACTTTTGAGAAAAGATGATTTTATTCAAGAGGATTTTTATAAAGTAATGAATAAATGGGTAAAAGAGGGTAGATATAAATTTATAAACTCCTTTGTTGTACCTAATAGCTTGATGTTTAATAATGCATCTAAAAATTTAAATATTCAAACAGATGTAATAATTCAAAATAGTAACTTTTTTGATCAAAGTTATGAAAGGTTCTATTTATGGCTACAGGATAGCGGCGTAAATCTCATACAAATCACTAGAGACGGAGTCGTTTTGCAAGATATTAATAATACAATTAGGAATTCGGATATAGTAACCTTGAATGGTAATGTAGCCAATATAATGGAAATTTTACCTCAACTTGGGGTTGAGCCGATTGATAAGGCAAATTTTAATACTATAAATATTTATAGACGAAATGATAGCTATGATTAAACGACAAGCCGTCAAGTTTCTCCTCGTCGGTATCCTAAATACTGCCTTTGGGTATGGGCTATTCGCTCTTTTTATCTATTTGGGCCTATATTATCCTCTTGCCGTATTGTTTTCTACGATACTAGGCGTATTGTTTAACTTTAAAACTATAGGCAAGCTGGTATTTGGTAGCAGTGATAATGGTCTGATATTTAGATTTATACTAGTTTACATCATTACTTATTTTTTAAATATATTTTTTCTATGGCTTTTCAAGTGGCTTGGATTTGATAATATGTATATAAACGGTTTTGTGCTTTTGATCCCGCTGGCCGCGGTGTCATTTTTGTTAAATAAATTTTTCGTCTTTAGGAGATGATATGAAAAAGATCAGTATAGTTACTGCTTGCTTTAACGAGGAGGAGAATGTAGAGGAAGTCTATGCGCGCGTAAAAAAAGTTATGGGCGAATTTCCGGAGTATGCCTACGAGCATATATTTATCGATAATGCTTCGACTGATAGAACGGTTGAAATTTTAAAACGCCTAGCAAAGGATGATAAAAATTTAAAGATCATCGTAAATTCCAGAAACTTTGGTCATATTAAATCACCAACCTATGCGCTTTTGGGTGCAGATGGAGATGCTGTTATCTCTATCGTAGCCGATTTGCAAGATCCGCCTGAGATGATACCAGAGTTTATAAAAAAATGGCAGGAGGGCAACGACTTGGTTTTAGCTATTAAGCGAGATAGCGAGGAGCGCGGCGTGATGTTTAAAATCAGAGAGTGTTATTACGAGCTCTTATCAAAACTATCTGAGATCGAAATTTTTAAAAATTTTACCGGCTTTGGACTTTTTGATAAAAAGGTCATCGCGGCTCTTAGACAGATGCATGATCCGTATCCGTTTTTTCGAGGAATGCTCGCGGAAGCCGGTTATAAGGTAGCTAAGATCCCATACGATCAACCGGTAAGAATTAAAGGAGTTACCAAAAACAACTTCTACACGCTTTATGATATGGGGATACTCGGTATAATCTGCAATTCTAAAGTACCGCTTAGGCTTGCGACTTTTATAGGAATGATAATGGGCATTTTAAGCATAATAGTAGGACTTGTGTATTTTATCCTAAAACTCATATATTGGAACGAAATGAGCGTGGGTATCGCACCTCTTATTATACTTTTTTCGTTCGTTTCATCTGGAATTCTGTTTTTTATCGGTATAATAGGCGAATATATCGGGGCAATTTATACACAAGTGTTGAATCGCCCATTAGTATTTGAAAAAGAAAGAATAAATTTTGATTAAAGGGAGCTTTAATGAAAGTTTTAATACTAGCAGGAGGTTTCGGTACTAGGCTTGCCGAAGAGACGAGCATTAGGCCAAAGCCGATGGTAGAGATCGGCGAAAAACCGATTTTATGGCATATTATGAAAATTTATAGTTTGTACGGATTTAACGAATTTATCATTCTACTTGGCTATAAAGGCTACTATATCAAAGAATATTTTGCCAATTATTTTTTGCATCAAAGCGATATGACTATAGATTTGAAAAATGGCAAAATGGAGGTTTTGAGCAATTTTAGTGAGCCTTGGAGCGTTACGCTGTTAAATACCGGGCTAAACACTATGACTGGCGGTCGTATTAAGCGGGCTCAGAGCATAGTGGGAGACGAACCATTTTTGCTTACTTATGGAGATGGTGTTAGTGATATAGATATCCACGAGCTTGTAAAATTTCATAAGTCTCATGGCAAAACGCTTACGATGACTTCCGTTCAACCGGAAGGTCGTTTTGGGGCACTAAATATAGATGACGAAAGTCGCGTGCATGAGTTTAAGGAAAAACCAAAAGGAGACGGCAATTGGATCAATGCAGGTTTCTTTGTATGCGAGCCCAAGGTTTTTGACTATATTACGAATGGAGATGCGACGATATTCGAGCAAGAGCCGCTTATGAATTTGGCCCACGACGGCGAAATTTTAGCGTATAAACACAGTGGATTTTGGAAACCGATGGATACGCTTAGAGATAAGCTTGAGTTAAACAAAATTTGGGATAGCGGCAACGCTCCGTGGAAAAAGTGGTAGCAATGCAAGATATGCAGGATCTATACTCCGGAATTTATAAGGGCAAAACAGTTTTGCTTACCGGGCATACCGGTTTTAAGGGCTCGTGGCTTAGTCTATGGCTGCAGCGCTTGGGTGCGAAAGTAATAGGCTATTCGCTGCCGGCGCCTACAGAGCCAAACCATATAAGGCTTTTAAATTTAAATATCATCCAGATAATGGGCGATATACGAGATCTTGCCAAATTAAATGAAATTTTCGCGGTTTATAAACCCGACATCGTATTTCACTTTGCTGCTCAGGCTTTGGTACGTCCTTCTTATGAAGATCCGATCACGACTTACGAGACCAATGTCATAGGCACATTAAAAGTCCTTGAAGCCTGCAGAAAGGCGGGCGTTCGCGCGATCGTGAATATCACCAGCGACAAGGCTTACGAAAATAAAGAATGGGTTTGGGGATATCGCGAGAGCGATCCTATGGGCGGATATGATCCATATAGCTCGTCGAAAGGCTGCGCAGATCTTTTGGCTAGCTCATACCGAAACTCATTTTTTAACGAAAAAGACTATGGCGTAAAGCATCAAACTCTGCTTGCCACATGTCGTGCGGGTAATGTCATAGGCGGCGGAGACTGGGCGCAAGAAAGATTGATCTGCGACGTGATGCGCGCGGCAGCTAAAAATGAAGCGGTAACGATCCGCAATCCGAATGCGACGCGTCCTTGGCAGCATGTGCTCGAGCCGCTTAGCGGATATTTGCTTGTGGGGCAAAAAATGCTTGAAGGACGAAAGGAATTCGGCAGTGCATGGAATTTTGGGCCTAGCGACGAAGGCGAGATTAGGGTGCTTGATGTGCTGAAAAGCGCTAAGCGGTATTGGGATAGGATAGAATTTCAAATCAATTCTAGCACAGATCAGCCGCATGAGGCAAATTTATTGAAGCTTGATTGCTCTAAAGCGCGTGCACTGCTTGGCTGGAAGCCTGTTTGGGATAGCGAAAAAGCATTTGAAAAAACGGTAAAATGGTATAAAAATTTCTACGAAAACGGCGCAATTGATACCGAGCAAAATTTAAACGACTACGTAAAAGATATGATGCGATGATAAAAGTTAGCGATTTTATAGCGAAATTTATAGCCGAGCATAAAGATACCGCAAAGACTGTATTTATGGTCTCGGGCGGCGGAAATATGCACCTGATAGATTCGCTTGGTAAAAATGAAAATTTAGAGTATGTCTGCAACCATCACGAACAAGCCTGCGCGATAGCCGCGGAGGGCTATGCCCGCGTCTCAAACAAGATCGGCATCGCCTATGTTACCACGGGCCCTGGCGGAACGAACGCGATTACCGGCGTTTACGGCGCTTGGGTGGATTCAATCCCTACGATGATTATATCGGGACAGGTGAAATTCCAAACCACCATCGCTTCGCAGCCTGAGCTAAATTTGCGTCAGCTCGGCGATCAAGAGGTCAATATCATTGACATCGTAAAACCTATCACAAAATACGCCGTAATGATAACGGATAAAAATAGCATAAAATTTCATCTGCAAAAAGCTGTTTATGAGGCTAAACACGGCAGACCGGGGCCCGTATGGCTGGATGTGCCGCTAGATATACAAGGCGCGATGGTGGACGAAGCGGATCTGGTAGAATTTAAAATCCCCGAAGAGCCGAAATTCGACACTAAAATCCCGCAGGTTTTAGATGCGTTAAAAGCTGCTAAGCGCCCCGTTATCATTGTGGGTAACGGAGTGAGGTTAGCCAATGCAAAAGATGATTTTAGAGCCTTGATTGACGAGCTAAAAATCCCTGTTTTGACTGCTATTTCAGGAGTTGATTTAATAGAGACTTCAAATAAGTATTTTTTTGGTAGGCCGGGAATTTTAGGTGAGAGGGCCGGGAATTTTGTAATTCAAAATAGTGATTTAGTAATAGTATTAGGTACAAGATTAAATCTTAGAATTTTGAGCTTTAATTGGGAATTTTTTGCGCGAGAAGCCAAAAAAATTATGATTGATATAGATGAAAACGAACTTAATAAAAAAACTTTTATTCCGGATATAAAAATTAAATCCGATGCAAAGGTTTTTATAAACGATCTTAGAGAAAAAACTAGAGATTTAAATCTGGAAATTAGAGACTGGCTTAAATATTGTAATAGAATAAAAATGAAATATCCTGTTTTTGATAAATCCGTATTGAAAGAGAAGAATTATGTTAGTTCATATTATTTTCCAAGATTACTTTCGGAAAAATTACCAAAAAATTCTCTCTTGCTTACCGGCAATGGAATAGCATATACATCAACATTTCAGAGCTATCCGGTACGAGCGGGTGATAGGCTTTTTGCAAATGTCGGATGTGCTTCTATGGGCTATGATTTGCCGGCTCTAATTGGTGCATGCGTAGCAAATAATAAAAGACAAACTATATGCTTAACCGGTGATGGAAGCATTCAGATGAATATCCAGGAATTGCAAACTATTATCCATTATCGACTTCCCGTTAAAATTTTTATGTATAACAATAATGGATACCTCTCTATACGCATAACTCAACATAATTATTTCAATAACAATTTTGTCGGTGAAAGTCCTATAAGTGGTGTAAGTATACCGGATATGAAGGCGCTCGCTAAAATTTATGGCTTTAAAGTATTTCAAATTAAAAATAACGGTGATGCCAATGCAAAAATAGATGAAATTTTATCATGTGAGGGACCGGTGTTTTGCGAAGTGATGCTGCCGCCGAATGAAGCCATAGGACCAAAAGTTGCATCTATGAAGCTCTGGGATGGGACTATGATATCAAAACCATTGGAAGATCTTGCCCCATTTTTACCTCGAGATGAATTTTATAAAAATATGATAGTAAAGCCTTTGGATTGATATGAGATTTTTATTTTTGGATTTTGACGGCGTCCTTTTTGATACTGTACGTGAAGCCTATGAGGTTTGTAGATCTACGCCAAGTTTTTTAAGGCAAAAATTTGATGAAAAGCAATATGCCGAATTTTTAAGATTTAGACCTCATGTGGGTCCGGCATGGAATTATTATTTTGTTATGACAGCTATAACTAATAACAATAAAGAGCTTTTAGCTTTTGATTATAACAATGAAGCAAAAAAATTTGAAAAAGACTTTTTTGAGACTCGTAAAAAGTTAAAAGCAAATAACTATGAAAATTGGTTGGCTTTGAATAGGCCATATCCGTTTTTATTGGAGCTATCAAATATGAAACTGAATCGGCAGACTTTTATTGTAACTACTAAAGATAGTAAAACCGTATTGGATTTAGCCAAAAGATTTAATATTCAATTTATAGATAACGATAATATATTGGGAACAGATATATTTGCTAAATTTAATTCAAAAGCTAATATAATAAATTCAATTTTAAAAGATGGCGATAGCGGGATTTTTATAGATGATTCAGAAATGCATTTAAAAAAATGTGAGCACATAAAAGGACTTAAGCTATTACAGCCTGATTGGGGATATGTAGAGAGGAATAGTAAGTATATGGGTGATATTAAAATGATATTAAGCGTATTGGAGGAAGAGGTATGAATATAAATGAATTTGAGATGATAGACGTACTTAAAAGGCTTAAAAACGAATATGGCGTATTTGAGTTAAAGGCCGAGTTTGAAGCCGAGGGAAGTCGCATGGAGGAGATGATGCGTTTGCGAGATATTGCCAATCGAGCAGATTTGCCTATCATCTTAAAGATCGGTGGAGCTGAGGCGGTTACGGATATTTATAATGGTATCATTTTGGGCGTAGAGGGGCTTATTGCGCCTATGGTAGAAACCCCGTATGCTGTTTATAAATATCTAGGAGTTATAGAAAATTTGATAAATCCAGACAACCGAGATTATATAGATTTTGCTATAAATATCGAGACAAAAACTGCGGTAGAAAACATAGATGAAATTTTAAAATTAGAAAAAATTTCGCTACTAAGAAGCATTACATTCGGTAGAAGCGATTTTGCGCAGTCATGCGGTTTGGCTAAAAAAAATGTAGATAATGAGAAAATTTTAAATGCCGTTCAGCGAGTATCTCGCGCCGTAAAAGCGAAAGGTTTAAAATTTGCAATAGGCGGAAATATTACGGCTAAATCTATTGATTTTATCAAGACTCTAAAAGCAGAAAATTTAATAGACAAATATGAAACCCGCAAAGTAGTTTTTGCTATAGACTCTATTAATGCCAATCCGCGCGAAGGAATCAATACGGCACTAAAATTTGAACTGTTGTGGCTAAAGTCAAAAAGAAGATTTTATGCAAGGATAAAAGCTGAGGATGAACAGCGTATAGAAGATTTAGAAAAAAGGCTAAGTAGCAGATGAATCTATTCATCACGGGCGGTAGCGGTTTTATCGGGTCGCATCTAAAAAAGCGTCTTGCGCTAAATGGAAATTTTAACGTTTTCGCTCCAAAAAGTAGCGAGCTAAATTTGACTGACGAAAGCGTAGTTGACGATTTTGTCCGTGCGCATAAAATCGATGCTATCGTTCATCTAGCCAATCGTGGCGGCGGTCGTGATACGCTGGATATGACAAATGTGACTGAGTATAATTTGCGGATTTTTTTCAATATTGCTAAGCAAAAAAATAAGGTTGCAAAGATCATATCGTTTGGAAGCGGTGCAGAGTACGGTAAGCACAAGCCGATAATAAATGCTCGCGAGGATGATTATAAAAAGGCGCTTCCGCTTGATGAATACGGTTTTTACAAAGCTATCGCATCGCATTATATCGAGGATTGCGCGGATAACATTATCCAGCTTCGTTTGTTTGGAATTTACGGCGAGATGGAGAATTACCGCTATAAATTTATTACAAATGCCGTAGTAAAAAACTTACTGCACCTACCCATCACGATCAATCAAAACGTATTTTTTGATTATATGTATGTTGACGATCTGCTAAACGTAGTGGAATTTTATATAGAAAATGACGCACGGCATAAAATTTACAACGCAAGCAGTGGGACAAAAATCGATCTACTTAGTCTAGCTGCGCTAGTAAATGAGGTGAGCGATTTTAAATCCGAGATAATCGTGCTAAATGAAGGGCTAAATAACGAATACACTTCCGACAATAGCCTATTAAAATCCGAAATGAAAGATAAATTCAAGCTTACGCCGCATACGGAAGCGATCGGTAAAATTTGCAAATATTTTAAGCAAAATTTTACTAGCCTAGACTTAGATACTATAAAAAAAGATCCATATTTGGGAAAAATCAATGAAATTTGGAGAGGCAAAAAATGACCCCGCAAGAATTAAAACAAGAAATTTTAGAAAAAACGAAAGAGTATTATAGGCTGGTTCATGAGCCGGCGCAGAGAGCTAAATTTGAACCCGGCAAAAGCCGTGTGAATTACGCAGGTAGAGTCTTTGACGAGCACGAAATGGTAAATTTGGTAGATAGTTCGCTTGATTTCTGGCTCACATACGGCACATATTCTAAAAAATTTGAAAAGGAATTTGCCAAAATGCTTGGCGTAAAATGGGCGTTTTTAGTAAATAGCGGAAGCAGTGCGAATTTGCTTGCATTCTTTGCGCTTACCTCGCCGCTTCTAAAAGAGCACCGCATAAATAAGGGCGATGAAGTTATAACAGTAGCAGCAGGCTTTCCTACGACGGTTGCGCCTATCGTACAATATGGTGCCGTTCCAGTTTTTGTCGATATGGAGCTTGAATATTTCAACATAGACCACACAAAGCTTGAGCTTGTGCTTAGCGAAAAAACAAAAGCTGTTATGGTAGCTCACACTTTAGGAAATCCTTTTAATATAAAAGCCGTAAAGGAATTTTGTGATAAGCATGGTTTATGGCTTATCGAGGATAACTGCGACGCGCTGGGTTCTCTGTATGACGGTAAGCTGACCGGCACATGTGGGGATATAGGCACAAGCAGCTTCTACCCGCCTCATCATATGACGATGGGTGAGGGGGGCGCTACATACACAAACAATCCGCTGCTTAAAAAAATTATGCTAAGTATGCGTGATTGGGGACGCGATTGCTGGTGTGAGAGCGGCGTAGATAATACCTGTGGTAGGCGCTTTTCGCAGAAATTTGGTGAGCTACCGCTTGGATACGATCATAAATACGTTTATTCGCACTTCGGATTTAATTTAAAAGCCTCCGATATGCAAGCTGCCGTGGGTTGCGCTCAGATAGAGAAATTTCCTAGTTTCGTGCAGCGTCGTAGGCAAAATTTTAAAAAGCTTTATGATGGCTTAAGAGATATAAAGGAGCTTATTTTGGTTAAAGCCCAGCCGCATTCCGAGCCTAGCTGGTTCGGTTTTATGATGACGGTTATAGACGGGGCAAAATTTAGTAGAAACGAGCTTAGCGAACATCTAGAGAGGGCGGGCGTGCAAACAAGAAATTTATTTGCGGGCAATATGATCAAGCACCCGTTATTTGCAGATCTTAAACGCGGGGTAGATTATAAAATTTCAGGCGAGTTAAAAAATACCGATAAGATAATGAACGATAGTTTCTGGG
>CAUPZQ010000016.1:0-46706 GCA_963515915.1 uncultured Campylobacter sp.
CACTGCGAGGTAAGTCTGCCCGGAGGCTGCGCGATCGGTGCCAGACCGATTGCTCTGCATCTTAGCGCGCTTGAAAAAATGGGCGCAGAGGTTAAGATAGAGCAAGGTTACGTCGTTTGCACCGCAAAAAAGGGGCTTAAGGGCGCGACTATAAATTTTGACAAAATTACCGTCACCGGCACCGAAAACATCGTGATGGCGGCTGCCTTAGCAAGCGGCACCACTCATATCATAAACGCGGCAAAAGAGCCCGAAGTGATCGCCGTTTGCAACGCATTAAAAAGCACAGGTATCGACATAGAGGGCATCGGCACGAACGAGATCCTCATCAAAGGAAGTGGCGGAGAGCTTTTAAGCTTGAACGAAATTTCGATCATTCCCGATCGCATCGAAGCAGGCACCTATCTGTGCGCAGGCGCGATCACCGGCTCTCGTATCACGATCACGCACGCTTGCGCGGCTCATCTTGGCGCTGTGCTTGCAAAATTTGAAGATATGGGCTTTAAATTTGAAATTTCAAACGGCGGCGACGAGATCACGATCCTGCCCGCTTCAAAGATAAAACCCGTAGAAATCATCACGAGCGAATATCCGGGCTTTCCTACCGATATGCAGGCGCAGTTTATGGCGCTGGCGTGTGTAGCCACGGGCGTCAGCACCATCGACGAGAGGCTTTTTGAAAACCGCTTCATGCACGTTAGCGAACTTTCGAGAATGGGCGCAGATATCCGCTTAAACGGACACATCGCGACGATCAGCGGCGGCAAGCTAAACGGCGCGGACGTGATGGCGACCGATCTGCGAGCTAGTTCGGCGCTCGTTTTAGCCGCCCTTGCGGCGCGCGGCGAGAGCAAAATACATAGAATTTACCACCTAGATCGCGGCTACGAAAAGCTGGAAGCTAAGCTTGGTGCGCTTGGTGCGGACATACAGAGGCTGGAGGAATGACAAATTCCGAAATAAAGAATTTTGCGCTAGCAAGCAAAGCGGAATTTTACACAAAACGCGTTTTAAAATGCCACGCTACGTAAGAGCCACGTAAATTCTATCAGCAGCAATGCATTTAAAACCGCTAAAACTAAATGTGGCGGAATTTTAAAAGCGAATCTTGGTAGAATTTCAAGGATGAGTCCCTTAAGAATTTAAGTGGCGAGCTTTGGTAAAATTTGATGAACGAGCCTTGGAGGAATTCTTTAAGCGCATGCGGGCGGAATTCCTACGGCAAGCTCACGGAATTTTACTAGTGATACGTTCTGAAATTTTAAGCAACGCTCGCAGTAAAATAAGGCATTGAGCCCGTGAAATTTCGCGCATTTATTTGGGCAAAATTTAGCCTTGCAAGTTCCGGTGCAACATAGAATTCAAGGCTACGCGAGGTCTTAACTGCGCGAATTTAAAATGTAAAAAATTATAAAAAGGACTTAAAATGATAGGAATAAATGAAGCTATAGATTTGGCTACGGCTAGAATCACATCAAGCAAGCAAAGCGAAAAGGTGCCTCTTCCCAGCGCCCTAGGCCGCATTCTTTCTAGCGATATTTCTGCGATTAAAAACCTACCCTGCTTCGATAATTCGGCGCTTGACGGCTATGCCTATGCGGCGGACTTCAAAGACGAAGAGCTAGAGATCGTAGAGCCTACGATTTTTGCAGGAGACGAAAAATTCTACGAAATCAAGGCTGCACAAGCGCAAAAGATAATGACCGGCGCGCCAATGCCTGCAGGCGCAGACTCCGTCGCGAGGCTAGAGGATGTAGACGTGCAAGGTGGAACTCTAAAAATCCCTGCTTCCGTTCATGCCCACGACGGCTTTCGTAAAAAAGGTGAGGAGGTGCATGCGGGCGAGCTTTTATTACGCCGTGGCGAAATTTTAAACCCTGCTAAAATCATGCTTCTTGCCGCGCAAGGAATTTACGAAGTAAGCGTTTACGCGCGTCCTAAAATCGCTCTATTTTCCAGCGGAAACGAGCTAAAAGAGCCGTGGCAGAGCGCAAGCGAGCGCGAAATTTATAACGCCAACTCTAGCGGCATTGCTGCATTGCTGCAAAAATACGGCTTTGAAAATGAGTATTTAGGAATTTTAAAGGATGATTTTAGCGCGGTATGTGAGGCGCTAGATGATGCTATACATAAATTTGACGTGCTAATTACCAGCGGTGGAGCAAGTGCTGGGGAGGCGGATTTTATGCAAAGCGCTATGAGTGAACTTGGATTTTTGCAGGTTTTCGATCACATCGATATCAAGCCCGGCCGCCCCAGCAAGTGCTTCGCAAAAGACGGCAAATTCGTCTTTGCAATGGCGGGCAATCCAATGGCTGCTTTCGTGCTTACGCGCGCAGTCATACTGCCGATCCTATTTAAGCTTAGCGGCGCAAGTGAGGCTTTTAGCGCAGAAGCGGCGATCTATGCCAAGCTCGCAAGCGATCTGAAGCTAAAAAGCGGCAGAGTAAATTTAACTGTAGGCGCATATGAAGGCGGAGTTTTTACGCCTATGCCGTCGCCTTCTGGGCGCATCAGACCGCTGGCTGCGGCATCGCATTTTTTCTTGGCTGATCCCGAATGCGACAAAGTTCGCGCTGGAGAAATCGTAAAAATTTATGAAATTTAAGCGAGAAATTATTGACAAATGAAAATTTATAGGCTACAATCGCGCTTTATTTTTACCGCATGCGGGAATAGCTCAGTGGTAGAGCGCAACCTTGCCATGGTTGATGTCGCGAGTTCGACTCTCGTTTCCCGCTCCATCTTAACTTCAAATTTTAAAATTCCTTCCGTTTCGCTCGCTTTTGAAGCACAAAATTTCGATATGAAAGCTTTGAAATGAAAATTTTAGTTTGCGTAAGCGGCGCCAGTTTTTGCGAGATCGGGCTTGATCTGCTTAAATTTCTTGCCAGCTCGCCACATGAAATCCACGCCGTACTTACTCAGGGCGCGCGCCGCGTCCTGCGCGCCGAAAGCGGCATAGACGCGGACGAGGCTTTAAAATCCGCGGAATTTAGGAGCGTAAAATTTTATCCCAATACCGATCTGGGCGCGCCGCCTGCTTCAGGCTCATTCGGCATTGACGCCACAATCTTTGCGCCCTGCTCTATCGGCTCTTTGGCTAAAATTTACGGCGGGCTTTGCGACAGTTTAAGCACGCGCGCCGCCGCAGTCGCGTTAAAAGAGCACAAGCGGCTGGTTCTTGGCGTGCGTGAGATGCCATTTTCTGCGATCAGCCTGCGTCAGATGAGCGAGCTAGCCGCGCTCGGCGTCATCATCGCTCCGCCCGTGATCGCAGGCTACTGCGGCGTGCAAAATTTAAAAAATTTCATAATCGGCAAGTGGTGCGACGCGCTGGGCGTGCAAAACGAGCTATTTAAAAGGTGGCAATAATGCAAAACTCAAGAAAATGTATCTATCCGGGCACTTTCGATCCTATCACGAACGGTCATCTGGACGTAATCAAGCGCGCGCTGGGGCTTTTTGATGAAGTCATCGTGGCAGTCGCGCTAAACGAGAGCAAAAAGCCCTACTTCAGCCTAAAATCCAGACTGGAGATGGTGCGAGCCGCGACACGCGGACTTCGCGGCATAAGTGTGCAAAGCTTTGATAATCTGCTCGTGGATTTTGCTAAATCTTGCGGCGTACGCTTCGTAATCCGCGGACTCCGCGCAGTTAGCGACTTTGAGTACGAGCTGCAGATCGGCTATGCAAACGCCTCGCTATGGGAGAAATTTGAGAGCGTGTATTTGATGCCGACGCTCAAAAACGCCTTCATCTCAAGCTCGATTGTCCGCTCCGTTTTGAGCCACGGCGGCGACGTTTCGCACCTCGTGCCGAGCGAAATTTTAAAATTTTTGAAAAAATGAGCTTGCAAGCGACTGAAATTTAGCTCGCAGGCGCAGCTAAATTTAAAATTTACAAACCACACGGGAGATAAAATGAGCGAAGCAATGGATGAGATAGAAAGACTGCGAACGTTTTTAAAAAGCGTGAGAGATGAATACAAAGCCTTAAATAAAATAGCCGAAGCGCAGGCCGTAAGTAGGCGCTGGGCGTCTGGTAGCTATATCAATTTAGAGCCGTTTTATTTCGAATATAACCGCTTCTTTAAGGGCAAAATTTTAAAAACTAAACCAAAAAAGATCGCAAACGCCTACGAATACGGCTTTGACGCGCAAGATCGCGTCGTTTTTGAAAGACAACATGACGGCAAAAAACATTTCTTTGAAAGCCTTTATTTTTGGGGGCGGGACGAAGTTTTAAAATATCATTTCGGTTGCTATAACAAAAGATGCGTAGGATGCTTCAATATAAAAAGATTTATCTATGAAAATGGCGAGCTAAAGTCCATCTACTCGGCCTTTGACAACAACGCCTATGGGATAGAAAATTTTACTTACGAAGGCGGCAAGCTCGCACAAAGACGGGAGTATGTAGAGCACCCTCGCGCAGGCAGAAGGAATGACGTAACAAACTATGAATTTGACGCAATGGGCGAGCTAAGCTTAATAACCGAAAATGGTTATGTGCGCTATCAAAAGCCAGATAAGAATATGAGCTACAAAAAGCTCTATGAGCTCGCCGCGCAGAGGCTGCTGCCAGCGATTAAAGAGACGATCAAAAAGCATGCGCCAGACTGCAAGCTCTACTGCATAAATTTAGCTTGCGACAATAGGAGTTTGCCGCCAATCATCGGATTCGGCTCGCAAGAACAGCGCGCGCAGTGGCTTGCACGAAAGGACGGCTGGCTTCTTTGGCTAGTTCCTGATTACGAGTTTCGAGCCGAGGTCGAAGTAGACTACGAAACGGCGAAAATTTTCGATCTTTTCAATCAGGAAACGCAGCTAAATGATAAATATGCGCAGGCTAAAAAGCTTATTTGGGAGTGCGTGAAGCAGCTTAAAGCAGATCTTGGCGAATTTGCGCTCGATATGACGGAGGATTTTACGATCACGGCTACCGATTGCGATCTTGGCAATCTGCGGAAAGATTTCATAGCGATAAATCCCGAGCTTGTAAGTACATATAAGGGCAAAATTTAAAATTTCATCTTTCGGCGCGTAGGACGAGTTTTGCGCCTTCGCTCATTGCGGCAAAATTTCATGATCTGCGGCGGCTAAAAATTTTATCGGCGCCGCGATTTTATATTTTGTCATCGCACGCGGCGTCCGCCCGTCGCCGCATCTACTGCGTTATCGGATAATATACCATGCTTTATACGGCGCCCGATGCCTTCCAGACTCGCTATCTGTTTTACTAAAAAACATACGCTACCTCACACCGCCTTCTTCACCGACGCGCCGCCTTTCGTTTATCTAGCGCCCGTTGTTCTGCCGGGCGCATACCCCGCTCCGTTTCCACCTCGCATGACGCGCGCCATGTCCCGTATAACGCCCTACTTCGCTCGGCACGCCGCTCTGCCGACATATACTCTCTCGCCCTACTGCGTGGCGCATTGCTTTGCTCGCTTCGATACGCCGATCCAATTTGCCCGATGTGTCGTCCCGCTTCGTCCGATACATACCCTATGCGTCGCTCGACGCGCTGTCCGCCTCATCTACGCGCGCTGTCTTTATCGACCGGCGCCCCGCTCCGCTCGGTACGCGCTCCGCAAGCGCAAATTTACTCGCTCGCTGTTTATGCGGCTCGTCCCGTCCAAGCGCTAAATTTAACCGCGAGCCGTGCCGCAAAGAGTAAGAGCCGAGCAACAAGGCGCCCGATAAATTTTACGCCTAAAGATCAAAAGCAGCTCGTACAAGCTCGCGCAAAAGTCCGATTTTAAGGCGAAATTTTACGCCAGGTTGTTAAAAAAAGCCGCTATTTAGCTATAAGCTTGTAAAATAGCGCACAAATTTAAAGGCGAAAAATGTATGTAATATTCGAAGGTATCGACGGCGTGGGCAAAAGCACGCAGATAGCGCGGCTAGCGGCGACTTTTCCGCAGGCGATCGTGACTAAGGAGCCCGGCGGCACGAAGCTCGGCGAGGCGGTGCGAAGCCTCGTTTTGGGCGAGGATTTTAAGTGGCGGCGCAGCAGCATAAATCTGCGCGAGGTCTGCGGCGAAATTTCAAAGCGCGCCGAGCTACTTTTGTTCCTCGCAGACCGCGCCGAGCACTACGAGCGCGTGATAAAGAGCGGCGCAGGCGGGCTCGTGCTAAGCGATCGCGGCTTCATCTCGGGGCTTGCCTATGCGCTGGCAAACGACGAGGGCGCAGATATTAGCGAGCTTATCGCGCTTAACAAATTTGCGCTTGGGGGCAAATTTGCAGATAAAATCGTGCTATTTTCGGCGGACGAGAAGCTCATCGGGCATCGGCTCAAAACGCGCGCTAACAGCGATATAATCGAGGCTCGCGGGCTAAAATACCTAATGCGTGTGCAAGATCTTATGGCGCAGGCATGCAGGGCGTGCGGCGTTCAGACCCTGGAAATCGACGCCGCACAGTCCGAAGAGGCGATCTGCGATCAGATAAAAAATTTCATACTTTCTTAAAATTTTAAGGCGTGGAATTCTGCTGCGGGAAAGAATTTCTGAGCCCTGCCGTGAAATTTTAACTATAAAATTCCGCCCATAAAATTTCAGCTCCAAATTTCGTTTATGGAATTTTACAGGCGTGGTTCTAGGCAAAATTTCATAGGCGAAATTTGTTTTATAATTTCGCGGCAAAATTTCGCCACAGAATTCTGTCTTAAAATTCCGCCGCAGACTGAAAAGGCACAAAATTTCATAAGCGAAATCCCGCGCGGAATTTTAATCTGCGGATTCGCAGGCGGAATTCCGCTTAAGCTTTAGATTGAAAGGATAGCGATGAAAACATTGAAGTTCGTTTTACGTAAGGTTTTTAAATTTATATTTCTGTTTTGGGTGGTCATAAGCTCGCTTTTCGGCACATATATGATCGCTGATAAATTTTTCGGCCGCACCGTCGTATCATGGACGCTCATCCGTGATTTTAGCAGCGCTTCGCTGGATCTGAAGGATTTTAGCGTCAGCGCCCGCTTAAGAGCTACCACTATCGGCGAACGATTATGGCGCGACGAGCGCGAGCCGAAGCCAGACTTCTTGGACGACAACTCCACCGGCGCCCCGTATGAACTAAGTATAAATTTTGACCACGTAAGTGCGCCCGGGATCGTGCTAAAAAATATCAAACTCGAGCAGGCGCAAAGCGGACGCGTCGTGTTTGAAAAGGACAAGCTAGAGGTGCCGATAGAGATGGGCTATAGCGGTTACAAAAGCGGCGGATTAGAGATACCTGATCTCGATTCTGCGCATGTCAGACATAGACTGAGCGCCGAAATATGCGTGTCTGGGGGCACTTGCACAAACTTTGTGCATTATTTCTTGCCGTACAGACATGTAGAGGGCACGGCGGCTCTGCGGGGTATTTTTTAGCCGCAAAAGATTCGGCGTGAAATTTTAAAACATCAAATTTACGGCGGCATGGGTTAATTTGGCGAAATAAACGAGTAGATTATCAATGCCCGCAACGCGGTATGGTTTATTTGTGAGATAGAATTTTGCCGCTCGCCGTATTTGTGCAAAACAAAATTTCAAAATTTCGCGGCGCATAAAATTTATAGCACAGCGTGAAATTCTACTCGGCAAAAATTTATGCCCTATTCCGGCACCGATAAATAGATCTGCTAACAAATCCTGCGAGACAACAATCTATAAAATTATAAATTTACAATGCAGCGATTTGGTATAAAATTTTAAAATTACCGGCAAAAATATCATAATTAAAAAAGTGCGTTACATATTATAAGATGCGCTTTATTATCATTCGCCCTTTTATAATTTTCAGTATTTTTGCTAGCCGTTTCAAAAACGCTTTGCAAAATTTAGAGCTAGATTAAAGCTCAAAATGCGCCTATTACGTATTTATCGACCTATTCAAAATTTTATACTTCTTAAAAATCAAAATTTCAAGCATTTAAAATTTATCCCTAAATTTAAACTGCAATTTAATTAAACATTAAAAATCTTTGTATTATTATTCGCCGCATTAATAATCAATTCTATAATCATTAAGTAAGGAAATATGAATGTTTAGAAGATTCTCTCTCTCTCTCTATGCCTCGCTGCTCTTTTATGGCTCGCTGCTCTTTTATGGCTCGCTTTACGCAGAAGAGCCGGCCAACTCACAAGAACTGGGAACTATCCAGGTAACGGGCAATGTCGATTCGCAAAGCGTAGCCGAGCAAAAGGTCGGCGAAACTAAAACTACCGCGCAGACTATCAAGAAGCAGCAGATTACCGATAGCAGAGACTTGGTGCGATACCAAACGGGTATCACGGCGGTCGAAACAGGTAGATTCGGTGCTAGCGGATATGCCGTTCGTGGCGTGGACGAAAACCGCGTGGCTATCACGGTGGACGGGCTTCGTCAAGCAGAGACTTTAAGCTCGCAAGGCTTTAAAGACCTCTTTGAGGGGTATGGAAATTTTAACAATACGAGAAACGGCGTAGAGATGGAAAACGTCAAAACGGCCAATATCACCAAAGGAGCCGACTCCATAAAAGCAGGAAGCGGCGCACTCGGCGGATCGGTTATGTTTGAAACCAAAGACGCTAGGGATTTCTTGACGGAAAAGAATTATCATTTCGGCTTTAAGCAGGGCTATCAAAGCGTCGATAGTCAAAATTTTCACTCTTTCACCGGTGCAGCTAGATACGGCTGGTTTGATCTTTTGGTTATAAATACCGATAGACACGGACATGAAAGGAAAAACTATTTCTACGACATATATGATAGTAAAGAGGACAAACTTCATATAGGAAAAACTCGCGAAAAGGCAGACCCATACACCATAACCAAAAAAAGCACGCTCGTAAAGGTGGGTTTTCAGCCGGGCGATGAGAATAGATTCTCCATAGGAGTGGACGATTCTAAGCTAAATTCTGACGGCGAGGATCTTTCTTATACGTTGAGACAGGGCTTACGTCCAGATGCTCCCGAAAAATATGGAAACAGGACAAACCACGATAGCTCAACTAGAAGAAATGTACAGCTCGGCTATGAAAATTTTAGCGAGACACCGCTTTGGGATCACGTTAAAATTTCATACTCAAAGCAGAGTATTAAAAACCGCGCGATAAACAGAGAGGGCTGCCAAGGAAGCGCCTGCCAGCAAACACAAAATCCATCGGGAATGCATTTAGACTCGAGCTCCGGTACGCATAATCTAGTAGATAAAAATAATAGACCTATAAGTGTCGATCCCGGGGATGTAGCGGAGGAAGCTTATATCGTAAGAGATGGCTCGGGTAATGTGCTTAGGCTTAACGACGATTATAAAGCACATCTTGGATCCGCAATTGACATGTGGGGAGATGTTTATCATTCAACTTATGTAGATTGCTCCAAAATAGATTGCAATAAAAAATTTAAAGTATTAAAAGAAACATACGATGGGAATACTTGGAATTATAATTATGAACTCGTAGAAAGAGAGCTGGAAAAACATACTCTTCCCGACGGAAGAACTTACGGAACCATAAAAAGAGATTCTAGCGATGCAGATGATGGAACAAAATACCATAAATTATCTTTTTTAACTCCCGGAACGGACGGCTATAATTCCATACAATATACCGATAGGACGCTGGATACCGAAACGCAACAATTAAATTTAGATTTTGAGAAAGAGCTTAGCCTATTTAACGTCATCGATAATTCCATATCATACGGCGGGCTTTTAGATAAGACCGATAAATCGATGACGAACAAAGACGGATTTTATGCGGGCGATTCACAATGGTGGGATAGTATATTTTTCGGCAATGTAAATAATGTGCCAAATCCAGATTGGCATATGAATGGCAATCTAAGAAGCAATACTACGGCGGTTAACACCTATCTGATCCCCGTGCAGACCCTAACTACGGCAGGATATATCGGGGATGAAATTCAAATAACCAAATACGTAGGCTTTGATCTCGGCTATCGCTACGACAGAGTAAAGCACAAGCCGAAATATACCGGCTATCCCGAAGTGCCGCGAGGCATCATAACCGGTATGTGGGTACCGTATCCTTATAATCCTTTCGACGGAGTGCACGGCTACTATACATCTTACGGCGAGGAGAACTACCAGGAAAATTTAAAATTCTTGTTACGGGAGAAGGAATACAAAAGCGGCTCATACAAACTAGGTCTAAATTTAGACCCGCTCGATTGGATAAGAATTCAGCTAAAAGGCTCCAAGGGCTTCCGCGCGCCGACGGCGGACGAGGCGTATATGACCTTTAAGCATCCGGATTTTTCTATCCGACCAAATATCGATCTGGAAGCCGAGATCGCAAGGACGAAAGAGGTAGCTCTTACGTTTTATAAAGAAAGAAGCCGCATAACCTTCGATGTTTTTAAAACGGATTATAAAAATTTTATAGATCTTGAATTTTTAGGAAATTTGCAAGTCGTAGATCAGCAGATACCGTATCCGTTTTATCAAAATGTAAACCGAGATAGCGCCAAAGTGCATGGATTTGAGATAAATACCCATCTGGAGCTCGGCGATGTATCGGAAACTTTGGAAGGATTTAGGCTCGGCTATAAATACAGCAGACAAAAGGGCAAAATGTCGTGCGCCAGCAACGGCTCAAATGCCAACGATTCAAACTCCGGATGCAGCAGGGGCGAAGAGGTGCCGATGAATGCGATCCAACCGCCTACTTCCGTCTATAATATCGGCTATTCTACGCCCGGCGACAAATATGGCATTGATCTTTTCATCACCGACGTAGGAGCCAAGAAGCGCAAAGACACCTACAATATGTATTGGAAAAGCCAAGTCGAAAGAACGGATCCGTATTGGGGGCATATCGATGCTTCTATAGTAAACGGAGAGCCCGTAACCGATAATACCAAAGGTTGGCGAAGCGGTGATTATACGGTAGTGGACGTTATTGCTTATGCAAAGCCGCAAAAAAATTTTAACTTTAGTCTAGGCGTTTACAACCTAACCAACGCCAAATATATCACTTGGGATAGCGCGCGCTCGATCAGGGCTTTCGGAACGGTCAATATGATCGATCAAGCGACGGGTGCGGGCATCGGTAGGTTTTACGCGCCACGCAGAAATTTTAGATTTAACTGGGAGGTAACGTTTTAGTCCTTGGTGTGTTTCGATCCAAAATTTAAAACGAATTTCGAATCCATGGCTCAAGTTGATCAAATCGAGCCCTGGATTGCAATTTATGCTTTAAATTTATCCAATGAGCCTTTGCAACGCAAGAGCAAGATCGCTTCGTATTTTTGGTATTTCAATAAAATTTTTAGCGATATAATTTTCGCCGAACGGTAACATTTTGCGCGCGCATTAAATTTGTATATCGCCGCTTTCGTTTATGCGGTTTTGGCTCAGAACCTACCGCCGTGCGGTATAAATTTACATTTCTATCGATAAAGCCTTTTTTTTATTAAGGTCAAAGGCAAACTTTCATATCACCTAAATTTGCTCGCCGTATGATCCTAATAAAGACGAGTTAAAAATACCGAAGACGTTTGACAACCGCACGCAAAAACTACGGCAGCTGGATGAGACCTACGATAAGAGGAGCACAAGACGATGCTTAAGACAAATGATTTTTTATTTATGCGTTAATACGCGGAAAAATAAAGACAAATTAGCCTCTATTTTTCTCGATTTCATATAAAATTTTGATTTTTTTACAAGCTCTTTGCAAGATGCAAAACCCCAAGGCAATATATAATAAAATGGACAACTTACTAATGCCGTAAAACCATATGGGAAACGTTACGATTAAAAAAACTATTAATATAAAATCCCAAATTATAGCTAGAGCCTGTTTCACTCTCATATAATTTGAATACTTAGCTAAAATCGAAATATGCGTTATGCTGGGCGACTCAAGGGAAAGATAACAATACGTTACCTCGACTATATCGCCGTTATCAGCAAACCATTGATCGGGATAGTCGAAAAATCTTATTCCTTTTACCTCAAATGTTATATACAGTCCGTCTCGCCCCCAGTCTGTTTCTAAGTTTTCTATCTTGCCGATAATTGTGAAAAATTTCAATTCACTTGAAGCTTTCTTTTTTAAATGCCACATTATTTTCCTCCAAATTTCGGTAAAATTTCGTAAAATACGCGCTACTTTCTGTGGCGTTCGCACTAAAATTTTAATTTTCACACACCCGCGTTAAGATAGGCGAGAAGTCCCATCAAAATCAATGTTAACGACACGCAATCATAGAAATTCGCTAAAACCGAGCGAGCCCCTTTTTTGCGAACGCAAAGTATATTGCAAACAGTATCGCAGACACAGCAAAAACAAAGCCAAATGTGATTACTATATACAGCACCTGAATTATCCGATACAGCACATATAGCACAAAGTCTTAAGCATTTGGGCGAGCCGCACTTCTAAAGCCGTAAGCATATCCAAATACCTATCTTTGCGAAAATGTACGCGCCCGCGATCACTCTCGTTTAGAGTTAAAGGCTTCACAGCGTATGCGAAAACGCACGCCCCTAATCTCAAAAAGCACAAATGTGTCGATACTTTTCGCAATGTATGGACGCTTAAATTTTCGATTCTACCCGTGATTTTGCTTTTAGCTTCGGATTTTGGCAAAAGATTCATATCTATAGTCCGTGCGCAAAATTCGCCACCGAAAGGTACGGCGAATTAAAATGCATAGATATTGTAAAGTTGAGCTTACTTACGATAATGTTTAAAGTTCCGTCCTGCGCGAGTTAAATTTATATAATTTTAAAATCGAGCCGAACCCAAGCATACGTTCGATCCCGGGGATTTTTTATGAAATTTAAAAATTTTAAATCGTTGCTTTCAACTAAAATTTTTAAATTTTCAAATTCTCACACGCCATAGAAATTCAAATTTCGCAAATTTAAAAATTTGAATCGGATGTGCAAATTCAGCACAAATTAAAACCCTGTAATTTTAAATTTCGCTCGAATGCAGCGCAAATTTAAACATTAAATCTAAAATGCATTACGTCGCCGTCTTGCACGACGTAGTCCTTGCCCTCAAGGCGCATTTTGCCTGCTTCTTTCGCCCTACTCTCACCGCCGCACGCGATAAAATCATCAAATCCGATCACCTCGGCTCTGATAAATCCGCGCTCAAAGTCATTGTGGATCACGCTCGCGGCCTTTGGAGCCTTCCAGCCCTTCGTGATCGTCCACGCGCGCACCTCCATCTCGCCTGCGGTAAAGTAGCTGATGAGGCTGAGCTTCGCAAAGGAGCGCTTGATGATGAGCTCCAGCCCGCTTTGCTGCGCGCCTAGGCTTTGCAGCATCTCGCGCGTCTCCTCGTCGCTTAGCCCTATGAGCTCCTCTTCGATCTTGGCGCAGAGCTTGATCACCTCGGCGCCGCGGGCGTTTGCGTATTCTCTTACGCGCGCGACATATTCATTATCCTGCGAGATGCCGTCTTCGTCCACATTTGCGCCGTAGATTACATCTTTGGCGCTAAGCAGGCGCAGCTCGCGATTTAAAGCGATGTAGCTTTCATCCTCTTTGAGCGCAAAATTTGAAGCGGGCTTGCCGTCGTTTAGATGCGCTAAAAGCTCGTTTGCCACGGCTAGCGCCTCTTTAGCGCCCTTTTGATTTGCTTTGGCTTCCTTACCGAGGCGCTCGATCTTGCGGCCAAGCTGCTCTATGTCCGCTAAAATAAGCTCGGTTTCGATGATCTCGATGTCGCGGATAGGATCGACGCAGCCTTCGACATGGGTTATGTCGCCGCTTTCGAAGCAGCGCACGATATGAAGGATGATCTCGCACTCGCGGATATTTGAAAGAAATTTATTCCCCAGCCCCTCGCCTTTGCTAGCTCCGCGCACGAGGCCCGCAATATCTACGAACTCGATGGTCGAATGCACGATGCGACCCGGCTTAACGATTTCCGCCAGCTTTGCTAGCCTAGTATCGGGCACGGGCACGACCGCCTTATTGGGCTCAATCGTGCAGAATGGATAGTTCTGCGCCTGCGCGTTTTGCGCGCCGCTAAGTGCGTTAAAGGTAGTGGATTTACCGACATTCGGAAGCCCTACGATCCCTACTGACAGCCCCATCTACGCGTCCTTCAGCTCTTTGGCTAGAGCCTGCAAAAAATATAAGTTTGCTCTCACGCCCGCGCCCGTCGCGCCCGCGGCGTAATAGCCCCACGCCTTTTCCAGATACGCAGGCCCCGCGATATCAAGGTGCAGCCACCTGTCCTTATACTCGTCTTTGATAAATTTATCCAAAAATAGCCCCGCGGTTATCGCGCCGCCGTATCTGCTGGAAGCGCAGTTGGAGACATCCGCGATACTGCTTTTAATTAGCTCGCGCAGATAATCGTTAAATTCCAAAATACTAAATAGCTCGCCGCTGCAGCCGCTAAGATCTTTAAATTTACGTTTTAGCTCCTCGCTGTTTCCCATGATACCGCTAGTGTATTCGCCTAGCCCCACGACGCAAGCGCCGGTTAGCGTCGCCATATCGATTAGCAGACCCGGCTCAAGATCCTGCGCGTAGCTTAGGCAGTCGGCAAGCACGAGCCTGCCCTCTGCGTCGGTGTTTCGCACCTCTATGCTTACGCCGCTGCGGCTAAGTAGCACGTCGTCGGGTTTATACGAATCGCCGCCGATCATATTTTCGGTAGCGCCGATAACCGCGTGTATCTCAAACGGCAGCTCAAGCTCGGCGGCGCCCTTGATGATGCCCATCGCAGCAAGAGCGCCGCTTTTGTCGCTTTTCATCGTAAGCATATAATCGGCAGGCTTGAGGCTTAGCCCGCCGCTGTCGTAAGTAAGCCCTTTGCCGACGAAAACAACGCGCTTTAGGCAGCGCTGCGGCTTATAGATCAGATGGATGAGGCGCGGCGGATGAGCGCTGGAGCGATTGACCGCCAAAAATGCATTCATATTCTGCTCTCGCAAAAAGTCCTCGTCGTAAATTTTAACGCTCACATCGTCGTAGTTCGACGCTAAAATTTCAGCCTCGCTCGCCATCTTTTCGGGCGTGTAAATTTCAGGTATCTCATTGACGCCGTCGCGCGCAAAATTTGCGGCGTTTGCCATCACGATGCCCTGCTGTACGCCGTAGTTCATCTTTTGCACGTCGGGGCTACTGCCGCCGTACTCTTGCGTAGAGATTAAAATTTCATTCAAGCTGGAGTTTTTTTTATCGCTTTTGTATTTATTAAACTCATAACCGCCCAAAAGCACGCCCTCGACCATCGCCATCGTGCTTCTGCGGTCGCAGCCGCATTTGTAAAAGGCGATTTTAAAATTTTTGATCGCGTAGCCCTTAAGCGCGTTGTATGCGCTTGCAAGTGCTGTGCGAACGCGGTCATATTCTAGCGCCTTGACGCCGACGTACAGCCGCCCACTCTCGGCAAGCAGCAGATTGCCCTCGCCTTTATAATTAAAAAGCGCAAACTTATCCGCGTCTTTAATAAATTCGTGATTTAAATTTTTATCTACGACTAAAATAACTTCAAAATCCGCCTCTATCTCGTTAATTTTACGATCTAGCAGTTTTACTTTCATCTCGTTCCTTTCGTGAGTTCATAAAGTGATTTTCCATACGTTTAAATAACCTAAAAAATAGATATAAAATTCCGCCTATGATAGGTATCGCAAAATACCAGTGTTGCTCGATTAGCCGCAGCCCGCTCCAGATCTCCTCGCCAAAATACCACGCCAAAATCATCGTCGCGCCCGACCAGCACCAAGCACTAAAAAGATTGATAATCGCAAATTTCTTTGCGCTGTAGCGAGTGATACCGATACTCATCGGGATGATGACGCGGAAGCCATACATATAGCGCTGCATTAAAATTATCGGCCAGCCGTAGCGTTGCAAAAGCAGGTGCGCGATCGCAAATTTTCGGCGCTGTGCCGCGAGCTTTTTACTGATATATTTTTTGTTATAGCGACCGATATAAAAATAAAACTGATCGCCGCAAAATGCCCCAAGACCCGCGACAAAGATACCTAGCGGCAAATTTATATGTCCCTCGTGCGCCATTATGCCGCCTAAAATCAGCGCGATTTCGCCTTCTAAAATGCACCAAACGAAAAGCACGATATAGGCGTATTGGTGGTATTCTTGCAGTAAATTTTTAAGTAGCTCTTCCAAAATCACGCCTCTAAAACGCAATAAACGTTTGTGCGACGCGAAAACTCGCCTAGATCGTTTAACTCGCGCAAATTTAATAAAAAGCACGCCTCGACGCACTTGGCCTGCGTCTGCGCGATGAGATCTAATGCCGCCCGTGCGGTGCCTCCGGTGGCTATTAGATCATCGATTAGCAGCACCTTGGCATCCTGTACGCCGGAGAATGCATCCACGTGCATCTCGACCTGATCGAAGCCATATTCAAGGCTGTATTTTTGCGAAATCGTGATATAAGGAAGCTTCTTTGGCTTTCTAATCGGCACAAAAGCGACCCTCAACCTCGCAGCAAGTGCCGCTGCAAAAATAAATCCGCGACTTTCTATGCCTACTATGTAATCAAGTCCGTAATCGGCGTAGCGCTCGGCTAGATGATCAAGCAGGAAATTAAACGCCTCGCGATCGCCTACGAGCGTCGTGATATCGTAAAACAAAATACCGGGCTTTGGGAAGTCGCGAACGGTGCGGATCGAGCGAAATAAATAGCTTTTTTGCTCGCTGCTTAGGCTTTTCATAGCTTACCTCTTTTCAATCTTGCGTTTTGGATTTTTAAACTGCAGTTTTCGCTCTCCTCGTTTTGCAGAGCCTCGATGCCGAAGCGAAGGGCAGTTTTAAGCTTTTCGTTATCGCTTTTAAGCTTTGAAATTTTCTGCTCGCTTTTACGAAGAAGGGCGTAAATTTTAGAATTTTTTCGGATCGATAGAATAAGTAGCGCTGCAAAAAATAGCGCTAAAACGCCTAATGCTATGCTCATTGCTCGCCTCCTTCATTTGGATTTGCAAAGCGCATAGTAGCGGAGGTTGCGCTAAAATAGGCAGAATTTAAGCTTTTAAAATCTATGCTAGAAAGATTTGCTTCCTTTAAATTTACGCTCGCAATAGCAGAATTCGCATCTTTTAAACCCGTACTAGCACAATTCGCGCTTTTTGGCTTAACGCTAATGCAAACAGAATTTGTAGCCTTGAAATTTATAATTGCTGGGTTCAAACTGACAAAATCTTTGCGGCTAACTTTTTGAACGAAATTTTTTTCGTAAACGCTCTCGCGCGTAAAATTTAACGTAGAATTTGCGCTAGTGGAATTTTTATCTAATGGATTTTTCTCATCAAAGATTATCTTTGCGTGCGCAGAATTTAAATTTATATGATGTGCACCACCAAAGCTTATCAAGGAATTCTCGCCGGTAAAGAAGGAATTTTTATCGTTAAGGCTCCGCGCAAAATTTGACGCGGAATCCGTGCCGATAGAATTTTTGCAAGAAGGGATTTCGCTTGCGAAGCTTGATTTGGAATTTCGTCCGTTTAAATTAGCGCCACAGTTTTGTTCCGCAAAATTTTGAGCGGAATTCTGCATGAAATTCTCCCCGTCAAATCCAAGCATGCAATTCGCACTACCGCAAGCGCCTAGCTTTGCGACGCGCTTAATGTGCCTACCGCCCGCAAAATCGGTACTAAAAAATGCCTTAATCATATCTTCAATCACCAGCGCGCCCATTAATCGCTCGCCGAAGGCTAGAACGTTGGCGTCGTTGTGCTCTCTAGCTAGTCTAGCGCTCGTTGCGTCATGACACAGCGCGCAGCGGATGTGAGCGTGGCGGTTTGCGGCGATGCTGATACCGATGCCCGTACCGCAAATCAAAACGCCGTAAATGCCGTAACTGGTAGAATTTAAAATTTTATCTTTGCTCGCGTTTGCGGCAGCTATGCTTGCGCAGGCGGTCGTATTTGCGTCCGCATCAAAATTCTTGCTGTAGCCGCTCTTGACGGCGTTAAAATTTTCACCACTGCCGTTATTGCCGGCGCTAAAATTCTTACCTTTTTCGCCGCACTGTGCGGTACCATTAAAATTCCCGCTACCGTTTATACTCGCGCTGGAATTTCCGCTGCCGCCTCTACCTCGCGCACCGGAATTTTCTGCGGTCGTGGCGGAATTTTTGCCGCTACTTTCTTTAAAATTTTCGCTCCGCGCGCAAGCTTCACATTCGGCTAAAATTTTATCCGCCAACGTGTCCGCAAAATCGGGATAGTCCACGCTCGCTTCGGCACTATGCGTGCCAAGATCGACCGCTTCGTAACCTAAAGCGGCGAGCGCTTTTTTGGCTTGCTCTTTGGCGCGAAAGCCCGCATGATCGCTCGCTATGAAAATTTTATTTATTTGCATTGCCGCTCCTTATTTTTGCTCATAGATTAGGCTCTCGTCGTTTTGCAAGGTATCGACAAAGCGCCCGATTCGCTCCCAGCGGATCTTGCGATCGGCGTCAATACTAAAATAGGTAAACCATGGCTTGCCGACGATCAGACGATAAGGTACCGGACCCCAGAAGCGGCTATCGGCGGAATTATTTCGATTATCGCCTATCATAAAATACTCATCCTGCGGCACTTTGATGTAAAAGGCATTGAAGCTTATCCCTGCAGCTTCGAAGCTATGAGGAATTTCGCTTAGACTAATGGGCTTCATAGAAAATTCACCCTTCTCAAGTGCGATTTTGACATTTGTTAGCATTGAGTTTCTAGCATTAGGGTCGTAGTGAATGCCCTTAAATTTATACGGCTCTTTGACATATTTTTCGCCACCTAAAATCACAATGTCGCGAGCATCATAGTTCGCAGCAATGAACTCGTCGCCTTCATGCGGACGAAGGTAGAAATTATTCAGATCAAATATCACCTCGTCGCCGCCTACGGCAAAATTTCGCTTTACAAAGTGCATTTTTTCATTAAGCGGATAGCGGAAAACCACGATGTCGCCGCGTTTCGGACCCTCGCCACGGATGATATGCCCATCTCCGTCGCTATCAGGAGCTACCTGCCACTCCACAAAGGGAATATGCGGGGTCGGGATGCCGTAGCTAAATTTTTTAACGAATAAAAAATCACCCTCCAAAAGCGTAGTGCGCATCGATCCGCTGGGGATCACGAAGGCTTGCGCAACAAAAAGAATGACGAATAAAACGACGATGACCGTCCCCGTCCAACTCGATAAAAAGTGATAAATTTTGCTTAGTATTTTCATTTAGGCTCTTTGTCTTAAGCGATTTTTCGCCGATTTTATCGTATTGCTCAAAAGCATCGCAATCGTCATCGGTCCCACGCCTCCGGGCACGGGCGTGATGAACGAGCATTTTGGCGCGACTGCGTCAAAATCGACGTCACCTCTTAGCTTGCCGTCCTCGCCGCGATTGATCCCCACGTCGATTACCACCGCGCCTTGTTTTACCATATCGGCGCCCACAAAATACGCCTTGCCGACCGCCGCGACCAAAATGTCGGCGTCTGCACAAAGCCGCTTTAAATCTTTCGTCTTGCTATGAGCGATAGTGACGGTGGCGTCGGCATTTAACAGCAGACTCGCCATCGGCTTTCCGACGATATTGCTACGACCCAGCACGACGGCGTTTTTACCCGCTATCTGCACGCCGTATTCCTCAAGCAGGCGCATCACGCCAAGCGGAGTACAAGGCACAAAACCGTCCGCAAGCCCGCTAGTAAGCTTGCCTACGTTTATCGCGCTAAATCCGTCCACGTCCTTTTGCGGGCTTATTTTTTCTAAAATTTTATTCGTATCAATGTGCTTTGGAAGCGGCAACTGCACCAAGATGCCGTCGATACATTCGTCTTCGTTTAAATTTTCTATCAGTTCTAAAAGCGCTGCCTCGCTCACGTTGGAGCTCAAGCGGTGCGCTACGGAGCGGATCCCGCAGGCGGCACAGGCTTTTTCCTTGCTCGCGACATAGGTCTTGCTCGCCGCATCCTCGCCTACTAAAATCACCGCCAGCGCGGGCTTTACGCCCTTTGCGGCAAGATCCGAAGCGTCCGATTTGATCTCATCTTTTACCTTCGCGCTTATGCTTTTGCCGTCGATTAAAGTCATTTAAAGCCTTTTTGAAAAATAAGGCAAATGTTACCCTAAAATTTATAAAATTTAGATTTATTCAGCGGGATTTTACGGGAATTTGAAAGAATTTTAAAAAGAATTTCGTCCTGAATTTATGCCTACTCAAATAAGCCTAAATTTTATCGTCATTATAGACGGATGGACGCCTTGTCGCCGCTTCATTCAAGTTGCAACGCTGCTAAGGCTTGTATTGCAGGCTTGAGAGCTTTTGTCCACGAATGAGCAAAAACTACAATGTTTCCATTTTCTCGCCGTTAAACGTCTCGTATCGTCGCCCGCCGCGCAATATACGCTATGCGTAATAGTAGCCTGTATAATGATGGTGGCTCGGTGCCTTATTTTGCTCTGGCTTTGGGACATCTTGCGGTCTGCTCCTAGAGCAGCCGCATATAAACAGCGCCGCACACAGAAATAAAACGATCTTTTGCACCATAGCTCCTTTCAAAATTTTTACGATTTCATCTTTGATTGGTTGCAAAATTTCATAAAATTTTTCAAAACACTCATAAAAATTTTATCCCCTTTGAAATTTAAAATTTTTGGCGAATTCTAACAACACAAATTTCGTCGAAATTTAGGCTTCGCGCAAGTTAGAATCTCGCGAAAAAATCAAAATTCTAGCGATACAAATCCTATTTAATGCGACATTTACGCAACGCGCGCCGTGCAAGATCGCGCAACCTCTGCCCGCACGCCGAAATACCGCTCCGAACACAACCGCGCCGCTCTAAATTTCAAAATTTCGCCGAATTTTTAAAGCGCCGCGTTTAAATTTACTCGTTGCGCAGTGTTTGTAGCACGTCGATCTGCGTGGCTTTTTTGGCTGGGTACCACGACGAGAGTGCCACGATAAGCACCGCGCCGATCAAAATCATCGCTAAATCGCCTAACGAGAGCTCCATCGGCAGTTTTGAGCTTCCGTAAACGTCGGCGGGTAGATTTACGATGTCGAAGCTTCCGAGTAGCCACACGCCAAATAGGCCCAAAATAAGCCCGAATATGATGCCACCGCCGCCGATCGTGGCTCCGAGCGCGAAAAAGGTTCTCTTAACCTCCTTTTTGCTGGCACCCAGGCTAAGTAAAAGCGCGATCTCTTGGCGGCGGTTCATCACGGTCATCAGGAGCGAGCTTACGATATTTAGGCTCGCAACCAGGATTATTAGCATCAGCACGATGAAAAGTGCACGCTTTTCAAGCGCAAGGGCGCTGAAAAAATTACCGTTTTGCTGCCACCAGCCCACGGCGTTAGTGCCGCTAGGAAGGCTTTTTTTGATGCGCTCCAGGTCTTTAAAAGGATCGTTTGAAAAAACATGCACGCCGTCGAAGGTCCCCTCGTCGTATCCCAAAATTTTGGCTAGATCGCTCGCATCCGCGTAGGAATACGCCTTGTCGTAGGCGATCAGCCCCGAGCTGAAATCCGCGCGCACGTCAAAGCGCTTCATCTTAGGGATCAGCGCAAAGCCGCCCGGATCGCTCTTCGTAAAGATCATTGTGATCTTTTCGCCCGTATCCAGCATAAACTCGTCCTTGATCCCGCGTCCTATCATGATGCCGTAGTCCGTTAGATTGGCGTCTTTGGCGCCTGCTGCGACGACGGAGTTGATGCGCTTTTCGTCGTTTAAATTTACGCCGAAAATCAGCCCACCCTCGAGCTTCTCGCCGCTTTTGGCGATGACTTGCGAGCTGATGTAAGGGCTAAAGATCAGATCGGGAAAGTCCGCCCGCAGCCCCTCCACGTCGTCTTTTGAAATGCCGCCGCGAAAGTGGCTGTGGATCGTGATCGGGTAGTTCATCGTAAAGAGCTTGCGCTCAAATTCCTTATCAAAGCCGTTCATTATCGCCATCGCGACAATGAGCACCGTAAGCCCCACGCCGACGCCCAAAAACGCAAGCAGCGCCGAAAGCGTAATGAAGGGCTGAGAGCGATCGAATCTGAGATATTTGAATAATAAATACTTTACCAAAAAACCGTCCTTGTAAAATTTCACATAAAATTTAGCGCTAAATTCTATGTTAAATTTTAAGTATTTTGGAATTTTAAAATTTCAAAAACGAGTTTTTTGCGCCTTCAAATATGAAAGCTTTAGCCTGCTTTGAAAATTTAAAATCGCGCAGAAATCTATTTATACGCAATGAAATTCGCCCCCAAGAGATATGGATACGGCAAATCAAACAGATCGTCTTACCGAGACTTCGGAATTCTAAACTCAAATTCTAAATTTTAAAATTCAAATCATCTAAAATTTTAAAATTTCAATGCCTCAAAATTTTAAAATTTCAGAAATTTAAAACCTTTTGGAATTTTGAAATTCTTAAAATTTAAAAGGCCAGCTTTGCTTACAAGCTCGCCCGCATCGCATAAATTTAAAATTTTAAATGTATGCCGTATCTTAGCGCACTAAATTTAAATATCGCAACGCCGCCGATCGCACTCTGCGGCACGGCGCACCGCAACAACGCTATAAAAAATATGCGACAAGGCATCAGGCGCGCTTTGAAATTTTAAAATTTCAAAACCAAAATTCCACTCTCTTGCGCAGCTTTGCGCGCCGTTCATGCCGCCTCGCGATCAAGACCCTTTAAAAAATTTTATAGTGCTCTCGCCCGCGACCGATCCGTTAAATACGAAAGCAAGGCAAAAGTCAAAAAGAGCCGCACGCAATCTCGCGATCAAGACCCTTTAAAAAATTTTATGGTGCTCTCGCCTGCGACCGATCCGCTAAATACAAAAGCAAGGTCGAAAAGTGCCGATCGCGTAATACTCGCAATCGAAATCACCGATCGCGCGATATTTACGACCGATCGTCGCGCTTACCTTGCAAAGCCGCCTTTTTTCGGACCGCCCTTGCCGTGGCAGTCTTTGTATTTTTTGCCGCTGCCGCAAGGGCAAGGATCGTTGCGCTTAGGCTTTTTATCGCCGAACTCATCAGGGCCCTTTAGCTGCGCCTCATTCGTGCTTGCAGCGGCGAGCTCTTTGGCGTTTGAGCTCTCCATACGCTCCTGCATCGCGCGCTGCTCGGCTTCGATCTCCTCCCTAGATTTAAACTGGATCGAATGCAGCAAGCGGATGCTATCGGATTTGAGGCGCATTACAAGCTCCATAAAGAGATTGTAGCTCTCCTTTTTATACTCGGTAAGCGGATCTTTGTGGTTGTAGCCGCGAAGTCCGATACCCGCTTTTAGGATATCCATCTGATACAGATGCTCCCGCCAGTCGCGATCGACGATCTGCAGATAAAGCATCTTTTCGATACTTTTGCGCTGCTGCGGATCGATCGGCGCCATCTTGTTTTCATACGAAACGGCAAGCGCGCCGATGATCTTTTCTTTCAGCTCTTTGAAATCATCGACCTTCTCAAGCTCGCTATTTTCGAGCACCTCGCCCGTTTCTTGAGCGATTTTGGCGACGATCGGGAATTTATCGACCTCTTTGATATTTGCGCCGTCGAAAATTTCAAGCTCCTCAAGCACGCTAGAGATGTACTCCTCGCGGTTTTGAATGATTTTATCTTTCAGATCGTAGTCGGGATCTAAAAGCTCGTTGCGATATTTATAGATCGTCTTGCGCTGCTCGTTTGCGACGTCGTCGTATTCTAGGATATTTTTACGTGCTTCAAAGTGCAAGCTCTCGACCTTTTTCTGTGCATTTTCTACGGCGCGCGAAACCATGCCTGATTCGATATGTTCGCCGTCTTTTAAACCCAAGCGATCCATGATATTTTTGATCTTGTCGCTGCCAAAAATTCTAAGCAGATTATCCTCCAAGCTTAAGAAAAACCTACTCTCGCCCGGATCGCCCTGTCGCCCGCTTCGTCCGCGGAGCTGATTATCGATGCGGCGGCTTTCGTGGCGCTCGGTACCTAAAATATACAGCCCGCCCAAAGCGCGCACTTCATCGTCTATGCGGATATCCACGCCGCGTCCCGCCATATTCGTAGCGATCGTAACTGCGCCCTTTACGCCTGCGTCTTTGATGATCTGCGCCTCGCGCTCGTGATTTTTGGCGTTTAGCACGGAGTGCGCGATGTTTTCTTTAACCAAAAGCTCGTGCAGCTTCTCACTCTTTTCAATCGACGCCGTACCCACTAGCACGGGCTGACCTTTGGAATTTAGCCGCTTGATTTCATTGATGACGGCGTTAAATTTCTCGCGCTCGGTTTTGTAGATAAGATCGTTTTGATCCTTTCTGATGACCGGCACGTTCGTAGGGATAGAGACTACTTCGAGTTTGTAAATTTGAGAAAATTCCGTTGCTTCCGTCTGTGCCGTGCCCGTCATACCGGCGAGCTTCTCATAAAGTCGGAAGTAGTTTTGAAAGGTAATGTCGGCAAGAGTTTGACTCTCCTCTTGGATCTGCACGCCCTCTTTGGCTTCAAGCGCTTGATGCAAGCCTTCGCTGAATCTACGACCCTCGCTCAGGCGCCCCGTAAATTCATCCACGATTATGACCTGCCCGTCGCGCACGACGTAGTGCACATCCTTTTCAAATAGATAATTCGCCTTAAGTGCTTGATCAAGGTAGTGGCTAAGCACGGCATTTTCGAGACTATAGAGGTTATCGACGCCAAAAAGCTTCTCGGCTTTTGAAATTCCTGCCTCCGTGATCAAAACGGCGCGGTTTTTCTCATCTACGGTAAAATCACCCGTCGCCTTGCCTTTCGGATCGGCTGGCGCCTCGCCGCGGATCATTTGGCGAGCTACTTCGTTTGCCTTGATGTAGCCGTCTAGAGTGCGATTCGTAGGACCTGAGATGATAAGTGGCGTCCTGGCTTCGTCGATTAAAATACTATCAACTTCATCGACGATTACGAAATGATGCCCACGCTGCACCTTTTCATCTGCGCTAAATTTCATATTATCGCGCAGGTAGTCAAAGCCGAACTCGTTGTTTGTGCCGTACGTAATATCGCACGCGTATGCGGCTTTGCGCTTGGCGTCGTCGTATTCTCCGCCTACGATCACGCCGGTGCTAAGCCCTAAAAATTCATATAGCTCGCCCATTTGCGCGGCATCGCGCTTAGCTAGGTAGTCGTTTACGGTTACGACATGCACGCCCTTGCCCTCCATCGCGTTTAACACCACCGCTAAAGTCGCTACGAGGGTCTTTCCTTCGCCCGTTTTCATCTCGGCAATCGCGCCGTCGTTTAGCACCAAACCACCTATTAGCTGAACGTCGAAGTGGCGCATATTTAGCACTCTTTTGCCCGCCTCTCGCACGATAGCAAATACTTCGTTAAGCACGTCATCCGTGCTCTTTTCGCCCGCGCGAACTTGCGCTCTTAACGCTTCAAATTCCGCCTTAAGCGCCGCATCGTCCATCGCCGCGTAGTTTTCTTCAAGTGCACTGATCTGCGCTGCGCGCTTGGCGTATTGTTTGACGATCCTATCGTTTTTAGTACCGAAAATCCCGTGGATGACCTTTTTAAACATCTCAAACCTTAGTTTTAAAATTTTAACCGTGCATATTAACATATTTTTAGTTTCTATTTAATTAAATCCTAGAAAAACGGCTATAATACGCGCAAATTTTCAAAAATAAAGGCAAAATTTATGAAAAAAACTCTTATTTCTTTAGCGGCGAGCTGCATTTTTGCATTCGCAAGCGGGATAGAATTTAACACTCTGAGCGCAAATTTTTCGCAAACCGTGCAGAGCGACGATGCGAAAATCAGCTACGGCGGCGATTTTAGCGCCACGAAAGAGCACGCCGTGTGGCATTACAAGACCCCTACGATAAAAAATATATTTTTTAGTTTCACAAAGGTCGTCGTAATCGAGCCCGAACTCGAGCAGGCCATCATCACGAATATCAAAGAAACGCCAAATTTAACCGCGATCCTAGCGAATGCAAAGCCAAATAAAAACGGCGTTTATGAGGCGAGCTTCGACGATGTGAAATATCTCATCGAGCTAAAGGGCGATCTGCCGAGCAAGATCAGCTACACCGATAAAATGGACAATAAGGTCGTCATCAATCTAAGCAACGTCCGCAAAAACGCGCCGGTAAACGAGGCGATCTTCAAGCCCGCAATCCCAAAAAACTACGACATTATCACGCAGTAGGCGCGCGTGAGGCTACTTTTCGTCTGTCACGGCAATATCTGCCGCTCGCCGATGGCACAGTCCGTGATGCAAAATTTCATTAATCAAAGCGGCCTAGATGCGCGCGTGAGCGTGGATTCTGCAGCGACGCACGCCGACGAGATCGGCTCTCCGCCCTATTACGAAACGCAGCGCGTGCTAAAAGAGCAAAAGGTACCGCTCGTAGCGCATCGCGCCGTGCAGATCACGCCCGCAGACTACGAGCGCTACGATCTCATACTTTGCATGGATGATGAAAATATGCGCTCGCTGGGGCAAATTTTTCGCGGCAAGAATATGGCTAAGGTAAAATTTCTTTTGGAATTTGAAGAGGAGAATTTTACAGACTGCGATGCGCTAAATTTTAAAGGCGCACTAAAACAAACCGGCTTAAATTTAAAAGACGCCAGTTTAAATTTAACTGATTCCCAACGCCTACAAATCGCCGATCCCTACTATACGCGCAATTTTGAGCGCTGCTATGCAGATATCAAGCGCGGCTGCGAGGGGCTCTTGCGATACATTAAAAATTCAGACGGAATTTGCTAAAATCCGCGATTAAATTTTAGCGTCTTTAAAAAGGCGCGGCTTAAAGTGATGATTCAAGGAAAAATATGTTTAGGCTTTTGATCGTTCCATATCTGATAATTGAGGCATTTACGACCTATTATTTCGTAAGCGCAAACAGCTTTGCGGCATACGCGGTAGAGATCGTCATAAGCGCGATTTTGGGCGGTTACGTCGTGGCAAACCGCTCGTGGATGGGCTTTTTTAATCTAATGAAAATCTCGCCGAAAGAAATTTTAAGCGGCGTGGGCTTCGTCGTAGGTGGCGTCTTTCTCATTGCGCCTGGCATTTTCGGCGATATTTTGGGCGTTTGCGTAATCACTGCGTCGTTTTACTGCGTCACCAGCGACGTGCCTAAATTTAACACTAGCAGCGAAAATTCCGAAAAAAGAGAGCGAAAATTTTGGCGACGCAGCCGCACAAGCGATGACGTAATCGACGTAGAGGTGATCGAAGAGAACGAAATCGAGATTCGAAAAAGCATAGGAGAGAAAAAATGAAAAATTTGATCATCGCTACGCGCGGCAGCGTGCTTGCACTATGGCAGAGCGAGCACATCGCATCGCTGCTTAACGCCCGCGGCATCCAAGCGCAGCTAAAAAGCATGAAAACCAAAGGCGATAAAATTTTAGACACGCCGCTTGCAAAGATTGGCGGCAAGGGGCTTTTTACGAAGGAGCTTGAGGAAAGCATGCTTCGCGGCGAAGCACATATCGCCGTGCATAGCCTAAAAGATGTGCCCGTGGAGTTTCCGCAGGGGCTCGTGCTAGCAGCGATCTGCGCGCGCGAGGACGCGCGCGATGCGATGATCAGCGAAAAATACTCTAAATTTGACGAGCTACCTCGCGGCGCAAAAGTCGGCACCACAAGCCTTCGCCGCAAGATGCAGCTGCTTAGCATGCGGCCCGATTTAGAGGTTATATCCTTGCGCGGCAACGTCCAAACCCGCTTGCGAAGGCTAAAAGACGGGGAATTTGACGCGATCATCTTAGCGATGGCGGGCATCAACCGATTAAATTTACGCGCCGAGATAAAGCACATAGCGCCCTTTGAAATCTCGCAGATGATCCCTGCGATGGGGCAAGGAGCGCTCGGCATCGAGGCGGTGGACGAGCCGCAAATCCTGCGCGCGATAGAATTTCTAAAAGACGAGCGCGCGATCATCGAAACGACAGTAGAGCGGGATTTCGTTAGGGTTTTGGAGGGCGGCTGCCAGGTGCCGATCGGCATCAACGCGCGCCTTGACGGCGAAAATATCTACATAAGCGCGATCGTGGGCCTACCCGACGGCAGCGAGAGCATCCGCCAAAGCATCGTCGCGCAAAAATCGCAATACCAAAGCGTAGGCGCGGAGCTCGCGCGCGTTTTTATCGAAAAGGGCGCAAAGCAGCTTCTCGCGCGCGCTGAAGCGATGGCGAACCTATAAGAAGCCCTAATGCAAAAAGAGCAAATGCCGCTTTTTATAATCAAAGATTATTGGATCAAGATTTATATCGATCTAGGCGTTATTTCGTCCATCACCATGCTTATTTTTGAGCTCGTCACCAGGGGCATTCACTGGCATTACTGGGTTGGGGTTTGGATTTTAACCTTAATAGGTCTTTTAGGGATAAATAAAAACAAATTTTTAAGCTTCTATCCCGGCAGAATAGAATATAACAAATCCTCCGCAAACCATCAAGAAACGATAGTTACAAAAAAATCTATCGACATGACGCGTATTGATAAGGTAGCGATTTATAAATTCGTAGATTTTGCAGTAGAAGAATTTAGCTATGATAAAAATATTGGGACCTTTAAAAAGCTTATTTTAACGGCTTTTTCGTGGATATTGTATTTGATGGATTTGATATGCTTTGCCGTTTTGCGCCTAACCGGTAGGATAAAAAGCATAAATTTATATGTCTTAATATTTTTAGACAGTGAAAATGGGGTATTCGTCGGTATCCCACTTGCGATGTTAAGCGATTTTGAACGAAAAAATTTGGAAAAATATTTAAAAGACGAACTCGAACTAAACCTAGAGAATATCGAGGTTAGAGATAGGCTTTTGAATATAAATTTTATGTAACGCCGCTAGCTTACGTGATGATGTGGAATTTTACGTCAATATGAAATTTCTGAGATTTATGCGGCAAGACGCTAGCCGAATCCGAAAGCGGCGAAGTAGCATATAAAATTCCTTAGAATTTATACGACAACAATGCAGAAATTTTATCCTGCTCATCGGCGGGATCACCGATAACTCCGTGGGCTTTTTGCGGGTGCAAGACGAGGCGGACCTGCCACAAATGAGTCCTAGCGAGTTTATAATGATAGAAAAAATTGCGCCGAATTGGTATCTTTTTAAAACCACATAAAAAACCCTGCCGCAAGCGGATTTAAAGCTTAGCGGCGATCTAAATTTAAAAGCGCTACCCGCGCCTTAACCGCACCGCCGATCAAAAATCGCGCGAATTTTAAATTTAAACAGACGATCTGTAAATTCTGCACGCCGTAAATTTTTAAAGAATTTTAAATTTTTTGGAGTCTAAATTTAAACAAAGCGGCGCTAAAGCGCGCCGCGATAAATTTAAACATGGCGGCGAAAGAGGCTTAAACATAGCGCTCAAACGATGCACCTAAAAACGCCGGCCCGGGCCCGGGCTTAAACTGCACAAAGTCCACTCCCGTCGCGTCCAAAACTACCCGCGAATAAAAATAGAGGCTGTAAAATAGCTCATCGTCGTAAAAGTATTCCTCCCAGAGTTCCTCGTCATTCTCATCGCTCTGCGGCCACAGATATTTTTCCGCAAGCATATCCGAAAAGTTCGCCAGCGGCGCTGCGTGCGAGATCTTATCGGCATCATCGCAAATCTCAATCATAAAGGCAAAAAATCCGCCGAGCCGAGCCGCGATAAAGCTCGCCGCATCATTTTGCCGGCTTTTATCCGCATTTCCATCCGCCGCGGCGTTTTGATTATTTTTATTCGCGTTTTTGCCCGCCACAGCGCGAGCCCGCATAAAGATACGCGCTAAAAATAGCAGCGCAAAAGGGGTTGCGTGCCAAAGCGTACTTTGATGCTCTATCTCGTTAAAAATCTTACTAAGCGCGTCCTGAAGGTCCTTGGCGTCAAATTTCTCCCGCTTGCTCGCATTCGAGCTCTTATCCGCCGCGCTCGTTTTAAATTTACTCGCCTGGCTCGCTTTAAATTTTATCGCCGCGCTATCCGCACTCTTAAATTCCGCCTCGCCGCACTTCGCCGCGTCCGTTTTAAGCTCCGTCTCTCCGCCCGCTTTAAATTTCGCCGCTTCGTTATTTTTAAATTTCGACTCACTCTTTTGCGCTAAATTTACGGAATTTTGCGCCGCGCCGCATCTTGCCGCATCCGTAGAATTTTGCCCGCAACCGGACCCACTTTTTAAATTTTGCCCTGCGCTGGACTCGGTTGTTGAATTTAACACTCTGTCTAAATTTTGCTCGCCGCCCGAACTGCGCGCCGCATCACAAGCTTCGATTGCCCGCGCGAGTTTCTCAAAAATTTTGGGAAACTCGCTCGCCCTGCCGTAAGCGGTCGTGAGCCTGTTCCACGGCACGTCCTGCACTTTTAAATTTGCGATATATTTCAAATTTTGCTCATTCATCCGCGCTCCTTGCGAATATTTTTAATTTAAACCTCGCGAGCCGCTAAAATCTGCGCTCTCGGTTCAAATTTAGCCTCTTTCGCACGCAAATTTAAACCGAGCCCAGGCGCAAATTCTACCTCGTAAGCTCCCTACTCTGCTCGATTAGATCCACGATCTGTTCACGCGGCACCGCATCAAGACAGACGCTGATCCAGTGCTTTTTATTCATATGGTAGGCGGCAAAAATTCCCTTTTCATCGCGCAAGATCGCCGCCAAATCGGGCTTTATCTTTAAATTTATCACGTCGCTTGAGCCGGGGAGTGCGCGACCAAACTTTTCATTAGCAAGCCCGCGCATCAGAAGCGCAAACCACTTGCGCTTCCCTCCACCGTGACGGAAAACCGCAAAATTAGGATATTCATCCCACATATACTCTGCATCCGCGCCGTAGCGCTCCTTCATTAGTTTAATGGTGTCATCGAAATTCATTTCTTCTCCTTAATATCGATGTTTTCTCTGCGCAATCGCGCCAGCCACTCATCCAGCGTCTTTTCAAAGCCGATCCCCTTGCTTTCGTAAAATTTCGCCGCCTCGCTCATATAGGTCTGCTCGACCCAGCCGCCGAAGTCGTGCGGGTATTTGTAGTCCGCTATCTGCTTGTCCGAGTTGATGAGATAGCGCGGCGTAGGCAGCGGCGCAGCGGAGCGGACAAACTTCAAAGCGGCGTTGATGCCCAAATACGCGGCATTTGATTTGGGGCTGTGCGCCAGATAGATCGCGCATTGCCCTAAGATGATGCGAGCTTCGGGATAGCCGATCTTGCTGACGGCAGTTAGCGTGCTAGTAGCGATATTTAGGGCGTTTGGATTGGCGTTGCCGATGTCCTCGCTAGCTAGGATCACCATCCTGCGCGCGATAAAATCCGCGCTCTCGCCCGCATCTATCAGCCTTGCGACATAATACAGCGCGGCGTCGGAGTCGCTTCCGCGCAGGCTTTTTATCATCGCACTGGCAAGTTCGTAATGCAGATCGTCGCTGCTAACGCCCGCAGCCACGGCATTTGCGCGCAGCGTGCGAAGCGTATCCAGCGTAATGGCGCTGTCTGCCAAAAGCGCAAATTCGAGCAGGTTCAACATACTCCTCGCATCGCCGCTGCTGGAGTTTAGTAGGTATTTTCGCGCCTCCTCGTCCATCTCAAAGCCGATTTCGCCCTGTACCCGCGCCAAAAGCGCCTCCAAATCCTCGTAGCTAAGCGGCTCGAACTCAAAGATCATCGAGCGCGAGCGGATGCCGCTGCTTAGCACGAACTGCGGATTTTCCGTCGTCGCGCCGATGATGATCGCGGCGTAGTTTTCCATCGGGATTAGCAGTACCTCCTGCTGCGTCTTGCTGAGGCGGTGGATCTCGTCGATGAAAATGAGCGGCTTGATGAGCGAGCCGGCGTGCGAGGATAGAATTTTGCGGATATCCTCGACCTTCAGGCTCGTGGCGTCAAGCTCGTAAAAATCATAGTTCAGCTCGCTTGCGATCACGCGCGCCATCGTCGTTTTGCCGCTGCCTGCGGCGCCGAAAAATATACTGTGCGGGATGCTGCCTGCGGCGACGAATTTTTTAAAAACCGCTACGATCTTGCCCTGCCCCACGATCTGCTCTAAGCTTTTGGGGCGAAATTTCAAGCTCAAACTCATTTTGCAACCTTAAAAATTTTGCCCCGATGATAGCGTTTTTATGATTAAATTTTGAAATTTGGCTAAATTTAAAAGGCGGTTTGAGTTCTAATACGGCGAGGTTTTGAAATTTATACATGCCGCGGGCTTGGAATTTTAGCCGCACGAGCAAGCTTAAAAATTTCAGTAGGATTTTAAAATTTTGTGCCGCGCGTACGGACGGCGATTAAAATTTTGCTTCAAGAACGGATCGCGCAGATTTGGCGAGCTTAGCAGTTTTAAAATTTATATGAATTGCGATGCGGCAAGCGCCGTCATACATAGCGCCCCCAAAATCAGCTAGGCGCGCAAGATGAAATTTTAAAATTTAGCCCTATTTTGGGGCTAAATTTTATCTCGCAGTGAGCCGCTAAATTAACAAATTAATAAACGCAAAATCAGCAAAGCTAAAAAATCGTTGCGCTCTCATAAAATCATCGCGCAACCATCGCGACTATCGCCTCGCCCGCGCAGAAACTACCGTATTAATTCTCGAGCCTACGTAACGCGAAAATGTAAAATATAGTCGGGCAATCGTCGCAATAACCCGCGCGATCGCGCAAAACTCATCGTGCCAATTTCGGCGCCTGCGTAAAATTTAATCTCGCGAAGCTGCGCGCCCGCGTAAAATGCGTAAAAATTGCTGCGCTAACGCCGCACTGGCGCAAAACCGCTGTCTATTTGAAAAGCTCGGTAGAAAGATACCTCTCGCCGGTATCGCAGAGGATCGTAACGATCACTTTGCCCCTGTTTTCGGGCTTGGCGGCGATCTGCGCGGCTGCGTAAACGTTCGCACCGCTTGAGATGCCCACGAGCAAGCCCTCTTTTTGTGCCAGCTGTCTAGCTGCCGCAAACGCATCGTCGTTCTCGACGCTCAAAAAGCCGTCGATGACGCTTCTATCAAGATTATCAGGGATAAAATTTGCACCAATACCCTGGATCTTATGGCCGCCCGCACTGCCGCACGTAAGAAGTGGCGAGCTAGCGGGCTCCACACCGTAGGCTTTTAGGTTTGGATTTTTAGATTTTAAAAATTTCGCCGTGCCGCTGAGCGTGCCACCGGTGCCAAATCCCGCGACTAAAATATCTACCTTGCCGCCGCTTTGCTCCCAAATTTCAGGTCCAGTACTTTGAAAATGTGCCTTTGGATTGCTCGGGTTATCAAACTGGCTCGGGATGAAGCTATTTGGGGTACTCGCAGCCAGCTCATTTGCCCTATCCACCGCGCCCTTCATTCCAAATTTTGGATCGGTTAGTTCGATTTTAGCCCCGAATGCCGCGATGAGCTTTTGGCGCTCGATACTCATCGAGCTTGGCATCGTTAAAATTAGCTTCATACCGAGCTTTGCCGCGATCATTGCAAGCCCCACGCCTGTGTTTCCGCTGGTAGGCTCTATCAAAACGCTATTTTTGTCGATCTTGCCCGAGCTTAGCGCGTCTTTTACGATCTGCCACGCGATGCGATCTTTGACCGAGTGGCTTGGATTTAAAAATTCCGCCTTGGCTAGGATGAAGGCATTTTTGCCAAACGTATTGATTCTGACTAACGGAGTATTGCCGATGAGCTCCGTAACATCGTTTGCTATTTTCATATTTTTCCTTTAAATGCTGAAATTTAAATACTGGACGCTTCGCGCCATCATCTCCTCGTAGCTGCTTAGAGGCTCGTTAAATATCTTTGCCAGCTTAACGTCGAATTTCTCAAAAAATGCCCGCAGTCCGGGATCGCTCATCTGAATGCTAGTCATCCGCAGATCCTTCTCAAGAGCGGTAAAAATTTCACCGAAAGAAATCTCACTAGCATCTCTGGCTAGGTGATAACCGCCGTTTTTACCTTTGATGCTACACACTAGCTTTTCGTTTCTAAGGGTATTTAGAATTTGCTCCAAATAATTCTTAGAAACTCCCGTACGCTCGGCTATCTCTTTTATACTTATCGGCGCTACTTCGCTAGCTTTGGCGATCTGCAAAATTGCAGCCAGCCCATAAACGCCCTTTGTGCTTAAAAGTGCCATTATTTCAGTGCCTCACTAAGATCGGAAATCAAATCATTCGCGTCCTCTATACCCACGCTTAGGCGGATTAGGCTCGCAGGCACGCCAGCGCGGTTTAGTTGCTCCTCGTTTAGCTGTGAATGCGTCGTGCTCGCAGGATGAGTGATGATCGACTTCGTATCGCCGATATTTGCTACGACAGAGAAAATTTTAACCTTACTAACCGCCTTTAGCGCTGTTTCTTCGCTATCTACGATGAAACTCATCAGACTGCTTGCATAGCCGTTTTTAAATTTCGCTTTGATCGCGGCATTAAATGGCGAGCTTGCAAGCCCCGGATAATTGACCTGCTTTACCTTCGGATGATTTTGCAAAAATTCTGCTATCTTTAATGCATTTTGCGAGTGTTTTTGCATGCGAAGCGGCAGTGTTTCAAGCCCCTGGATGAGCTGAAACGCGTTAAACGGCGATAGCGTCGCACCAATATCGCGAAGCAAGGACAAGCGAATCCTAAGCGTGTAAATGTCGAAATTATCTACTAAATCCGCATAAACTAAGCCGTGGTAGCTCTCATCAGGCTCGTTAAAATGTGCGTAACGCGGATTGCCTTTGAGTTTGGAATTTAATCCTTTGCCCGAAACGACCGCACCCGCGATGCTAAGACCCTGTCCGCTTATGTATTTGCTAGCGCTGTGGATTACGACATCGGCGCCGTCATCAAGCGGATTGTAAAGCGCAGGGCTTGGAATCGTGTTATCCGCAATCGTTACTACGCCGTGCTTATTTGCGATTGTAGCGATTTTAGCGGTATTTGCAACTGAAATTTGAGGATTTGAAAGCGTCTCGAAAAAGATCGCTCTAGTCTTATCGTCGATTAAACCTTCCAAATTATCTGCCGTTTCGGAGTCAAAAACCCTAGCCTCGATGCCGAAACGCTTGATCGTATGCGCCAAAAGCGTAGTTGCGCCGCCGTAAATTTTCTCCGCGATGATAATATTTTCGCCCGCTGCGGCTAAATTTGCCACCGCAAAAAATATCGCCGCCTGCCCACTAGAGACCGCGATTGCGGCTTTGCCATTTTCCAGCGCCGCAAGTCGCGCCTCAAAAACATCAGTAGTAGGATTTGTCAAACGCCCATAAATCGGTCCTAGATCACGCAGCGCGAAGCGATCGGCGGCCTTTTTGCTAGAACCGAAGTTAAACGCGGTGCTTTGATAAATGGGAACTGCCATCGTGCCGTAGCCTGCGACGGAGTCGTAACCAAAATGAGTTGCGAGGGTTTCTTTTTGCATTTTCGTCCTTTGTAAAAAATTTGACGAATAATAGCGAAATTTTAAAATAAAGTCAAGTATTTTTATATGATTTTAAAATGCCTATAATACGGGATTTATAGAAAAAATATTATTAAAATATAGTTTTACAATATGCGTAATTTTGCCAAAATTTCGAATTTTGCTATAATGCGCGCTTTAATTAAGGAAAGATCATGCAAATCAGAGAAAAAGATGAGCGCGTTAAATATATCCGCGCGTTAGAACGCTTCGTAAAATCCGCCGTAGCACTGCTAAAGCGCGAGGATTTCGACGCAGAGCTTTTTGCGAAGCGAATAGCTAAAAACTATGAAATTTTATCTAAAGCGGCCGCTACAAATCTCGATAGTCCCTACACCAAGGCGCTTGAGAGCTTTGCTAAAAACGTCCTTAATGCTAGCGAGGCAGGACAGATCAGCGATGCCGCGTTTAGATCAGCGCTACAGCATGAAGCAAACGCTCTGCAAAAGCTCAAAAATAATAAGAGTTACAAAAAAGACAAGCACAAAATCGATTTTTTAAAGGATTATTAGATGAAAACCGTGATTTTTGATATGGATGGCACGCTGCTTGACTCTTCGCGCGCGATCGAAATCAGCGTCAATAACACTCGCCGCGAGCTCTACGGTCTAGCACCGCTGCAAAAGAATTTCATCGTCCACACCATCAACGATCCAAGCAAAAACGCCTTTTTAGAATTTTACGGCAAAACCGAAGCAAGCGCCGAAGAGCTTGCGTTTTTCGAGAAGGAATTCGTAAGCAATTACCGCGATTTTGCCGTGCTTTACGAAGGTATCGAAGATCTTTTGCACTCGTGCAAAAAAGCAGGATTTTTTCTCGCAGTCGCCTCCAATGCGCCTTCCTATACCCTAAGCGCGATCTTAGAAAAAACGGGGGTGCGCAGGCTATTTGATCTGGTCGTAGGTGCGAACGAGCAGATGCCATCAAAACCCAACCCTGCGATGCTGCTACACGTAATTGCATGCTCGCCGCACAAAAACGCGATTTTTTTAGGCGATAGCAAAAAGGATGAGTTAGCCGCGATCCGTGGCGCAGAATTTTTACAAAATTTAGAATTTCAAGGCGGCAATGACGGCGAGAGCTTAAATGCTAGCCGTGGCACTAATAGAAAGAATTTCAGCGCTAGCAGCGGAAGCTTAAGCTCTTGCGGCGAAAATCTTAACGCAGATGAAAAATTCCGCCCTAACGACACAGATGCTGACGGAGCGGCAACGCTAAGCTTTAAAGGCGCCAAAATTTCCGCAAAAGCAGAAGCGACGGAAGACTCACAAACTGCGGCGGCGCGATGCTTTCAAACAAATTTGGCAGATCTAAAAGGCGCGAAACTTGAGTATTTGCAGGTATGCTGGGGGTTTGGCGAGCCTAGCGAACTAAGTCGCAATGCCCTAAGCATCACGCAAGCGCGCGAAATCATCGGCGGAATTTAAAGTAGCCTGGCTTTTTAAGCATAGCTAATTAAAGTAGTATTGCAGTAGGGTAAAATCGCGTTTTAGGCGCTTAAAACGGAGCGAATTCCATCTTCGCGTGCAACGCAAGCGAAATTAAAATTTAAAAGTGATCCTTGCGCGAAAAATTCCACTAGCACGAGAAACTGGGATTTCATCTGCGCGAGTGGAATTTAAAATTTTAAAAGTAGCTTTTGTAGTGCGCGATTTTACCTGCGTGAAAAACGAAATTCTATCTGTAAAAGGTGACGAAATTTTAAAATTTAAAGACACCTCTCGCGGATCAATTTAAAATTTGCCTCGAAAGCCAGACTTAAAATTTAATGCTAAACGCGATTTTAGCATTCTACCGCATCCATGAAATTTCAAATTCTCGCAAAGCGGCGGAATTTTAAAATTTAAAAAAGCCTGATGCGTGTTGCGCGTACGATTAGATTTTGCATAAGTAGAATTTATCCGCCGCTCAGAAATCAAAATTTTACCGCACAAGCAAAGCTAAAATCCTCTCTACCTGCGCGAAATTCAAGAATTTTACCGCTTAAACAAAGCGGAATTCTATCCGCTCAAGCGAAACCTAAAATTTCACTCACGCCACAAAATTTTAAAATTTCCGTAAGAATCAAGCCGCTTATCTATAAAATTTAAAATTCCGCCTTCTGCAAAGCTTCGCGTTTAATCTGCCACGCGACCAAGATTAAATTTTTAAATTCCGCTCGCTCTGCCTATCTCGCAAACAAGTAAAATTTTAAAATTTATAGATTCAAAGCCCAAAATCCCGCGCTTAAGCTTAAAATTTATCACACGCAAGTGCAAAATCTGCGTAATTACTCATGTTTAAAAGCCCCCGATAGTTTGCCGCGCCCTAACCTAAATTAAATTTTACATTTGCTATAATCGCGAAATTTTAAGGAAGGTAAATGGATATTTTTGAAGGCAGCCCAAGAGAGAAATTTTTTGAAATTTTATCCGCTGCAAGCCCTACTTTGGTGCAAAACGAAATCGAAGAAGCTCTAATCCGCCTCATCGCCTGTGAGCGGCTCTGCGAAGCGCGCGGCATTAGCGAGCGCGAGATCGAAAGCTTCATCGCGCAGCAGGATCTACAAGACGAGCTAAACGACAAATTTTTGCAAATGAGCGGAAATATCCTAAGCAATAACGAATAATGCAAGATCAAATCGATTTAATTATGAAAAGCTTCATCGCAGACTGCGGATATGAGCCCGCTAGCGAGATGTTTGATAGGCTAAGCCCAGGCAAAAAACTGCGCTCCAAGCTGCTGCTAAACATCGCGCAAAAGGATGAAAAATCGCTGCGTCTGTGCGCGATCATCGAGCTCATTCAAGCCGCAAGCCTGCTGCACGACGACGTCATCGACGAAAGCTCTGTGCGCCGCGGCAAACCCTCGATCAACGCCACTTACGGCTCCAAAAACTCCGTGATGCTGGGCGACATACTCTATTCCAAGGCATATTTCGAGCTTAGCAAATTTGAAAGCCGCATCGCCGCCGCGCTTTCGCTCGCCGTCACAAAGCTAGCCGTGGGCGAGCTGATGGACGTGAGCTTAAGCGACGATTTCAACGACGATGCGGGCAAATATCTGCAGATGATATATCTAAAAACCTCCGCTCTTATAGAGGAGGTCGCGCGCTGCGGGGCGTTTTTGAAATTCGGCGGCGCAGAAAATCGCGGCGAAATTTCAGATATGAGCTGTGCAAAAAACAAGGGCGAAATTCCAAGCGCCGCAAAAGATCATGATAAAATTTCAAGCGCTAGCGCAAAATTCGGCGAATACGGCAAAAATTTAGGGCTTGCCTTTCAGATCATCGACGACATCTTAGACGTGACACAAAGCTCAGAAGCGCTAGGCAAGCCGAGCCTGAGCGATTTTGTAGAGGGCAAAACCACCCTGCCCTACATCTATTTATACGAAAATTTAGATGATGCGCAGCGGCAAAAGCTAAAATCATTTTTTAAAAAGCAGCTGTGCGAGAGCGAAATTTCATGGATCAAGGCAAAGCTTAGCGAGCACGGCGTCATCGAGCGCTGTATAAACGAAGCTCGCGCCTACGGGCAAAAGGCGCTTGAAGCCGTGGCGGAATTTAAAAACGACAAGCTGGAGCAAATCGTGCGAGATATGATAGATAGGGAGTTTTGATGGCGTATATGAGCGTGAGCTTCACCCACAAAAACACGGACATCACGGTGCGCGAGAAGCTGTCGTTTTCAAACGATGTGCGTAAGAAAGAAATTTTGCGCCTTTTGGCTTCAAATTCCGCGATAGAGGAGTGCTTGGTGCTAAGCACCTGCAACCGCGTAGAAATTTTTACCGTCGTAAGCGACTTTGACGAAGCGCAAAAATTCGTGCTTTTGGCGCTTTCACGCGTAAGCGGCGTGAGCTTTGAAGAGCTGCAAAACCTAGCCGACATATATGAGGATCGCGGCGCGATACACCATCTTTTCGCCGTCGCAGCATCTCTTGATAGCCTCGTAGTGGGCGAAACACAGATCGTAGGCCAGCTTAAAGACGCCTATAAATTCGCAATGCAAAACGCTCGCGCCGGCGCTCAAATCGCAAAAGCCATAGATGAAGCGCTAAAGTGCGCGGCGCGTATCCGCAATCAAACCGAAATTTCAAAAAACCCAATCTCGGTCTCAAGCGTCGCCGTAGCGATGGCAAAGGACAGACTGGGCTCCTTGCAGGGCGCGGACGCCGTGGTAGTGGGCGCGGGAGAGATGAGCGAGCTAGCGTGCAAACACCTGCTCGCAAACGGCGCGAATATCACGATCTTAAATCGAAATTTAGCCGGTGCGCAAAGGCTGGCGGATTCTTTGATCGGCGCGGAATCCGGCGCAAATTCGGAAAATAGTGCGGATCTAAATCGCGTGGATGTTAATCTAAATAACGCGAGCGTGAACTACAGCGTAAATTTAGACCACAGCGCGGGTTTAAACTGCGCGGAAGCAGGCTCAAACGGCGACGCAGACAACTGCGCGGCTACGAATAAAATTTCTACGAGGGGCTACTGTGCGAGCCGCGATGATAAAGGCAGCGCAAATTTAAGCGACGGTGCAAATATCTGCGCGGCTCGTATCAAGACCGACGCGCTGGATAATCTGAAAAAATATCTAAACTCCGCGAGCTTGTTTTTCAGCGCTACTGGCTCGCAAGAGCCGATCATTACCGATAGCTTGCTCGAGCCCAAAAGCTTTAAGCGATATTTTTTCGATATAGCCGTGCCGCGCGACGTGGAGCTTAGCCAGAGTGAGGACGTCGAGGTTTATAGCGTCGATGATCTGGAGGAGATCGTAAAGAAAAATTTGCTGCTTCGCGAGGAGCAGGCGCAGATCGCTTACTCCATCGTGGCAAAATGCACGAATGAGTTTTTCAAATGGCTCAAAGCGGCGGCATCCACGCCGATCATCAAGGCTTTGCGTCAAAGCGCAAAACAAGTAGCCGAGCTAGAGTTAGCCAAGGCGCTTAAAAAGGGCTATCTAAAGCACAGCGATGCACAGGAGGCGCGCAAGTTAATTCATCAGGTTTTTAAAGCATTTCTGCACGCTCCGACGGTAAATTTAAAAAACCTTGGCGAAGCGGACGATGCTGACGGCACAGTAAACGCGCTGGTCGAAATTTTTGAACTGCAAGAAAGCTACGAAAAATTTTTAAATCAAGAAAATGAGAAAAAGGACAGACAGAATGAAATTTAGCAAGCTTTTCGCTCCGAGCCTAAAAGAGGCTCCCAGAGACGCGGTACTACCTAGCCATGCGCTTTTGATCCGCGCGGGATTTATCGAGCAGCTGGGCAGCGGGCTTTATAATTTTTTGCCGCTAGGAAAGATGGTGCTGGAGCGGATCTGCGCCGTCATCAGGCAGGAGATGGACGCCGCGGGCGCGCAGGAGGTCTCTTTTAGCGTCGTGACGTCTGCGGATGCGTGGAAAAAAAGCGGTCGCTACGCCAAATACGGCAAGGAGCTGTTGCGCTTCAAAGACCGCAAGGATAACGACTTCGTGCTAAGCCCAACCAACGAGGAAGCGGCGGTTTTGATGGTAGCGGATAAGATCACGAGCTACAAGCAGCTGCCGCTAAATATCTATCAGATCAATACGAAATTCCGCGACGAGGCGCGCCCTCGCTTCGGGCTTCTGCGCGGACGCGAGTTTACGATGAAGGATGCTTATAGCTTCCACGCAGACGCTGCGGATATGAAGCGCGAGTTTGAGGTGATGAGACAGGCGTACTCGCGGATCTTTACGCGACTTGGGTTAAATTTTCGTGCGGTCGATGCGGACAGCGGCGCGATCGGCGGCAGCGGCAGCAAGGAGTTTATGGTGCTGGCGGATAACGGCGAGGACGATATCGTCGTGTGCAAGCGCTGCGACTACGCCGCAAATATCGAGGCTGCGCGCCGTGCTCCCAAAACCACGAACGCCGCCGCGCCCGAAACCGACGGTATGATGAAATTTAAAACGCCCGCAATGAAAACGATCGACGCGGTGGCGGATTTTTTCAAAGTGGATAAATTCTACACCATCAAAGCGGTGATCAAAAAAGCGCTATACGAGGATCGTAGCGAGATCGTAGCGTTTTTTATCCGCGGCTGCGACGAGCTGCAAGAGACCAAGGCGCAAAACGCCTGCGGCGCGCTGGAGCTAGTCGATGCTAGCGAGGAGGAGATTGCTCGAGCGGGCTTTACAGCGGGCTTTTGCGGACCTTTCGGGCTCGGCGAGGGAGCGAAATTTTATATCGATACCGAGTTAAAAGGAGCGCGCGAGATGATCGCGGGCGCGAACGAGCCGGATTACCACTATGTGGGCGCAAGCGTGATAAATTTTAACGAATCGCGCTTTGCGGATCTCGCGGCCGTGGGCGCGGGCGATGCGTGTCCGTGCTGCGGCGGCGAGCTTGGCATCACGAAAGGCATCGAGGTGGGTCATATCTTTCAGCTCGGCACGCGATATTCCGAGCCGATGGGGGCGCGATTTTTGGACGCAAACGGTAAGGCGCAGCCGTTTTTTATGGGCTGCTACGGCATCGGCGCAAGCCGCCTTATCGCCGTGGCGATCGAAAGCAGCCACGATGAGCGAGGCTGCGTGTGGCCGCGCGAACTGGCGCCTTTCGAGCTTGAGATCATCATTTCAAATCACAAAGACGCGGCAGCGGTAGAATTTGCCGAGAAACTATACGAGCAGTGCCGTGCGCGCGGAGTTCGCGTGCTGCTCGACGATCGCGCGGAGCGCTTCGGCGTGAAGATGAACGACTTTGAGCTGATGGGCTTTCCGTACGCAGTGCTCGTGGGCAAAGCCCTAGTGGAGGGAAGCGTCGAGTTCATCACCCGTGTAGGCCTAAAGCGGCAGAGCGTAAGCGCGGATGAAATTTTAAAGCTTATTGAGAAGAAATTAATCGAGAAAAATTAGGAAGCGCGTGAAAAATTTAGCCCTAAATTTGGGCTAAATTTTTCCGCCATATTTGAAAATTTGCGAGCCGCTTTTGCGGCTACGACGGATTTATTTTGCTGGCTCTATCCTGGATCTCTGCGTCTTTCGCGACCAAGCCCACATCGCCATCTATCACGCCTAGACGCACGATGCCATCGTAGTAGGGTTGATAGCCGTAGTAGATCACAAAGGTATTCCACGGAGCAAAGTAAGAGATTTCGCCCCTTTTGCCGTCGCGTCCTTTTGGCTCGCCGCTTACGTCAAGCGGTTTTGGCAGTTTGGCGACCTTTTCGTGTCCGGCGTAGTCGCTTAAATTTAGCGTTAGTGGTAGCTCTGCGGCAAAGCTCCTTGCAGCGATCGTGTCGTCTAGGATCGCAGTGGCTTCGCCGCTAGAAGTTTTTAGAACTATCTTTAAGTTACGATTTTCTCTGTAGCCACTAAATTTAGCCCGACAAAAAGCATAAAGATGGCTAAAATTTTTCTCATTTTTACGCTATCTAAATTTATTTAGCCAGCTCAAGGATTTGTGCGATATTTTCCTTTGGATAGAGCTCTTGCATAGCCCAGGTCTTTGCATTTTCATAAGCCACATCAACGATCTCGCCAATAAGCGCTTTGTTATCTATATTTAGCTGCGATAGTCTTGTTGGAGTGCCTATCTTATCAAACCACGCTTTTAGCGCTTCTATGCCCTCATCAGCCGTTTTAAGTCCAAAAATTTCCCTCGCAAAACGCTCAAATACGCCTAAATTTCTATCCTTATACTACTTCATCCACGCAGGCATAACTACACTTAGCCCCGCTCCGTGCGCACAGTCCGTTACCGCGCTCATCGCATGCTCGATCATATGATTTGGATACTCTATGCCTGTGTGCCGACCATGGTTATGCCGTTTATCGCCATCGTAGCAGCCCAGGCAAACTCAGCTCTAGCATCGTAATCATCGAGATTTTCGAGTAAAATTTCAGTCGTTTTGATGATAGTTTTGATGTTTGCTTCTACCTGCATTCTGGCGATTAGCGGATAGTTTGTAGCCGTGAAATAGCCCTCTATGCTGTGCGAGATGACGTCGCTTGCGCTATAAACTAGATAGTCGCGGCTGACGGTGGCTTGTAGCTGCGGGTTTACGACAGACACTTTTGGGAAAAGACACGGCGCACCCAGATGAAACTTTAATTTAGCCGCCTCGTTGGTCACGACGCCGTTTTGATTCATCTCAGAGCCGGTTGCCGCTAGCGTGATGATGTCAAATACCATAAGCGATTCGGTCGGAGTTTTGCCTACGAAAAAGTCCCACATATCGCCGTCGTATTTAGCTCCTGCTGCGACTGCTTTTGCAGAGTCTAGCACCGAGCCGTCGCCCACGGCTAGCACGCTATCGGCGCCAAATTCACGAGCTATTTTGATCGCCTCGTTTACTTTGCTTAGCACTGGATTTGACTTCACTCCGCCAAGCCCTATGAATTCGATGCCGTTTGCCTTTAGGCTATCAGTAGCTACGCCAAGCAGACCACTCTTTCTTACGCGCTCGCTGCCGTATAGCACGAGGGCTTTTTTAGCTCCAAATTCTCTCATATACTCGCCGATATGAGCCTCTTTGTCTTTGCCGAATTCTATTCTTACCGGATTATAAAATGTAAAATTTTCCATTGTTTTCCTTTTAAATTTACCCCTGCAAAGCGCAGGGGGCTTGTTTATTTCAAATTTGCTTTGAAAAATTCCTCAAATTTATCGTATGGGATCTTGTTGTTTTTATTGTCATATAGGTCTGTGTGCACGGCGCCAGGGACGATAACTAGCTCTTTATTTTTGTTGCCAAGCGATTTAAAAGCGTCTTCGCTAAAGTATCTTGAGTGCGCCTTTTCGCCAGCTATGATAAGAGTCGGAGTTCTCATCTCGCTTGCGTAAGCAAGGATCGGCATATTTGTAAGCGAGATAAGATTTGTAACGATCCAGCCGCTCTCTCCGCTGTTTGAATTTACAGAGCGTTTGTGATATCCGCGCGGCGTGCGGTAAAAGTCCGCATACTCAGCTATAAACTGCGGCGTGCTTGCGTCTATCTTTTTTGGATCAACGTTTATCGCACCAGTAAGTGCCGGTTTGCCATTTTTAGCATCGACCCAGCGTTGCTCGGCTAGCTTCTTTTTATTTTCATATCTCTCATCCACGCCTATGCTATCGTTGTAGCCTTTTGCTGCCACTCGCGTTATATCATACATCGTGCTGGTTGCAACTGCCTTTATGCGAGGATCGCTAAGAGCTGCATTTAGAGCAAGACCGCCAAAGCCGCAAATTCCTAAAATGCCTATACGTTCAGCGTCTACATTGTCTTGAAGCCCTAGAAAATCAACCGCCGCGCTAAAATCCTCGGTATTTATCTCTGGGCTTGCTAAATTCCTCGGCACGCCGCCGCTCTCGCCCGTGTAGCTTGGATCAAAGGCAAGCGTGATAAAACCGCGCTCGGCTAGCGTTTGCGCATAAAGTCCGCTTGATTGTTCCTTTACCGCACCAAAAGGTCCGCTAAGTGCGATCGCAGCTGCTTTGCCTTTTAAATTTTTAGGCGTATAAAGATCGCCGACTAGCTCCACGCCGTAGTGATTTTTAAATTTGACCTTTTTGTGATCTATTTTGTTGCTTTTGGCGAAAATTTTATCCCACTCGCTAACCATAGAAACCGCCTCTAGCGGTGATTTTGCCACGTTTGCATCTACCATTGCATTGCCTACTAAAATAAAACTTGAAGTCATAAGCGCCGCCGCAAATTTCTTAAGATACATCTTTGTCCTTTCGGTTTTGATTTAGCTTTACAAGCTGTTTTGTAATGTGCATTGTAGCAGGATTTTAAATTTTGCGTTAGAACGATTCTCTAAATTTCATGCCTAATCCTGCAAAATTTCTAAAAAGGGGTATAATTTCATAAAATTTGAGGCGGAAAACAAGATGAGTGAGCTAAATTTACTAAAAGAGCAGACAAAAGAGTTTTTACTAAATAGATACGGCGTAAACGGCCTTGTTCAAAGCGACATCGACTCGCTTGATTTTTACATCAGTGAAAAGACGCATGATTTTGTCAATGTCATCTACAATCCATCTTTGTGCATTATCTTGCAGGGGGCAAAGTCGGTGGGCTTTGGCGATGAGATGAGCGGATACAACGAGCAAAGGTATCTGCTCACATCGACCTATATGCCTCTAAGAGTGAGCCTAACCGACGCCTCAAAAGAGAGGCCATATATCTCGCTTAGCCTTAAATTTAGCATGGATGAAATTTATGAAGTGCTAAAAAACGTCGAGATAAAAGAAGATAACATGCAAAAGAGCCAAAAGGGGGTATTTTTCGGCGATCTTACGGAGGAGATACTAGAGCCTGTTTTGAGGTTTGTTTGGTTGCTAGAAAAGCCGAAAGAGAAGATCAAATTTCTCTCAGATCTTGCTAAAAAAGAGATACTTTACATGCTCACAACAAATGACAAAAGCGGCTATTTTTTAAGTAAATTTGCGATGCAAGGAAGCGTCTCGAATAAAATTTTAAAAGCCGTCGCAAAGATAAAAAACGAATTTTCACAAAAGCTAAATATGAAAGAGGTCGCGCGCGAATGCGATATGAGCGAGTCGTCGTTCTATCATAACTTCAAAATCGTAACCTCGCTAAGCCCCATAGCTTTTCAAAAAAAGATCCGCCTTGAAGAGGCAAAAAATCTGCTCGCGACCAAAAATATCGGCGTTGCGCAGGCTGCTTTTGACGTCGGATACGAGAGCGCGTCGCAGTTTAGCCGCGAATACACCAGGATGTTTGGCGCACCGCCTAAAATTTACAGCGAAATTTTACGCTCTGGGGTGGCATGAGTTTAAATTTAGATCAAATTTAACGGCACAAAGGGCAGGGTAAAATTTCTACTGTCTAGCTTATAAATTTGCGCTAAAGTCTGCTTAAATTTAGCCGAAAACCCTTTTTAGATGCGCTTCGTAATCCCTCGTAAAACGCTCTACGTCGGGATTTTTAATGACGTCGTTGCACATAAAAGTAGGCAGCCTTTTCGTGCCTAAAAACTCGTTGGCTTTATGAAAATGCAAATAAACGCCGTCCACGCCCACGCCCTCGAAAAAATCTCCGGGCTTGTCAAACGCCTGAAGCGGCGCATTCCAAGTAACGCTTAGCATGTGCGATTTGCCCTTTATCAGTCCGCCCGTGCCGTAGCCTTCGTTTGGACTTGCGCTGTGTCGCCCGTCGTTTGCCACTATCTTGCCTATGCCGCCCATAAACACCTCGTCCACGTATTTTTTGACTAGCCAAGGCTCGCCCATCCACCACGCGGGCATCTGCCAGATCACGGCATCCATCCATAGAAATTTTTCTACCTCGTCCTCTATATCGTAGCCCTCATGTATCGTAGTTTCGCGCGTTTCGTGTCCTATGGACTTTAGCGTCCTTTTTGCTAGCTCGTGCAAGGTTTTGCTTAGCTTGCCGCCATTGCCGTTAAACGGCGCTCCGCCGTT
>CAUPZQ010000017.1:0-46568 GCA_963515915.1 uncultured Campylobacter sp.
CCCCCCCCCCCCTCCCCCCCCCCACCCCCCGCGCGCGGCCGCCCGGCCCCCCCAAAAACGAGCCAAATTTTACCCGGAAAGGATACTAAATGAAAAAATCGCTATTTGCGTTGGTGCTCGCCGCTTGCTTTGCGTTAGGAGCGTCCGAGCTTGAGACGCTAGAAAAAGAGTGCAATGACGGCAATATGGAGTCTTGCCTTAGAGCCGCTTTACAATACGAAGACGATACTAAAACACTTAAGCTGCTTGAAAAAACCTGCGACGGCGGATATGAACTCGGCTGCCTTACAATGTCGGGCATAATGATGCGAGAAGATCCTAAAAAAGGCATCGAATATCATGAAAAAAGATGCGATGCGGGAGATGCTATGTATTGTGGGCTATTGGGATCAATGTATAGTGACGGAGATGGAGTCGAAAAAGATATATCAAAGGCTATAATCTACCATGACAAAGCTTACAATCTAGGGCAAAAGCTATCAGCGCTATCATGCGGTATGTTGGCAGAGATGTATCGTAAAGGAGACGGTGTAAAAATAAATTTAATGAAAGCGGCGGTTTATGATAAAAAAGGTTGCGACATAACGGACGAGCTAGCGAGTTGCTATAATTTTGCGCTATTTAACTACAACTCTAACGATAAAAGTAAAGCTGCGCGGTATTATAAAAAAGCTTGCGATTTAGGAAAAAATAAAAATTCTCCTTTTATGAATCCACCCGAGTTTAAAGAACTTTGGCAAAAATCCTGCGATATGTATGAGCTGCTAAAATAGCACGCCGAGCTGCGGCTGATACAATACGCGTCGGCTGCGGCTCAAAATCCCGCCGCCTTTAAATTTAAATCGTAGCGGTAGCCACTAAACTCAATGATAAAATTTTAAACTAATCGAACGCTTTTATAGCAGAATTTAGCGTAAATTTATACTATCCTGCATAGATTTTAGCGCAAGCAAAGCGCTAAAATAAAGAGGCAGATTTGTTACAAGCAAATACGTGCCAAAAAGCATAGATTGGCACGCAGTAGAATTTTAAGTCAGGATTACGAAGTCTTATGTGCCTGCGCTTTTGCATGGATCAGGCAATTGCAAGATCGGAATTTACGCAGTCGCAAATATAAAGCTTCGCGTTAATTTTTTGATGTGGAATTTAGAATTTTAAAATTCCTAGAGCTTCGAATTTGGCGCTGAGCCTTAAAATATCGTAGCGATAGAATTTTAAAATTTGCCGCCGCATCGCTTTAAAAATCTTGCTTGAAAATTTTAATTACGCAGCGTAAAATTTTTCATTTCTGCTGCGGCGCTGCGTTTTTCTATAAAAATTTTGCTCTTTTGCTATGACGATGTGTTTTTGTCGCAGAATTTCGTGCCTTTTTTGACGCGGCATTCTTAACGCGCGATCCTCATTATTTTTGCTTGTTAAAATTTAAGTGATAAATCCCACGATGTAAACGCAGGGCATAAAGGCTCTTATCGCTAGGCGCCACTTTGAAGCGAAATGAGATAAAATTCTACGTCGCGCAAAAGGCGTCCTATTAGGCTTTGCGGCGTCCTTGCATACTGCGCAAAAGCGCGATCTCCTCCGCCCAGAGGCTATCGTCGATCGTCTCTAAAATCAACGGGATCTCGTCGATGTTCGGGTCGTTCATGATGTTTTCAAACGCCGCAAGCCCCAAAAATCCGCGTCCGAGGCTCTCGTGCCGATCCTTACGCACGCCAAGCTCGTTTTTCGTGTCGTTTAGGTGCATGCCGCTTAAAAATTTATAGCCGATCGCGCGGTCAAACTCGCTCATCGTGCGCTCATAGGCCTGCCGGCTGCGCAGGTCGTATCCTGCGGCGAACGCGTGACAGGTATCGATGCAGACGCCGATGCGATCTTTGTTTGAAATTTTATCGATCACGTAAGCAAGCTGAGCGAAATCATAGCCGAGATTGGAGCCCTGGCCGGCGGTGTTTTCGAGCACGAGCTTTACGCCTGCGGTGTTTGCTATAGCGAAATTTAGCGCCCCTGCGATATTATCTAGGCACACTTGAGCTGAAATTTCATTTAGATGCGAGCCTGGATGAAAGTTCAAAAGCCTAAGCCCGAGCGCCTCGCAGCGGCGGATCTCGTCCACGAAGGCGTTTAGGGACTTCTCGCGCTCTGCCTCGCGCGGATGGCCCAAATTTATGAGATAGCTGTCGTGCACCAAGACATGCTCCGCGCTGATGCCGCTTTGCCTCAGCGCGTCTTTAAATGCGGCGATCTCCTCCGCGCTAAGCGGCGGCGCGTCCCATCTGCGCTGATTTTTGACGAACATTGCAAACGCGTCCGCCCCGATCTTTGCGGCGTTTAACGGCGCGTTAGAAACCCCGCCGCTAGCACTCACGTGCGCTCCGATCCGCTTCATTTTACCTCCTAAATTTTATTTTACGCCGCGTGCGCCGAAATTTCATAAACCCAAGCCGCGCGGATTTTTAAATTTAAATGCGCGCTTTTTCTTTCACACATACGCGCTGCTTAGTAAATTTCGCCGCGAAGAGCCGGCGCAGAGCGCCAATAAAACCGCGCCGTTTGCAAAGCTTAGGCGGCTACTCGCCGAGTAATGGAATTTTGACCGCTCGCGCCGTGTTTTGGGCGGCTGCTAGAGCGCATTATTCCCGCGCGTTTATAAACGTGCGCTGCGCGAAATTTTACTCGTTCGCGATTTGCTCGCGCCGCCTGTGGAATAGTGTTTCGCGCGCTTACAAACACCCGCCGCGCAAAATTTTACTACAGCTCGCGGATTTTGATTTTTACGCCGTGTTTTGCGTCGGCGAAGCTTATAGATCTTCCGCCGCCGTCCTTGTCGCGGCAAACCTTATAATCGATAGAGCCAGCTTGCAGGCTTTGCGCGAGGCAATGGCGCTCGCCCGTGTCGCTACCGCCGAAGATCGGTTTGCCGTCTAGGATTTCGCTCAGAAGCCCGCGGTAGTGCTCGGTGCCGAAGAATTTTTTATTGAAAACGAGCTCGTCGTCGCACGCGCCGTTCATGCAAATTTTATCGCCTTTTAAAACCAGGCTCAGCACGCTGATGCCGCTTGCGTAAATTTGAACCTCGGTTTGATTTTTAAATTTACGCATAAAGCCCGCGTCGCTGGTGCGAGTAAGCGGCGAAATGACGGTGAAATTTACAGCTTGCGTGGAAGCGGGCTTGAGTGCGGTGGTAGCGCAGCCTGCGAGCAGAAGCGAAAGTGCAAGCGGCGCCAGAAAAGAGCATTTCATAAATAATCCTTAATTTAAGTTGGGTTTAAGTGCGTCTTGAGTAGAATACCGCCTTTAATCTTAATACCAGATTAAGTGGCCCCTTCGTCTAACGGTTAGGACATCGCCCTTTCACGGCGGTAAAACGAGTTCGAATCTCGTAGGGGTCGCCACTTCTAGTTTTAAAATTTTTTGACACAAATCTTAGTTTTTGTAAAATTCTGAAATTTTATCTAACTACTAAATTCTAAAATTATGCGCTTTTGCTGCTTCCTGCGCTACAAAATTCCAAGACTACAATAAATTCTACTTGATAGTTTTAAAATTTAGCCCTGCCGAATTTATGTAATAAATTTTATGCGGACAGATGAAACTTAATAAAATAAAACTCGCAAATTTAGCTCTTTCTAAAAAAAATTCGCTAAATTTATTGAATGCAAAATTTTAAAGAATATGTAAATGAAATTCTAAAAAATCATCCTGGCGAGCGCGTTACGAGCTTTAGTTTCGAGGGTGAGAAATACTGGCTAAAGCAGCCGGAACTGCGCATCCGCGGTGGATTGCTTACGAAAATATTTAAAGCAAATCCGAAAGCCGCTTTCGATTACGAAGCGCTAAAATGCGAGAGCCTGTACGCAGCCGGCGCGCCTGTGCCGCAGCTGGTGCTGCGAGACGAGAGCTTTTTCGTACTCAAAGACGGCGGCACGCCGGTGGACGAGGTGCTAAAAAGCTCGGATGAGGCATCTTGCGTGGCGCTCATTGAGGGCTACGCTGCGGCGTTAGCACATCTACATTCGCGCGGCTTCATACACGGCAGACCCGCACTGCGCGACGTCTTAGTAAAAAACGGCGAGATGAAATTTATAGATTTTGAAAATCGCGGCGAGCGCGGTGATCTGCAAAAAGCCAAAATGCGAGATTTTTTGCTGTTTGTTTATGATCTGTGTCGTGAAGGTCTGAGCGAAGGCTTTGTGCGCGCAGGCATCCACGCCTACGCCTCAAGCGGCGGGCAGGATGTAGTGCAAAGTGCGTGGACTACGGTACTTGCGCTGCGTCCGATATATTTTATCGCTAGGCTTTTGCCGCAAAAATTTAAAGATCTAAACGCGCTCGTGCGCACGTTTGAGCTCTGCCTAAAAATAATTGAGAAAAACGATGGTCAAACAAAGTAAATTCGCTAAATTTAAGCTGGTGATTATACTCGCCTATATGTCCGCTCTGGCGCCCTTATCTACCGATATGTATCTGCCTGCGCTGGAAAAGGTAAAGGCAAGCTTTGCTACGAGCGAGTTTTACGCTCAGCTATCGGTTGCGAGCTTTTTCATCGCTTTTGCGCTAGGACAGCTCGTTTATGGGCCGCTAAGCGATAAATTTGGTCGTAAAAAGCCGTTATACGCGGGCATTTTGCTTTTCATATGTGCGTCGCTTGCTTGCGTAAGCTTTGATAGCGTTTACGCGTTTATATTTTTTAGGTTTTTGCAAGCTTTAGGCGGGTGCGCGGGAGTGGTACTTGCGCGAGCCGTAATTAATGACAAATTCGAGCTGCACGAGGCTGCAGCGATGTTTGCGCTGATGATGGTCGTAGGCTCGCTAGCGCCGATGCTAGCACCAACTCTAGGTGGATTTGTTCTAGATTTTTTCTCGTGGCAAGCGATTTTTGCGATTTTGTTTGCGCTTGGAATTTTGCTTTTTGCATTTATATTTTTTGGACTCGACGAGAGCGCTCAGATAGACAGGACTGCTACACTTAGCGTAAAAGGCGTGCTTGGCGAATACGGCATAATCTTGCGAAATAAAGAATTTATGCGCTATACGCTAGGATTTGCGGTTGCGATGAGCGCACTTTTTGCTTATATCACGGGCTCTAGCTTCATATTTTTGGGCTATTATGGGTTGGGCGAGCATGCCTTCGGCGTAATATTTGGCATCAACGCTCTTGGAATGACCCTTGTTTCGGCACTAAATGCCAAACTCGTGCAAAATCGCGAACCCGCAGCTTTATTAAATTTCGGCCTAATAGCGATGCTTGTGATGAGCCTGATTTTACTCGCATGCGCTATGCTTGACCTTCCCTTCATCTGCTTTGAGGCTTCGCTTTTCGTATTACTTTCGTCTCTTGGCTTTGTTGCGCCTAACGCCACGACGCTTGCGATGGCGCTGTATAAGGACGGCAACTCTGGCGCAGCTTCGGCGGTACTGGGGACTGCGCAGTTTGCTATCGCCGGGGCTATTTCGTTTATCGTGGGTGCAGTGGGAGCGAATAAGCCGTTTTTGCTCGCAAGTGTGATGGCGATTTGTGCTCTTTGCGCAAACGCCGTGTATTTTTTATTGCGAGAAAAGAATCAAAAATTTTAATTTTAATATTTTTTAAATTTATCGTTAAGGATTGATTGGCTAAAATTAGCTCTTGTTCTTTCAGTGTAAGAAAGACAATTCGGTAAAAAAGGAAACAAGCCAATGAGCGATATTATCGCATATAAACTTAACGGTGAAATTTACGATACTCAAAGTATCGGCGAGCGCGAAAGCGAAGCGCAGCCGATATATTTCGATAACTCCGAGGACGCGCTTAAAATTCTGCGCCACTCCTGTGCGCACCTTTTGGCGCAGGCGGTGCGCGAGCTTTATCCGAGCGCTAAATTTTTCGTGGGACCTGCGATCGAGGATGGGTTTTACTACGACATCCGCGTCAGCAAAGATAACGGCGAGAAGCTCGGCGAAGAGGATTTAAAGGCGATTGAAAAAAAGATGCGCGCGCTTGCCGAGGCAAATTTAGAGATTAAAAAGATAGCCTCCACCAAAGAGGCGGTTGCGAAAAAATATTCAAACGACGATCTTAAGCAGGAAGTTTTAAAGCGTATCCCCGACGGCCCGGTTAGCTTATACGCGCAGGGCGAGTTTGAGGATATCTGCCGCGGCCCGCATGTGCAAAATACGAAATTTTTGAAAAATTTCGCCCTTACGCGCGTCGCGGGGGCGTATCTCGGCGGTGACGAGAAGCGCGAGATGCTAACTCGCATCTACGGCGTCGTATTCGCCGATAAAGATAGCCTTAAAAAACACCTTACGATGCTAGAAGAAGCCAAGAAGCGCGACCACCGAAAGCTCGGAGTCGAGATGAAATTTTTCACCTTTGACGAGCAGATCGGCGCGGGACTTCCGATCTGGCTTCCTGCCGGCACGAGGATGCGTATAAAGCTCGAGGAGCGCCTTTATAGGCAGCTTCGCAAGCGCGGCTACGAGCCGGTGCGCGGCCCTGAAATTTTAAAATCCGACGCGTGGAAGATCAGCGGACACTACAGCAATTACAAAGAAAATATGTATTTTACGACGATCGAGGAGCAAGAATACGGCATCAAGCCGATGAACTGCGTCGGTCATATCAAGGTTTATCAAAGCGAGATTCGCTCATATCGCGATCTGCCGCTTAAATTTTGCGAGTACGGCGTCGTGCACCGCCACGAAAAAAGCGGCGTCTTGCACGGGCTTTTCCGCGTGCGCGAGTTCACGCAGGATGACGCACATCTGTTTGTGATGCCAAGCCAGATCAAAGAAAACGTCTATGAAATTTTAGATTTCGTGGGGCTTTTGATGAAAGCCTTCGGCTTTGAATACGAGCTTGAAATTTCGACCAAGCCGCAAAAGGCGGTCGGCAACGACGAGGTTTGGGAGATCGCGACGAAGGCCTTAAAAGACGCGCTTGACGAAAAGGGCTTAAAGTACGGCCTAGACGAGGGCGGCGGCGCTTTTTACGGACCTAAGATCGACATCAAAATCACCGATGCGCTCGGTCGAAAATGGCAGTGCGGCACGGTGCAGGTCGATTTTAACCTGCCTGCGCGCTTCGAGCTTGGCTATATCGACGAAAATAACGAAAAAAAGCAGCCCGTGATGCTGCATCGCGCGATTTTGGGAAGCTTCGAGAGGTTTGTGGGGATTTTGCTCGAGCACACCGCGGGCGAACTTCCGTTTTGGATCTGTCCTACGCAAGTATCGATCGTGCCGATTGGCGAGGCGCACGCAAGCTATGCGAAAGAAATTTTAAATTTGCTGCGCGAAGCAGACATTGACGGCGAAATTTTAGATAAAAACGAGACGTTAAATAAACGAATCAGAACGGCTGAGAAGCAGAAGGTGCCGCTCATCATCGTCCTAGGCGATAATGAAGTTTCGGCTCGCAGCGTGGCTCTGCGCGATCGCAGGGCGCGCGAACAGCGAAATTTAGGGCTGGATGAGTTTTTAAATTTCGTAAAAGCTAAATTAAACGAGGTGAATTTTTGAGCAGAGAGAAAGAGGTTTTTCTAAACGAGGACATTCCGGCTAGCGAAGTCAGGTGCATAGGCGACAACGGCGAGGTTTACGGCATAATTTCAAAGGCGCAGGCGCTGCAAATCGCCGAGCGAGAGGGTGTGGATCTGGTTTTGATAGCGCCCGATGCAAAGCCGCCCGTTTGTAAGGTCATGAACTACAGCAAATTTCGCTATCAGCAGGAAAAAAAGCTCAAAGAGGCGAAAAAAAAGCAAAAAATCATCGAGGTCAAAGAGATCAAGCTGTCCGCCAAAATCGCTCAAAACGACATTAATTACAAAGTAAAACACGCGAAAGAATTCCTTAGTAGCGGCAAACACGTCAAGCTTCGCGTATTTTTAAAAGGGCGCGAGATGTCGAGCCCGGAAATCGGCGTAAATTTGCTCAATAAAATTTGGGACGAATTTTTTGCAGAAGTTGCCGATCGCGATAAGGCGCCCGCGCTGGAGGGCCGCTACGTAAATATGCTGATCACGCCGAAAAAGGCGTAGCGTAAATTTAGCGGTATTTGCGCTGCGTGCGGCAAAATTTTAAAATTTCACGCTGTTTTTATCCGCGGCGCAGCGCGTAAATTTAAGCCGAATAGCGAAATTTTAAAATTTAATGCGGGCTAAGTTTATCTCTAAATTTAGCCTTTTAAATTTGTATAAAATTTTTCATATCAAGCGAAATCGAATCTTAATCGAGCGGTAAAATTTAACTTTAAATTTATCTTGCGTTCATTTAAGCTATAAAATTCCTTAAATTCAAATTTTTCAAAGAAACTTTATTATATACTTTCTATTCACTTTAAAAAAAGGACGACCATGCCAAAGATGAAAAGCGTGCGCGGTGCCGTCAAGCGTTTTAAAGCGGGCAAAAACAAGATCAAAAGAGGCTCGGCGTTTCGCAGCCATATTTTGACGAAGATGTCTCAAAAACGCAAGAGGAATTTGCGCGAGGCCCAATACGTCGATTCTACGAACGTATCTGCGGTTAAAAAAATGCTTTGCAAATAGTGCGAAGTTAGTTTTTGACGAAAGTCATTCAAACTCCCCTAAATTTATGGATTTTAGGGCAAGATCCCCAAGGGACGCCGATTAAGAAAGGATTAATATGGCAAGAGTAAAAACGGGCATCGTTAGACGCCGCCGTCACAACAAGGTGCTAAAGCTTGCACGCGGATTTTATAGCGCAAGACGCAAACATTTCAGAAAGGCCAAAGAGCAGCTGGAGAGAAGCCTCGTTTACGCCTTCCGTGACAGACGCGCGAAAAAACGCGATTTCCGCAGACTTTGGATAGTGCGCATCAATGCAGCTTGCAGGCTAAACGACATCAGCTATTCTAAATTTATAAACGGACTTAGAAAAGCGGGCATCGAGCTTGATAGAAAAATTTTAGCAAATATGGCTATGAACGACGCCGAAGCTTTCGCAACCGTCGCAAAGAAGGCAAAAGCGGCATTAAAATAAGCTTTAAAATTTGGTCGCCTCCAAGGCGGCTAAATTTTTAAATTTCGACAAAGCTTTTAATTATAAAAGCGCGTCCGTAAATTTGTCGAAATTTAAGAATTTGGGTAATTTTATTTGAGGCGGTGCAGAATGCTAAAGTCTTTGAAAAAAATCGTATCTCTTGCGCTTATCGGTGCAGCAGGGTTCGGCTATGCGAGCGAGCAGAATTCCTGGGGCTATGCAAACGCGCAAAAATCTCCTTCTAACAACACTTCCCGTTCTGATGTAATGAGCGCTGCGGACAGCCTGGGCGCGAAATTAAGCAGGCGCGACGCTGCTAGCGATAGCTCCGCGAGTGAGCAGTACGAAAGCCCGTTTCGTATCAAACTCGAGTACGCAAGGGGCTTTGCCAAAAAGGGCTCATATTCGGGCAGGCTTAATAATCAGCGCGTTATGATGCCTGCGTTTCGCTGGACGGGCAATAGCAGCGTAAATGCTGAGTTTTGGAACGGTATTACCAATATAGGCGGCGCGCTGGTTCCTTATGTGGCTTTCGGCTCATACGAGGCGGCGATACCGGGCGATCAAACTACGCAATATCTGGTCAGAAGGGACGAAGATGCCGTTCAGATGAAGCGAAATATTGCGGCGGGCATAGCAAATTTAGGCTATACCTATACCAAAAATTCTACTAGAAATCTAAATTTGGTCTATGCCGATATCGATAATTTCGTAAATTTCTACGGCAGAGAAAATATCGCAGGATACTTTATCGACGAAGTCAATACCGAGAATAATCCCGCAACTATCGCTTATATGCAGAATATCTACAATTATATCAAGACCAAATACCCCGGAATGCTCGTTTTGGCAAACAACGGTTGGGGCGTGCGCGACGCCATAGCTCCCTATGCGGACGTTTGGATGCTGCAAGAGGTGAGCGCGGACGACTACATAAACCACTATCGTCCTAGAACCTCTGAGTTTGAAAAAGACCCCGCAAATTCCTCTAAAATTTTGCATGTCATATACAACGCCAGACCCGATCAATACGACGAGATCATAAGGCTATCTCGCGAGCGCAACGCGGCAAATCTATTCATCACCTCCGATACGAATGCCTATCCTAGCGGATACGACGATCTGCCTACCTATTTTGAAGCGCTGATGCTGGCGATCAATAATTTCACGCCTAAAAACGGTAGCCTGTTTTCGCAGGTCGCAAGAGGCGGCAACCGGGTAGGCATCGAGATGCCGCGCTCGAAGGTCGATCTGGATCTTACCAAGCTAGCAAGAAATTCCGCTTATAAAAATTTAGCCGATACCGACGGGCAGGAGTTTAACGTAAACGTAAGCGCGATTGGGAACTACGGCGGGGATTACAAAGACCGCTCGGGCGGCGTCAAATACGATCACAAGAGCGACGGAATTTTACTCGGAGCCTCCAAGAGAGTGGATGATCTTACGCTAGGCGTGATCTTTGGGTATCAAAAATCGGACGCTTGGTACGAGGGTAAATTCGACGGCGTGAAAGAAAACATCAAATCCTACGAGCTCGGTCTGGCGGGCAGATACGATTTTAGCGAGAACGTGGATTTGGCGGTCAATTTAACATATTCGACAAACGATCATAAATTTGAAACTAACAACGGATTCGGCGCTATCCACGGCGCGAAATACAAGTCGCAAATTTGGGATCTTAGCACGAGAGCAGGATATAAATTTTTATTTGAAAACGGCTACATTAAGCCATATTTGGGGCTTGGAGTAATTAGAGTGAACGAGGATGCGATCTCTAGGCTTAAATTTAGCTCCGCTTCAAAAACCGCGCCAAACGGTACCGCGGGAATTTACGCGGTCAAGGCTTTTGGTGATCTGCAGATATTCGCAAATGCGGAGTACGAACATCGGTTTAGCGGCGATTCGTATCATGTAAGCAGAAAGTATTCGGATAGATACGACGTCGAGGGGCTTGATTATTCTAGCGGCGTATTTAACGGCGCGATCGGACTGAAATATAAGATCCTTCAAAGCGTCGGACTCAGCGCATCGTACGAGCTAAGCGAGAGCAAAAATAGCCTGGCAAGAGCCGCTTTTGACGTGGAGTTTTGATTTTAATCGAGTAGTCCAAGATAGGCAGCTTGAAGCACGATTACAAATTCCTCTTTGCCGCAAAGCGAAAATTTTATGAAATTTGCGGCTAAATTTTACCCGAGCTTTGCTGCGAAATTTTAAAATTTCGGCCGTGGATTTTGCTTGCATATTTTCTCGCTTTTAAATTTCATACACTATCGCTTTTTATGCTACTTTCAATATAAAAATAGTGTGGAATTTTGCACGTGTCTTTTAAAAGTGGTCTGAAATTTTAAAGATCTGTGTCTGCTTTAAATTCCGTGATTATTAAATTTTAAAATTCCATATGCAAAGAAATTTTAAAATTTTAAATCTGGTTCGATAAAGAGATTTTGCTAAACAGCGGGATTATAAAAATTCTAAAGCAATTACTCGTAAAATTTTATAAAATTCGAATTAATTAAAATCGCTAAGACTAAGACGATGAGGTAGAATTTTGCGGATCGCTCCGCAAAATTTAAGAGAGATTATTTTAGCTTGTCTAGTTCGATGATGTAAGGCACCGAGTTTACCCCCGCACTGAAATATTTGGCAGCTAGGGCTTTTGCAGCATTTAGCTCGGCAGCGCTTACGTCTTTGGTACCTGCTTTGTTATCTTCGGCGTAGTATTTTCTAAAAACCGCTATCTTTTGCTCGTCGGTTTTAGCATTTTTGATCTCTTTGTAGATGAGCGCGGATTTTGCGTGGCCGTCATCGCCGTGAACGGAGGTCATGATTATATCGACATTGTTATTTTTTAGTGTTTCTTCGATCCTTGCCATCTCTTTGCGGCAGAATGGGCACAAAGCGTCTGTCAGCATCAAAATCGTAGGCTTTTTGGGATCGTTTCCTAGCTTGATGATATTGTCTTTACTCTCTGCTTTGAAGACCTTACTTAGCTGTCCTGCGATGCGGTCTTGTTTGATCTGCTCCTTATAGACTACGCGTTTTTTAGGATCGATGATATCGGTAAAGATCAGATCGCCTTGGGTGAAAACGATCTCCTCTTGCGACATATTGCCTTGAGAAATCTTTAAAACGACCGCTTCAACGCCCTTTGGCTCGCTAAGTGGGATGCGCTCGGCGACCTTTATTTCGATGCCTTGTGGCGCGCCGCCGTAGATAGATAGAATTTCGCTGTCGCTTAAAGCCGCGTTTAGGCTCGCTGCGAGCGCAACTGAAATTAAAATAGCTTTTTTCATTTTTTTCCTTTGCAAAAAATTCCGCGCATTGTAGTGCAAAATTTTAAATTTTTACTTTTTCAAATAGCGTTTATTGTCGATCGTCACGATATTTCCCATCTTATCGAGGTATTCGAGGTAGCAGATGACGAATTTTCTGCTAAGTCCAAGCTCCTCTTTAGCGTTCGTGACGTTTACGAAGCCCTCTTTTTCGATGATCGCGTAAAGGCGCTTGATCGCCAGGGCTAAATTTTCAGCCTCGACGAAGAGATTGTGCGCGAGACGGACGACCTTTTTGGCGTAGGTCAGCTTCTTTAGCGCGTCATCGCCGCTACTGCGGTCGATCTCCAGCTCGTCGTAGACGTTATAAGGCGCTAACGGCGCTATGCCGCCCTTTTTGATGAGGTCAAAAATTTTACTCTCCAGGCTCTGTTTGAGCGCGTCAAAATCCACCCCCGATTTTACGTAAACTCCGCCCTTTTTGGAGACGATGCCGCCTCGCTCAAGCTCGCTAAGCGCGCGCGCGGCAAGATCTTCGCTGGCCCACGAGAGCTTTAGAGCGATCGAGGCGGGTGAAAAGATCGCGTAGTCGTTTTTTGAGATGATAAATTTTATGAAGTTTTTTACGTCCTCGATCGCGCTTAGATCGTAAACGCATAAATTTGCTTCGTCAAAATATGTCCCTTCTATGCCGCGCGCGATCTTTACCGCTTCGTCGTACTCCATTCCGAAGCGCTGATACGCCGAAAATAGCCCGAATCCATGCTTGTGAAAGCCGCTTAAAATTTTAAACGCTTCGGTGAAATTTCGCTTCAAAAGCGCGGTGAGAAGTACGGCTTTGCTCTGCTTTTTTAGCGGCTCGACTACGGCGTTTAGCACGCGCCCGCCGCCGATTACGCGCGAGTTTGCCAAGCAGACGAAGGGTTCATCGAATTTCAAAAACATCGTTTTGTCAAATTTAAAGCTCACTAGCTTCTCGCCGCTAGGAAGTTCTTTTAAAATGAGCGCTTTTGCCGCGCTTTGCTTGCTTCCGACGCAAAACAGCACGTCTTGATTATGCGAAATTTCGCCGCTAAAGGTGCAGTCGGCTTCGTTAAAGCCGCGGAAAAAGCCTTTTTTAGTTAAAATTTGCCCCTTTTCAAGCTCGCTCGTTTTGGCATCTAAGCTCAGCGCAACGCGGTTTGGAGCCTGCGCTAGCGGCGTGTCCTCGTCGTGGATCTGCACGCTTTTGACGTTAAAAATTTTACCCAGATCGCAGTTGTAAAGCTTCTCGCCCTTTGAAATCGCGCCGTTAATGAGGCTGCCCGTTACGATGGTGCCGAGCCCCTTAAGCGAAAAGACGCGGTCGATGTAGTAGTGCACCACGCCGCCTCCTTGGCGCTGCGCAGGCTTGATATTGAAAAGATAGTTTTTCAGCTCGGCGATGCTTGCGGGATCTTTGATACTGATAAAAAAGGTGTTTAAAATTTGCAAATTTTTAAATTTGCAGATGTATTCCCTGCACTGCGCCGCGACCTCGGATCTGCGCGTGTCGTCAGCAAGATCGCACTTGCTGATACACAGGATCACGCTTTTTACCCCGAGCAGCGATAAAATTTGAATATGCTCGCGGCTTTGCGGCATCAGCCCGTCGTCCGCGGCGACTACCAGCATCGCAGCGTCGAAGGCATACGCGCCGCTAATCATCGTCTTTACTAGATTTTCATGCCCAGGAACGTCGATAAACGCGACGTTGGTGTCTCCCGAGCGCAGATGCGAAAAGCTAAGATCGATCGTGATGCCACGTTCTTTTTCGCTCGGCATCCGGTCCCCTTCAAAGCCGTTTAGCGCCTTGATTAACGCAGTCTTTCCGTGATCGATATGGCCTGCGGTGCCGATGATTACGCTATTCATAAATTTCTCCGATCTTTTTTATTAAATCTTGTAAGTCGCTTTTTAAAATCGATCTGAAATCGAGCAAAAATTTATCATCCTCGATTCGTCCGATTATACCCGCAGCGCGAAATTTTGCCTGCGTGCTCTGCGGCTCTGCGCCGTCAAGTATCGCAAGCGCGACGCTAGGGTAGGAGGCGCCGGGCATCGTGCCGCCGCCTACGAAGGTGGTAGTAGGCACGATCTGCGATTTTACGCTGATGCGAGATTGCACTAGCTCCGCTCGCTCACGCAGCTCGTCCAGGCTCAGATGGATCTGATCTATCGTCGTGATGAGGTGAAATTCTTTATTTATATACGCCTTGATCGTCTCGGCAAGCAGGCTTAGCGTGATCTTATCCACGCGCAGCATTCGCAGTAGCTGGTTTTTGCGCAGGCGCGCGATAAGCTGCCGATCTCCTAAGATGATGCCGCACTGCACGGAGCCGAAAAGCTTGTCGCCGCTAAAGCTAAGCAGCCGCACGCCGCTTTTTAAAAGCTCAAAAATGGATGGCTCGCTTTTGCCGAGCCCAAATCCCAGTTCGCTCGCGTAGCCGCTTCCAAGATCGTAATAATCGATGATCTCGTTAAAGTTTTCTGCTTTTTTCATGCTAAATTTTGCAGGAGCAATTTTAGAAGCTTTAGCGGAGATTTCGCTCTCATCGCCTTCATAAAAACACTCGCTCCTTTCGGACGGCTCGCCGATATTTAAATTTAGAGCATTCGCAGAAGCTGCCGCTAAGCTTAAACCATTCGCCGCGGAATTTAAAATTTCGCCCGCCGCATCCGACGAGCCGCCGCAAAGATTTTCTAAATTTTTAAAGCTTGCCGCTCTAAGCGCTAAAAATTCCTTCTTTGCCTGCGAGGCACGGCGTGCCAAAGCTGCAACTTCCGCAGCGCTTACGCTAGAGCTGAAGCCTGAAATTTTAAAATTTGAGCGGTGCACCTTCATCAAGATCGCCGTATTTTCATTGATCGCTTCTTCGTAATCGTCCAGCTTGGTTTTGTTCGTAGTGCCGATCTCTACGAGCTTTGCGCCCGAGTTTGACATCACTTCGCTTACTCGAAAGCTTCCGCCGATCTCGACTAGCTCGCCGCGGCTTACCACGACTTCACGTCCGCGCGCGAAGGTATTTAGCACCAAAAATACCGCCGCAGCGTTATTATTGACCACGAGTGCGTCCTGCGCGCCGAAGAGCTCGCTGCACAAAAGCGCTATGTAGTCGTATCTGTTGCCGCGCGCGCCCTCGGATAGGTCGTATTCTAAATTTGAATACGAGGTGATGATCTTTTGCGCGCGGGCTAAAATTTCGGCGCTGATGACGCTGCGGCCGAGATTTGTGTGTAGCACGACGCCAGTTGCGTTAATGAGCGGTTTGAGGCTTAGATTTTGAAATTTTTCGTAGCGCGATTTGATGCGCGCAATGATCTCGCTTTCGCTTGCGAGCTCGCCTCCTTGCAGCGCCTTTCGGCGCTCCTGTCGGATGAGCTCTTGCGCGATTTTGATGATTTGCGGGCGGAGGCAGTTTTGAAACTCCTGCGCGTTTGCGATTTTATCGATTTTTGGTAGTTTGATTTGTTGCATTGCGACCCCGATGCCTTAAAATTTAGGCGATTTTAGCATTTAAAGCTTTGATTTTGCTTTATCTATAAAATTATTAATTTAAATTCGATTTACTTTAAGTGCAGAATTTAAAAGCTGTTTAGAAAATAAGAGTAAAACCCGCCTAATTATCAATTTAGGATAGATTATGAAAGAACATGGATTTTACGCCGCGGGGCTAAAGGATGTCGTCTTAAGCGACGATATCGAAATTTGCGGCGATGAAGAGGGGGCGAAAAATGAGGAATTTATCGTTGCGAATTCGCCGAAATTAAAAGCGCAAATTTATGCGCCCGAGATAAATTTTTATATAGAAAATTCTGTAGATGAGCCGCTGCAAATCGCTAAAAACGTAGATATTTTGTATCGCGCCAAAGATATTGCCTTCGATGGCGCGCTAGATAGCGACTATCAAAAGCCCGTCGGCAAAAACGTGATTCTCGCCTGCGACGAGCCTCGAGGGGAGCTTGTGAGGCTACTTAGGCAGCATGGATTTAAGGTGATTGCGTTAAGCAGGGCCGAGATTAAGTTCGTCTATGGCGAGATTGGCGATCTTGCGGTTACGATTTTAAGCGAGCGGGATGAGGTTGAGACCGAGGCGGATTTTTTCTTGATTAGCGGCGCAGCGCCCTATCAATTGCGACAAAGCGGCTGCTACGAGATCTCGGGGCTAAAAGACGATGAAATTTTAGAAATTTTAAATTCCAAAAGCCCGGTTTATCATTATAAGAATTCCACGATCTTCGATCCTGCGATCTGCCAGTATCAAGGCAGGCGAAATGAGCTGTGCGCGCCGTGCGCGGAGGTTTGCCCCACAGTGGCGATTTTGAAAAATGACGAAAAGCGCGAGCTAGTATTTTCGCATATCGACTGCATCGGTTGCGGCGCGTGCGTGAGCGTCTGCCCTAGCGGTGCGCTGAAATTTGCCAAGCTGCCCCAAAGCGTATTTGGCGAGATCGCAAAGCTCTATGCAGGCAAAATTCCGCTTCTCATCGCAGAGAGCGAAATCGCATCCGCACCTGCAGTGCAGCTTCCGTGCGGCGCGCTACCGTTTGGAATTTTTGGAAGCAAGCAAATAGATGAGGCAAATTTGCTAAGCGCGATGCAAGAAAGCGGCTCGAGCGTGATCGTTTACGGCGCAGACGTGGGTGAGAGCACGCGCGAAGCGGTGGAGCTTATCAATGGAATTTCGCGCGCGATCTACGGCAAGGACGCGGTATTTTTAGCGCGAAATTTAATCGAGCTACAAGAGGCGCTAAAGCAGGCGCAAAGCTCTCAGCTGTGGGCGTTTAGCCTAAACGAGCAGGGTCTTAGCAAGAAAGAAATTTTTTCCAAACGCGTAAGCGCAATGGTTGGCGAGGGCAGCTTCGGCGCCGTAAAAAGCGGAGAGTTGCTAAAATTTGGCAAAGTAAACATAAACGAAGCAAGCTGCACGCTATGCCTTAGCTGCGTGGGTGCCTGTAATACCGGCGCGCTGTATGCCGATAACAGCGACAATTCAATTAAGCTCAATGCCTCGCTTTGCACGACGTGCAACTACTGCGTGCTAAGCTGCGCCGAAAAGGATACGATCGAGCTTGAGCCTTGCGGCGTGGAGCTTGAGCCGGGATTTTTTAATTACAAAATGCTAGCCAAAGATGAGCTTTTTAAGTGCATTGAATGCGGTAAGGAATTTGCGACGAGCAAAGCCGTGATGAAGATCGCGGATATGATGGGTGTGCATTTTGCAAACGAGCCTGAAAAGATGAAGACTCTTTTTTGCTGCGGCGATTGCAAGGCGAAAATAATGATAAAAAAGCAGATAGAAGATGCTAGAAAAGGGGCAATGTAATGGATGCGAATCTACTTCAAGCAAGAAGCTACTACTACGAATTTTTTGCAATTCCGTTTTTTTTCTATGAAACGGATGCGAAATTTAAGCGTTGGAAGGAGCAGCTGGAGTTTTTACGCAGCTCGCCCATTGTGCCTAGCGATGAGGCGGAATTTCAAAATTTGGCGAAATTCGATTTTGCAGCGTTTAAAAGCGAGCAAAATTCCGTACTTTTTGATTTTTCATACGCCAATGTGCCGATGAGTGCGAGCTTCTACGACGAAGGACGCGACGATGGGCGTATGCGTGTCGCGGTAATCGACGTGTTAAAAAAGAGTAAATTTCGCCGTAATATGGAGCTTTGCAAGGAGTGCGAGGATTATGTGGGATTTATTTTTTACCTGCATTCGACTCTGCTGCGCGACGCGGCTGCAAAACACAGCGCAGTTTTAAACGGACAAAATTCCGTGACAAACGAGCAAAATTCTACGAATAGCGCGAGCTTGACGGCGCAAGATGGTAAAAATTCTGCAGATTCGCATGGCAGTAAAAATTTTACGGACTCGCAGGACGGCAAAAATGCTACGAACTCGCAATACGCTAAAAATTTCGTCGGCGCGCAAGACGGCGAAGCGCTGGCTTTAGAGCTTTTTACGAATGTCACCAACAGCTTTGTGGATGAGTTTAGTGAGCTTTTGTGCGGGCATGTGCGGGCGGATTTTTTCAAATCATTAGGCGCACTAATGAGAAGCTTTTTTGCGCTTGAACGCTCGCTTTTAGCGCTTGCCGCTCCGCAAAAGAAAGATCGTAGCGTCGTTAAAGAAGCGATCAAAAAAGGTGGCTATCAAAATAAATTTACCAATCCGGAAGATATTTTTGATCTGGATTGATAAATAAAAATTTTTAACGGAAATCTTAACGCGAAAGCAGAATTTCGGTTAAATTTTAAACTCGCAAGCTCGAGTTTTGCGAGTAGTTTTTTAGTTAGAACTTTATATTTTGAATTTTAAATAAAATTTAAAAAGTAACTTAAAATTTAATTTCCATCTCACTGCCTTTTCGTTATAATTCATTAGACTTAAATCCTGTAACAGGCGTTACTACAATAAAAGATTTAAAGCGATTTCTTCACAAAGGAAAACCATGGAGAACAAACGCAGGGATTTTCTTAAAAAATCTCTAAAAATCGGCGCAGTAGGTGCCGTGGGCGTTGCCGCGTCTCAGGCTCTAGCGAAAAGCGAGCAGGACTATGGCGATACCGTTCGTGGCAAATCACCGAAAAAAGAGGTGCTTTACTGGGAGAGTGAAGCGTGGAAAAAATACTATAAAGTAGCTTACTAGGAGAATTTTCATGAGTGAGAATGCGATCGGAAGGAGATCGTTTTTGAAACTCGCCGCTTTAGGAGCGAGCAGCGTAGCTGCGTTTGGCGAAAATAATACGCTAAGAGCTGCTACTGAGCAAGAGATCAAAAACCCATTTCCAGGTTCCGTTATGAAGCGAACGATATGTTCGATCTGTTCCGTAGGCTGTGGTATTGAGGCTCAAGTGGATGAGAGTACCAATACCTGGATTCGCCAAGATATGGCAGTAGATCACCCGATCTCACAGGGCAGCCACTGCTGTAAGGGAATCGATCAGATCGATCTAACCAAATCTAAAATGCGTCTTAAATATCCGCTCAAAAAGGTTGGCGGCAAGTGGGAGCGCATAAGTTGGGAGCAAGCCGTTGATGAAATCGGCGATAAAATGCTTCAAGTCCGCAAAGAGGACGGCCCCGATAGTGTAGTATTTTTGGGCTCGGCTAAATTTTGCAACGAGCAGGCATATTATTTTAGAAAATTTGCAGCCTTCTGGGGTACGAACAGCAACGACCACGTAGCCAGAATTTGACATAGCGCAACAGTCGCCGGTGTGGCGAATACTTGGGGTTATGGAGCTATGACAAATCACGTAGGCGATATGGCGAAAAATTCTAAAATGATCCTTTTCATAGGTGCGAATTCCGCGGTTGCAAATCCAGTGGGAGCTATGAAGCACGCTCTTCAGGCTCGCGATAGAAATGGCGCAAAAATCGTCGTCGTCGATCCAAATTTTACTAGAACTGCGGCTAAGGCCGATATGTATATTAGAATTCGTCCGGGAACTGATATAGCGTTTGTGTACGGAATGCTGCATCTAATCTTTAAAAACGGCTGGGAAGATAAGGAGCTAATAAAAACCAGAACCTACGCTGTAGAGGAGATTAGAGCTGAAGCTGAGAAGTGGGATCCTAAAGAGGTAGCTAATGTCACCGGCTGCAAAGAAGAGGAGCTTATAGAATTTACGAGGATGTTCGCTACCACAAAGCCCGCTACTTTATGCTGGGCTCTAGGCATTACACAGCACTCGATCGGAAGTTCAAATACTAGAATTTTGGCTCTTTTGCAGCTCATACTAGGCAATATGGGCAAGCCAGGCGGTGGCTGCAACATCCTTAGAGGTCACGATAATGTTCAAGGCGCTACCGATATGTGCAATCTCTCCGATAGCTTGCCTGCGTATTACGGGCTAGCCGATAACTCCTGGAAGCACTTCTGCAAGGGCTGGGGCGTAGATTACGAGCAGTTTATTAAAAGATTTGCCGTATCTACTAAGCAGCCACACGAAAAGCAGGGTGAAAAAGTGCCTGGTACGAATTTTACCGAGTATTTTCACTACGATCCGAGCATCGAGCAAGATGTGATAAACTGGCGCAACGAAAAGGGCTTTTCGCTATCTAAATGGTGGCAGGGCGTTTTGAAAAACGAGCCCGTTTTAAGTAGTGGCAATGTCCGCGTTCTTTGGGTGCAAGGCACAGGAATTACTTCTATGGCTCACGTTCGAGAGACTCAAGAAGCATTAGGTAAGATCGATATGCTGGTAGTCGCCGAGCCGTTCTTAAACGAAGTAGCGATTCTAAACGATAGACCGGATGGAATTTATGTTTTGCCGGTAGCTACGCAGTTTGAGAGCGAAGGTCATCTAAGCGCTACAAACCGCAGCGGTCAGTGGAGAACTCAGATCGTTAAGCCGCTATTTGAGAGCAAAGAGGATCAAGAAGTAATGTTTCTATTCGCGAAAAAATTCGGCTTTTACGACGAATATGTTCGCGGTATGAAGATGGGCATCGTTGATGGCGAGCTTAAGCAGGTTAAAGACGATTTTGTTTGGCCTGACGACGCTACCGATGAGATCGCACGCAATACTCAAAGTATTGGAAATAACGGACGCACCGCAGCTAGATTTCGCAGACAACAGAAAAATTGGCATCTATTTGATCCCGATACTTTGCGCGGCATAGGCGGAGAAGTAGAGGGCGAATACTACGGACTTCCATGGCCTTGCTGGGATACGCAACACCCGGGCACGCCGATTCTTTACGATGTAACTAAGCCTTATGCCGACGGCGGTATGGGATTTAGAAACCGCTTCGGCTTAGAACACGACGGCGTTTCGCAGCTAGCCGACGAGAGCATTACCCTTCCGGGATCAAAAATTCAAGGCGGTCATGCAGAGATTACCAAGGCAAATATCGAACAGGTTTTAGGCATTACGCTAAGCGAGGATGAAAAAGCCAAGATGGGGCCTACGTGGAGCACAGATTATAGCGGCATTATCGCCAAAAAATGTCGCGAGTTTGGAATTTGTCCTTGCGGAAACGCAAAAGCCAGAGCCAAGGTTTGGCAGTTTGCGGATCAAATTCCGAAGCACCGCGAGCCGATCCACTCGCCTAGATGGGATTTGGTGGAGAAATATCCGACCTTCGCGGATCAAAAACGAAATTTCCGCGTCTTTACGAGATTTATCTCCGAGCAGAAAAAGCAGGATTGGAGCAAGGACTTCCCTACTATCGTAAGCTCGCTAAGGCTCGTAAATTTAAGCGGTGCGGGCATGATCGAGCGCACGAGCAAGTATCTTTCGGCGATTACTCCGGAGATGTTTGCGCACGTAAATCCTAAGCTTGCCGCTGATAAAGGTATCAAAGATGGCGAGATGATGTGGATTCATTCACCGCAAGGCACGAAGATCAAAGTCAAGTGCATCTATTCGCACGCCGTTACGCCCGATCGTATTGTTATGCCGTATAACTTCGCGGGAATTTTTCAGGGCGAGGATCTAAGCGAGCGCTATCCTGAGGGTACTAAGCCATATATCAGAGGCGAGAGCTCAAATACGATTACCAACTACGGCTTTGACATAAATACGCAAATTTCGGAATTTAACGCCGGTCTTTGCAGACTAGAAAGAGCATAAGGAGATAAAATGCCGGCAAGATTAAAATTTTACGTCGATGTCGAGCGTTGCATCGCTTGCTATGGTTGCCAGGTAGCCTGCAGCTCGGCGCACGAGGTTCCCGTGCAGATCAATAGGCGCAAGGTTATTACTTTAAACGAGGGCATAGAGGGGCAGGAGGTTTCAAGCTCTATCGCTTGCCAACACTGCACCGACGCGCCTTGTGCGCAGGTTTGCCCGGTTCAATGTTTCTATATCAGAACCGACGGCGTCGTTTTACACGACAAAGATAAATGTATCGGCTGTGGATATTGCCTCTACGCGTGTCCGTTCGGCGCTCCGCAATTCCCTAGAGACGGGGCTTTCGGTATCAAAGGTGCGATGGATAAGTGCACTATGTGCGCGGGTGGACCGGAGCCTACGTTTTCGCACGAGGAACTGCATAAATACGGTCAAAACCGCATCGCAGAGGGTAAGGTTCCGATGTGTGCGGCGATCTGCTCGACCAATGCCTTAATCGTGGGCGACGCGAGCAGAGTTTCAGAGGTTTATCGCAAGCGCGTGCTTACGCGCGGTGTGAGCCTATAAGATTATGGAATTTTAACGCTCCGGTTTAAAATTCCGCCTCTTTTCGCAGAAATTTCAACCGAGCGACGGCTTTAAATTTAGCGGTCGCTCGGTGCGAAATTTTATTTGAAAATCTCTGCTCCCGCGTATCGATCGTTATATTATTTCAAAAAAACGCTTCTTAGTGACATTAAAATTTTAAATTTATGCTACAATCACTCAAATTTAGGATTTGAAATCTTAAGCGAAAGGATCCGTCTTGAAAAATAAAATTTCACTTTTTTTGGTCATTTCGGCGTTTTTGATTTTTACGGGTTGCTCTAAAAATGTGCCCGTAAATAGCGGTATCGTGCGCACTTCCGAGCCGCTTCACATTATGGAATTTCCGCAGGATAAGCTCATAAGCGTAAATTTCACCAATACCTCTACGACGGATTCAAATTTAACCCAAGCAGTGATCCAGCATCTGCGTGCGGATGGATTCAAGGTCGTAAATAAAAGTGCGGCGAACGTCCAAATCGGCGGCAATCTCAACTACTTCCGCAAGGCGGATTTTTCGCGCAGATCGTGGAACAATCCGAGATTTAGCTTCGGTATGGGATTTGGCAGATATTACAGATATACGGGCGTAGGCGTGGGCTGGGGGATGCCGTTTGGTTATGATCCCTGGGACGACGACGATTATTACAGAGACTACTTCTACGACTCGCAGATCAGCCTCTACATAAGCGTTAAAAACAAGGGCGCGTGGAAGGACTACGTAACGAACCTTAACTACCAAAGCATCAAAAATCCGGGCTCTAAAGACTCGGTAATGGATGCGCTAAATTTTAAAATTTACGAGTATATAAGACAACTGATTAAGCAGGGAAGATGATAGTAAAAGAGAATAAAAAGCCCGTAGCGATGACGCTGGCGGGATCGGCGATTTTGGCGCTCGCTAGCGGATATTGCTACCACGCGGGCTTTGGCGGCGCGGCGCTTTTTGCTTCCGTAGTCGCGGCGCTTTGCGCGTTTTTTTGCGCGCTCAGACTCGGCGCTAAAAATTATTTGCAGATCGGCGAGGACGCCCTGACGATCGTGCGCGGCGCAAATTCCGAGAGCTTCGAATACAAAGATATCGCAAATTTAGGCACAAAAACCTTCGTCGCGGGCAGAAACAAAACGGAGCTTTTAAATTTTGTATTCAAAAAAATGCCGCAGGCGCAGGACCGCTTTAATTTTTTACGATTTTACAGCGACACGGAGGCCACGCTACCGGGCTCGTTTGAAATTTCGATCTACGAGCTGAGTAGAATTTTGCGTGAAAAAGCGGGTCTTTCGCAAAGCTCTGAGGAAGAGCAAGCTGCTCCAAAAGCTCGCAAGGGCGCCAAAGGCTCTAAAAAAAGCGTGAGTAGCGGTAAAAATTTTAAAGCTAAAAACCTCCGCGATGAAAATTCTGCTTCGCAAAATTCCGATACGCAAAATTCCTGCGACGCACAAAATTTATGTGAAAATTCAGGCGCACAGAATTTCCGCGTGGCACAGGATTTCACCGTGCAAAATTCTAATAGCGCCGCTAATTCAAACGGCGCGCAGAATTTAAAGGGCGCTTCAAATTTAAATGCCCAAAGCTCGGCCGCACCGAATGGTGCCGCTTCCTCAAACGACGCCGCCGAAAGCGAAAATTTTACAGGCGCCGAGGATTCCGCGCCTAAAATTTCCGCGGGCGATAATGGGTCTAGCGCTGCATCCGAAAGTACGGCAGCGGCTGACTCTGATGCCGAGATGCAAAGCTCCACCTGCGAAAGTAAAAATAAGTAGAGGCGCGGCCTTGAACTCCTTGCCGATCGGAATTTTCTTGCAAGGAGCCGCGCTGATGCTCTCGCTCATCGTCGCGATCGGTGCGCAAAACATCTTCGTCATCTCCCAAGGTCTTGCAAAAAACCACGTCGCAGCGGTTTGCACGGTCTGCGCGCTAAGCGATGCCGTATTTACGGCCGTAGGGATATTTTTAATCGGCGGCGCCCTTAAGCAAGGCTCGATTCTTACTCAAATTTTAGGCATAGGCGGGATCATATTTCTGCTCTGCTACGCGCTAAGCTCGTTTTTTAGCGCTTATAAGGGCTCGCATTTTGCCAAAATCCAAAACTCTGCAAATAGCCCGCTGGCGCCCGTCGTAGCCAAAGCCCTTGCGGTGACGCTTCTAAATCCGCACGTGTATTTAGATACCGTCGTGGTCGTGGGCTCGCTCGGCGCTACGATTGCGGATGCCCAAAAGCCGTGGTTTTACGCGGGAGTTATGTTTGTATCGTTTGCGTGGTTTTTCGGCTTAGGATACGGCTCAGGGGCGCTTTCGAAGCTTTTTGCAAGCAGTAGGGCATGGCGCATAATCGACGCGCTAGTGGGAGTTTTGATGCTATATATGGCGTATCTGATCGCTAAGTTTGTCTTTAAAATTTAAAATTTCACGCTAAAATTCCGCACTCTTGATAAAGGATATATGATGAAAATTGAAATTGAAAGCGGGCTCGAACTAAAAGAGGCCTTGTGGCGCGTAGAGAAAGCTCTGCGACTGGTGACCGACAAGGACGGCAAAATCACATCGAGCGCGACGCTTTACGTGGGCAAACATTCGCTTTTAAATTTACTCGATACCAACCAGATCGAAAATATCCAAAACGCCTATGCGCGCGCCAGGACGGAATTTCGCGCGGAGATGCTGGGCGTACTGGAGGGCTTTTTATCCCAAGAGGATGCCGAGAAAGATCCGGAATACGCGCTATTTAATCAGCTCTACCAAATGGCGATGACCGCGGGCAGAAAGAGTGATATCTTTATTCATGTCCAAGGTATCAGCGAAAACGAAGTCGTGCTGCGCGTATATCAGCGCTTCGAGCTGGAGAGCGGCGAGACAATCTATTACGCAGGCGGTGAGTTTAGCTACACTCTGGATGAAAATTTCGGTAAAATCTATCGCTACGAAATCTGATTTTAACGCTGCGGCGCGAGATCGGTGCCGCCTCGATCCTAAATATCGCACTACGCTTTTTTGCTGCAGCGTCTGAATTTAAACCCCCTAAAACACGCGGCGAGCTAAATTTAGACAAACTTTCTGCAATGATAGAATTTCACCTGGTTAAAATTTATCGCGATTTCAAATTTAAAGCTACATGTAAATTTTTATCCTTCGATACGCAAATTTTACCCTACTGTCCGCCTGCATTCGAGTTTGCCTTGTTTTACGTTCATCAAAATTTTAAATCGAGCTTGCATAAATTTTGCTCTTTAGGCACACAAATTTTGTCGGATCGCACTTTTATGCAAAAGAAAAGATAATTAAACGAAGCCGAATTTAACCAAGGCGCGTATGTCGGAGGACTAGCTGAAAGACACGCTAGGTGGAGGTTTACTGCCATTGCTTACTTTAAAAATTTTAAGCATTAATACGTGCAAAATGTAAAAACAAAGAAGTGAAAACGCAATGCTAAGTAAAAAACTAGGATAATAAGAGCGCTGATCGGACTAGCGATAATGATCGCCGGAGTCACGTTTAGCAGCTGGTGGGGGCTGATCGGACTCGTGCCCTTTATCGTAGGCATCACGGGATTTTGTCCCGCTTGCTGCTTTTTAAACCGCTGTTCGCTGAAGCGTTAAATTTGGCCGCGGTATGCGGTTTGCTGCGCGCCGAGGCAAGGAACGCGATAAATTTAGCGGCGAAGCGACCGAGCCTTAAATTTTAATTCTCTACGCTTCGGCGCGGAACATTAAATTTAAACTAGCCCTTTAAAACTTAAAATTTTATCGCGCGATGCAAGGCGGTAAATTTAATCTCATGCCGCCGTCAATCGGCATGCTGCTAACTATGTAAAATTTTAGCGCGTGCCGCTTTTGGCGCTCTTGTTAGAGCGAGCTTGCGCTCCGCGCTAGCCATAACCAAACTTTATGATTAATTGCGCCCGCCTCTTAAAATTCATCTTAAATTTGCTAAAATTGCAGCAAAATTTAAAATTTAAAGGAGCCCAAATGTCAAATATCTTAATCATAGGCGCGGGCGGCGTGAGCCAAGTCGCGACCGTAAAATGCGCGATGAACGCGGACGTTTTTAGCAAGATCACCCTTGCTAGCCGCACCAAAAGTAAGTGCGACACGATCGCTAAATTTATAAAAGATCGCTTGGGCGTTGCTATCGACACCGCCCAGATCGACGCGGACGATACCGATGCCGTAGTAGCGCTCATCAAAAAAACGGGTGCCGATTTGCTTTTAAATGTGGCGCTGCCGTATCAAGATCTGACCCTCATGGACGCGTGCTCGCGCGCCGGCATCCCCTACATCGACACCGCAAACTACGAGCACCCAGACACGGCGAAATTTGAATACAAGCTGCAGTGGGCGAAGGACGGCGAGTTCAAAGCTGCAAACACGATGGCACTGCTGGGAAGCGGCTTTGATCCGGGCGTGACGAACGTATTTTGCGCCTACGCGCAGCAAAATCTCTTTGACGAGATCGGCGAGATCGACATCCTAGACTGCAACGCGGGCGATCACGGCTACCCGTTTGCGACAAATTTCAACCCAGAGATAAATTTACGTGAAGTGAGCGCAAAGGGCCGCTACTGGGAGCGCGGCGAGTGGAAAGAGACCGAGCCGATGGAAATAATGTTCAAATGGGACTATCCGAAAGTCGGCGTCAAGGACAGCTACCTGCTCTATCACGAAGAACTTGAAAGCCTTGTTAAAAACATCAAGGGGCTAAAGCGAATCCGCTTTTTCATGACCTTCGGACAGAGCTATCTAACTCACATGAAGTGTCTAGAAAACGTGGGGATGCTGCGCATAGACGAGGTCGAGCATAACGGCGTGAAAATCGTGCCGATACAGTTTCTAAAGACCTTGCTGCCTGATCCTGCAAGCCTCGGCCCTCGCACGAAGGGTAAAACCAACATCGGCTGCGTGATCCGCGGCCTAAAAGACGGCAAAGAGCGCCAGGTCTATATCTACAACGTCTGCGACCACGAGGCTTGCTTCGCCGAGACGGGCGCGCAAGCGGTGAGCTACACGACGGGCGTACCTGCGATGATCGGCTCGATGATGGTTGCAAAAGGCATCTGGAGTGGAAAAGGCGTCTTTAACATGGAAAATTTCGACGCCAAGCCTTTCATGGACGAGCTAAATAAACAAGGCTTGCCGTGGGAGATGATAGAGATGAAGCCTGGCGAGAGGTATGAAGTTTAAATTTAGGCTTGTCTTTTTCCGCTATACTTTGTTAAATTTTACCTTGCTTCACTGCGACGGGACATACAGCCCGCCTCATTCGCAAGGTAAAATTTAGCCACAAACTCTAATTTTGTGAAAAATTTTTAATAATACTAGATGCAGTATGTATTGCAAGTACAGCAGAATAGATACTCTACTGTTTTATTAGATGAATATTTTCTTTTGGAGTCGGATTTATACCTAGAATAAGAAATAGTAAATTCTTTTAGCTTTCCTTTTTTTTCAAAAACTCCCCTTATTGCTTGTATAGGTATTATTCCTTCGTTATTGTAGCTCATAAATATATATTTTGAATTAGCATTTTCAATCAAATTTTTAAATTCATTATATGCTGTATTTACAAGACAATATTTTGATCTTTTGTCATTTTCTAGTCGCAATCCAGTTTTTCCATAAATCACTGGATTATCATATTTGGCAATTGTTTCTAGTATATGATAATTTGTATAGTATTGTCTGCGATTATACGGAGGGTCTAGATAGAGCACGTCTGTGCTAATTCTTTTTATTAAATCGTTTGCATCTTGATTATATATTTCGTGTTCTTGGTGGTTAATATATAGCTTGCTTGGCCTAAAATAAAATTCTAATAAAGCTGCCTTTTTAAATTTTTTTAAATATGCTCCATATACTGAAACCGAATTAGAATACTTATCTATGCTTTCTAATAAGGATGAGATAAGAAAAAAATATTCATCAATTGTGATTACTTTGTTTTTTTTAAAAAACTCTATTTTGGTTCTTATTGCATCACACTTTTTCGCATTTTGTTCTGTAAAGTACATTCTGCCATCCTTGCCAGCTGGTGAATAATTTTCTGCAATAAAGCCATGAATCGGTTGTAAAGTATTAAAAAAACGAAATACTTCTTTTAGAATATTATTTTTATCTCTTATTTTTAAAAATTTTACTAATTCTTTGAACTCTGGCTTTTTATGATTTCCTATAAAATGTCTATTTAAAACATATGAATAATATTGTAAATCATTGGCTATTATCTTAAAACCTAATTTCTTAAAATTTAAACCAACCACACCTGTTCCAGAGAATATATCGCAAAATATCCTACAGTTGTCATCTATATTTTCTAATATTATTTTTTCGATGAACGGCAGGAGTTTAGTCTTGGCACCTATATAGTTCAATAAACAACCTTTTTACGAATTTCTTATATTTCCAGTTAATATGTCCAGGAAGAGTCTATTCCTCTTATCTGCTGTAAAAACAACACTATCAAAAGATAATACGTTTATATAGGCTTGGACCCAGGGAATATATGAATAGTAATAATGTAATCTATGTTCCCCGCCGCTTAGTATATTAGGTTGGTAGCCTCTTCTTCGTAATAAATCTTCAAATTTTGTATCAAATTCAAAAAACGAATATACAAAAACGTCTTTTATTTGATTGACCATAATTTTTCTAAAAACATCAGCATATGTTGCCAATTGATCCAAGGCCTTGCTTCTGTCATATTCATTTAAGCCTATCCTTTTTAATTCTATAATTACCACATCTTTTGAGTCAATTGATGCTTCATCGTCTGAATATAAAATAAGCAAATCTGGTCTATCTAGTTCATACCCTTGTGGTACTTCTCCTAAATCCGTAGCTAATTCTTCTCTAATTTTTTCCATAGTATTGTCGCTTGCGGCAAAGTTAAAAGTCATAAATTTATCATCGAATAACCAAAAATTATTTTGTGCAATATTTTCCATATTATTGTAATTACTTGTTTTCCTAGGCATTATTAGGTCATGTATGTCGCCCTCAGAAAAAAGTTTCTCTGAATCTTTGCTTGTATTTGTTTGATAAATATTCTTAAGCATCTCTATAATCACCTGACGATAGGCAAAGTAGTGTGCCAGTTGCTCTTGCCCAGTTTCTGTAAAATCTTTTGTTATTTCTATATATTTATCTTTTTGAAAATTTCTTGTTTTTAAAATATTTTCAGAAAATTTTTTAACTTCCTCTTTAACTTTTTTGGATGAATTTTCAAATAATTTTTCAGCATCTTTTTTTATATCATCTATACTTTTAGTAAAATCATCCATATCTTTTACATACCTAGCCAAATAAGGATTTTGATTAATAACTTCTTCTTTTTTTAAATTAAAATTATCCATTATATTAGGAAATTTATCTACAATTATAGCTCTAATTGTCTCTCGTAATTTCAAATTTATAGACGGCATAGTAATAGGCGCTTCTTCTGTTGGATTATTTTGATTAAAAAAAACTATAAAATCTTCTCTGGAGTCGTCAACTATTTCTTTAAAATAATCAGAAGTCAAACAAAAAATAATAGAAGGTCTGCCCGGTAAATCATCACTAACTTTAGTATCATTCGGGAAATCTTTAATTTTTCTATAGGCGGCTGCATAAAATTGCATATTTTTTCTTGCATCATCATTTTCTATTCTGTAATAAAGCTTAAAAACTTTTGTTATACTACTATCGTTAGAAGAAACGCTAAATACTTTTTCTTTAAAATTATAGGATAGCATCTTGCTGCTTATGAGCTTTTTGTTTATCCACTCCTGATCATCTATAAAAATAGTCAAATTTTTATCATTCGTGCTGTACTCTATAAATAACGGAAGCAGTTCTGTAAAAATATTTTCTTTTATTTGGTCTAAGTTAAATTCTTTGTTTTGATAAGCCTGTTTTAAATTTTTGTACTCTGTTATAGTATAACTTTTATCGCTACTTTTTTCTTCTCTAGTAAGTTCATCTATTGAATTATAATTAAAATTAACGTTAAAATTTATTTTTGTTTCTTTCCCGAGTTCTTGCCCGTTGTTTTTAGTTTGACTTGTTATGAATATATCGTCAAATACTTTTAAACATAATATTCTTCCGCTACCAAGAGCTCCCTTGTCGGCATTTCTTTCAGTATACAATGTTAAAAAGGCGTCCGCATCTTCGTCGGTGAACCCATGCCCATTATCTTCGATACTATAGCTGACGATATTATAAATGGATCCTTCGCCGCCATGCTCTTCTAGCTGAAATTTTATTTTTATAATATCGGCGTCAGCCTGTATTGAGTTTATAATGCTTTCGTAAAGCGGTCTAAAAAAATCTGGACTTTTCTTGATTCTCTTAATGGCCTGAGCTATATTTACTTTCATGTGCAATCCTTATGTTTTCTGCTCTATTCTATCAAAATATTTTTTTAAAAAATATTTAAAAACTCAAATTTTGTAAGAAAATTTAGCAATATTGCCTTGCTGCTTTGTGTTTACGAAGTAAGGTTAAAAATGAGAAATTTTTTATGAAAAAATGAGGGAGTATTGCTTAAGCGAAAAATACTGTACCTTATAATCTTGTATTTAAATTTGTTCGGTTACATAGTTTGTCGCAAAATTTAGTCTACCTTGATTAAGGTTTCTTGAAAAACCTCAAGCAAAACTAAGTAGAATTTTTACCCCGCTTGTATTTAAATTTATGCCAAAAATTTTACATTAAATTTACTCCAAGCTTCTGTACTGAAAGGCATTTAAATTTTAGCTATAATTACACAAAATTTACGCGGTAAATTTGGGCAAATTTAAATCTAGTCGCACAAACCCTGCGCTCACTCAAATAACAACAAAAGGAAAAATTTGAACTCCTCAAAAACTTCACTATCTTTTTTAGTCGTGCCAAGCGCGCTTATGGCGTGCACATCGCTATCCACGGACGTATATCTACCTGCTATGCCTACGATGGAGCGACAGCTGCACGGCGACTCGGAGCTTACGATAACGGGTTTTTTAATCGGCTTTGCTATAGCGCAGCTCGTCTGGGGGCCTATCAGCGATAGAACCTGGCGTAAAATTCCGCTTTTTATCGGTATGGCGCTCTTTGCGATCGGATCAGTAGGATGTGCGATGCCAGACGCTATGCTGCGCCCTTTTCTGGCGCGTGTTCCAGACCGTGGGCGCGTGCGTAGGACCGATGCTAAGCCGAGCGATGATTAGCGATCTTTTCGGTAGCTCGCAGGCCGCACAGATGCTCTCTACGCTAGTTATCATCATGGCGATAGCTTGGGTAGCGGGTCCGTTATTGGGCGGCGCGATACTGGAGTTTGGCTCTTGGCACGGGATATTTTGGCTGATGGCGCTAGCTAGTGCGGTTATGTTTGTGATGATTTTTTCTCTGCCAGAGACCTTGCTGCCGCAAAAGCGCTCCACAAAGCCCATCGCATCGCCTTTTAGAAACTATCTAAGATTATTGCAAGACGCCAAATTTATGCGCTACACTCTTAGCGTGACGTTTTTCTACGTAGCCGCCTATACCTTTATCACGGGCTTTGTCTATATCGATTATTTCGGCATTCCTAGCAAATACTACGGATTTTTATTCGGCATAAACATCGTGGGCGTCATGGCGCTAAGTTTTGTAAACAAAAAGCTAGTAAAGCGCTATGCGCTAAACCGCCTGCTCATAGTTTTCACGCTCGTTGCCGCGCTTGCAGCCAGCGTGCTGTTTGCGTTTGCGTTTTTCAAAACGGGTGGCGTTCTTGGCGTGATAATCCCGATGTTTTTCGTTTTTAGCATGAACGGCATCATCGCTTCTTGCTCCAATGCCGCCGCTCTTGATAGCGTGCCGCAGGAGATGAAGGGCTCGGTCGCTGCGCTCATCGGCTCGCTGCAATACGGCAGCGACATCCTCTCCTCGGCGATGCTTGCGGCGTTTTCTGCGGGTACGCCGCGAGTGATGTCTTAGATCATAGCTCTGTTTGTTTGGCTAAGCGCGCTTGCTGCGTATTTAATAAGTAAATTTTAAATCGTGGCGAAATTTTATAATTTGCCATCGAGTTCGGCTCTGTTTTAAACAGACGGACGATTTCTTAAATTTAAACTCTAGCTAAATTTAGACTGAAATTTTTAAGTAAACTTTGCTATAATCGCCGCAATTTTGAAAAAACCGAGGAGAAAATATGAAACTAATTTACGCCGCTTGCGTGCTAGCCGCTTTTGCTTCGGCTCAGACCGAAACTGTGCAGGTGCCGGACTTTGCTAAAAGCTCGATGAAGACGCATGAGCAGGCCGAAGAAAAACTAATCGCAAATGCCCTAAAAGGCGATCTAAGCCAGATCGCAAGCGACCTGAAGATCGATAAAACGCTAAAGGGCGGCGAGTCGCTTGTCATTAACGGCGCGCATTATAGGACGATCGAGGGCGACAGCACGCAGTGGAAAGAGGGCGATGCCGTGCGCCTGCTAAGCGGCAATAAGGACGGCAGATGCCTAAGCTCGATCATGCTCAATCTCCGTACGAAAACCGTCTGTAAATTTATGTGCGACGCGTATTAGGCGAGAATTTCGTCTAAACCATAAAAATCCACCGGTCCGGCGTAAGTTTCTTGCAACGACCGGTTGTTTCTGCCATTTAGCCATAGCATAGATCGCTAAATATATGTCTATGAATAAAACGTTATTATATATTTTTTTAAAAGCGTTCGTTATGTTTATTGTCCTATATTTGTTCATTCCGCACCTAGAAAATGGAATTTATAATATGCTAGATATACGCATGTTTATTGGCTTAGTGTTGTTTTGTATCTGCCTTATATTGGATATTTAGTTTACATCTTTCTCTATCTTTACGTATCGTATTTTTTGATGGTCGCCAAAATTGCATATCACAAATTTAAATTCTAAACGGCTTGACTTGGGTTGTTTTTAAAATTTCGCTTTAATATCGATAAATTCTGCTATAATAAACGCAAATTAAACAATGCTGTTAAGAACGTAGCGCGAGTGCGATAAAGTGAGTAAAATTTGTAGAGGCAAATTTTAACCCTGCCGCTCGATTCTTCAAACGGCAAATCAAGGAAAAAGATGCAAAAATTTAGAATTACAAACGGCGAATACTCCCGCATGGATATGTTTTTGATCATGATGCTGGTTTATATATTCGGCGTGGCCTGCAGGTTTTTTTGGATATATTGGGCGAGCGGGATCGAGCAGTTTTCTTTTGACGGCGAGCTCATTATGACCACAAACGACGCCTTTGCGAACGCCGAGGGCGCGCGTGATATGATAGCGGGCTTTCACCAACCGGGCGATCTTAGTCCATACGGCGCGTCGATCCCCACCACGGCATTTTTACTTAGTAAAATTTTACCCGTCAGCCTAAATAGCATTACGATCTATATGAGCGTGTTTTTCGCGCCGCTGGTGGCCGTGCCGATTATTTTAATAGCAAGAGAGTATAAGATCCTGGGCGCCGGCATCATCGCGGCGCTACTTGCCACCATATTGCCGGGATATTATATGAGGACCTTGGGCGGATATTTTGATAGCGATATGTTAAATGTTGCTCTGCCGCTGCTAACGCTATGGGCTTTGATTAGGCTCATAGGGCGAAGCGAGCAGAGCAGCTTTGCTTTACCTGCCGTTTTTACGGTGATTTATGATTGGTGGTATCCTAGCTCGTATTCTTTAAATATGGCGATTATAGTGATATTTTTAATCTATACTTTGATTTTTAATAGACACAATGAGGAAAATTACAAAGCGATTATTTTTATGGTCGTTGCAGTTATAAATTTTGGCGCGTATTACGAAGGCGAGACAATAATTGTAAATTATATTTTATTGTTCAAAATCTCACTGATTGCATTGCTATATTTTTTAATGATTAAAATTCCAAGTCATAAAAGTAAAAAGGCTCTTTGGATCTTGGGTGCGATCGTCGTAATTATATTTATCATATTCGGCGGACTTGCGCCTATAATTTTGCGGCTTAAAGCCTATATCTTAAAGGATGTAAGCAAAGAGGAAATTTTCTACTTCTACGGCGTTAGGAATACGGTTAATGAGGTAGAAAACGCTAATTTCATGAAATTTGTGCTTGAATCTAGTGGGCATCTATTTATATTTATATGCGCCGTAGGAGGGCTGGCTCTATTGCTGATAAAATTTCGTTCGTTTATCTTAATCTTACCGATGATAGCGCTTGGAGTTTTAGCACTTTTCGGTGGAACTCGTTTTACAATGTATGCTACGCCGATGATAGCACTTGGATTTGCTTATTTTATATATTTCACGCTGAATTATTTTGAAATACGCACTTGGCTTAGAAGTACTTTGTTAGCTATTTTAACCTGTTTAGCGATAATGCCTAGCATAGATTTTATTTATAAATTCCGAGTTGCGCCTACGCTTACGAAAGACTCCATAACGCCTCTTGCAGAGCTAAAAAATAAAGCTAGCAGGGAGGATTATGTACTATCGTGGTGGGATTACGGATATTTAATCAGATATTACTCCGATGTAAAAGTAGTAGCTGATCCCGGAGGTAGACAGGCGGGAGAATACACTTTTATGAGTGCGTTTTCCTTTAATAAAGATGAGGTAAGCTCTGCTAATATGGCAAGGCTTAACGTAGAATATATACAAAAGTTGCAAGGTAAAAAATTTGATCCTAAATTGGAAGATAAATTTAAACTAAATCTATATCAAATTCAAAAAGATTATGGCGAAGCCGATATCAATAAATTCTTAAGTTCTTTGAGTGATAAGAATTTCAAGCTTCCACAGAAAACTAGGGATATATATTATTATTTCGTACCGCACATGATAGATATATTGCCTAATATCTTAAAATTTTCTACTGTAGATATAGAAACAGGTAAAGAGTCTTGGACGCCATTTATTCATGTGGGTTATGATATTAGAATGGGTGAAGATGGAGAGAGCATCATAATAAATGATGAATGCACGCTGCCTAGCGTCGATCCTGAATACCTAATCTATGACGGAAAAAGAATGCCTATTAATTCATATTATCAAGTGGGCGAAGTAAACGGCAAACTCGTAAAATTATCTAAGCAGATAGATAAAAATTCCAATCTTTACGTGATATTTTTACCGGATTACCAAAGAATTTTAATCTTAGATAAAAAGGTCTTTGAATCAGCCTTTATCCAACTTTTTGTGCTGGAAAACTATGATAAAGATCTATTTGAGCCCATCTATTTAGGTAATTCTGCGCGGATTTACAAGTTATTAAGATAAATTTATATCCAGAGGAATACCGCGCAAATTCTTATTACGCTATACTTTTACAAAGCATATGTTACTAAGCGATAAAAAATTTATAATGTAAATTATATGCTGAGATTTAGAATTTATACTGGCTATAAATAAATTACAAAAATACTTTAAAATTTTGTCATTAAAAATCGTAAATGTTATGTATTTACTTTAAATTTAGCCTAGGTTTCGAAGCGTGTCGCTATCATTGAGATGAAATTTCACCCAAAGGAGTAAAGATGAGAAATTTAGTTGCAAAAGCATTGTTGCTTAGTTCTTTAGCTGCAGTAAGCGCGATGGCGGAGGGGCTTTTCATAGGCGGCGAGGGCGGATACAATTTCAAAAACCAAGCTGCAGGTTTTGATGACGGACAGCCACAAATCGGCGTTAAAGCCGGATATGACTTCGGCACGTTTAGAGCTTACGGCGGGTATTTTTACGGATTTAAGGGCGAGGATTCCAGCTCGAATGCCAATTCGAAAAGAAAGGTTAAATGGAGCACGCACGATTTCGTAGCCGGTGCGGATTTTACGCCGGAGCTTTTCGGTAGATTTAAGCTTGTCCTAGGCGCTTACGCTGGACTTTCGGTGCTAGATACTGAAGTTAAAATAGACTATAGCAATGGCGGCTGGGTTAGAGCGGACGATACGCTGGGTGGCTTCGTTTTGGGCGGCAAGATAGGTACCGCGTATGAGTTTGGCTCCAATAGCGAGATTGAAATGGGCTTTAAAGCAAGCAAAGCGTGGTACAAAGACGGCGATTATATCGAAGATAACGACGGTAAAAAATACGGCGTTTACGCAGGATATAATTATAAATTTTAAGAATTTTCATATTTGAGACATTGCACTGCTTTCATAGAGCCTTGATGCTCGGTGGCTTTGCGGTGTGTCAGGTAAGGCTAGCTTCGTCGCAAGGTTTTACTAAGGATTTTAGTAGAATCTTGCGACGAGGTTTAAATTATGATGAATTTAACGCCTTTAAATTCAATCCTAAAATTTTAACTTACGGAATTCCGTCGATAAAAATTCCATTTCAGATTTTATCGAGGAATTCCACCCCTGCGCTTTTGGATAAAATTTCGTTCATTTTCGAGATTAGATTAAAATTTTAATGACGGCAAAAGAAATTTTAGATAAAATCAATACTTTCATACCAAAATTTTACTCAAAGGATAGAGATGAAGAGTTACGTTACGGGCTTTCCGCGTATCGGAGAGCAGCGCGAGTTAAAGAAGGCTTTGGAGAGCTATTGGGCGGGCAAGTGCGATTATGACGCGCTAGAGCGGGTTGCCGCAGAGCTAAAAGATCGCCACATCAAATATCAGCTGGACGCTTGGAGCGGCCTAATTAGCGTAAACGACTTTTCATACTATGATCTGATGCTCGATACCAGCGTGCTTTTCGGCGTGATCCCACAGCGCTTTGCCGCTCTTTCGGCGCACGAGCAGTATTTTGCGATGGCGCGCGGCAGTAAAGACGCAGTCGCGATGGAGATGACGAAGTGGTTTAACACAAACTACCACTATATCGTGCCTGAGATCTCTGCGTATACGGAATTTAGCCTAAATCCTAGTAAAATTTTAAGCGAGTACAAGGCCGCGAAGAATAACGATTTTAAGGATTCCTGCGCGCTAAAGATAAATTTAATCGGACCTATCACCTATCTTGCGCTTAGCAAATCAAGCGACAAAAGTGATCCACTCGCGCATTTAGATGCCCTTGCCGCGAAATATGAGGAGCTGCTAAAGCTTCTTAGCGAGCTTGATAGCGAGGTCGTAGTTCAGATCGACGAGCCGATTTTCGTGACGGATCGTGCAGCTGAGCTAGCGCCGAAGATTGTGCCGATTTATCAGCGCCTAAGCAAGGTCGCAAGCAACGTGAAAATCATCTTTATGACCTATTTTGAGCATGCGACCGAGGCCGTTAAAGAGATTGTAAAAACCGACGTTTGGGCGATCGGGCTTGATTTTGTTTACGCAAGCGAAGAGAATATCAAAAAAGAGCTTCAAGCTTTAAAAGACGCCAAGACCGTGCTTTTCGCGGGCGTGATTGACGGACGCAATATCTGGAAGAGCGACATCGACAAAAAGCTAGCTCAGCTCAAAGCTATCGAGGCCTATGTGCCTAAAGAGCGCATCTACGTAGGCACCTCCTGCTCGCTTTTGCACGTGCCCTTCACGCTAAAATATGAGGACAAACTAAGCGCCGAGATCAAATCCTGGCTAAGTTTCGCGGTCGAAAAATTAAGCGAAATTTCGATTTTAACCCATCTTTTCTTTGAAATTCCGATGTGCGAGCACGGCATGAAGGCATACGAAGAAAATCAAAAATCCGCCAAAACTCGCGCTAGCTCGCCGCTCATCCACGACGAGAAGGTCTCTGCTCGCGTGAACTCGCTAAGCAAGCTTGAGCGCACCGATCGCTACGAGGATCGCATCAAGGTGCAGAAAAAAGAGCTTGGATATGGAATTTTACCTACCACTACGATCGGCTCCTTTCCGCAGACTGCTGAGCTTCGCCAGGTTCGCAATGCCTACAAAAAGGGACTTTTAACGCGCGAGGATTACGAGAAGCAGATCAAAGCCTATATTGACGACTGCGTCAAATTTCAAGACGAGATCGGCCTGGACGTACTGGTTCACGGCGAGCCGGAGCGTAACGATATGGTCGAGTATTTCGGCGAGCAGATGAGCGGTTACGCGTTCAGCGCCAACGGCTGGGTGCAGAGCTACGGCAGTCGCTGCGTGAAGCCGCCGCTACTTTTCGGCGACGTGAGCCGCCCAAAACCGATGACCGTGGAGTGGATCAAATACGCCCAAAGCCGCACTAAAAAGATTATGAAGGGTATGCTAACGGGACCTGTTACGATGATGAACTGGAGCTTCGTGCGCGACGATAAGCCTCGCGAGCAGATCGTAAAACAGCTTGCGCTTGCGATTTTCGATGAAATTTCGGATCTGCAAGACGCGGGTATCAAGATCATTCAGGTGGATGAAGCTGCGTTTAAAGAGGGTTATCCGCTTAGATCCGAAAATATCCCTGCGTATGAAAAATTCGCCGTCAGCGCCTTTAAGCTCGCCGTCAGCGCCGCAAGCGCTCACACGCAGATCCATACGCATATGTGCTATTCGGAGTTTAACGACATCATCAAGACGATCGAGGCGATGGACGCCGACGTAATCAGCATCGAAACCGCTCGCAGCGGCAATGAGCTGCTTAAAATTTTTAGATCGGTCGGCTACAAGCAGGAGGTCGGCCCCGGCGTTTACGACATCCACAGCCCGCGAATTCCTAGCGTACATGAGCTGGTAAGCCAGATCCGCGCGCTGCTTGAGGTGCTTCCGAAAGAGCAGCTGTGGATCAACCCGGACTGCGGCCTAAAAACTCGCAAATGGGAAGAGGTGGAGCCGAGCTTAAAAAATATGGTCGAAGCGGTAAGGATTATCCGCACAGAAGCATAAATCTAGCACAAAAAAAAAGACTTTGCTGCCGGGTAAAATTCCACCCGGCAGCTATTTTGCGATAAAATTCTACGCTAAATTCTATTTCAAATTTTAGTGCTCAATCGGCGTGAAATTTTAAAATTCGGGCTTTTAAATTTGGCATTTGTTGTTTTTATAATCAAAATTTTTAGGAGCAAAAATGAAAGCAAAAGTATTTTTCGGCGCGGCTATTGCGGCGTTTGTACTGTGCGGCTGCGGCGAGGATAACGTAAAGATCGTCAAGGAATATACGCTGCCGCAACAAAAATCCATGACTATCGGTAACGCAATCGACGGCTCTAGCGAGTGCAAGAAGGTGTCTTGGCAGGATATCAGCGTCAAAAATAGCATCCAGGCGGTGAAGATGACTTGCGAGGTAAGCGCTGAGGTGCTAAAAGCGGAATTTGACAAGGCTAACGCAGCCTATGAGAAAGCATACGCTTCGGAGGCGGAAAGCAAAGAAAAGCGTTTGCAAAATAGCTTAAAATACGCGTCTGATAGTTATGAAAGGTTAAAAACGCAAAGCTCGCCGCAGTTTGATAAAGATAAAATTCTACAAACCGCGAATAAGTTTTGCAAATTTGACGAAGAAAAGAGCAAGAGTCTTTCATTCGGCTCTCAGGTCAAATGCGACGACGACGCCCTGCAAAAGGAAGTCGCAGACGTTTATAAACTCAATGCGAATAGTTGGAGCTATGCTAATTTTTTAAATTTAATAAAAGATATCGCCGCAAGCTCCCAAAGACCGGTGAACGTGCTATTTATCGATAAGCCCGTACGTATCGCTTCGCGCCAGATAGAGATAAAATTCATCGTAAATACCGATAAGAGCGTCGATGTGGATCGAACTGCGATGATGATCGAAGACGGTAACGCCGAAGAGATCGGAAGCGGAATTTTAAGAAAATTTTACAAAAGATAGCGTTTCGATTGCGCTGCGCCGCGAGCGCTAGCTCGGCGCTCGGACAGATCCTGCGAGCGAGCGGTAGTACAAAATTTCGCAGCAGCAAGCTGCTGAAATTTTATTGCGCGGGGTTGAAAAACAGCGACGCGAAATTTTACTTCGAGCGAGCATTAAAGGGCGATGCGAAATTTTACCGCGATCGCCCCGCAAGCAAGCGATAAAATTTTAAAATTTTCACAAATCAGTTCTTGCGCACACAGATCTCTTCGCTAGCCGAATAAAAAACGCTGAAATTTGCAATTTTACGCGGCGTTTTATGAGCTACTCGCGCCGCTAAATTAGAATTTCAAAACGCAAGCTAAAGCTGGTATCGTTGCGCTAGAAATTTTAAATTGCAAATTAAAATTTACATTATCTCGTTAGAATGACTAGATTACGAAGCGAGATTCGGCTCTGCTAGGTTAAATTTCAGCTCAAACTCAAATCTATGTAGCCGTATTGAAATTTACGGCTAATTTTGCCTAACGAGCTCGAATTTACGCTGCGCTAAAACTAAGCCCAGAGCCAAAATTTTACAATGCGAAACTCGTTGATTTTAACTTGTGTTTTACACTAAAGAGCGAGGCTAGCGCAAGGCGCGTTTGCGTTACCATAAAATTAAAAGAGCCTTTATGGAGGCGCAGGTCTGTAATTTGCAGTAAAAATTAAAAGCTATGATTTTGGCTCATAAGGCACAGCTTTTAGATGGTTTCTATCACGCCTTAAAGTGAGATTTACTTAGTGATTTCGCGCGATAGATTTTAACGGGCGGAATTTTATTATCGCTGCAAAATTTTTGGCTTTTAAAATTTTGCTTTGTAGAATTTTAGCCCACATAGTTGTGATGAAGTGCGGCTCATCTTATTTCATAAGATTTTAGCGGCATCGCCCGTGTTTAATTTATATAGCATGATTCCAAGGCGCTTATTTTGAAATCATGCGGGTAGAACCTATGAGACTGCGTTTGCGAGGTTTTATAAGAATTGATGGCAAAGCGCTCAGCGCGTTTAAAAATTTTATTCGTGTGTAGAGTTCTCATTTGCGTTTCAAATTTTGCCATTGTGGCGGAATTTTGCTCACGTGGCAAGGGCTTGCATGCAAGCTGTCCGTGAATCTAAGGATTTGGACGCTAGATTTATTAGAGCGTTTAGCGGCGCAATGCCGTGCCTGCGCATAAAATATCGCGCTGTAAGCGATTTAAAAAAAGCTTTTTCGCTTCGTATAAATCTCACGCCGCGAGCGTTTAAAAGCCGCAAGAGCTTTAAAAATTTAAATTGGAAAGATTGAATGACATTTTTTTCGCCTGAGTTTGTCCTTGCTTTTTTAGCGTTTTTAATCGTTTATTGGACGCTCAAAAATCATATTTTCGCGCAAAAAATTCTGATCCTGTTAGCAAGCTACGGCTTTATGTGCTCCATAAATCCACGCTTTGCGCTGGTGCTTGTGGCCTATAGTGCCTTCGTATATTTTGCAGGTGCGTGTATCGCGCGCGCTAATCGCGTAGTCGCGAAAGCCATACCGCCCGCAAAGCAGTCTTCGCATAAGAAAAAGCTCTCGCGTAAAGCGGCAGCCAAGCAGATGAGCGCAACAAAACAAGCTGGCATAGTCAAGCAGGTGCAAAAAGCGGGGTTAGCGAAGCAGCTCCCACTACCCACTGCGAAGGCACGTGCGGTGATGCTTGCGGCAGTTGCTGGCGGCTTATTTTTTCTCGCGTTTTTTAAATATTACGGCTACGTCAGGGAGTTTTTCAATGCTGCGCTTGCTGCGCTGCACCTAGGTGCCGTTGATAGCGTGGCGTTTCCGCTTGGAATTTCATATTATGTTTTTATGTCGATCACCTATTTCGTTTCGGTTTATAGGCGCGAATGCGGCGAGCAGGGCTTTTTGAGCCTGGCGTGCTTTTTAGCGTTTTTCCCCAGCGTCGTGATGGGTCCTATCGGACGCGCTAGCGCTGCCAAGGGCGTAGAGCCAGTACTGCCGCAGTTTGATCGCTTCAAGCACTTTGGTAATGCCGATGAAATTTATGTGCTTATAATTTTTGCCTTAGTTAAGCTGCTGCTTATTAGCGGCTATTTGGGCGCGTATTATAGCGATGTGATTTCAGGCGTTTACGGCGACGAGCCTGAGTCCTCCGCGGCGCAAATTCTAGCTGCACTGCTACTTTATGGCGTGGTGCTTTATACGAATTTTAGCGGTTTTATCGATATGGCGCGTGCGCTTGGACTTGCGATGGGCTTTAAGCTGCCGCAGAATTTTAATATGCCCTATGCGGCTAAGAATTTAGGCGAGTTTTGGGATCGCTGGCATATCAGCTTATCCACGTTTATACGCGATTATATTTATATCCCGCTCGGCGGCTCGCGCAGGGGTTTTACGCGCACCTGCGTAAATTTGCTAATCGCGTTTGCGCTCTCGGGCATTTGGCACGGCGCGGGATTAAATTTCTTGATTTGGGGGCTTTTGCACGGAGTGGCGCTTGCATTTTTAAAATGTCTTGCCAAAGTGGGCGTAAAGCCGCTAAATCCGTATTTGGCACTATTTTGTACCTATATTTTTGTAAGTTTCGCTTGGATTTTTTTCGCCAATTCCCTTCCGGATGCGGCGGCGATTTTGGGTGCTTTTGCCCGCGCACGAGCTTTCGGAGATATTAGCGAGCTAGCGGTGCTTGCGGCGATTTTAGCGGGGATTTTTGTTTATCCTAAAATTTCAGCTCTTAAAGATACTTTAATCGCGCTTTTTGCCGAGCTGCCGTTTTTGCCTAAAGCTCTCGCGCTCGGCGTGATATTCACGCTGATTTTCGCGCTGATGCCAAGCGGAATTCCAAATTTCATCTACGCAGGATTTTAGATGCTTAGGTTTGTTTCGACTCTGCTTTTTGCGTTGTTTTTCTCAGCATTTTTTATGCAAGGCTCGCTGCTTTATTATTTGGAGCAGCGATTTCACGATGACTTTGGGCTGGAAGAATGGCTGCGCCGCTCGCCGTTTCGCGTAGGTGGAGAGATCTACGAAAAGATTGCAAATGGCGCAGATAGGCTAGAGCAGCGTATCAAAGGCGAGGATCTTAGCAAGGATGAGGACGCAAGTCCGCATAGTGGAAGCAAAAATTTTAAAAAACCTGCGCAAGATCGTATGGCGGAAAATCAAGCTTTGCAAAGCACGAGGGTGCGAGATCACGATACTTCGCAAAGCGTTAAACCGCAAGATAGCAAGCCGCAAGCTCATGCCGCAAAGAATTCCTCTTTAAATAATTCTGTGCATCATTTAAAGACGCGCGATTCTGCGCAGGGGCCTTACGCACAAAATTCCGCTTCTAAAAATTCTACTTCGCAAAATTCCGTGTCACAAAGCCTGGCTACAACAAGCTCTGTGCCGCACAGCTCTTCTGTGCCGCAAAATCCCGTCACGGTAAGCGCAACCTTGCAAAGCGGCGAGAATTCCGATTCTCAACTCCCTGCTCCGCAGGCTTTGGAGCAGAATTTAACTACGCAAAGCTCCGCGGAGGTTGATGCTAAAATTTCGCTTAGCGACGATGGCAAAATCCGCCTAAATGCAGGCGATGAGGTGCTTTTTATGGGCGATAGCCTGATGCAATACGTGGGGATGAACGCTAAGAAATTTTTCCCGAAGCGAAGCCTGAGGGTGATTGATCTTAGCAAGCAATCTACGGGGCTTGCGAGTAAGAAATCCTTTGACTGGCAAAAGACGCTCGATACCGCTCTTCGCGAGAACGGCGGCGTTAAGCTCGTAGTCGTGCTTCTGGGCGCCAATGACGTCTGGGAGTACCGCGCGGGCGGCAAAACCTATGGCATTAAAACGCCGCGCTGGCGAGAGTTTTATGCTTCGAGGGTGCGCGAGATCTACGATACGGCTCACTCGCACGGCGCGGGAGTGCTGTGGCTAGCGATGCCGTGTATGCAAAAGCCGGATTTTGAGGAGAAAACGCAGCTGCTAAATCAAATATATGCCGACGCTAGTATGGCGCTTGGCGGGTATTTTATGCAAACAACCCCGCTGGTGTGCGAAAAAGGCGTCTATAAAACCTATCTGCAAAGCGGCTCCAAGCTCGTGCGCATGCGCCAAGACGACGGCATTCATATGAGCAAAGAGGGTTGCGAAGCGGTAGCGAAAGAAATTTTATCAAGGATTGAAGTTGAGTAAATTTATAGTGATTTTATTTGCCGCATTATTAGGCGGATGCGCGGCAAACGCAGGCGTTCGCGGCATAAATTCCGCAAACGCAAAAAGCTCTGCGGGCTTTGGAGTGAAATTTTTTGGCGATTCGCATTTAGGAAGCGATGCGCTGATAGATGCTTTCAGGCACGGCTTTTTCGTGCAAAACAGCGTCGGCTTCGTGCCTGCAATGATGCCTAAATATCACAAAAGCGAAAATATAGAATTTAAGCAAAGCGGCTTTAATGTAATCTCATCCCGCACCGAGCAAGATTCCGATTTCCCGTTATGCGGAGTGATCGCTACCGGCAAAAAGGGCGCTAATGTGCGACTGGAGCTAAAGCAGCTTAGCGGCGATTTTTACGTCGAAATTTTACATAAATCGGATCAGAGCGGCGAGATTTTTCGCGTACGCGATGCAAGCGGGCTAAGCGCGTATATTTCACAAGAAGTGCCGCAGAAATGGGAGTATTCTAAGCTGCGACTTAGATTTCCAATCGAAATTCGATCGCTGCGTGATGGAGCAGAGCTTGGAGGATATAAAATTTACCGTAAAAACGCGCGCTTTGCAGACTCTTGCGCGAGCAACGGCGCGTTTAGCAACCTCTATGAAAAATGGGGCGCAGATGCCTTTGGTAGGGATTTTTCGGGACTTAGATACAATCTCGTAGTTATCGCTTATGGCACAAACGACGCGATGGATCCGAAATTTGACGAGCAAAAATTCTACCAAAGCGTCCGTGGGCTGCTTCGCTCCGTTCGCTCCGCAGCTCCCGGTGCAAAAATCTTGCTCGTAGCGCCGCCGCGAAGCCCTAAAGTGCCAAACGCCTCACGCGCTGCGGAGGTGCTAGCGCATCTAGCGCGAGACGAAGGGGCGATGTTTTACGACATAGCCGGTCTTATGGACGAGGATGGTGGCTGGCGCGGCTGGCGCGAGCGCGGGCTTATTCGCCCCGACGAAATCCACTTGCAAAAAGAGGGCTACGAAAAAATCGGCGCCGCGCTGGCGACGAAATTGCGCGGCAGGCTTTAAATTTAATCTTTAAATTTAGGTGGCTAGCTGCGGAATTTATAAAGTTTGTTGAAATTTACAAAGCTCTTTGTGGAAATTGCATAATCTGCCGCAGAATTTATACAGTTCGTTATAAATTTAGAAAGTCCGTCGCTAAATTTAAAATTTAGCGGTAGCAAGCAAAGCTACGCCTACTCGGATTTCGCCGCTTAGATCTGCACCGCGAAATTTAAAATTGAAAACCGCAGCTTCAAATTTATACGGCAATAGGCTTGATGCCTGCGTTTTTTAAAATACGTCGCCTAAATTTACGCTTGTGATTTGGATTAAATTTGCGTGGTTGCGGATCGGAACGCTAGTCGGGTTTTTGCGACGCGTGCGCTGCGTAAAATTTAGCGCTTAAAATTCTATTCGCATGGGCTGCGACAAAGCGCGGCGAGTTAAATTTAAGAAAGCAAAAAAAGAGAGGCAGATGATATATCTTTGCGGCGATACGCACGGAATAAACGAGATCGGCAAAATAACGAACAAGGCCTTTGCGGGCGGGCTTAGCGCCGATGATTTCGTCATCGTGCTCGGAGATTTTGGGCTGTTTTGGAGCGAGCGGATAGATGAGTTTATGGCGCGCAAAAATATAGAAAGATATTTCCCCGCCACGCTTCTTTTCATAGACGGCAACCATGAAAATTTCGATATGTTGGATGAGCTACCGCGCGAGCGGAAATTCGGTGGCACCGTGAGCGTGGGCGGCGAAAACATATTTTGGCTGCGGCGCGGCGAAATTTACGAGATCGCGGGGCGGCGCTTTTTGTGCTTCGGCGGCGCGCTTAGCGTCGATAAGGTGCATCGGATACCGGGGCTTAGCTGGTGGGCGCGTGAGATTCCGAGCGAGGAGGAGTTTAGCTATGCGGTGCAAAATGCGCGCGATTTCATCGCCGCGGGCGGGCGGATCGATGCGGTGCTAAGTCACACGGCGCCGGGGTTTGTGATGAAATTTTTAAAAGAGTACCTCTGGTGCGGCAAAAGTACTCCCGATAAAACGTCTGAGTATTTAGAGAGGATCTTTGAGCTCGTAAGGCCTGAGCGGTGGTATTTCGGACACTTTCACGGCGATAAGAAATTCCATGCGCACGGCTGCGATTTTTATCTCTGCTACGATGAAATTTTAAAATTTGAAGACTAGCCTTTAGCCCGCGGCAGTGAAATTCCGAGCTTTGCAAACTGCGAAATATGCTCGTAAATTTTAAATGCTGAGGCGCGCGGAACCCAACTTTTAT
>CAUPZQ010000018.1:0-45752 GCA_963515915.1 uncultured Campylobacter sp.
TTTTGCCAGCCGTAGGGGCCTGCCGGTATCTACTACGCACGCTATCATCGGCGGTATCGTGGGCTCGGGACTTACTCTCGGAGCGCTGCTTAATACCGCAGAGACTTCCGCATTCTGGCTAGTGCAGTGGGATAAGATCGGTAAAATAGCGATCTCTTGGGTACTCTCGCCGATTTTGGGCGGCGTGATCTCCTTTGGAATTTTCTGGCTCATCAAACATTATATCTTGGATTACAACCGCTACGCTCAAATAAAGATCGACCGCATAAAGCGCGAAAAAAAATCCCTTCGCAAGCTGCACAAAAAGACCTTCGAGACTCTGGACGACATTCAAAAGATCGCCTATGCAGAGGCGCTAAATCATGATATTTACGCGATGCGCGATCCCGATTTTGATCCAAGTGAGCTGGATAGCGAGTATTATAAAAAGGTGATCGAGCTTGACGCGAAAAAAGAGAAACTCAAATCCCACAAAGCTTTGGAATTCGGCATCCCTGCCGTAGCGGGCATCGGTGCCTTCGTGATCTCGGCGATGCTGATATTTAAGGGGCTACATAATCTAAATTTCGGGCTTACGAATTTTTACAACTACCTCGTCATCGGTATGTCGACGCTGATTACCTGGCTTTTGATGTTTATTTTCGCTAAGACTCTGCGCCGCTCAAATTTAAACAAATCCGCGTTTTTGATGTTTAGCTGGCTGCAGGTGCTCACTGCTAGCGGCTTTGCCTTTTCGCACGGCAGCAACGACATCGCAAACGCCGTGGGTCCGTTTGCCGCCATCATCGATACGATGGCTACGAATAGTATCAATCCCTCCACTCCCGTGCCGCAGCAGATTATGATAATGTTCGCAGTAGCCCTCATAGCGGGGCTTTGGTTTATCGGCAAAGAGGTAATCGCCACCGTAGGCACCAATCTTACGAAAATCCACCCAGCCTCCGGCTTTAGTGCCGAGCTCGCAAGCGCCATCGTCGTCATGGCGGCATCGGTGCTGGGGCTTCCGATCTCCTCGACCCACGTGCTAATCGGCGCGATTTTAGGAATCGGCTTGGTAAATCACAGCACGAACTGGTCGCTGATGAAGCCGATCGGGCTAGCGTGGATCATCACCCTACCCGTCTCGGCGCTGCTTTCGGCGTTTGCATTCGTGCTTTTGCGCCACGTATTTTAGGCTAAATTTAAAGATCCGCTCCCTTAAATTTTAAAATTTCGCAAAATTCTACGCAGGCTAAATTTTAAAATTTCACGGCGCCGAAGCGAGTAAATTTTACAGCTCCTCTTGCGACCGCACACCGCATAAAACTCGCTAGCGGCGGCACAGATTCGCCCGCACGCCCTATAAAATTTAATAAAATTTTAGCTACAATCGCGCTTTTAAATTTAGGAAAGCTATGAGTAAATTTGAAATTTTCAGATCCACCCTCGCCGTGATGATGGGCTACGTGCCACTGGGGCTGGCGTTTGGTATCTACGGCATCAGCCAAGACCTGCCCGTATGGGCGCTGGCGCTAACCTCGCTGCTGATATACGCAGGAAGCGTGGAGTTTGTGCTGATCGCCTTCATCGTAACCCACGCCTCGCTCGTAGATACCTTCGTCGTGGCGTTTTTGCTAAATTTTCGCCATTTTTTCTACACGATGTCGCTGCTGGACGAGCTGCGCTTCGTGCGTCATAAAATTTACGCAGTATATGCCCTTACGGACGAAACCTTTGCTCTGCTAAAAGCGCGCGCTTTTTTGCGCCCCGAGGAGCTTAGCGGCAAGCAGCCCGTAACGCCGCAAAGATTAAAAGAACTTGATCTGCTCTATAATCTAACCGCGGTTTTAAATCAATCCTACTGGGTTGCGGGCGTCGTTGCAGGGGCTGTTTTGGGAGCAAACTTAAAGCTTGATTTTAGCGGGGTCGAGTTTAGCCTAACGGCGCTTTTTGCGATGCTAACCTATGAGGTTTTCAAAGCAAATCCACAATACAAAGTGCTATTGCTAGGATTTGCCTGCGCATTTGCGGGGCTTTTTATCTTTCCTACAAAATACTTTTTATTCGGCACTTTGATTTTTGGCACAGGGGTTTTGCTGCTCTTTCGTAAATACTTCGAGCGACCTTCGCGCACGGGGCGCAGGCTGCGAAAGTTCCTAAAAAGGAGCAGGTAGTGGAAATTTTGCCCTATATCTTTCTAGCCTCGATCGCTACGATTTTGACGCGATTTTTGCCACTGCTGCTTTTTAAGAAAAAGACCGCGAGTCCAAGCTTATCGTATCTGCAGAAAAACTCGGGCCTTTTGATAATGGTCGTTTTGACGATCTACGCGCTTAAAACGATGCTGCCTAGCTTCTCAGGCGAGCGAGCTTTTAGTGCGGACGCGCTGCAAACGGCGACGCTGCTATCTTGCCTGATTATAGCGTTTGTCGTGCATGCTAAATTTCGCAATTCGCTCGTTACGATAGCTCTTCCTACGCTAATATATATGGCGGCGCTACGCTTTTTATTGAATTATTGATAAATTTATAAGTTAGTTTTCGATAAACTTCAAAAGTTAATTTTTAAGTTTAAAAAAGGTTAAAGTTTTATGAATTTTATCAGTCAAATGGTGCATAGCTTCGCCAAAAAATACGCCGCCGAAACTATGCAAAAATCCCTATACAACTCCCTTAGAATCGACATCACGCAAGAGAACATCGCTAAAATTCCAAACCCCGATAAAAAATATATGCTCTACATGCATGTGCCCTTCTGCCATACGTTTTGCCCGTACTGCTCCTTTCATAAATACGCCTACGAGCGTGGTGCGTGCAAGGCATATTTCGGCGCTCTACGCACCGAGATGCAACGCACGAAGGACGCAGGCTACGACTTTGAGACGCTTTACGTTGGCGGCGGCACGACACTCATTGACGAGGAGGAGCTAGCACGCACGCTGGAGCTTGCCAAGTCGCTTTTCAGCATCAAAGAGGTTTCGTGCGAGAGCGATCCTAACCACATCGAGCCTGAGAGCTTGCTGCGATTTCGCGGGCTAATAGATCGCCTAAGCGTGGGGGTGCAGAGCTTTGATGATGATATTTTACGCAAAGCTTCGCGTTACGATAAATTTGGCTCAGGCGAAATTTTACAAGAAAAGCTATCCCGAGCGGTCGGAATTTTGCCGATTTTAAGCCTGGATCTGATCTTTAATTTTCCGTTTCAAACGCGCGAAATTTTACTTCGCGACATCGAAGCGGCAAAAGCGGTAAAACCGGAGCAGATCACGCTGTATCCGCTAATGAAATCGCCTTTGATGCGCGATCAAATAGCGCGAAGCCTCGGCGTTAGCAACGTCGATAACGAAGAGGAGTTTTACTCTATCATCTGCAAGGAATTTGCAAGCTGGCACCGCAGCAACGCATGGGCTTTCGCTCGCGAAAAATCAAACATCAACGACGAGTATGTAGGTACAAACCACGAATACGTGGGCATCGGAAGCGGCGCGTTTAGTTTCCTAGGCGGCAGACTTCTCGTAAATGCGTTTAACCTCGAAGACTACGCAAGCAGAGTGCGCAAAAACGAAAGCACCGTCATCGCCACTTGCGATTTTAGCAGATCCGAGCGCGCGAAATACCTCTTTTTGACCGAGCTTTTTAACGGCGAGATCGATATCGCTAAATTTAACGCCGCAAACGATCTAAATTTGCGCCGCGAACTGGGCAGAGAGCTTAGCCTGCTAAGGCTTGCAGGAGCCGTGCGGATCGAGGGCGAGATCATCCGTACGACGGAATTTGGGGCATATTTGTGCCTTGTTTTAATGAAGGAATTTTATACCGGTATGGACAAGGTGCGCGCGGTGTTTCGCGACGATGCCAAGATTAAGCGCGCAAAACAGCTCATCATCATGGACGAAAGCGAACCCGCCGCAACCGGCGCGGCAAAAGGCGAGATAGCGTCGTAATTTTGCGCCCGACCGCCGCTACTAGCGCTTGGACGCGCCCGCGATTTGAGCGCAAATACCGTCTGGCATTTAAAACACAAACAAATTTTTGATTTCAAAATTTAGGAAACGCCGCAATGAAACGCAGAATGATCAAGCTATTCATTTTATTTCTGTTTTTTGTCCTTGTATTTGAGCTCGTCGGCAATCTTTTTAACTTCGGGCACTTCCCGTTTCATAAGAGCTGCGAGGCGTTTATGATGATAAACCGCCATATAACCGGTGATTCAAACGATAGGTGCATAATGCAACTTATGGAGCAGGGCAATAAAAGAGATCTTTCGCTATATTACTATAAAACTAAATTTAATCTTGAGGAGCCATTGTCTGAACTGGATGAAAAAGCTATAAAATTTTTAAATATCCCGAACTCAAAGATAATCACCGTAAATAAAGACGGCGTGGAAAAGAAATTTTTAATAAGCGATTAAATTTAAATAGCAAAGAAGTCCTGCTTCAATTGCAATATCAAAGCCTAACAAATCGAAAATTTTAAAATTTATAAAATTAAAGGAGTAGCAATGAATAATCTAAAACTCATACAAAACTGGTATGCTTCCAAATGCGACGGAGAATGGGAGCATGAATATGGCCTTACGCTAGAAACGGTCGATAATCCCGGTTGGTGGATTGAAATCGATGGCGAGAGCGGGAAAAAGCCGATCAAAATAAATATCGATAGAGATGACGAGGATTGGTTTTTCATCAATGCCACGGAAAACGAACTCAAAGGAAGTTGCGGAGCCGAGAATTTAGAGGAATTATTGGAATACGTGGTAAAATGGCTAATGGATTAAAATTTAGCAAGGCAAATAAAGGAGCCTAGATGATCGAAGTCGAGATAAAAAACGAATCTTGCAAAAAGACCGAAGTTACGCTTGCAAATATCGAAATTGTTAAGGATGCCGTAAAGGAATTCGCCTATAAAAGCTTTAAGGGCAGCTATCTGTTTTTTGATATTTACGGCGAGATAGATAGGGATTTCCGCGTGCTTGGAGCAATCGGCGAAGGAGATGAAAACAATATCCGAAAAATAGATCTTAAAAAATATGAAAGAAGCTCCGTAGGCGCCACCGACATATCGCAAGATATACAGGGCGCGAAATTCTGCACCTATTTCAAGCTGGATCAAAGTGAAATTTTAAAGCAAATATTATATTATATAGCCTATGAAAGATTTGAAGGCGGCTATTACGCAAAGGGTAAATTTATAGGCAAAAACAGAGGCGATCTTATTTTTGTCGGCATCTGCGGCGATATAAAAAATTGCGCCGAAATAAAGAGTGTCGATTTAGATGAAATAATAAAAAGTATGCCCAAGCTCTCGGAATCAAATAATTTTTATATTAGTGAGTTTATATGTGATCAATCAAACAGATCGATGAGGTAAATTTTATATCGCCAACCGATTAAATTTAGAAAGGAGATACTATGAAATTTAAAATTTTAAAACCGAATGAACTATACGGCTGGGTTTTTAACAAAGATGAAGAACTTTATAAGGCTTTAGGATTTGATTGCTGGATGGATTCGTTTATTCGCATATTAGCTCAAATTCCCGGTACCAGAAAAAAAGATATTTTGGATTACATTGAATATGAAATCTTTGATTGGTACGAATGGTTTGAACTACATTGGATTATCCAAAGCGACTATAAGCTAGCGGACGAAGATAATCCTGAAATTTCAGCCTATCCGACATACGCGGGAGAGTATTTCGGAGTAATGGGTCAGCTGTTTTTAGGGGGTATGATAGACTTCGGCATAGAGGGCGAAAATTTAAGAAAGAAATGGGCTGACTTCGATACGAATTTATCCAAGATCGATCTAGGGATGTCGCTTTATGAGAAGTGGATCTATTTTAGAGATAATTTCTTTTTTGGGTATAAATTTTTAGAGGAGGAGAACATAACTCCCAAAGCAGAGATAACTTGGAAGAGTCCTGATACCTGGAGTAGATTTAGCCACTGGATGTGTATGACTAAGGCGGGCAAAGAGTATCGTGATAAAATTTTAAAGCCGAGGCTTTATGAAAAGTATAAGGATGTGGTTATCGAGGTGTAATTTGACGATTATAAATAACGAAAATTTATTATGAACATGTTTAATCTAGCAAGCAAAAAAGGACTTTGAATGACTATCTTACCAATATCAACCTTCGACAATGATTTACAAAGAGGCGATATTATAAAATTTAACGACGATGAGCTTATGGTCTGCGATGAGCGATGTTTCTGGACAGAAAATCCTTGCCTTTTAAATTTAAAAGATACCAGATATTTTGAGCTTTCGGATGAAATGCTATCAAGCAAAGCGGGGTTTGTCGTGGATAAAGAGCAGTTAATTCGTAATTTAGCAAATTTCGGCATCAATGCGAGCCCCCGGGAGGTATTCATATGCTCCGATAATTATCTTAGTAGCGATGAACTAGGGGATTGCGACGAAACAATTCCCGGTTTCAGACTGATAAAACCTAGGGATAAATTCGGACGCAATAGACGCATAAAGAGAAATCTAATGAAAAAATTTAGTATTCCTCTCTTGAAATTTCGCGGAAAGATCGAGGTTGGAGATATTATCGAATGTAGAAAATCCTGCTATCCATACGAGAAAAATGTAAGCTTTATCGCGATAAAAGCAAAAGACGATGATGGAGTAAATTTTATAAAATTGATCGTAATTAGCGGCTACAAGGCGGGCTTATGGGTTCTGCCGTTTTTGTTTAAAACAGATAAAAATATGGTAGAAGCAGACTGGCTAATTAAAAATTGGAAATATATTTTTGATAGCTGCTGCGATATAAGACACACCTATGTAAATTTACAAAATCGAAAAGAGGCTTTAAATTTTACCGATAAGCAGTTGGAAAATTTTATAAAAATGAAGCGAAAGAGATTTAAATTTAAAAATAAGAAGTGATATAATTGCCTCGCCAATCGACATTATCAATATATACGGGCAAGAATACACACAAGGAGAAAATATGGTTAAAGCATTAAAATTTATAATTTGCGCCGTAGTAGTTTTGTTATTATTTATAATTTATGAAAGTACTTTGTGTGCAAAGTGCGATTATACGTTTTTTGTAGAGGAGAGGCTTATGGGCAGATTATTAATAGCAATCGATACGAAAGATATAAATTTAGTAAGATATATTGCCGTCCAGGGCAGAGTTTGCAAGAAAGCCGATGTCCATAATAGAGCGCTTAAAGAATTAAGAAAAATGGAATCGGAAAATAGTAGGACTAATGAGTAAACTGGGTTTTGTGGAACATAAAGAGAGATATGAAAGAAGTGAAATTTACAAGACGGCTTTTTGCTTTAGTCTTACACGCTTACCAGCCGCCGCTCTATTTCCCGATACTCCGTCACTTCTTAAAATTTCAGACGTAAGCGCTAGATATACGCGCATTCAATTGCCGCACGAAATTCCAAAGCTCCGCGTGAAATTTTAAAATTTCAAATCCTTTGCGTCTTGCTAAATTTCTAAATTTTACAGTTTCAAATTTCGCAGATTAAACTCCGCGCTAAGATTATCGTCTAAAGCAAACCTACCGCAAGCGCGCGACAAACGAACTTCTAAATTTCGCCGCGCGCCCGCTTTAATGCAAGCAGTCGCTTCGCGCGAGCGGACACTTTGCGCGCAGCTTTAGACTACGCAGGCGGCAGCGCGAAGCAACCGAAAGCAGCTATACGGCGAAATTTACGCCAAAACCTCGCTGCGAACTTTATTGAAGCACCTTGCCTAAAATCCCCGCGCCTTTGCCGACGGCGCTGCCGCGAAGCGCGCTTTCTTTTTCTCTCATCACTGCAAATAGCCCGTCTAGCGTCTTTTGCGTGATGTAATCGTTCAAATCCTCGCCCTGCTTAGGCAGATACTCGCTCGCGCCCAGCCCGCGCGCGATGTTTTGCACCGCTTCATTGCCCGCAATCTTGTTTTGCGCGAAGGAATTTAGCCCATTATACGCCGTCGCGAAGCTGTTTTTGCTCATCATATCGCTTACGATCGGTCTAAAAACCGCCCGCAGCTTCGCGCCCGATTTGCTCTGCAAATACTCGCTAAGCGCGGTGTCGCCGCCGCCGATGAGCTTTTTAACGTCGGCATCGCTCATCGATTTCAGATCTTGCAAAAATATCTTGCTCGCGCCGCTCACCGCCTTGGTAGCGGCATCGTTCATACTCACGACGAGCTCGCGCTCCCATTTATCGCCGCCCACCTTTCTCGCAAGCTTCGTAGCGGCCTTCAGCGAAGGAGGAAGCTCGATTTTAGCGGTCTTGCTGTGGATGTAGCCCTTGGCGAGCTCGGCTACGGCGCAATTCGTAGCGGAAGCGAGCAGCTCTTTGTAGTTTCCGCTTCTAGTAGCACCAAGCGCGTCCGCGCCCTGCTTTAGGATATCCGTCACGTCCGCATGCGCGAGCGACAGCGACGCAGCAGCGAGTAAAACCATAAATTTTTTCATATTGCAACCTTTGGATAAAATTTGCGCCATTATGCCAAACTGCGGTAAACGCTCAGCCCATGCTCGGTTTAAATTTACGCGCTGCGCGGGCGAGTTGAGATAAAATTTTAGGCTAAATTTTAAAGCGGCTTCGAGTTAAATTTTAAACGTCAAATTTCAAAGCTAAATTTAACGGGCAAAATTTACCCGCCAAATTTAAAGATAAAATTTAGCAGCGGCGGACTTTGCGTGCTTGCGGCTAAATTTAAAATCGGCGCTATGGCGACTTAAAATTTTAAAACCGCATTGCGCCTGAGCGCCATTTAAAATTTACGCAGCGCGCACGATACCAACGCAAGCCGCGCAGAGCGAATTATGTCGAAAAGCTCGCATATCCTATCCTCGGCGCAAACGATTGAAATTTTATCAAAGCAACCAAAAGCTCGCCGTAAATTTAAAGAGTTTAAATTTAAAAGCGAGCTGCGACTTTCGGCACGATAAGCAAGTCTAAACCAGCCCTTGATCCAGCATCGCGTCGGCTACGCGGCGAAAGCCCGCGATATTCGAGCCCAGCACGAGATTGCCCTCCGCGCCGAATTCCTTCGAAGTCTCGTAGCTGGTACGAAATATATGGCGCATGATCTCGCGCAGCTTGCTATCGACCTCCTCGAAGCTCCACGACGCCATCTGCGCGTTTTGCGCCATCTCAAGCCCGCTCGTAGCCACGCCGCCAGCGTTCGCCGCCTTCGCAGGACCGAAAAGAAGGTCCTTTTGCGCGAGCATAAAATCGACCGCCTCGAGCGTGCTGGGCATATTCGCGCCCTCGCAAACCATGCGGCATCCGTTGGCGTAAAGGGTTCGCGCATCGTCCAGATTAAGCTCGTTCTGCGTAGCGCTCGGAAATGCCGCGTCGCACGGCACGCTCCACACGCCGTTGCGGCCTGCGGGATAGGCGCTTACGGGGGTAAATTTTGCGCCGGGGCGCTCCTTGATATATTCGCAAAGCCCTACGCGCAGCTGCTCTTTTAGCTTCTTAAGAAGCGCCACGTCTATCCCATCGGCGTCATAGATAAAGCCCGTAGAATCGCTCACGGTGACGGGCTTAGCCTGCATTTGGTAGAGCTTTTCGGCGGTGTAGATCGCGACGTTGCCGGCGCCCGAGATCGTGCAAATTTTGCCGTGCAGCGAATCGCCCCTGGTAGCGAGCATCTCGTTTGCAAAATAGACCGATCCGTAGCCCGTAGCCTCGGTGCGCGCGAGGCTGCCGCCCCAGCTTAGCCCCTTGCCCGTAAGCGCGCCGTCGAATCTGCGGGTGAGCTTTTTATACGCGCCGTACATATAGCCGATCTCGCGACCGCCCACGCCGATGTCACCCGCAGGCACGTCGGTATTGGAGCTGATTAGGCGGTGAAGTTCCAACATAAAAGCTTGGCAAAATCTCATAATTTCGCCGTCGCTCTTGCCCTTGGGATCGAAATTTGCGCCACCTTTTGCGCCACCGATATTAAGACCCGTGAGGGAATTTTTAAAAATTTGCTCAAACCCTAAAAATTTTAAAACGCCCAAATTTACGCTCGGATGAAAGCGCAGGCCGCCTTTATAAGGGCCCAGAGCGGAGTTGAACTCTATGCGATATCCCGTATGCACGCAGGGCTCGCCGCCGTCGCTCATATATACGACGCGAAACATCATCGTGCGCTCGGGCGCCAAAATGCGCTCTAAAATTTTATTTTTCACATACCTCTCGTCGCGCTTTAGAAGCGGTATGAGCGAGTATAAAATTTCGGTCGATGCCTGGATAAAGACCTCCTGACCGGGATTGGCGCGCTTTAAATTTAGCAGCAAGCCGTCGATGTAAGACTTCATAGTTCCTCCTTTTGAACCGGATTAAATTTTAATTTTTTGGCTTTAGTAATAAATTTTTTCAGCGCCAGCTCCTCGCGGACGCCGATTTTGTAGCTTATAAATTTCAGATAATTTAAAATTTCGCGCTCTTTTATGCCGCGCGAAAGGGCGTAGCTTTGCAGGATATATCTTGGAATTTTAATGCGCGAACATAAAAATTTCGTCGCTAGGCGTGCGTAAGCTTTTTCGTTTTTCACGCAGCACAGCCGCCCAAAAACAAAGGGCAAGCCCGTGCGCTGCTGCCAAATTTCGCCCAGATCGTAGAATTTATCTCTGCCCTGCAAAAGTAGCGCCTTTAGAGCATTATCGCCGATTAGCACCTCGCCGCTAAGATCCAGCACGCGAGCTAGCATATTTGAGCTCATCGACGCGGGATCGAGCCTGGGCGCCGAGTTTTTGCGAACGAGTACGCTTAAAACCTCGCGCTTTGCGACGATTCCAAGAGGCAGTTTGCGGTATTTTGCGCGGCGGCTTTCAATGCTGGAGATTACCGCGGCGTCTATGCGCCTATAATAAAGATCGGCGCAGAGTTTGCTCGGCACCCCTTTTTTAAATTCTATCGATTTTTTAACATAAGACGGCAGCGGAAGTGATTTTAAAAATACGTGAAATGGGAGCAAATTTAGATAATCGATTTTGCCTAATAACATGACTTTCTCCGAATTTAGCGCAGGAAAAGAGGTTAAATTCCGGCGCTAAATCGGAATTTAACCAAAAAATTTCAGGATTTATTTGACCTCGGTGATCGGGATGGATTTGTATTTGCTAAACTCCACTATGCCCTCGCCTTTTTTGAAGTGGATGCTCACTCCGTCTTTGTTCTCCATATAGATGCCGTCTGCGGCGCGCTCGCGCTTGAGGTTGTAGCTTTTGCCGCTATCGTCCTTTAACACGGCGGTATTGAAATCGTCGTTTGAGCTAAGCGAAAGTTTTTTGCCCTTGTCATCGACGAAATAGAAGGTCTTTGCGTTCTCTTGAGTTATGGTTTTTTCGCTCTGTGCTTGCTTATTCATAGCGCTATCCGGGGATTGGCGGAGCTGGTTTGAGCCGCATCCTAGCAAAACTAGCGCCAAAGCGGCACACGATAGAACTTTAAACATATTTCTCCTTTAAATTTAGGTTACACTCGTTGATGAGTGATTTTCGGATATCCCAAAGCTTTTGAGAGAGATCCACTTTGTAGCTCTGCGGATGGACATTACGAAGGTGCTCGAGCCAAAATTTGCTCTTTTGCTCCTTGCTAAAACGCGCGATCTCGCTTACCGTGCGGCGCACGCCTACGAATTTGCCCTCCTTAAAAACGGGACGTAAGAGCTTATGCGCGCTGAAATTCGTTAAAATTTTACGCTTGTAGGTGTAAAGAGGGTGAAAAATTTCAAGCGGCGCGCTCTCATCTATGCTCTCTCCATCAAGCGCAATCAGATCGGCAAGCGCCATGCCGTTATCCTTGTCGAAGAGCCTAAAGACCTGCTTGTAGCCCGGGTTGTTGATCTTGCGAGGATCATTTGAAATTTTGATCTTAGCTATGATCTCACCATCTTTTTCGATACCGCTTAGCTTATACACACCGCCGAGACTCGAACTATCTCCGCCCGTAATAAGCCTCGTGCCGATCCCCCAGCTATCGATTTTGGCATCAAAAAGCTTGAGTTGATCGATCGCGTATTCATCTAGATCATTCGATGCGGTGATCTTTGCGTTCTCAAAGCCCGCCGCATCGAGCATCTTGCGCGCCTGCTTAGTCAGATACTCCAGATCGCCCGAATCTATGCGGATTCCAAGCGGCTCATGACCGCTGGCGCGCAGCTCTTTAAAAACCTTGATCGCATTCGGCACGCCGCTTGCGAGAGTATCGTAGGTATCGACGAGCAAAAGCGTGCTGTTCGGATAAATTTTAGCGTAGGCGCGAAACGCCTCCAGCTCGCTATCAAAGCTCTGAATCCAAGAGTGCGAGTGGGTGCCGATCGCAGGGACGTCAAATTTCTTTGCGGCAAGCACGTTTGACGTGGCGCTGCAGCCACCTATAATCGCAGCCTTTGCGCCGTAGATACCCGCACTTCGCCCCTGAGCGCGGCGCAAGCCAAACTCCATCACCGAATCACCTTTGGCGCTAAAGTTTATGCGCGAGCTTTTCGTAGCGACTAGAGTTTGGAAATTTATAGTATTTAGGATCGCGGTCTCGATGAGCTGTGCTTCCATGATATTTGCTTTGACGCGGATAAGCGGCTCGTGCGGAAATACGATCTGCCCCTCGTCCATAGCGTAAATTTCGCCGCTAAATTTAAAGCCTCTTAGAAATTCCAAAAATTCCGGCTTAAAGAAATTTAAACTTTTTAGATACGCGATGTCGTCCTCGCTAAATTTTAAGTTTTCGATATAATCCACGACCTCGTTTAAGCCGCAAAATATCGCGTAACCGCCGCCGCTTGGGTTTTTACGATAAAAAACGTCAAAAACCGCTGTCTGATCGGGCTTCGTAAAAAAATAGCCCTGCATCATACTAAGCTGATAAAAATCGGTAAGTAAAGCCAAATCTTTCATTTACGCCTCTTAAATTTAATCTCGCCTCGCGCAGGAGCAAGGAATCATAGCTTTTTAGCTTCTAGGCTCTTTTTATAAGCTGCAGCGTCGAACTCTTTGACGCGAGCGACGCCGTCATCTACCGCAGCTTTTGCGACGGCCGTCGAGATCACGGCAAATACGCGCGGATCGAAAGGATTTGGAATCACGTAGTCTTTGCCGAATTTCAAGCTATCCTTGCCCAACATCTTGCGGATTTCCGCAGGAACCTCTTCTCGAGCAAGATCCGCCATCGCGCGAGCAGCCGCAATCTTCATATTTTCGGTGATCTTTTTGGCTCTTACGTCAAGCGCGCCGCGGAAGATATACGGAAAGCCCAAAACGTTATTGATCTGATTTGTAAAGTCGCTTCTGCCCGTGCCTACGATCGCGTCGCTTCTTACTTCCTCCACCTCGCTCGGATAAATTTCGGGTACCGGATTTGCAAGCGCAAAAATGATTGGATGCGGTGCCATAGTCTTTACCATCTCTTTGGTTAAAACGCCCGGTTTGCTAAGACCCAAAAACATATCGGCTCCGTTAATCGCATCAGCTAGCGTACGATCTGCGGTATCTAGGGCAAATTCTTTCTTTTGCTCGGTAAGATCGGTGCGGCCCTTGTGGATCACCCCTTTAGAGTCAAGCATTATGATATGTTTAGCGCCTAAATTACGATACATCTTCGCACACGCGATGCCCGCAGCGCCCGAGCCGCTGACTACGATCTTCATATCCTCGATCTTTTTGCCGCTGATGATGGCGGCGTTGATTAATCCTGCGCCCGTAATCATAGCGGTGCCATGTTGATCGTCGTGCATGACTGGGATATCAACGGATTTTTGTAGCTCGCGCTCGATCTCGAAGCACTCGGGAGCTTTAATATCCTCTAAATTTATACCGCCGAACGTAGGCGCAAGCGCTTTGCAAATTTCAATTATCTTTTTAGGATCTTTTTCGTCAATCTCGATATCGAAGGCATCTACGCCGCCGAATTTTTTGAACAAAACCGCCTTGCCCTCCATTACGGGTTTTCCGGCGATCGCGCCGATATCTCCGAGACCCAAAACCGCTGTGCCGTTAGTGATAACGGCTACGAGATTAGCCTTATTCGTGTATTTAAACGCAGCCTCGTGATCACCTTCGATCACCTTGCAGGGCTCCGCGACGCCCGGCGTATATGCAAGCGCCAAATCCTCCGCCGTAGCGCACGGGGTTTTTACATTCGTTCCGATTTTACCGCCTATGTGGTACTTCAAAGCCGCTTCAACGTTTACTTTAGCCATTTTATAATCCTTTTTTGATTAAATTTGAAATTCTCGTTTTAACTTCGTCGCTTCCTAAAATTTCACAAATTTCAAAAATCGACGGACTTACGCTTCCTCCCGTGATCGCAACGCGCAGCGGCTGGGCAAGATCCTTTAGCTTGGCGCCGTTTGCGTCCAAAAACTCCATCGTCCTTTCCTCGCACTCCTTTGCGTTTAAATTTGCGCTTAGAGTATCCGCAAATTTTGAGAGTAAGCTTAGCGAACTTTCGGTTACAAATTTCTTATACGCCTTCTCGTCGTAGCAGCTCGGGCGATTTAGAAGGATTTTAATGCCCTCAGCCATCTCCACTAGCGTCTTTGCGCGCTGTTTGTACTGCTGCGCGATGAGATGTTTTTTCGCATGCGAACGGATATCGACGCCGAATTCTACAAGCTGCGCGGCAAGCTCATCGTCGTCAGAGTTTTTAATATAATGCGCGTTTAGCCACTCGAGCTTGGTTTGATTGAAAGTGCTAGCGCTCTTGCTGATATGGTTAGGATCAAAGTATCGCTTCATCTCCTCCATGCTAAAAATTTCATCATCCCCGTGGCTCCAGCCTAGGCGCACTAAGAAATTTAGCAGAGCTTGCGGCAGATAGCCCATACGCTTATACTCCATCACATCGGTAGCGCCGTGGCGTTTGCTTAGCTTGCTGCCGTCGGTGCCGTTGATCATCGCAACGTGATAAAATTTCGGGATTTTAAAGCCTAGCGCGTTATACAGCACGATCTGCTTCGGGGTGTTGCTTAGATGATCGTCGCCGCGGATCACGTCCGTGACGCCCATCAGCGCGTCGTCGATCACGACCGTGAAGTTGTACGTAGGCGTACCGTCGCTTCTGGCGATGATGAAATCGTCCAAAATATCGGCGGCATTAAATTTTATCTCACCCTTGATGCCGTCACTAAATTCTATCGTGCCGCTAAGCGGGGATTTGATGCGGATTACGGGCTCGATCCCAGCAGGCGGCGTGCCGGTAAAGTCGCGATAGCGGTTATCGTAGCGCGGGCGCTCTTTGCGAGCTTCCTGCTGCGCGCGCAGCTCATCCAGCTCATCCTTGCTCATATAGCATCTATACGCTTTGCCCTCATCTAGCAACTTCTGGACGTATTGTTTATAAAGATCGAAGCGCGAGCTTTGATACACGATCTGCCCGTCATAATCCAGATTGCACCACTTAAAGGCTTCCTCGATCGCCTTAGCAGCCTCCTGCGAATTGCGCTTCAGATCGGTATCCTCAATACGCAGCAGGAATTTGCCGCCGTTTGCTCTAGCGTAAAGATAACTAAAAAGCGCCGTTCTAAGTCCGCCGATATGTAAATATCCCGTAGGACTCGGCGCAAAACGAGTTACTATCATAAAAATTCCTTTGCAAAAATTACCATTTAATGTTATAATCGCGATCTTGTAATTATAAAGCAAAAAGACTAAATAAAGGTTAAAAATGATAAAGAAACTGCTTTTTTCCGCAATGATCTGTGCTGTTTGTGCAAATGCCGAAGTAGTAAACGGCGTCATCGCCGTAGTAGATAATGAGCCCATCACCGGCTACGAACTAGCCAAAGTTCAGAAGCTAACGGGCGCTTCGCCGCAAGCTGCGATGGAAATTTTAATCGGGCAAAAGCTGCAACAATCCGAGATTAAACGCCGCGGCATCGCGGTAAATGACGCGGAGATTGACGCGAGGCTCAAAGCAATCGCCGATCAAAATAAGCTTAGCTTAGATCAACTCAAAACCGCCGTGCAAAAGCAAGGCATGAACTACGATGACTTTAAAGCAAATGTCCGCCGCACACTGCTTGAAGAAAAGCTCTACGGCTCGATATTTGCGGACGTACAACACCGCACGACCCCCGAAAATGTCAAAAAATTCTACACGCAAAATAGCTCTTTGTTTACAACCTTCGATAGCATCACGCTCACCCGCTACATCGCAAAATCTCAGGCTCCACTCGATAAGATCCGCGCAAATCCAAAGCTCCGCCCAAGTGACGTGTATGTGATGAAGGGAACCCTCAAAGCCAATCAAATGGACGAGGGACTAAAATACATCGTCACGAATGTCGAGCAGGGCAAATTTTCGCCGATAATCCCTACGCGCAACGGCTACGAAATGTTTTACGTAAACGACAAAAAGGGGTTTCATACGCTTGATTTTGACAGTGTGCAAGACAAGGCGATCGAAGGTTACGTGACCTCCGAGCGCAAAAAGGCGATCACTGAGTTCAACGACAGGCTCCGCTCAAACGCTAATATCCGCATCATCGAGCGCCCACAAGCCCAGCCTCAAAGCGGCAAAGACAAGGGCAAAGCGAAGGTTCAAAAGAGAAACTAAATTTTAAATTTATACGCTTATCCGCCGCGGCGCACTAAATTTGTCATTGTGCACTATGCAATTAAATTTAAAAGCATTCCATGATAGCAATCGACAATTTTACCGAACTTAAACGCGATCCTAGAATCGGCGGCATAAGCGCTGCGGACTTTGGCGCGAGTAAATTTTGCTCCCACATCGATGCCGCCTCAAAACTCGTCGCCGTTTGGAGCGATAACAACAGCGGCGAGGAGCTAAATTTTAAAATTTACGACTTTGATCGCGAGCTTAATTTAGCCTTCGAGAGCTGATCATCTACTCAGAATTCGAACCCTTCGCGGCTCAAATTTGGCTGGCGCGCCGCGATGGTGACGAGCAAATTTCGATTTTGATTTACGACTACGACGGAGGGTTAAAGTCAAATTTAGCTCTGCCAGATGAGCTTAGAAACTCGGGTGTGTGGATGGACGAGTTGCCGCAAATCGGCAGCATGGCGGTAGGGCTCGGCGCGGGACAGGACGGTAGCAGATCGTTTTTGCTGCACGCGGATGATTAATCAAAGGAAACATTAAGCAAAAAAGATCAATTTATATCAAGGGGCAATAAAAATGGAGCTAGTATATCTTTGGATAGAGAAGCATAAAAATATTGAAAAGCAAGGCTTCAACTTAGGTTCGAAATTTAAATGCAAATATGATTACGAGAAGAATGAACTAACTATAGACGAAAATCCAAACTATATTGATATTTTCCCCGATAATATAAAAGTAAATGCTCTAATAGGATCTAATGGAAGCGGCAAAAGCAGTATAGTAGAATTTATTTTATTATCTATGCTCGCATACAAAGGAGGCTCTGGAACAGAAATCCCTTCGAGTGGATGGTTGTTAATATATGATAAGAAGAAAAAAGAAATTTTTATAGGTACTAACGGCGATGTTTAACCTGACGAAAAAATATTTAGGAACATCAATGGCAATTCAATTTGAAAAAACATGGATCTTGTTATAGATATTATTTTAATAAATTTAAAAAAGGGAAATCTTTCAATATTCTTTATAATCCATCAATAGAGATGCCCAGTACTTTTATAACAAGATACAATGACCTTGCCTATTTGCTATATAGCGATGATCAAAAACCGACAGATATTGCAAATGCATTTCTATTCCCCGATAAGACAAATGGCATATTAGATATAAGACAAGCTTATAATAAATATTTGCTCAATATGTTTAAAATAAAAAATAATAAAGAAATTGGTATAAAAAAAGTATTAAATGGTATATTTAAAGATAAAAAGAACCTTGGATTTATACCTCATAATATAAAAATATCTTTAAATCAGAACATATTGGAAAACAGAATTTCGAATGAAACGGTTCGTAATATAGTACTTGAATTAAAATTATCTTTATCTATAGAATCGCTAAAAAAATATTTATTTGCATTTATTATATCTATGAATAACCAAGATAACGAATCTGATAAAATAAAAACTTACTTTTTTAAAAACGAAGGATCAGATTTAGAATTAGAGTTACAAGAACTATACCAGAAGCCTAGGGTTTTAAATAAAGACAAAAATAAATTTGAAGGATTTGTTCGAGAGCTATTATCTAGTAGTTGGATAGAAGAACATTTGCAGAATAAGAAGAATCTAACCTCATTATTTAGAGAAAATTCAAATACTCTACATAAAGATGTATACGAGCTAGCTAAATTAATCGATGCTATGGAAAAATATCGCAAACTAGATTTGATGAAATTTAAATCCGGAAGCGATGATGAATTAAATGATATCTTATCTAGCCTACCTTCATTCATCGATTTAGATGTCATAGATGAAACAGGAAGACACTTTTCGGATTTCAGCTTTGGAGAAAAAACTCTATTAAGCCTTATTTATTCATTGATTTTTTATATAGATTTTTATCATAAAGATGGCAAAGAAATTTTTAACATCATCTTGGATGAAGCAGAAAACGGATTACACCCATTATGGCAAAAAGAGCTATTTAGTTCAATTATAAAATTATTAGAAAATTTTAAAGATTTTAAATTTTTACTGACGCTAACCTCGCATTCACCTTTTATTATATCCGATATCCCAAATGGAAATATCGTATTTTTAGAAAACAGCAAACAAGTTTATCCGGACATAAATACCTTTGGAGCCAATATCCATACTTTATTGGCAAACGCATTTTTTATGAATAATGGACTGATGGGAAATTTTGCAAAAGAAAAAATAGATAATGTCATAAATATACTAAAGAAGCCATGGTTAAATAACGACGAAATAAAGGGTTGTGAGAATATTATATCACTCATTGGTGAGCCAATTTTAAAAGCCAAACTTAGGCAAATGCTAAATGATGCACGTATTCATAAAATAGACGAAATTGATGCTATAAAAGATGATATAGAAAAACTAAAAAACAAATACAGGAACTAGAAGAAAATGATTAAAATAGATATGACAGATAAGGCTAAAAGCGAATTTAAAGGAAATATTCTAGGAAAACTTAAAGCACTTAAAAAGAATTCGAAATTGAAATCATACATAAACAGATTAGAAAAACAGTTGAAAGAAATAAAACTTTCAGAATTTAACAATGTTATCTCCTTAGAAAGCTTGATAACTATGGACTTTAATAAATTAAAGATCATAAAAAAATATAACATTTGACAAAGATATAGATCTCTATGAAGAATTTATAAATCGTAAAATTAGAATAGAGCATATAAAGAATCTGAATATATCGGTATGCCCATACTGTAATAGAAACTACATAGTAAATTTTGAGATGCAGAGCAATCAAATAATTTCAACTGCAGAATTAGATCACTTCTTTCCAAAAAGCGAATACCCCTGTTTTGCTATATCCATTTATAATCTAGTTCCATGTTGCCACACTTGCAATCATATAAAATCAAACAAGAACATAAATATTTTCTCCCCTCTTGATACATCGATTAATGATAAAATCCTATTTAAATATACTCCTAAAAATTCAGATTATCTCCATAGCGAAGAGGATTTTAAACTAGAATGTGACATTTTTGAACAGTCAGGCGAAAATGAAATCAAAAATACTCTTGAGCTATTTCACATTATTAATATATATCAAAAACATAAAGACCTTATATTAGAACTCATACAAAAATCTCAAATTTATACGGAAAGCTATATTGACGAGCTTTTGCAAAATTACCAAGGGAAGATCTTTAATAACCGAGAAGATTTACTAAGACTTATAATTGGAGTTTATGTAGATGAAAAAGACATCAACAAAAAACCATTAAGTAAGCTTTTAATAGATATAAGTAAAAGCTTAGGCTTACTGTATTAGCAGCGAGAAATTCCGCTGCTAAACTTCAACTCACTACTCCCCGCTTAGATACTCCTGTAGCGTTTTAACTTCAAGCGCGGAGTCGTCCTTTGTCGAGCAGATCGAGCGCGTAGCGGCGATCGCCGCCTTCATCGTCGTAAAATACGGCAGCCTAAAGCGCAGCACGCTCTGGCGGATCTTCGCGGCGTCGGTAGAGTTTGATTTACTATCGCTGGTGTTGATGACGAGCGAAATTTCGCCGTTTTTGAGCTTGTCCTCGATATTTGGACGGCCCTCGCTGATTTTATAGACAAACTCGCACTCCACGCCGTTTTCGCCTAATAGCTTGTGAGTGCCACTCGTAGCGGCGATACTAAAGCCAGCGCTCGTAAGTGCGCGCGCAAGCTCCACGGCTCGCAGCTTGTCGTGATCCGCGAGCGACAAAAATACCTTGCCGCCGCCTGGAAGCGCGTTGCTGGCGCCGATTTGAGATTTGGCAAAGCTCTTGGCAAAGCTCTCGCCGATACCCATTACCTCGCCGGTGCTTTTCATCTCAGGCCCCAAGATCAGATCCGCGCCCGTAAGCTTGTTGAAAGGAAAGACGCTCTCTTTGACGCAGATATGGTTTTTAATACGCGGCTTTAAAATTCCCTTCTCTTCGACCAGCACGCCGAACTCGTCGTAAAATTTCAAAGCCTCGCGCAAGCCTCCTTGCCACATTACGCGAGTAGCGACCTTTGCCATCGGAATTCCGCTCGCCTTGCTCACAAACGGCACGGTGCGGCTCGCGCGCGGATTTACCTCGATAATGTAAAGCTCGTTTTCAAAAATCGCGAATTGAATATTCATAAGCCCCACGACGCCGAGATTTAGCGCAATCTCTTTAGTTTGGCGGCTTACCAGATCGATCATCTCCGCGCTTAGGCTAAGCGGCGGCAGGATGCTCGCACTATCGCCGCTGTGAATACCCGCCTCTTCGATATGCTCCATTATCGCGCCGATATATACGTCGCGCCCGTCGCAGATCGCATCGACATCAAGCTCGGTCGCGTCAAGTAAAAATTTATCTATAAGCACCGGCGAGTGATCGCTCACGCGCACCGCCTCGCTCATATACTGCCTAAGCTCCGCTTCGCTATGCACGCGCCGCATCGCGCGACCCCCGAGCACGTAGCTAGGGCGCACGAGCACCGGATAGCCGATCGCAGCGGCCTTTTCGATCGCTTCGGCTTCGCTTATGGCGGTATCGTTTTTCGGCTGTTTGACGCCGATACTTGCGATGAACTCGCTAAATTTCTTGCGATCTTCCGCTACGTCTATCGTGCGTGCACTCGTGCCGATGATCTTTGCTCCCACGGTACTTAGGCGTTTAGCGAGCTTTAACGGCGTTTGACCTCCGAAATGCACGATCACGCCGTCGGGGTTCTCGGCCTCGATGACCGCTCTAACGTGCTCGAAATCGATCGGCTCGAAGTATAAAATATCGCTCGTGTCGTAGTCGGTGCTGACAGTTTCTGGGTTGCAGTTATACATTATCGTGGTGATGCCCATATCGCGCAGAGCGTAGCTGGCGTGCACGCAGCAGTAGTCAAACTCGATGCCCTGTCCGATACGGTTCGGACCGCCGCCGATAATGAGGACCTTTTTATTATCTTTTGAAATTTTACGGCTTGCGATGGCGGGCGTTATGTTGGTACTGGAGTATAGATACGGAGTAAGCGCCGCAAACTCGCCCGCACAGGTATCTACTTCGTTGTATTCAAGGTCGATGCCCTGCCTGGCGCAGGCAAAATGGATGTCGTTTTGCGTAAGGCCCAGATTATCCTTTTTGTTGATTAAATTTGCGATCATCTTATCGCTAAAGCCCCAGCTCTTAGCCTGTCTCAAAAGCGCCGCGTCGTTGATGATCTCCATATCGATGCGCTCTTCAAATTTTACGATCTGCTCGATCTGGCTCAAAAACCAGCGATCGATCTTGCTAAGCTCGTAAATTTGATCCACGCTCATACCCGCTCTAAAGCCCTGAGCGATATATAAAATTCTATCTTGTTGCGCATTGCGAAGCCCGAAGATGAGATCCTTTTCGCTTAAGCTTAATTCTACAAATCCGAAGTAGCCCTTCTCCAGCGAACACAGCGCCTTTTGGATACTCTCTTTAAAGCTGCGCCCGATCGCCATCACCTCGCCGATGCTTTTCATCGCAGTGCCGAGATAGGGGTTTGCGCCGGGAAATTTCTCAAACGCAAAGCGAGGAATTTTAGTCACGATATAATCGATCACGGGCTCAAAGCTCGCAGGCGTGCCGGTGATGTCGTTTTTGATCTCGTCCAGGCTAAAGCCCACCGCTAGCATCGTAGCGACCTTGGCGATCGGATAGCCCGTAGCTTTGGATGCAAGAGCCGAACTGCGGCTTACGCGCGGGTTCATCTCGATGACGATCATCCGCCCCGTTTGCGGATTTACCGCAAACTGCACGTTTGAGCCGCCCGTATCCACGCCGATCTCGCGCAAAATTTTAAAACTCGCGTCGCGCATCGCTTGGTATTCTTTATCGGTAAGCGTAAGAGCGGGCGCAATCGTGATACTATCGCCCGTATGCACCCCCATCGGGTCGAAATTTTCGATCGAGCAGACGATGATGCAGTTGTCCTTATGATCGCGGATCACCTCCATTTCGAACTCTTTCCATCCAAGCAGACTCTCTTCGATCAAAATTTCATTTATCGGGCTCACGTCTAGCCCATTTTGCGCGACCTCTTTAAACTCGTCGATATTGTATGCCACGCCGCTGCCTGCGCCGCCTAGGGTGTAGCTAGCGCGGATAATGAGCGGAAAGCCGATCTCATTTGCAGCGGCCATCGCCTCTTCGATATTGTAAGCGTATTTGGATTTGGGCAGATCCATTCCGATCTTAATCATTGCCTCTTTAAATTTCACTCTATCCTCGCCCTTTTTGATCGCTTCAGGCTTGGCGCCTAGAAATTTCACCTCCGCTAGCTCGCCGCTTTCGTAAGCCTCCATCGCGACGTTTAGCGCGACCTGTCCGCCCATCGTAGGCAGGATCGCATCGACGCCCTCGCGCTTTATGATACGTAAAATGCTCTCTTTGGTGATCGGCTCGATATAGGTAGCGTCAGCAAAATCGGGATCGGTCATAATGGTAGCGGGGTTAGAGTTTATTAGCACTACGCGGTATCCGAGGCTCTTTAGCGTCTTGGCAGCCTGCGTGCCGCTGTAATCAAACTCGCAAGCCTGACCGATTACGATCGGACCGCTGCCGATCAGTAAAATCGTCTTAATATCATCTCTTTTGGGCATCAATTTTCCTTTGTAACGACATACAAAAACGCCGGCATCTCGGAGCCCACATAGGGCTCTACGACGGCGCTTTTGTATAACTTTCCGTTTTGAATCTCTTTAACCTTTCCTACCGGCACGCCGGCAAAAAAAATTTCATCTTTCCCACTCGTAAAGACCTCATCGCCCACCTTGGGATCAAGCCATTGTGGGATGTATCTAACCACGAGCTCGTTATTTTCGCCGCCTGCGACACCAGGAATTTGGGTATCTCCTATGAAAACGGAGAAGTTGCTCTTTTCGTCGCGCTGTAAGATCGCAAGCGGGCGCCCGTCTTTATTTACTAAAATTCCTGCGGTCTTGCCCTCACTGATGAGGCCGTAAATTTTGTTTGGGTTAAAATTTCCAAAATTTACGAAGAATTTATTGTAGTCGTTTAGATTTGCATAGCTCAACGCCTTTACGAGCTGGACTTTGGGCTCATAAATGGAGCTGTTTTTATCGATCAAAATTTTATTCAGCTCTCCTGCGAACGTACTAAGCAGCATCGCCGATTTTTTTAACTCGGCATTTTCTTCTCGTAGAGCTTTGATCGTCTCTGCCTGGTTAAAATGCTCGTTCACAGCGCTTTTTACCCGATCACTCACGCCGTAATAAACCTCTAAAATTCCTCCTGCAAATCCGATAAATTTGCCGTGGATATACGAGCCGAATGTAAGCGAAACGGCTACCAGCAAAACCGCGACGAGGAGGAGTTTGAGATTAGTCATTTGCCGCTTGTTTTAGCGATTTGATCTCTTCTAGGGCTTTTCCCGTGCCGTTTGCGACGCACAGCAGCGGCTCGTCCGCGACGAAAACCGGAAGCTTTACGGTGTCGCTTAGATATTTATCTAATCCGCGAATGAGCGCGCCGCCGCCCGTTAGCACGACGCCGTTTTCGACGATGTCGGCAGCGACTTCTGGCTGAATGCTCTCTAGCACAAATTTTAACGCATCGGCGATCTCTCTGATCGAGTCTTTGATCGCCTCTCTAACGTCCTCGCTCGTAAGATCGACCGAGCTTAAAAGCCCGCTAATCTGGTCTTTTCCTTTGACTGTGTATGTAAGATCTTTTTGCTGTTGCACCGCCGTGCCGATCTTGATCTTAATCTCCTCGGCCGCACGCTCCGAAATAAGCAGGCTATATTTTTCTTTGACGTAGTTAACGATGCTTGCGTCGATCTTATCGCCTGCGACGCGTACGGATTTGGCGCTGATGATGCCGCCTAGCGAGATGACGCCGATCTCGGTGGTACCGCCGCCAATATCCACGACCAGCGAGCCGCGCGCTTCATTTACGGGAAGTCCCGCACCGATCGCTGCAGCCATCGGCTCTTCGATTAGATAAACCTCACGCGCGCCCGCTATCATCGCGCTTTCTCGCACGGCTTTGCGCTCGACCTGAGTTAGCCCGTAAGGAACCGAGATGATGATGCGCGGACTTACGAAAAAGCGGCGCTTGTGGGTCTTTTCGATGAAATACCTAATCATCTTCTCCGTCATATCAAAATCCGCGATAACGCCGTCCTTCATCGGGCGCACCGCTTCGATATCACCAGGAGTGCGCCCAAGCATCTCTTTGGCTTCGGCGCCCACAGCGATGATTCTTTGCTTGCCGTAGCGTTCGTTTTGTACAGCGACGACGCTCGGCTCGTTGATGATGATGCCTTTATCTTTTAGCAGCACAAGCGTGTTTGCCGTGCCTAGATCAATACCCATATCCCTAGAAAATAATCCTAGAATCGAATCAAGTAACATTTATCCCCTTTATGCAGTTAAATTTTGTTTTACAAGTATCGGCTTAGAGACGCCGTCTACGACCTCTTTCGAGATGATAACGTCATAGCCCTTAAGCTCAGGCAGATCGAACATAATATCGATCATGATCTCCTCGATTATGCTGCGAAGTCCGCGCGCACCGGTTTTGCGCTTTATCGCCAGGCTCGCGACCTCTCTTAGCGCGTCGTCGTCAAATTTTAAATTTGCGCCGTCTATCGCAAAGAGCTTTTGATATTGTTTTAAGATCGCGTTTTTCGGCTCGGTTAAAATTCTAACCATCGCCTTTTCGTCAATCTCGTTTAGCGTAGCCACTACGTGCAAGCGCCCGATGAGCTCGGGGATTATACCGTAATGCACCAAATCGTCGGCCTCGACCATGTTTAGTAAATTTAAACTCTCTTTTTTACTGCGCTTGGTTTGGTTAAACCCTAACACGTTCTGCCCGATGCGGCGGTTGATGATCTCGTTTAGCCCGTCGAACGCGCCACCGCAGACGAACAAAATATTTGTCGTATCGATCTGGATGAAGTCCTGATTTGGATGCTTGCGGCCGCCCTTCGGCGGGATATTTACGACGCTTCCTTCGATGATCTTAAGCAGCGCTTGTTGTACACCTTCGCCGCTTACGTCGCGTGTGATGCTGCGATTTTCGCTCATTCGCGCGATCTTATCGATCTCGTCTACGAATACGATACCGCGCTGCGCCTTTTCTACGTCGCCATCCGCGGCCTGTAAAAGGCGGGTGAGGATATTTTCTACGTCCTCGCCGACGTAACCCGCTTCAGTTAGGCTCGTAGCGTCGCTAATGGCGATCGGCACGTCCAAAAATCGCGCCAAGGTCTGCGCCATAAGCGTCTTACCGCTGCCGGTAGGCCCGATAAGCAAGATATTTGATTTTGAAATTTCGGTATCGTCGCCCTTTGCGTCGGTCTGCCTGAAAATTCTTTTATAGTGGTTGTAAACGCCGACGCTAAAAATTTTCTTAGCGCGCTCTTGGCCGATGACGTAGCGGTTTAGAACCTCCATCAGCGCCTTTGGCTTGATAGCCTCGAAATCAATCTCTTTATTTTGATTTTGTACCGCCTCATTTTGACCTTCGCTGCCGTGGATCGCGGCGTATGCCATATCGATACAATAGCTGCAGATAGCCGCCGTACCGTCGTCGTTAGGATAGATGCGACGCCCGTCTGCGCCCGTCTCACCGCAAAAACTGCACTTATTTGCCATTAAATTTTACCTTTATCTAGCGGAATTCCGCGTTTTGTGTTGATTATAAACTCGCACATCTTGCGCACGTTTTGATCGCTCGTTTCGTTTAATAAAATCTGCGCCTGCTCCTTTAAGCCCGTGCCTTGGTTGAATAAAAATTTATACGCCCGATTTATCGTCTCGACCGTCTCTTTATCGAAGCGGCGGCGGATGCCCGTTAAATTTAGCCCGCGGATATAGGCGCGATTCCCCTCGGCTAGGCAAAACGGCACCACGTCCTGACTAAGCGCGCTAGCCCCTGCGATCATGCAGCTCTCGCCGATTTGGACGAACTGATGCACGGGGGTAAGCCCGCCGATAACGGCATAATCGCCCATTACGACATGACCTGCGAGCGTAGCGTTGTTGGCTAGGATTATGTTGCTTCCCAGCACGCAATCGTGCGCGATGTGGCAATACGCCATCATAAAGAGATTATCGCCGATGCGCGTAAATCCGTCGCCCTTATGCGAGCCCGAGCTGATCGTGCAAAACTCGTGAATCGTAGCGTTTTTGCCGATGATTAGCCCCGTTCGCTCACCCTCTTCAAAACTCATATCCTGCGGAATTTCGCCCACGATCGCGTATGAAAAAATTTTAGAGTTCTCGCCGATTTGCGTATCGCCGATGATGCGCGCCCCCTGTTTGATCGTGCAGCCGTCGCCGATTTTAGCCTGCGCGCTTATGAAAACATACGGCTCGATCACAACCTCGGCTCCGATCTGCGCGCCGTCCTCGATGATCGCCGTGTGGTGAACTTTAGCCATCATTTATCCATTATCATCGCTTGAAGTTCCGCCTGTGCGGCCAATGTGGCGCCGTCGTTGATGTAGGCTTCGCCCTTTAGCACCCAGATGCGTCCGCGGTGTTTGATTACGCTGATGCGATACTCAAGCTTGTCGCCGGGGCGGACGGGACTTCTAAATTTAGCGTTGTCGATACTCATAAAATACACGACTTTATCGCTTAAATCGACGCCCTCTTTCTCCATGCTCTTAAACGCCAGCACGCCGCCTGCCTGCGCCAAGCCCTCGATTATCATTACGCCCGGATAGATCGGGTGGCCTGGGAAGTGACCCTGAAAGATCTGCTCGTTATAGGTTACGTTTTTATAGGCTTTGATACTTTCGCCTATGCTGAGCTCTTCGACGCGATCTATCAGCAAAAATGGAAAACGATGAGGTAGGATGGAGAGGATTTCGTTTATATCTATCATTTATCTGCCTTTTTTAGAAATTTTAGAATCTTATCAAATTCTTACTAAAATTTCCCTAACGTCTAGAAATATGCGCGAGAGCCCGTAAATTTGAACTTTGGCGGCTCTTATCTCGTCCGTGACGATGATCGGCGAGAGCGAGCCCGCAGCGCACAGGGCGGCGCGAGTTTTATTTTGGCGCGCGAGACTCGGCGGGTTTTTTAGCATCTCAGATACGTTTTTGAAATTTGATCTTGAAATTTCGTTAAATTTCGCCAGGTTTAAAATTTTAATCTCGCCCTTGTCGCTGCAAAAAATTTCGCACTCCCGCTCTATACTAAGCTTCACGCTTTCGCGCGTAAAATGCGAGCCAAATAGCACAAACGAGGGCACTGCACGCCCGTCAAATTTAATCCATGCGCGCAACAAGCGGTAGTTTAAAAACCGATCGCGCAGCACGCTAAATTTAACCCCTTTTCTTTCAAGCGCACAAAGCTTTTTGTAAAATTTCAACTTCTCCTCTACCGAAGCGGGCAGGATCTGCCGATCGATAGACGACATTAGCTCGTAAATTTCGGCGCCTTGGGCTAAATTTTGCTTCAAATCCGCCGCCGAGCTCTCGCCCGAATTTCGCTCAGCCTTTCGTTGATCATTCCGCTGCGACGCAAGCGCGTAGATGCAGCCGCAGTAGTTTTGATGATAGAGCGCGTCTTTTTTTGCAAGCGCAAACTGCTCGTTCGTGCCGCCGTTTTCGCGAAAATCCGGCGCGATAAACTCCAGTCCGCAGCGCTCGCAGATACGTTGCAGCGAGGCGCAAAGCTGAGAGTGCGATTTTTTGGGACTCATAAGAAGCGTCGTGGTGATTTTGCGCTCACCTAGGCTTAGCGCGAGCTCGGCCGTTTTTTGCATGCGAAAATCAAAGCAAAACTCGCAGCGCGCGCCCTTTTCGGGCTCGTCTTCAAGCCCTCGCGCGCCATCTAGCCAGCCCTGAAAATCATACTCGCCCGGGATAAATTTAATCCCTAAATTCTCGCAAACCCGCTTTGCATCGTGCATTCTAAGAATGTATTCGCCGCAAGGGTGGATGTTTGGATCGTAGAAATAGCCTATTAGCGGCTCTTGCGTGAGCTCTTTTAAGCGGCGCAAAAAATAATCGCAATCGACCGAGCAGCAGATGTGAACCAGCAAAATTTAACCCTTTGCACGAAATTTTTGGATATAATTTTACGCTATCAAAATTAATGAGCGGAAAAATGAAAAATTTTTTTATAAAACACTGGCGTAAGTTTGCTTTCGGCGTAAGTGGATTTGCGCTATTTTACGTGCTCGCGGGCTTTTTCGGCGTGCCGCTTTTTATCGAAAAAGCGCTGCCTAAAATTTTAGAGGGCAGAGCGAACTTTAGCGTGAAGGACGCCAAATTTAACCCCTTTACCTACGAGCTAAACGTCACCAAGCCGGAGCTTAGCACCTTTAAGCCGCTGTTTAGCGCGGACGAGATAAATTTAAAAATCGGTTTTTCAAAGCTTTTTAAAAAGACTCTTGCGGTAGAAATTTTGCATCTTAAATCCCCTAAATTCCACGTCGAGCGCGAGCAAAACGGCACTTTCAATTTCGAGCCGCTACTTTCGGATCAAAAGAGCGAAAGCAAGGATGAAAACTCCAGCTTCAACGTCACGCTGAATAATTTTAAGATCGAGCGCGGCTCTCTGGGCTACGTAGATAACTCCCTGAAAAAGCCGTTTTCGCTCATCTCGACCGAGCTAAATTATGAGATCAACGGGCTAAGCTTAAAGGACGAAACGATCGGCGAGCACGATTTAAGCGCCGTTTCGCGTACATACGACGCGCTAAGCTTCGATGGAGCCATCGATCTGGCGCCTCTTCGTCTGCACGGCAAGGTAGATATCTCGCGGCTGAAAATTGATCCGTTTTGGCTATCATACCTCGATCCTAGCGGCGTGCGGTTTAAGAACGGGTTTCTTTCTGCCGAGCTGAATTATCGATTGAGCCTCGATGAAAATATAAAATTTGCGCTTGAAAACTCAAAGCTCGAGCTACAAAGCCTAGAAATTTTGCAAGATCAAAATTTAATTTCGCTAGGCTCGCTGAAAATCCCGAGCTTTGAGCTGAATACGGACGTTTCGAATGAAATTTCAGGCAAAGTAGTAATCCCGCAAGTGCTAGTTTCGGGCGCAAAATACGATATGAACGAAACCAAAATTTCCACGGGCTTTGAGGGCGCGCGAGTCGCGGATTTTACGCTCGATTTTAATAAAACGGGGGCAAACTTGCGGCTAAACTCTGCCGTAAAAAGCGTAGATCTAAACCGCTCAAGCTTTGCAAACCCGCAAATTTCGGTCGTCTCAAACGATACTAAAATCACGGAAAATTTCTTGAAATTTAACGCCGAAGGTAACGATACGGCCCTTCATACGGGTTTTGGCGCCTTTAGTATCGCGGATACGCAGATTACGCTCGCGCGCAGCGATAAAATTTCACTCGCCGCAACCGAACTGGGCGCATTTAGCTACGACAAAGAGGGCGCGCAAAACAGCGTAAGTCTAAAATTTGCTAAAATTTCAAACTCCAAAATCGCAAACAAAAACGGAATTTTTAGTGGATTTGAAAGCTTCGGCGTGCAAGGGGTGAAATTTAACGTCGCGGATCTCGATCTGGGCGTGGATAAAATTTTACTAAACGAGCCGTTTTTCAACTCGGAAGTGGGCGTTAACGGCGCCAAAAGCATAAACGATCTGGCGATTTTAAGCGCGATCTCTAAAAATCACGCGAGCTTTAAAAAAACGGCGAGCGCGGGCGATACAAACCCGGCGGATGTAAACTCTACGGCAAGCGGCGCAAATTCGGGTTCTAAAAAGCCCGCCAAAAGCCCCGCTTTAAAATTTAAGATCGGCGAGGCCTCCGTAACCGGCGCAAAGGCTAAGATCAGCGAGAGCTTTATTGTTAAAAACAACGTGCACGAGATCAAGGATTTCAGCGCCACGCTAAGCGGGCTAAGCTCAAATTTCGCCGAGCCCTTCGGCATCAAAGCAAGCCTTATCACGGGCGAAATCACCGCTAGCGCGGACGGCAAGGCTAGCATCGCGCCGCTTAACGTAGGCGTGAACTTTAGCCTAAATGCGCCGAACTTGGGCGTTTTTAACAAATATGCGGCGGAATTTATCACGGGCTCCATCGCGGGCGAGCTCGCTACGCAAGGGCAGCTGAAGCTTTCAAACACATTCTCGCTTGAAGCAAAGCTATCGGGCAAGGGCTTGGCGCTAAGCTCGGGCAGGGATAAAATTTTCTCACTTGTGTCGCTAAATGTCGCGCAAATCGCGCTAAGCCCAAGCTCCCTCACGCTAAACAAGATCGCTCTTGGCTCGCCCGCAGCAAATATCTCGCTAAATAAAGACAGGCGTTTAAATTTGCTCTCGCTGATAAGACCTACCGCGCAGGCAAAACAGGCCGCAAAGCCCGCCGAAGCTGCGCCTAGCAGATCCGCAAAAAGCGCGTCAAACTTTGCGTGGAGCGTAAAAAATATCTCGTTTAGCGGCGGAAGTTTAAATTTCACCGATGAGAGTCTAGCAACGCCCTTTAAACTACGCATCAGCGATATGAAGGCAAGTATCAGCGAGATCAGCCCGAAGCGAGCGGCGGATATTAAGTTTAGCTCGCTCGTAAGCGGAAGCGGGCTAGCGAGCATCACGGTGCGCGCCTATCCGCTGGATTTTAAACGCAAAAGCGATATAAACGTCGTTTTAAAGGAGATCCCGCTTGCGCCCGCATCGCCCTATACCGCCAAATATATCGGCAATGAAATCGCGGGCGGCAAGCTAAATTTAAAACTTGCCTACAAAATCGACGATGGCAAGCTAAACGCAAGCAATGATCTAAATTTAGACCGCTTCGAGCTCGGCAAAGAGGTGCAGAGCAAGGATGCGCTGAGCCTTCCGATCGGTCTAGTGGTATCAATCCTAAAGGACAGCGACGATCAGATCGATATTAGCCTGCCTTTAAGCGGCACGCTGAGCGATCCGAAATTTAGCTACGGCGCGCTCGTTTGGGGCGCGGTCAAAAAGCTGCTCTCTGACATCGTGCTAAGCCCGTTTAGATTTATGGGAAAGATCGCGGGCGTAGATACGAAAAAGCTCGAAAGTATCGATTTTGAGGCAGCAAGCAGTGAAATTTTAATCAGCGAAAACTCTAAAATAGATGATTTAGCCAAGGTCGCAAAAGCCAAGCCCGATCTTAAGATCATTCTAAACTCTGCGTACAACGAAAAGCTCGATACTCACGAGTTTAAAAGGCGCTCGCTGCAAAATACCCTCACGCTGATATCCAATAAACAAGGCCTCTCCACGGATGAAGCCATAGCGGCGCTTAAGGTCAAATACGGCATCAAATCCAGCGGCGATGAGGCGATGGAGGAGCTGATAAGCGCGCAGAAATTTACCCGCTCCCGTCTTGATGAGCTAGCCCTTGCCAGGGCGGCCGCCGTGCAATCAGCACTCATGCAGCGCGGCGTAAGCGCCTCTCGCATAGAGATCAAAAAACCTAGCGAAGCGGAGCTTAAACAAAACAGCTTCATCCCGCTAAGTCTCGGCGTAGAGAGGTAGTGTAAGCAAAATTTGGCTATACTAAGCGGATTAAAATTTAAAATTTAAGGAACGGCGATGATAAATATAGGAATTCACGGCGGAAGCGGCAGAATGGGCATGATGATCTACGAATGCCTGAAAAATTTCGATCAGGCGCGAGCAAGCGTGATCTACACGGTCGCGCCGCTTGATTATACGCCGAGCTGCGCCGTAACGAGCAGCTACGACGAGCTTTTTAGCGGCTGTGACGTCGTGATAGACTTCACGATCCGAGACGGCGCGATAAGCTTAATGAAATTTGCGCTTTCGCACCCAAAGCCGCTTTGCATCGGCACGACGGCTCTAGGAGAGGAGGGCGAGCGGCTACTGCGCGAATGCGGCGCGAAGATGCCCGTACTGCACGCTACGAATATGAGCCTGGGCGTCGCGGTGCTAAATAGACTCGTAGCGCTTGCCAGCAGGAGCCTGCGCGATTTTGACTGCGAAATTTTAGAGATGCACCACCGCCACAAAAAAGATGCTCCGAGCGGCACGGCGATGAGCCTCGCGGAAAGTGCCGCAAGCGCGCGCGAGCTAAACTTAAAAGACGTGCGCGTAAGCGGTCGCGACGGGCTCATCGGCGAGCGGAGCAAGGACGAGATCGCCGTGATGTCGCTGCGCGGCGGCGATATAGTCGGACGCCACACTGTAGGATTTTACGGCGAGGGCGAGTTCATCGAGCTAAATCATACGGCGACTTCGCGCGCGACCTTTGCCAGAGGCGCGATAAAAGCAGCGGTATGGCTTGCGTCCCAAAATAGCGGGCTTTACGGCATCGACGACTGCTTAGGAATCTAGGTCTTTGCAGCTAAATTTAAGAGGATAAAATGCCAACCAAAGATGAAATTTTAAATTTTCTGCGCGAGCTAAAGCCCGAGCTTGAAAGCTTTGGAATTTACAAAGTCGGGCTATTCGGCAGCTACGCCACAGGCGGAGCGAATATCGCCGAGAAGTTTAAAATTTCAGCCGATCTATTTAATAAGGCGTCGGCAAAATGCCGGACGGCGAGCCGTAAATGATAAAACAAAATATAGATAAATTTCTAAAAAATAAAATTTAAGAGGTTAGAAAATGTGCGCAATCGTGGGAGTCATAAATTCCGAAGGTGCGGCGAAAACCGCGTATTACGGGCTTTTTGCCATGCAGCACCGCGGCCAGGAGGCAAGCGGCATCAGCTCGAGTTTCAACCATCATATCAAAACGATCAAAGCCACGGGGCTCGTGACGGAGGTTTTTAGCCCCGCGAGTTTTGAAATTTTAAAGGGCAACATCGCGATCGGTCACAACCGCTACGGCACCGCGGGCGCAGACAGCCTAAAAGACGCGCAGCCGGTAGCCGGCAACTACGCTCTGGGGGAGATCTCGATCGTTCATAACGGAAATTTGATCAACAAAGACGAAATCCGCCGCAAGCTCGTAAGCGAGGGCGCGATCTTTCAGTCCGGCATGGACACCGAAAACATCCTGCACCTCATCGCACGCAGCAAGCAGGAGCATCTAAAAGACCGCATCATCGAGGCGCTGAATCAGTGCGTGGGCGCGTACTCGCTTCTGATTTTAAGCCGCTCGAAGATGTTTGCCGTGCGCGATCGCTACGGCGTGCGTCCGCTCAGCATCGGCAGGCTCAAAGACGGCGGCTACATCGTCGCGAGCGAGACTTGCGCGTTTGATCTCGTAGGAGCCGAGTTCGTCCGCGACGTAAAGCCCGGCGAGATGGTGATCTTCGAAGAGGGCAAGGACGAGTTCAGCTCGCTTGAAATTTTAAAAGCCGCGGAGGCTAGAATTTGCGCGTTTGAATACATCTACTTTGCGCGCCCCGACAGCGTCGTAGAGGGCAAAAATGTATACGAGGTCAGAAAAAAGCTGGGCGCTGCACTCGCGCGAAAATGTAAAGAGCTAAAGGCCGATTTCGTCGTGCCCGTGCCCGATAGCGGCGTGCCGGCGGCACTGGGTTTCGCGCAAGAGAGCAAGCTGCCCTTCGAGATGGCGATCGTGCGCAACCACTACATCGGCCGTACCTTTATCGAGCCGACGCAAGAGGTGCGAAATTTAAAGGTCAAACTCAAGCTAAACCCAATCGGCGCGGCGCTACACGGCAAAAGCGTCGTCGTCGTGGACGATAGCATCGTGCGCGGCACTACGAGCAAAAAGATCGTGCAGCTTCTGCGCCATGCGGGCGCGGCGCGCGTGCATATGTGCATCGCAAGCCCCGAGCTAAAGTATCCCGAGCGCTACGGTATCGACACGCCGAGCGTGCGCGAGCTGATCGCCGCGAATATGAGCACGGATGAAATTTGCAAATTTATAGGCGCCGACAGCCTCACGTTCCTTAGCGTACCGGAGCTCGTAGAGGCGCTTGGAAGCGAGCGCAAGTACTCGCTCGTAAGCTTCGACGGCGATTATTTCATCAAGGATTAGCAAATTTAAAGGAGCAAACTATGACAAAATTTAAAATTAAGCGCGTCTATGAGAGCGCGGAGGAAGAGGATGGTTTTCGCGTGCTTTGCGATAGGCTATGGCCGCGTGGCATAAAAAAAGACGCGCTGGAGCTTGATATGTGGGCAAAGGACATAACGCCTAGCACCGAAATACGCAAGCTTTTCGCGCATAAGCCTGAGAATTTCGCCCATTTTAAGGAGCTTTACCTAGCCGAACTTGAGCAAAATCCTGCCGTAGCTGAATTTTTGAAAAAGGTTAAAAACGAGCCGGTCGTCACGTTGCTATACGCTGCGAAAGACGAGCACTGCAACCACGCGATGATTCTGCGCGATTTTCTGCAAAGCAAGGTGCGCTGAAATTTTGCGCTCAAAGCGCACCGCTCGCCATAATTTTAAAGCAAATGTAAAATCGCCTCGCTTGCCAATCCACTCGTAAAACCGATGTGCGAGGCGTAAAATTCAGCGAAGAGGCGTAAGCGGAGCGCTCTTAAAGCCTTGCGATGCGCGATTTGCGATAAATTTTATCTGGATGTGCATAAAACAAACGCTAAATTTTGCGTCAGAGCTCTAAAAAACGCAGAATTTTATAAAAAGCAAATAAAATTTCAAGGAAAATAACTCGATTTAATATATGCAAATTTAGAATTTCATCTATTTTTTAACGCTACTTTTAATAATGCAAGCTAGGAATTTAAAAAGTGGGCTTAATATAAATTCGCAACAAATCAAATTAATTTCTTACACGCAGCATTTTTAAATTTCATTTAAGGATTTGCCGCTAACATTGCTCGTAATTTTTTGCAAGGAGAAACAATGGCAATAAGTGCTAGAAATCAGCTTCACGTCGTAATCAGCGACGTAAAAACAGGTGCGGTAAATTCGCTAATTACAGCTAAAACCAGAGGCGGCGACGTGCTAAAAGCGACCGTGACGGTTGATTCTGAAACAACTTTGGATTTAAAAGCAGGCAAAGAGGCGGTATTTTTATTTAAAGCCCCAAATGTCATCATCTCCAAAGGCGAGAACGATCTACGCTTAAGCGCGACCAACCAAATAAAGGGCAAAATCACCGCCGTTAAAGAGGGCGCGGTAAATGCCGAGATCAGCGTCAGAAGCGCCGGCGGCGAGAATTTAAGCGCAACCGTCACAAACGAATCGGTTAAAAATTTAGCACTTAAAAAAGGTGATGAAGTAACTGCAATCATCAAAGCTACTCAAATCATCGTCGGCGTAAAATAATCCTGCATTGTGCGAACCGATGTGCACGCTTTAAACATCACAAAATCAAGGAGCGAAATTTTATAAATTCTGCTCCTTCTTCAAAAATCTTTTTTGATAAATCAAATTTCGTAGCAGCTCAAATCGCGCTATAAGCGCTCTTTTCTCTCATGCGCGCAGATACACCCCGCGCGACATCCAGCCCCAATCACACCAAGAGCGGTCTTATCCTATTTTACCGCTGCGCGCGTTTCTTGCAGGCTTTGTATCCATTCATCGCGAAGCCCACTCGCGCGAGATATTTATGAAACGCAGACCCGCCCTTGCCCACCTCGCTAGGTTATAACGATGTGCTTTCATATTTTACGCGCTTACTACGGCGCTACTTTGCTCGATAGTGACCGATCACCACACTTTTACAGCAGTAGGCTCGGCATATCTTTTCGCAGCGGCGGTGCGATGTTTTGCAGAATACTACGCGATGCGGTAAATTTTAAAATTTAAACTCTCCAAGCGCGACAGAGACCGCGCTTCGCAAAACCCAGACTCGATCCAAAGATCACGACACGCACTTCATTTCCCCCTACTTTGCCACTTGCTGCGAAATTTAACCACTCTTGCGCAAATAGGACACGATGAGTTTTACGCCGATGACTTCGAGCCGAGCGCCATTCGTGCCTCCATAGATGACAACATTAGCTAGCCGATGTACACCTTTTAAATACACTTGTACCTTGCAAGCAATCAACACTGGCTACGACGAGTGCACGCACGTATTAGTCGTAGCCATCCATAGCGTATTTCGATCCACTTTGAGCTTTTACCGATCGGCTCGTTAAAAGCGGCAGTTTCGAGGCTAAAATTCGCCCTCGTAAAATTTCGGCTCGTAGCTGCGGGTAGCGGGCATTTTACTTTGCTAAATTTGATACTCGCCGGGACTCAACTCGCCTCGCAACAGCTTACCAAAGCGTGCGGTTGCAGCCTCTACGGCATCGTCGCCAAACTCTCCAGGCTCAAACCCGCCGCTGACAAACGGCATGGCAAACTCCATCCCGCAGTAGTTTGCCGCGATCTTAAGCGGCGTTAAAATTTCATCCAGACTAAAGCCGATAGCACCCTGCTTAGAGTACTCGCTAAGCGGCGTACTAGCACTTAGCGCAAGCTGCAAGACCTTGCCTTTAAGCACGCCGGAACCCACCAACTCGTGCGAAAAGACGATGTCGATATAGGCTTTTAGCATAGGCGGCACGTTTAGCCAGTACAGCGGGTACAAAAATACGATACGATCCGCGCCCGCTAGCGCGTCTTGCTCTGCGCGGACGTCAATGCGCGCAGTATCGGTGCCGTAAAGTCCCTCCAAATGGCGCACCTCTACGCCAGCAGCGCCCTTTGCGACCTGCGATAGGGCTTTGTTCACGCGCGAGGCGGCAAAATTTGGATGCGATAAAATCACGAGCGTTTTCATGTTATCTCCTTTGTTAAAATTTGTAGAATCATATCGTTAAAAAACTAAAAGTAGATTAAGAAGGGTTGTGAAAACGAGCGTTATTTTGCTTGTGAGGAACCTGGATTTGCGTGGCACGATAGATACGAGGCGCTCTCGTACCATACTGCCTCAAAGCATGTGCAACAAAATGTTTTTACGCATGCCGCAAAGCAAGCCCCTAGCCCGCTCTTGTCTAAAACGATCTCGCTTGCGATCCACCCGATCGCGTGCAGCCGCGGCGCGGGACGAAATTTCATCCAAGCAAGGATAAATTTATGAAAAAAGATTAAAATTTAGTCGCAACTTGGGCTACGAGCCCGAAAATTTCAAAAAAAGGACACGATATGCAGAGAAAAACACAGATCGAAGACGAGTTCAGCACAGAGGATCGCGAGCGTAAAATCACGCTGCAAGCGGGAGATGCGGCGCCCGCTTTTACGCTGCAAAATGCCGACGGCGCGAGCGTCGCGCTAAAGGACTTCGCAGGCAAGAGGGTCGCGCTGTATTTTTACCCCAAGGATAACACCCCCGGCTGCACGACCGAAGCGTGCGAATTTAGCGCCGCGTACGATGATTTCATCGCCGCAGACTGCGTGATCGTAGGCATCAGCCCCGACAGCGCCAAATCCCACGCGGGCTTCATCGCCAAGCAGAGCCTAAAGCACATCCTGCTGAGCGATCCGCAGCACGAGGTAGCCAAGCTATACGGCGCGTGGCAGGTGCGCAAAAACTACGGGCGCGAGTATCTGGGCATCGTGCGCTCGACCTTTCTGATCGGTGCGGACGGCAAAATTTTAAAGGTCTATAAAAGCGTCAAGGCAAAGGATCACGCCGCAAAGGTGCTCGCGGATCTGCTAGCTGCGGGGAAGTAAAGCGCCAAGCCGGCGTTTGAAATAGGGCCCCGGCGCATTTGGGCACTAAATTTTAATATGAAATTTACTATGGAATTTCGGCGTCAAATTTAGGCGCCTAAATTTCGGCCTTGAAATTTTGCCTCAGAATTCTGCTTCTCATTTGAAAATTGAATTTTAGGCAGAGCTATAACTACGATTTTAGCGGCAAATTTTATCGCCCCACACCAAAATTTTAAAGGAAAAATATGAAAAATTTAATCATTCTAGCTCATCCCGACATCGAAAATTCGCTCATAAACAAGCAGTTTTTGAAAGAGGCTGCCGCACAAAATTTCGCCGTGCGCGACCTGGCGTGCGAGTATCCTAGCGGCGAGATAGACGGCGAGCGCGAGCGCGCGATAATCAAAGCTCATGACGCACTGGTGCTGCAATTTCCGCTGCATAATTTCTCCTCGCCCGCGATTTTAAAAAGCTGGATCGATGCGACGATGACGTATGGATTTGCCTACGGACGCACGAGCGAGGGCATTCGTGGGCGCGCCGTGGCGCTGGCGGTGAGCGCGGGTATCAAGCGCGCCGACTACGCGCCTAGCGGGCGGTATCATTTCACGATGGAGCAGATTTTAGCGCCATTCGAGCTCGCATTCCGCTACTATTTTCATGCAGACTGGCGCGGATTTTTCGCGTTTTACGGCGCCGAGGAGACGCCGGGCGTGGATTATCAAAGCAGTGCCGAACAGATAGAAAAAGGTGCGGCGGAGTACGCGGAATTTTTAAGAAATTTAGGCGCAAAGAGCGGCGCGGATAAAAAATTTTAAATCAAAACCAAGCTAGGTTTTGGGGCTAAATTTTAAAATTTAAGCCTTCTTTCGGGCTCGGATTGCGCCTTTGGAATAAAGAAAGTCGCGATGAAATTTTACACGGAGTGCTTAAATTTAGCCCGCGCGGTTTATAGATAATTCAGCGCGAGCCGAGCATTACGGCAAAATTTTAATTTAAAGAAATTCCGTGCCGTTTTAAGCGCTATTGCGACGCCGTCTAGTTCCGAAAAGCCGATCTTGCTTGCGTTAAAACGTCCGCTCTGCCGGCTGCGGGAATAAAATTCTACCGGTCAATACGGCGTATCTGCTAGCCATCTAAATCGTAGAAATATAAAATTTGCCGCAGCCTGCGCGACAAGCTGCAAAAATGCGCGGGCACGCCGCCTGCAAATAGCATTAAAGACGCGACAATAAGCGGGTCGTAAAACACAGGATGCGGCAAAATTTTACAACGCGCCTTTGAGCTCGCCAAACCGCGCGCTCAGCAGAGCAAATCAAAATTTCATAGCCGTATGAAATTCCGCTTAGTAAAGCGAAATTCCGCCGAGCAGGGTAAAATTTCGCGGCGGAATAAACGAGCTAAATTTAAAATCAAATCTACGCGCGGAGTAGAAAGCGCCCGAGCTAAGCTTGCGTCCCCTCTGCCGCTAACGTTATGATCCGCTTAACCACTTCGCTCGCCGCTTTTAAAGAGCCTACGGGCAGATACTCGTAGATCGAGTGGAAATTATGCCCGCCGGTAAAGAGGTTCGGGCACGGCAGCCCCTTTGCGGAGATAATGGCGCCGTCGTAGCCGCCTCGCATAGGCTTGATCTTGGGCTCGATATTTAGGCTTTTAAAAGCCTGCTTCGCAAAGCGAATTGCTGGCGCGTCATCGTTTTTCAAAAAGTTATAGACGTTTTTATAGCGGTCGTTTAGTGAAATTTCGATCCGATCGCCCCAGATCGCGCGAAGCCCGTCCGCAGTTTTTTGCAAAAATTCCATGCGCTGCTCGTATCTTTTCTCGTCAAATTCCCTCACGTCGATCTTTAGGACGGTTTTTGCGCTATTGCCGCTAAGCTCCTTGACCCAAAAATAGCCCTCCTTACCCTCGGTGTATTCGGGCGCCTCGCCCGCAGGCAGCAGCGAGATAAACTTATGCGCCAAAAGCAAGGAATTTATTAGCTTGCCCTTGGCGTTCATCGGATGAGCCGACTGGCCTTTGAAGGTAACGACGCAATCGCCCGCGTTCCAATTCTCGTAGATAAACTCGCCGATGCCGCAGCAATCAAGGCAGTAGCCGAAGTCCGCGCCTATCTCGCTTACATCCAGCGCCTTTGCGCCCCGCAAACCCTGCTCCTCGTCCGGTACGAAGCAAGCGATTATCTCGCCGTGCTTGATCTGCGGATTTTGGACGAAAAATTCCAACGCATTCACGATCACGGCGATCGCCGCCTTATCGTCGGCGCCTAGCAAACTAGTGCCGTCCGTTACGATGATCTCATCTCCTTTATAATCTTGCAGCTCCTCATTTTCGCTCTCTTTAAGATAGATCTCTAGCTCTTTATTCAGGCAGATATCGCCGCCTTCGTATCTTACGATCTGAGCTTTGGTATCATTCGTCTGCTCGGCGCTGGTATCAAGGTGGGCAAAAAACGCTACTTTCGCAGCGGGCGCGTCTAAATTTGAGGGAATTTTAGCGATCAAAATCGACTTCTCGCTAAGGCTGATATTTTTTATGCCCAGGGCTTTTAACTCGCCTTTTATGAGGCCTGCTAGCTCAAGCTCCTTGGGATTTGAGGGCATTATGCCCGCAGCACCCGCGGCTCTATTTGTGGTGGTGTTGATCTTGGTGTAGCTCAAAAACCTCTGCACGATATCCATATTAAGCTCCTTTTACAAAATGAAAAATGCGATGACGCAGACGGAAAGAAACATCCCTAGAGCCGTTCTTTTAGCGATCTGAATAGGGCTTACCATCGCAAGTCCCGCACAAACGATACAAGCACCTGCGATCGGCGATGCGCTCCTGCCTAGCGCGCCGCTTATCGCAACCGCCATACCGAGCTTATCTTGTTCAAAGCCTAACGCGTCGGCGTGCACTGTCACGGCGGTATTAAACGCCATCGCCGCCGCATCCCCCGAGCCCGTCACGACGCCCATAAAAAACGGCACGAAAGTTCCGCCGAATTTTACGTAGCCCTGCTCGCCCTTTAGCCACTCGATTACGAAATCGATCGCTCCGCACGCGCTAAGACCCGCGACGAAGACGCCCGCTGCGATGATGATGCCCATGATATCGGCATACGCGCTACCCATGCCCTTGAAAAATTCTTTCGTGATCTTTTGAGGGTTGGTCATAGTAATGACGATGGTGACGATAGCGCCCAGTAGCATCGCCTCGGCGACGCCCATCTTGGTCCATTTAAGAAAAGAGATCGTGTTGAGCTTGGACGTACCGCCGATGATTAAGATCACCAAAGGCACTAGCGGCATAAGCGCGTATAAGACGTTTATTTTTTGAGGCTGCGCATCTAAATTTGAACCGGCGGCGGAATTTGACGCGACGGAATTTGCGCCGCCCTCTCTTTGCGCTAGATAATTCACCCCCTTGGTGTAGTCTTTGCAAACTATCGCCGTTATGCTAATTACGATCAAAACCACGATCAAAGCGGTAATCGCGCTAGAAAACTGCACCCCGATGACGTCTTGAACCGTGTAGGATGGATTGTGCGCCTTTACCATATCGGCTACGAATACGTTGTGCGCCGAGCCCGGGCTCAAAACGCCGCCGAAAGTGCCCGCAAATACCGCAGCTCCCGCCATTTCTGGCTTAACGCCTGCAGCCATCATCACGGGGATCAGCGTAGCGCCGACCGCAGCCGAGCAGCCCGCAGCAGAGGGGATAGCGATATTGATAAAATATGTAAGCGCCACGACGATAGGGATCAATAAAAATCCGATATTGCCGAGGGGTCTAGTGAGTAAATTTACGAGCGCGCGGTCGCAGCCGGTAAATTTCATCACGAAGGCAAAACCCATGCTGGCGCATATCGCCTTAATGAGCCCCGCCTTGGTCATATACGAGGTAAAGGCGCCCAGCCCGTCCAGCGGCTTTAGACAAAGCACGCACAGCGCCAAACCCACGCCAATAAGCACGGTTTTAGTATCCTTCTTCATGATCAGTAAAGCGACGACTGCGACGATACCCGCAAGCGCCAAAAGTAACCTAAACGTCTGCACGATAACTCCTTTTAAATTTTAAATTTACTTCCCACGGCGATGCGCGAGATCTCTTTTTTATACTCGAATTTCAGCACGTCCGCATGCCCCATCGCCTCGCACTCGTTTCCGTTTATCAAAAACGCGCTACCCTCGGGCATAGCATAGACGCTGTCGTTTTGATTGACGATCAAAAACTCCTCCAGCCGCTCCTCCCTACTCTCGCCGTTGTGGTTTGAAATTTTACCGCTTATGAAGTGCGGATTGATCTGATACGGAAAGATCCCCAGAGCTACCGGCGAAGGCGGGAAGACGATCGGCATGTCGTTGGTGGTCATCATCGTCTTGCCCGCGACGTTTGCGCCCGCAGACCAGCCGAAATACGGCGTGCCGCCGTCCACCGCCTCTTTAATCGCGCCTAAAAGATCAAATTTATAAAGCTCGTTTAGCAGCACGAAGGTATTGCCGCCGCCGATGCAGATCGATTTGGCATTTTTAACGGCGGCTTTCATATCGGCGAATCGGTGGATCGATCTGATATTGTTGCTCTCCAAGCAGTCTGCGACCTTCTGCTCGTATTGCTCGTTCGTGCGCCTAACGCCCGCAAACGGAATGAATAAAATTTCATCCTCCCATAACCTGCCTAAAAATTCCCTGATCCACCCCTTGCAATGGTTCAGATAGCCGCTGTCTTTGTAACTGGAAGCGCTTAGAAGTAGTGCTCTTTTCATGTCACCTTCCTTAAGCTTTGCCGTTTAGCTTATACGCGCAGCGCAGATACACGTCCACTCCCGCAAGCAGAGAGTCCTCGTCGAAGTCAAATTTGGCGTTGTGATGCCCCGCCGCAAGCGTCGTGCCGATCATCAGATATCCGCTTTTGCCGCCCGCGTCCTGCACCGAGCGCATAAAATGTGCGAAGTCCTCGCATGCACCGAAATTTAGCTCCCTTACGATCTTGTCGTTATCGATAAACGGCGATGCCTTCGCCGCATCCTCGTAAAGCTGCGTGCTATCCTCGTCGCTATCGCCGCCTGCGGTACCGCCCGTAACCTGCACGTCGTAGCTGACGCCGTAAATTTTAGAAACGCCCTCCACTATGTCCATGCATTTGGCCTTCATAAACTCATTCAGCTCCGTGCTCTCGCCGCGCGTCTCGCACGCAAGATAGCCGTTAGGCGCGATGACGTTGCGTCCTTCGCCAGCGCGCAGCACGCCTACGTTGATACGCGTGACGCCGTCTGCGTGCCTAGTGATGCCGTGCATATCAAGCGCCATCTCGGCTGCGGCGAGCAGGGCATTGGCTCCGTTTTGCGGCGCGCCCGCGGCGTGAGCGGACTTGCCTTGTAAATTTACGTCAAATTTAGTAGTCGCAAGCAGCTTTTTGGTACCGCAGATGATACCTCTCATAGTGGTCGCCTGAAAGCCGATATGACCGCCCAGCAGATAATCCACGCCCTTGGTGACGCCCGCAGCTTCCATACCTACGGCGCCTCTGGTACCCTCCTCGGCGGTTTGGAAGATAAATCTAAATTTACCGCTAAAATCGTCTAGGCTCTGCGCGATCAGCTTTGCCAGAGCAAGCCCCATCGTGATATGCCCGTCGTGCCCGCACGCGTGCGTGATGCCGCTAATATCGGAGCGAAAGCCCTCCTTAAAAGGGCGGTGGTCCGCGTCCGTGCTCTCGGTCACGTCCACGCCGTCTATGTCAAATCTAAAAGCGACCGTCTTGCCCGCGCGCCCCGTGTCTATTTCGGCCACGAGACCCGTTAGCCCATCCTCCATCGCATCAAGAAATTTTATCTGATCTGCGTTTAACAGCTCTTCGGCGCGCTGCTTCGCCTTCTCGCAGGCGTCCTTACTGCCTACACCCTGTCTGGCTTCAGCCTTTACCACCTCGCGACCGAGCTTTATCTCATAGCCCAGGCGCTGCATACGATCTGCGATAACCGCGGTCGTAAAAAAGGTAAACCAGCCCGTCTCGGGATGCGAGTGGAAAAACCTGCGATCTCCGATCATCTCGCCCTTGAGCGCCTCTACTTTTTGTGCAATAGCATCCATCTTCTCTCCTTTATTTTTTGGCTAAGCTTAACATCGCCGCGGCTAAAACCTTCGTAGCGGCGAAGGCGTCGTTCCAGTTTATGCTTTCATTTACGTTGTGGCTGATGCCGTCCTTGCACGGCACGAAAAGCATCCCCACGCGATCCGCAAGCTCCGTCATATTCATCGCGTCGTGTCCCGCGCCGCTAGGAAGCCTCAGGCTTGGAATTTTAAGCTCGCCGGCACAGCTCTCAAGCAGAGCTATCATCTCCTCGCTTAGCTTTACGGGGCGATCCTTGATGAGATTTTTTAGTTCAAATCTGCACCCTCGGCGAGCGCAAATTTCATCTATCGCGGCGCAAATTTGATCGTCCGCCGCCCTGAGCGCCTCCTCGTCTATATCGCGTATATCAAGACCTAGCGTGCAGGCGCCCGGGATCACGTTTAGCACGCCAGGCAGCGCGTTTGCATAACCCGCCGTCGCGACCGTGGTTTTGCCTGCCTTTGCGATCCTCTCCGCGCTTAAAACGATCTCGCTAGCGCAAGCTAGGGCGTCGCAGCGCATATCCATCGGCGTAGCGCCGCTGTGATCGGCTCTACCCTCGATCCGTAGCTCGTATCGCACGGGCGCGGCGATACCCGTGACGACGCCTACGGGGATACCCCGCCTCTGCAATACCGGCCCCTGCTCGATATGAAGCTCAATATAGCTATGAAAGCTGGCTTTGGGCAGGATGCAGTTTTTTAAATTTGCGGGATTTAGCCCGAAACTCTGCATCGCATCAAATAGCGAAATTCCGTCCCCATCCTTTAGCTCGTCTAGCCGCTTTTGCGAGAGCTTGCCGCTAATTATCTTGCTGCCTACGGTCGCCATTTTAAAGCGGCTTGATTCCTCGCAAACAAAGACGATGAGCTCCAGCGGTCGCGCAAGCTCCTCGCCGCTATCTCGCACCGCGCGGATCGCCTCCAAAGCAGCCATGACGCCCAGCGTGCCGTCGTAAAAGCCGCCCTGCGGCACGCTATCGATATGCGAGCCAGCGCTAACTGGCGGCAGATCGGGATTTTTAACGCCTCCAAATTTAGCGAAAATATTGCCCGCATCGTCGATTTTGATCTTGAAATTTTCTTTTTGAAGTAGCGATATGAGGAAGTCGCGCGCCTCTTTATCCTCGCGCGAAAATGCAAGCCGCGTAAGCCCGCCGCCCGCCAAAGCCCCAAAGCGGCTTATCTGTTCGAACTCGCTTTTAAGGCGCTGCGTGTTTATCTCCATAAATTCCCCTTTTCTTAAAAAATTTATGTGTACGGCATTTTAATATTAAATTTATATAACAAAGCTGAAATTTGCCTATCGCGGCGGCAAATAGGGCGCTAAAACGGCGCGCGAGCAAAGCCACTTTAAGATAACGCTATAAATTTTAAATTTTGCCTTTTGGGCTTTAAAATCGCGATAAGCTACTTAGCTTCAGATTAAACGGATATAATTATCGCAAAATTTAACGAGGAGTGCAGATGAAGCAGGTCTCGCTAGAGGGGCTTTATGAAAAGCTAAGGCAATTTGATAGGCTGGCGGATAAAGAGGAGTATCTGTTTGATGAGATAAAGGGCGCCATCGAGGCGGAAAATTTCGAATTTGCCGCGCAAATTTGCGACTTTGTGCTAAACGATGAATTTGAAAAATTCGGCG
>CAUPZQ010000019.1:0-45726 GCA_963515915.1 uncultured Campylobacter sp.
TGCGATAACGATCTTATTAAACGCGCCGTATCCGCCCGCGTAAAATTTTATCACACCGCGGGCTCACTCTTTCTCGTGCTTGCTTGCTTGGGGTATGCAGACGCAGTCTGGATCGGGCTTTGAAAAGGCTACGTTAAATTTAAACCTAGCCGCCAGGCATAAAATGCACGCCGTAATGATCCCCACTACGGCAAAGGCATTTATACCGCTAATAGCCGCGGCTAGCCCCAAGGCGCCGCCTAGGTACATGGCGCACAAAACGAGATCCTTATCGATCTTGCCGCGAAAGATGATAGCGAAAAATAGCGCCGTCGCCACGCCGCTTACGAAGATGTTGCTCGCCGCGAAGAGATAGTTTAAAATTTCGCCGCCGAAGCTTGCTAAAAGTAGCGCGATCGCGCCGAAGCCTAGCGTAGCGATGCGGTAAATTTTTAGATCCTCGCTTCGCAAAATATCGTGCGCGAAGATGCTAGAAGCCGTGATCAAGCAGGTGTCCGCAGAGGATATGATCGCCGCCAATAGCCCCAGCATCAAAACCGAGCCCAACGATGCAGGCAGCGCGTTAAAAAGGCTTACGTTAAGCAGATTTTCGCCGCTCGTGCCGTCGGCCGCAAGGCTCATCGCGCCAAAACCTATAAAAGCGATCATTATGCTACTGATTGCGATTCCAAAAGCACCGAAGATAGAGCCTAGGATCGCCGCGCGCTCGTTCTTTGCGCTTAAAATTCTAGAAAACAGCATCGGATCAATCACGTAGCTAGTACCGATAACCAGCAGATAATATCCGATCTTGTCGTATCCGAAGGCGTCATTTTTGAGCGTAAAATTTACATTTTCAAACACCTGCGGCGAATTAAAATTTAGCCAGAGCAAAACTGCCAAAAACGCCGCGATTACGATAGCGTATTGATATACATCGCTTCTAATGACCACTCTTTGTCCGCCCAAAATCGTATAAACGATGATGACCACGCCTCCGATGAACAGCGAGGAGTTAAAATTTAGATCAAACGTCGAGAGTATGCGCGCGCTGGCGCTAAACTGCGCCGCTAAGATAGCGCACCACGCCACGCAAATGATGACTGCGCTAACGAGCCTGGCTCTTTTGTCGATAAAAATTTCTGCTATCTGCGCGAATGTCAGCGCTTTGCTCGCGCGTAAAATTTTTGCAATAAAAATCGCTAAAATCATCAGTCCGATCGCGCCGCTTAAAAGCCACCAAACCGCGGCAAATCCATACTTTTGCATATTCGATACCACGCCGATCGTAGCTGCGCCGCCCACGCAGGTAGCGACTATCGAAAATGCAATCTCAAAAGCGCTAGCCTTTCTGTCTGCGACCAAAAACCCCTCAAGAGCGGTCTTTTTACGAAATTCCAAATAGCCCACCAAAAGTAGAAATATGATAAAAACGATTAAAATTTGCACATTTATCCTTTATAAATTTTTAATTTTACCGCATCGCGGATCGCTTCGCAAAGCGCTTGCGTATCGCTTCTGGGCGTGATGAACGGTGGCATGAGATAGATGTTTTTGCCAAACGGTCTGATCCAAACGCCCCTTTTTACGAAAAACTCCTGCAGCGCCTCTACGTCCACCGCCTCCTTCATCTCTACGACGCCGATAGCGCCCAAGGTGCGAACGTCCGCCACGCCGTCTAAGCTCCTGCACTCTTTCAAGCCCTCTTGCAGGTCGGAGTGGATTTGCGCGACCTTTTGCGCCGTGTCCTGCGCGCATAAAATTTCTAAATTTTTAAGCGAAACGGCACAAGCTAGAGGATTTGCCATGAAGGTCGGTCCGTGCATCAAAACGCCGCCGTTTCTGCTCACGCCGTGCGCGATCTTTTCGTTCGTCAAAACAGCCGCAAAGCTCATAAATCCGCCGCTTAGCGCCTTGCCTATGCAGATTATGTCGGGCGCCGCGCCGCAGTATTCGTATGCAAATACCCTGCCCGTACGCCAAAAGCCGGTGGCGATCTCGTCAAAGATGAGCATCGAGTCCGCTTCGTTGCACAGCTCGCGGAGATGGTCCAAAAATTTCGGATGGTAAAACCACATCCCGCCGGCTCCCTGGACGACGGGCTCGATGATGATGGCCGCGATCTCATCTTTGTTTTCTTTAAAAATTTTAGAAATTTCATCCGTGCTAGATGGGTCAAACGGCGCGTCGAAGCGGCAGCTCGGGCGCGGTGCAAAAATTTGACGCGCCAAGATACCGCTAAATAGCGAATGCATGCCGGTGACCGGATCGCAAACGCTCATCGCGCCGAACGTATCGCCGTGGTACCCGCCCCTAACGGTTAAAATTTTATTCTTTTTAGGCGATACGTTTTGCTGATAGCAGATCGCGGCCTTTAGCGCGACCTCGACCGCTACCGAGCCGCTGTCCGCGTAAAAGATGCGATCAAATTGCGGCAACATCGAGAGTAGCTTTTTGCCTAAATTTACCGCGGGCGCGTGGGTAAGCCCGCCGAACATCACATGAGAAAATTTCTTCATCTGCGCGGTCGCCGCGGCATTTAACGCCTCGCTGCCGTATCCTTGCACGGCGCACCACCAAGAGCTCATCCCGTCGATCAGCGCGCCTTGCGTCGTGTAAATTTTATTGCCTTCGGCGCGGAGCACGCCGTGCGCCTTAAGCGGATGCGTCGCGGAAGTGTAGGGGTGCCAAAGATGCTTCGCATCGAAGTTTAGATCAATAGGGCCCGTGTTTGAAGTGCTCATGAGCGGCGGCGCGGCGCGGCTGCTTTTGTTTTTGCTGTCTTGTTCGCAGACCTGCGCTGTGTCCAAAGCGCAGCGAGCCTCGCGATCTTTGGAATTTTCATCTAAATTTGCACCCTTCTGACCGCTTTGCGCCGCATCCAAGGCTACCGCAGCGGTTTCGTTTAAATTTGCCGCGCTCGCGTCCATCTGCGACGGATCGTTAAAATTTAGCGAGGCGATAAAATTTTCAAAAGAGCGCGCGGCAGCGGCAAAGTCGTCTTTTTGAAATTTGCGTAGCGATATGACGGATATGCCTTTGAGTTTGCTTTTCAGATACGCTGCGTTTGATACGCAAATTTCGTCCTTTTCGTCGGTAAAATTTAGAACCAGTGCCGCGATTTTAAGTCCGTGCGAGCGTAGGACATAGACGCTGCAAAGCGCGCTGTTTATCGCGCCCAGCTCGTTTTTACAGACCAAAACGATCGGCGCGCCCACTGCTCTCATCACGTCCAAAAAGCTCTCGCGCGAGTTTAGCGGCACGAAAATACCGCCCGCGCCTTCGATCAGCGTGATTTCGCACTGCGCCGAATGAGCGTCGATAAATTTTAAAATTTCATCCGTCTTGATCTCTCGATGCTCTAAACTCGCGCTGTAATGCGGCGAAGCCGGAAATTTAAATGCATAAATCGGCGCAATGTCGCTAGCTGAGCTTACTTTAGCATACTCGCTTACATCCGGCGCGACAAGCTTGCCGCCGCTTATCTCGCATCCCGTCTGCACGGGCTTTAACGCGATTGCTGTGCGACCGCTTTGTAAAAACGCCCGCAGAAGCGAAGCCGTAACGAATGTCTTTCCTACCTCCGTATTCACGGCGGTTACAAAAAATTTCAATCTCGCTCCTTTAAAGCCCATCATAGCTGAAATCAAATAGCGGCGTTGAAAAGAGGTACCGCACTAAACCCAAGCGAATGTCGATCGCAGGTAAAGTAGGGCGGTCGACAAAAAGGACAAAAACATATAAAAGAAGAGATTCCTGCAAAGTAAGGCATAGCGCAGGAAGCGCAAATTTGGACGCATTATAAAATTTTAGCCTTTGCGGTTACGGATTTTATTTTGAGTTCGTAAATTTTCATGCGCTTTAATGATGCTCTGGAGGCGAACTCCACGCGCGACATGTAGTTTGGGGTGTATTTTTCGCATAGTATCCGCAGGGCGTAAATTTTACGCTCGTCATCTTCTATTTCACTTGCTTCGCAAACGGCGATCGCGCTGCGGTACTCCGTCGTATAAACTCTAGAGCCTAAAGCGGCAGCGTCGTTTGCGATAGATCGGTATTCTTCGTCGCTTGGGGTAGGAACGCGGTTATAGCTAACAAAAACCGCCGTTACCGCGCGTCCGTTTTGAAAGAGTTTTGCCTTTGTGCCGGCAGGCGCGCCGTGGATGTAAATAACGTCTGCATCGCGTACGGGCGAGATAGGCACGCTAAAAATTTCGCCGCTATCGTCTATGCAGCTAAGCGTAGCGTACTCGCTCTCGTCGATGATTTTTAACGCCTCATCTTCGCTTAGCTGCCTATCTCGTCTACGCATTTAGTCCATCTGGTTGCGTAGGAATGCGGGCTCGTCGAGCTCGTCGTAGGTTTCGTCTCCGTTAAAATCGCCGCTACTTACCTTTTGTCTAGAAAAGATAGAATTTCGACCCATGCTCTCTAAAAGCGCCTTTCTGCGATCGGCTACGTTATCGCTGGCGACCTGCTTTTTTTCCTCGACGCTCCTTTCAAAGCCGGTGGCGATGAGAGTAACTTCGACGCGGTTGTTTTCCATCTTAGGATCTGTGGTGGTGCCCCAAGTAACGTCGGCGTCCTTATCCACGGTATCATCGATGATATTCATCGCGGATTCGATCTCAAGCAAGGAGCAATCAGGCGACATCTTAAAATGTACTAACACGCCCATAGCGCCGTGGATAGAGGTATTATCCAAAAGTGGAGATTGGATCGCGCTTTTTAGCGCTTCCTCCGCCGCGCCGTCGCCTTCGCTAACGCCGATACCCATAAGCGCCAAACCGCGGTGCGTCATTACCTTTTTGACGTCTGCATAATCGACGTTGATATCGCTATCGCCGGACTCTAAGATCACGGAGATCATACCGTTTACGGCTTGGAATAGGACATTATCTACGATCTTAAATGCGTCTTTTAGGCCGGTTTTTTTATCGATGATCTTTAATAAATTTTGATTTGGGATAACAATTATGGAATCGCACTCTTTTTTAAGCTCTTCAAGACCCTCTTGCGCTAGCCGCATGCGCTTTTTACCCTCAAAACCGAAAGGGGTAGTAACGACGCCGATAGTTAGCGCTTTTTTCTCTTTCGCAGCTTTGGCGACTATAGGCGCAGCGCCCGTACCGGTGCCACCGCCTAGACCGGAGCCCACGAAAACGATGTCGGAGTAGTCCAAGCGATCCTTAAGATCGTCGTAGTTCTCCTCTGCAGCCATTTTAGCAAGCGCTGGATCCATACCGCAGCCAAGGCCCTTGGTGGTGTTTTCGCCTAGTAAAATTCTAGTATTTGCGATCGATTTTTCTAACGCCTGTGCATCGGTATTAGCCACCATAAGCTCAACGTCGGTCTTGGTAAATCCTTCGCGGATCATGTGATTTATCATATTACATCCGCCGCCGCCGACGCCGATAACCTTCATCTTGGCACCGTAGATGCCCTTTCTTTCTTCCATGCTATATCCTTTCACGAGTATCTCCTTAGCTTAAATTTTAAAACCAATTTTTCATAGACGACCAAATTTTATTGAAAAAATTTTGTCCATCTTTTTTGGGAAGTTGGATATTTAGATCCTCCTTCTTAGCCGCACCGCTATCCGCTCTGATGCCCTCTTTTTCTATCGCCTTACTGACCTCTTTTTCATAATATTCGTTCACGTTTCGCTTCGGAGCCTTATTTATAACTTCGTCTTTGTAGCGGAGTTTGCCGTTAGAGTCCATCTCGTAAGGGGTAAATTCGCCAAAGCCATACATACAAAGTCCTAGTGCGCAAGAATTTGAAATATCATCAGCAATCTCGTGTAGACCGCTCACGCTTTTTGCTCTTGCAACCCTAACGGAAGTATTATCAAAAACTATCGCCGCTAAATCGCGCACATCGTCTAGCTTCGCCATACCGCCAGTGATCACGATACCTGCGCCTATGCGGTCTTTATAGCCGCTTCTTTCGATCTTGTCGGCTATCATATCAAAGGTCTCTTTAACGCGAGCAAGGATTACTTGCGAAATGATCTCAAGGCTTATTATGTGATTTTCCGATTCGCTATCGCCTAAAGCAGGTAATTCAACTTCGCTATTGCCTTGATTAATTAGATCGTTATAGGTAATTTTAATATTTTCCGCATATGGAAGCGGCGTGTGCAGAGCGCGCGATAGATCGTTAGTAACGTTATTAGAGCCAAACATCACAACATCGTTATAACGCAAGGAATTCCCCAGGTGGATGACTATATCGCAAGTAGCACCACCCATATCGATCAGTACGACACCTAGCTCTTTTTCGTCCTTGCTAAGCGTAGATATAGAAGATGCATAGCCAGAAAGGACGATGTTATCTACCTTTACGCCCGCCATCTCAACGGATTTTTTCAAATTTTTAATAGAGCTTTCTGGCGCAATAACGATATGCGTAGATACCTCTAGACGCGTGCCACTCATACCGAGGGGGTCTTCGATGTGTTCCTGCTCATCGACTCTAAAATCATACGGAAGCACATGTAAAATCACACTATCGCTAGGCACATTTGCTTGCGCTTCGGCAACCTGCATGGCACGCTTTATTTCATCCAGCCCAATCTCGTTTTCCATAGTTATGACGCCGCGAGATTTAACGCTTTTGGCATATGAGCCGGAGATAGATATAATGGCTTTATCATAGCTTCTGCCAGCGCCTTTTACCGCTGCTTTCACCGCCTGCTTTATTGAGCCCGCGGCCTGCTCTATGTTTGTTATGACGCCCTTTTTGATACCTAAAGTATCGGCTCCGCCAACGCCTAAGACCGTAAAAATGCCATCATTTTTAGCGATTATCGCGCGAATTTTAGTTGAGCCTATATCTAGACCTAAAATATACTCACTCACTGTCTTTACCTTTAAAATATCTTTCGGTTTTATAGCGCTTTTCTAGCATTTTGGTTAGATCATCTTGCAGCTTAGAATTTAATAACGTGGTTATTCTATCGGCGACGATCGCTTTTTCTTTATCTATCTCTTCGCTGTTACCTAGGCTCTGCTGTGAAATTTTATACACTACGGCTTTGTTATCAAACACCACTATCCCTTCTTTGGCAGGCTTATTAAACATATCAATAAGAAATTTATAAAATTCGTCATCGCTTAGCTTGGTATTATTTTTACTATTAAGAGATAGCGTGCCGAAATCTTCGCCTTTGAAATTTCTAAGCGCATCTTGAGCTCTTTTTTCAAGTAGCTCTTTGCGTTTCTTCGTTTCAAATTCTTTAGAAGCCAAAGACTTAGCCTCTTCAAAGCTCATCTGCCTAGGCTGCTCTACACCGTTTAGTTTAGCAATCAAATATCCACCTTTGTACTCGAAAGGCTTGATGACATCTCCTGGCTTTGCCACCTCAATCTCAGATATTGGAAAATTGCTAGCCGTAGCAACTATAGTTTCATTAGTATCAAGCTTGCCTTTTTTGATCTCCAGATAATCCTTTGTAGCGTCTTTTTTAACCTGATCCATTCGGTAATCTTTTAAGACGTTAGGTTTGGCTTCTGCAAAATCCAATAATTTATCATCCAGGCTTCTATACTCACCTCTGTGCTCTTCGTAGAATTTACTTAGCTCGGTTTCGTTTACGTCCGCACTGCTAGGCGCTACGAAATAGGCTCCTAAATTATATTTTTTCTCCGTCATAAAGCGCGATTTCTCGCCTTCCCAAAATTTCTTTAGCTCGTCGTCGCTAAAAGTGACGTTAGCATCGGCGTAGATTATCTCTGCAGAAACCTTATCCTGCATTAGCTGCGATGCTGCGAACGCTTCTACGATCTTAGGGCTAGGTGTTATTTTTAGCGCTTTGCCAAGCTTTTCTAAAGTTAGGACCTTGTGTAGATTGCGCTCAAATTCCTTTTTAGTAAGTCCTGAATTCCTTACAACATTATCGTAAAGTTCCTTACTAAATGCGCCATTTTCTTGGAAATTCGGCGAGTTTAGCACAAATTCCGCCACATCTTTATCACTAGCCTGAATGCCTAAATCTTTGGCAAAATTTAGAAAATACGCCTCGCCGATTAGCTGATCTACTGCGATCTGATCTAGATGCATATTTTTGGCTTGTTCTTGAGTAAATTGCCCATCGCTCATAGCACTCAGCCTGTTGTATAGTTCGGAATATTTTGTGTTTAATTCTTGATTTGTTATAGAAATCTGCCCTACTCTAGCGATTGAGCCTGCGCGATTAGCGTTCATATCATATGCGCCCCAGCCGACGAAGCCTGCGCCCACGAAGGCTATCGTGCTTATCCAAATAGTTGGTATAAGCGACTTCTTATGCTTTTGCATCCATTCTATCATCTAAATCCTTAAATAGCTAACTAAAGAAATTTTTTGTTAGTAATTATACAGATAAAACCTTATGTAGGGCTGAAAAATAGGCATTTTTAGCGAATTATAACGCGTTAGTAAATGATTTGGTATACATTAATCTTAGCTTAGCAAAAGCAGCTTTGAACTCATTTCTAAAATCGCTATTTTTTTCGCCATTTGCTGCGCGCTCCTTGCATGGGCAAAAACCCCATAGCCGCGAATCACCATTATATCGCTATTTTCATTTATCATATAGTTACAAATTTCGTACGGCGCGCGCTCGTGCCAGTCGTCGTAGCTCTTAGGATCGTAAATTTCAATGCGCTTAAATTTGCTCGCCCCAAAGTAATCTCGCGGCAAAATAAAATCATGCTCCAGCGTATATGCGACAAGATACGGCGGTGTCGCGTAGGTTACGAATTTTGCCTCTTTTATATTTTTGTAGATATTTATATGTATGTCGCTATCGATGCTAGCATCCTGCCAGCGGTAGTCCTTTTTTGAAAACAGCGTTATAAAATCATCCCTATCCAGGCTATCGAAAATCGCGTCTTTTTTGTTGATCAAAAACTGATTTTCTTTAATTTTTGCTGAAATCGAGCCGTGAAAGATCCCCAAAAGCCTATCTCTAAACATCGAAAGCGAAATTTTGCGTAAAATTTCATAATAATACTCGTCCATCTCTCGCCTTTGTAAAAAATTTCGCTATTATATAGGATTAGAAATTTCAAAAGGATAAATTTAAGTGCAAGCTCCACATATTCCGGTGCTTTTTTCGCAAACGATCGCAGCATTTTCGCAGATTGAGGACGGCTACGTTATCGACTGCACGCTAGGCTACGGAGGGCACAGCGAGGGCATTTTGACCGCTAATCCGCGTCTTAAGCTTATCGCTTGCGACAGAGATGCCGAAGCGATAGAATTTTCGCGCGAGCGGCTCAGTAAATTTAAAGATCGCGTAGAAATCCATAAGGCTAAATTTAGCGAAATTTTAAAAATTCTGCCCGAGCAAAAACTCCGCGCAGTTCGCGGGATATTAGCCGACATCGGCGTTTCGTCGCTTCAGTTGGATAAAAACTCGCGCGGCTTTTCCACCAAAAGCGACGCGCTGGATATGCGAATGGACGCGGGCGCGGCGCTGGATGCGGCGTATGTCGTAAACCGCTACTCACAAGCTGATCTAGCGCGCATTTTTAAAGAATATGCCGAGCTAACAAACGCTAACGCAATCGCTGCTAAAATAGCCGCTGCGCGGGCTAACGCGCCACTAACAAGCGCTAAAGCTTTAGCAAATTTGATCGGAACAAAGCCTGTTAAAGGGCGCAGTATCAGCCTCGCCGCGCTAGCGTTTCAGGCGATCCGCATCGAGGTAAACGACGAGCTTGGCGAGCTAAGACGCCTGCTCGCACTTATCGAGCAAAAATCGCGCGATTCAATTCTAACTAATGCAACTGTCGCTATAATCTCGTTTCATTCGCTTGAAGATCGCATAGTAAAGGAGCGATTTAGGGCGTGGGAGCGCGATTGCGTCTGTCCTAGAGAATTTATGCGCTGCGAATGCGGCGGCGGGCATTCGTTAGGTAAAATCCTAACCAAAAGCCCTATAATAGCGGACGCGCAAGAGCTTGCGCAAAACTCGCGAGCAGCGAGCGCAAAGCTAAGAATTTTTCGACTGAAATAACCGTCTTTGCTTGCTATGAATTTTAAATTTTGACGAAATTTTGTAAAATTTATAGATTTGCAGGCATTAAATTTTAAAATTTTATGGAATTTTAAAATTCAGCTTTCAAAGATTCGCTTTAGAATTTATGATATTTTCAGCGTTATTTCAAACGCGCAATGTCTAAATCATAAAATTTAACGTTTAATTTTACGCTAAATTTAATGTATAATTTTATGAGATTTATTGACTGCTGCATATTTTAAAAACTAAGTGGCAGCATAGATACAAAACAGAGTGAGAGTTAAAATTTGGCGCCTAAAGCAAGCGGCGTAACGTCGAATCTCATTCTTTGCTTTAAAGAAATTTTGTAGGCGAGCCGTTGATTTCATCGCCATTTTAGGCGATAGAACTTATCTTGCAAATAAATATCTATACTTAACGTTTTAAGTTGTGTAAAAGATGTGATAAAAATTTTAAGCGGTTTTTCAGATTATTTGACAAAATTTTATAAATAGTCAATCTTGGTAAAGTGAGCTCGATTTTTACCCACCAAAGCGAATTTTCGTAAGCCTGTGGTGCAAAAAACGAGCAAAATTAACGCGATGCTTCCTTTTGTAGCTTCCGCTGCTATACAGTATCGTGAAAAGAGCGAGCAAAATTAACAAAAATAGCCCGTTAAAGTGAAATTTTGCTTTTGCTGGCCGAGATATAATTTTGCGAGTTAAGATAAAATTCCATTTACCGAGGTAAAATTGCAAAGAAAAATTTTGCTCGTAGCTTTGCTTTTAAATTTTACCTGGCTCATTGCTGGGCGCAGGCGAGCTGCGGGTTTCGAGCTGAATTCATCTTGACGCAGGCGCTTTGGCGGCGAGTAAAGATAAGATCGTGGTTTTAAATTTATGGAGATTTAAAATGAACAAATATGAATATTTTGCCGACGACGATGACGGGCACGACTTCGCAGGGACATCCGATCTAGCGGGCATAGAGCTTGCAAAAAAACGAGCTATGGAGGATCTGACGGATGAGGAGCTAGAGGATAGGCTCGCCGCGGATCTTTCCGTAAAACGAAACTACGCGGGTGCAGCGGGCGGTTACGACGATTTTACTAGCTTGGAATTCGAAAGTTTAGGCTTTACAAGCACCCAAAACTACCTAAATTCCGAAAGCGGCGGAACAAAATTTAATAAAAGCAGCAAAGTAAAATTCAAAGGACGCGACGACGCAAATATTTCAGCCACTCGCGGCAGCGATAATTCCAGCGGAGCGAGCTACGGCGATTTTGCAGGTGCCAATTTTGTCGGCAAGGCGGATTACGCGGCGTTTGCGGGTGCGAACTTTACAGGCATGCAAAATCAAAATTACGCGGATATGGGCGCGCAGGATTATTCAAGCCTTGCTGTAGGGCGCGGCTACGGCGGCTTTGCTGGCGCGCAAGACGAGCTGCTACGCAACTACGATGCCGAGAAAAAAAAGGAGAAAAATCTCACGCTTTATCAGCTTTTAGTCGTTTATCTGCTGATCGGATTTGCGTTTTTGCTGACGGTGCCGGCGATTTATATCCGCAACGAAATTTATTATATCAGCCGCGACATCGCCGCGCTTCGTACCAAACACGAGGTTTTACTTGAGGAAAATCGCGCGCTTAACAACGATATCGAATATCTGCGTTACAAAAATGAAATTTTAGATCCGCAAAGCGTGCAAGAAAATGGGCGCTGATGGGATTTTGCTCGCGGCGTTTGCGTTTTTTGCTGCGATAGTGCTTGCCTTGCTGATCGCGCTCGTGCTACAAAACCGCCGCATAAGCGATGCGAACTCTGCGCTTAGCGAGTTTTTGGGCGAGAAACTTACGGCTCAAAGTGCAAGAGCAAGTGCCGAGCTTTTTAAGCTAAATCAAAGCCTAAACGACGGCTTTAACGATAAGCTCTATTATCTTAATAGATCCCTGGGCGAGGGCTTGCAGCGCCAAAATAGCGCGCTTAGCGAAAATTTAAGCTCGCTAGATCGTGGCTTTAAGGACATAGCGGAAAATCTAGCGCGAATGAGCGAGCAAAATAAAACTTCGCTTCAGGTGCGTGATGAAATCGCAAGGCTAAACTCGATTTTAGGCAACGTCAAGCTGCGCGGCAACTTCGGCGAGTACCGATTAGAGAGAATTTTATCGATGATTTATGGGCAAAACGCTGCATTTTACGAGCTGCAAAAACATCTACCAAACGGCAGAATCGCAGACTGCGCGCTACATATCGCAAAAGAAAAAATTCTTTGCATCGATTCAAAATTTCCACTTCAAAGCTATGAAAAGATCATCGCCGCCTCCGCCTCAAACGATGCCGCAACACTTGCTAGTGCGGATAAACAGCTAGCCGCCGACATGAAAAAGCACGCCGCAGATATCGCGGAAAAATACATCATGCCGCCTCTTAGCACGGAGTTTGCGGTGCTATTTGTGCCCAGCGAGGCGGTTTTCGTCTACGTCTGCGAGAAGCTGCCGCAGGTGCTTGAATACTGCGCGCAAATCGGCATTTTTGCGGCATCGCCCACGACGCTGCTGGCGCTTTTAGGCACGATCCGCACCTTCGTAAAAGACGAGGTGCTCGCGCAAAATATCAAATCGGTAAAAGATGAAATTTACGCGCTAAAATCGGACTTTGAGGCGCATGCTAAGTATGCGACGGCGCTTCAAACATACGCAGATAAGCTCGCCGCGCAAGCAGAGCTTTTAAACAAAAATGCAAAATCTCTAAAAGCCCGCTTTGAGCGTTTTAGCGAACTGTGAGGCGAGCAAACCGTCGTGCACAATGCGGCTTGGAGTGCTTTAGCAAGCTTGTAATGAGGCGGCATTTTGCGCGGCTAGATTATCGACAAAGGCCTTAAACTCTGCCTCTCATAAGGCTTTAGCTTTTGCATTGCAGGCTTGCAGGCTTTTTAAAATTATCCACCGGGCGGCTCATTTTGTGAATTCGGCGTTTATTCAGAGTAAAATTTCAAAAACGGACGCGAATCTCAAAACAGACGTCGTATTTAAAAAAAACAGAAAGATTAGACGCGCAATCTTACGCGACGGCAAGATAAAATTTTAAGTTCGACGCGGCGCCAAAACACACAAAATTCTCTTGCGAAATCATAAAATTCTAAAATTTCTCGACAAAGATTAAAGCCATAGCACCGCAAACCCGCCAAAAACCTTCGCGCTAAAAACCCAAAATCCCGCTGCTATAGTCTCAAAAAAAACCGCACATCTTAAAACTCTGTGAGTAAACTGACATTACCAAGCGCCTCGAAACCGCATGCGCAAGCGAAAAAAATCGCACTGCGCCTTAAAGCTACCCTAACGATCTCGTTTTACCGCTCTTATACGCCGCGAAAATCGCGCAGCAGGCCAAAACCGAGTAACAGGATTTTTGAGACCTGATTTTACGATCGATCCAAGCGCCTAGGCGCTGATCAAATCTACGCGACGGAATTTTGAGGCTACAAGGCTTTAGTGGACGCATAAACGGGCACAGCAACCAACTCCACTTGACGGAATTTTTGGTGCGACTTCGCAACTTCAAGGCTTCGCGCCGATTCGATTAATAAATTGCGCGTTCCTTAGCCAATGCGCGAGTATGTGACGCCGTTATACGATTACAGCAAATTTGGCGTGCTAAGCTAAATGCGGGCACAAATAAGCACCGCCGATATACGCCGTGCCGCGACTTCGTATCGCTAGAGCCAAGCGTATGCAATAAATTTTAGATGCTTTTTTGCTTCGCGCAAAATTCTAAATAGTTCTTAGCAATTTTCATAAAATTTTTGAGCGTTTTGCACCGCTGCGCCTCAGTCATGTTTATACTAAATCACGCTCAATCTTCGCCGTTTATTTATCGGTCGCGCAATTTTTATTGTAGTAGGCGATGGTGCGCTCGTACTCGTCGTAAGTCTGTATATAATCGTTCACAACGCTTGGGTTTGCGTATCGATTCTCGACTGCCAAGAGCTTCGCTTCGAGCTCTTTGTAGCGCTCATAAACCTCTGCACAGGCGCGATCGTGAGCGTCGCCTTGCAAGATTACTGACTTATCAGGACCCGCACTCGCGCAGCCTCCGAGCCCTAAAACGACAGCACAAAGCGTACCGCATAAAATTAAGCTTTTCAAAATTTTTTCCTTATTCCAAGTAAATAAATTCGGCGTAAAAATAGGTGTGGTTATAAGCCGAGTTCCGTTACAGCGGTCATTTATCTAGACCGATTTTTGCAAATCGGTTCGAGCGAACGGTTCGAATATAAGACGAAACCACCCGTTCTTGCTGCAGGTTGGGTTTGCATTGCCGCCCGTGTCTCCACGCGCGCGGTGGGCTCTTACCCCGCCCTTTCACCCTTACCGCTTGCGCGGCGGTTTGCTTTCTGTTGTACTTTCCCTAGGGTTGCCCCCGGCGTCCGTTAGACGCAACCTTGTCTTATCGCAGCTCGGACTTTCCTCTCCTTGCGGAGCGACCGCACGCCACACCCGAGTGCAATTATAGCTTTTTTGGCTTAAATTTCACGGCTCGCGGAATTTAAAAGAGAAATTTTACGGAGTGAACGTGAACAAAGTACAAGCTCCTGCCCCTGCACCATTACCGCCGGAGGATGATGACGATAAAGAAGCTAATAAATTAAATCATATCTTTAACAAAAAAGGGCATAAATTAGATGATTTTTAAACAAATTTGAAAACAATCAACAACAGGCTTATAATGCTATAATTAAAGAACTTGAAAGAGATATGGCAAATGGTAAATTGCCAAATAATTTTACTATGGTCATAAAGTCAATATTAAAGGCTATGAAATTAATGCTCGCGGAGTTATAAAAAATGGAAAACCAAAAATCGGAACGATGTTTATCCCTCGATAATTTTACAGATATTGCAAATATCGAAGCTGAAATTATTAAGCTAATAAGTGATGATTTAAGCGATTATGCGCTTTATGAGCAGTTTGAAAATTCAGAAATTACAAAAAGAGAGGTTTCGACAGCCGGATATTATTGCCATTTCGAGTGTAAAAAAATATTAGAAAAAAGCAAAAATAACGGTTTTGTCGGCAATGTAAATTTAATACTTTCTGATGAAAACATTGGAGGAGCAATGGTTCTTTTGGAAAATGGAATTTTAAAAATGTTAGAATGCTACTTTTGGGAAGAGAATAATTTTTTTGAAAATATTGTAAACGGGCAATAGTAGATAAAAGACTTAAGCGATTTTAAGCTTAATAATATTTTGCCGGTTATTGACGAAAATAAATTTGGACAACTATAAAAAGGTGAAATTTAGCAAATTTTACCTACGGCCGAGCAGAATAAAATTTTAAATTTGAAATTCTATGACTTAGACAAAACAGCGCGCTTACTGCGATGAAATCTCACGAAATTTCATAAAATTTCATCGCCGCATAAATTTAAATCCACGCAGCCAAGATTTAAAATTCCGTGCAGCGTGGTGCACTGCGGCGTGATGAGGTGAGGTTTGACGTGGAGCGTGGCGTGGCGCGAGCCCTATTCTGCAGCGCGGTGCAGTGCGGTGCACTACGCCGTAGCGTAAATGTGGTGCGAACCATACTCTACGGCGCGGTTTGACGTGGCATGACATGGGGCGCGTGAGTCCTTACCCTACAGCGCGCGATGCGGCTCAATCCTCGTCTGTCGCGGTGCCTTCAAATATATCTCGGTGCAAAATTTCTTCCAAAACGACCGTCGCGTAAGAGCCTTTCGGCAGGTAAAAACTGAAGCTAAAATGCGCGTTTTGCGCATCGTAGGCGTGCTGTACGCGCTTCATAAAGCTCCACGCAAACCTGCGCGAGCCGTTCATCTGCGCCTCAAGCTCGCGAGCAGGCGCGAAAATTTCATCTTCAAATCTGCCGCCAAGCCCGCTAGCTCGCAGCTTCGCTCGCCCGACGATTAGACCTGCGCTCGTGATCTGTCGTCTTGCGAACCGCTCGCACTCCGCGCCAAGATCGTCGCAGCTAAAAAACGCGCCGTGGGGGAAGTGTCCTAAAATCTCGCCCCTTAAAAGCTTAAAAAACTGCGGCTGAGCCGCGATCTCGCGTGCCTCATCTTTGCTTAGTTCGTAAATTTTAGCAAACTCTCCAAGGCTAAATTCCGCCGCAAATTTTGAAATTTCGACCCGCTTGCTAAGCCAGCGATTGAAAAGCTCGCTCTGATAGGCACTAATTAGAAAGTCGCGCATTTTGGGGTTTTTAAGCCGCCTCTGTCCGCGCAGCACCTCCTCGCCCTGCGCCGCGTTGTCGCCGAACTTGCCGAAGCGCTGATAGCCGAAGTAGTTCGCAAAGCCCTCGCGCCCTAGCGTATCTAGCGCGGCTGCGAGCTTGACGGCGTCGGGCGGCAGAACCTTTTTTAAGCGGATGAAAAAGTCGTTGCCCTTTAGATGGCCGATTTTAAGCTTATTTTTGTGCCTTTGCACGCTTAAAATTTTAAGGCTCTCGTGCGAAAATCCGCCCAGCGCGGGCTCAAATTTAGCAGGCATACTAACGTGCTGCGTCGTAAGGCCTTGCTTGTCTTTAAGCCCCGCGTAGCCGAACTCGCGCATCTTAGCGCCCGTGTGTTCGCTTAAAATCCGCAACGCCTCGTGCGTGCTGATGCCCTTTTTTTGCAGCAGCAAAATACAGTGCTCGCCTTCACCACTAGGCTCGTAAAGCGGCACTTCACGCACGACGAAATCGCTTGAGTTTTTACTAAAATGCGCATTTATCGGCGCGTGATTTAGGGTGTATAAATTTTTCATAGCCGGCCTTTGCGTTTAATCTAAGGCGCAATTTTATAAAATTGAGCCTAAAAAACTCATTATTAAGGCAAATTCTAGTATCATTCGACATAAAAAAAGGATGAAAAATGCTAATCAGGCTCTTTCGCTTCGATCCTCGCTGCGACGTCGCAAGCTACTTCAAGCCCTATGTTTATGAAAGCGCGCCCTTTGCCGATCTTGCGGCACTGCTTGACGACATCTGCGCGCACGATCCCTATTTCAGCGCGCAGGGGGTGGAATTTGTAAAAATCGGCGGCACGACGGTGAGCGTAAAAGAGCCGCTAGATACGCTCATAGCACACTTTGGAAGCGAGCTAATCATCGCACCTCTTAGCGAAAAAGAGGCGATTAAAGACCTGCGCTGCGAGCCGAGGGCGTTTTTGAATAAATTTAAAGCCTTTGAGAGCATCGCGGACGCTGCTGATTTCGAGTTTTACAAAAGCCTCGCGCCCTATTTTTACTCGACGAAAATCCCCGCATGCTCGCAGGAGTTTTTGGGCAACAGCGCCTTTATCTTCGCGCACCGCCTGATGCAGACACATCCGAGCGAGCGCATGAGGATTTTGGAGATCATCGAGCCGCAAATGGCGTATTTTACGAAGTGCGACGCCGTGGGGATGGAGTTTGACGACCGCGCGGCATACAGGGCGTTTTGCGATATTTTAAAATTTGAGCCAGCGCGCAGTAATAAAATTTTAAGCGCGCAGAGCATGGCGGAATTTGACGCAGCGGGCGCGAAGCACAATTTTAGCGGCTTTAACGTCGCCGTGTGGTACGACGAGGCTGTGGAGGAGCTGGCTAGCAGGCTGGGCGCGCAGATCGTGCACTTTGGCTGCGAAGGCGCGCCGCTTGGAGCGCAGATATACGAGCGCGAGCTGGAGTGCGCGCTGCGGCTGGGGGGAGAAATTTTATTTGACGCGTTTGATAGCGGAAGCGACTTTTTGCTCCTGAATTCCAAGCTCGCGCTTGATTTTTTAGACGGCAGAAGCGATGAAATCCAAAGGCTTTTCGGCAGAGGACTCGCGGGCTTTTATCTAATTGCGACGGATGAGCTCATCGCTCTAGCTCGCGGCGAGAGACCCGACTTTTCGGCACGCAAACTAAAGCCGACGCTGATTTAAGCGGACGAGGTTTTAAAATTTATCCTATTGCGACGGTAAAATTTTAAATAGACTGCATATTGATGATCGGCATAAAGCAAATAGTTTTCTTAATCGCAGTCGGCTTATCCTATACTATTTCTTTAATTCGGCATTTGCTTGTTTTGCCTTGTGGCTCGTATTTTTACTTTGCTATAAATTGACTATTAAACTTGCCTTTAATTTCTCTTTTGGAGTAAAATTTTCTAGTCCAACTCCACCACCGTCATATACGCTTAAAATTTTTCTCAAAATATCTATAATTTCATCGCTGGTTGTATTCTCGGCATCTGTTTTTATATCGTGAAGCTCATAAATAATTCTATACGGATCGCCAATCATTTCATCATTAAAAATCTGCCTCAAGTCCAGCTCTATATCGTTACTTTTATAATGCAATAACCATATCGTTTTTGTTAAGGCATAATCCCCTATATCTCTTAAATAATCATGCGATATACGAATTAGCCAAGTGTTATTTTCTCGGTCTATGCACCAATCTAGTCTTTCTAGGAACCATAGACTAATTTCGTCATCATCGTATTTTTTGCGTATTTTGTTTATCGTTTCCAATAAACTATATTTTTCAATATACCCTTTTGAAATACGCTCTGTAACAAACGCCACTTTATCCCCTTTGCTTTAAATTTTTGATATAAAAGTTACTTGAATATTTTCTCTGGGGATAGAATCTATTATAGCCCCTCTTTTAAACTCATTTAAAATTTCTTTTAAAATATCCACAATCTCGTGTTTCGGTATATTTCCGATATCGCTTCTTATGGATTCTAGCTCATATATTATTCTAAATGGATTATCCGTAACTTTTTTACCAGTATTTTCGTTGTTTATATCTCTTAAATCGATCTCTATATCTTTACCTTTATAGTGCAAAAGCCATATATCTTCACCGCTAAATTCCATATCTCTAGGATCTCCGATAGTGATACTGCGCACTGAAAAAAGCCAAATACCTCTTTCTCGATCTATGCACCAGCTTCTTGAATTTAAACTTGCGCAACTAAGCTCACCTTGATGATACTTTTCACATATCTCATTGCTCGGTTTTAGTAAATCGTATTTCTTTATATCCTCTTCTGAAATACGCTCTGTAACAAACGCCACTCTCTCCTCCTTAAGAATTTAAAATTTTAAGACCGCTTGCGGGTTGCCGCCGTCTTTTGCTCTTGCGGCAAATCGTTTAGCCATTTGCGCAAATGGCTAAATATACGCCAAATTTCATCTTTCCGCGCCGCGTAAATTTTAAAATTTCACTTTTATGCAGGCGCTGTTTTTTTACAAGTCTCTCGCCGATAACTCGCCGCCTGTAGTTTAGATGAAATTTTAAAATTCCACCACCTGAACGCATGGATAAAATTTTAAAATTTCGTTGTCCGCGCGCACGAACGAAATTTTAAAATTCCACGCTGCCTAACACGAGCGGATGAAATTTTACAAAATTTTGCCGCCGCAAATCAAAGCGCACAGAAATCGCGCGAACTAACAAAAGTCGCGTTTGAATTTTATCGATAAATTTATAAATTTCGCCTACGCTTCGGCGGTTTCGTTTTCGTCGATTACGGCTTGCATCGCCTCTCTAGCGTGCTGCAGCCAATCTTTATCGCTCGTATCGAGCAGGTCTAGGTAGATGATTTTGACGTGTCCGCTGTGGACGGTGAAATCGTGAGAGTTTGCGATGTGCTGCGTGCCGATGAGTACCACTGGCTGGACGCGCAGGCCGAGCTTGCTAACGATCGCTTTGGCGCCGCTTTGGAATTGCAAAAGCTGCGTGCCGCGATGTCTGGTGCCCTCGGGAAACATCGTGATGACGCGCCCTTCGCTCACGCGCTGCTGTACTTCGTGCACGATCCGCACCAGATCGCGCGGATTGGAGCGATCGACTTGGATCATCTTCGGAAGAGTGATGATTTTGCCGATGATAGGAATGTCGGCGATCTCCTTTTTGGCGATCCAGCAGATATCGCCAGGATGGGTCTCTTCGAGCACGACGATATCCATTATGCTTTGGTGGTTGGCGATTACTAGCTGCGCGCGCGGATCGGGAGTACCTACGATCTGGATATCATATCCGATGCCATAGCGCTGGAAGCGCCCCCAAATGCGGCGAAAGCGGCGATGAGAGGAGTTTTTCACCGCCATGGCGATCACGACGCAAACGACGGTAAAAATAAACCAAATCGCGTAAAATAGCGCTCTAATCCTTGCTAAGCTCATCTTTTTTAACCCAGCCGATCTTGTTGCCGCCCAGCATGATTTTATAAAATTCCTTATTCGTACCCAAAATTTCGACCTTCTCAGGATTTTTAGTCACGTAAAACACGGTGGAGCTTTGCATAGGCAAAATTCTAACCGGGGAATTTTGTGCGATACTGCCCGTGCCATAAGGCCTTTGCGCATAGAAATTTACCGCCAAAATCAGCACCGCAAAGATGAGCGGCGTGATATTTTTACTAAGCAGAAACATCACCAAAAGCACGGCAGCTAGTGTGTAGATCGCGATCTGCTTGTAGGCTTCGAACTTGCTCTCTTTCGGATTTAGCCCAATCTGCGTGCTAAGATCCTCAGCGCGCGGATTGAGCTCAAGCCCAAAATTTTCAAATTTTTTAGTATTAAGATTGAAATAGCTGAAGTCTAAATTTGTGATATTTTTATCTACGACGGCGAAATAATATCCACTCTGACTTGCGTATGTGCCGCGCACGGAGTCCACACCCTGCTTGATGATGGCAGGATTATCGATACTAAAAGCGCTGATTGCGCCGTTTCGGATACCAAGATCGAGCGTGAGTAAATTCGATGCGTCGTCAAATTTTGTAGTTTTGTAGTTTTTAAGTTTCAGCTCGTCAGCTACGATATGCGAAAAATTAGGCTTCGTGTCAAGCTTCATAAATTCCGGATTATCAGGTTTGATAGAGCTTTTTTCAAAGAATTCTCCGTTGCGCTGCAAGGTCAAAACGAGCTCATTTATCTTATCGCTCTTATCGCTTGCTGCAAACCACAGCGTCGTCTCAAACATCTCGTCACCCTCAATCCACGTAAGATTGTCAGCATTAAGCCACTTCATACCATTGGTGCGGCTGATCTCTAGCTTTGGCTTGACGGTGATTTTCTGCCCTAAATACACGGCGAAGTCAATCTTAAAAATTTGATTGCAATACACCTTCCTAGGTATCCCGCTGGCTTTTAGCGTAAGCTCTTTGGGCTTAATGTCCTGATAGACCTTATCGTCGGATACATCAAGATCGACTTCGTTAGTAGGCGCCAAAGCCTTAAGATCATCGATGCTTAGATTATCCATCGACATAACCTCTTTTTTATTATACTTCAGCATCACCTTGGAATTATCGCGCGTCTGCGGCTCGTCGGGCTTATCCTCAGCTTTTTTCGGCGCATATTTACTTAGATCATCAAGCGAATCGATCTCAATCTCCGGCGCAGCAAACGCAAGCGTGCAGACACCTAAAATAGTAAGAATTCTTTTTAGCAAATTAAGCCTTTTAGCATTTTCTCTCCGTCCGTGCCGCCCAAAATAGGCTCTATCGCGCGCTCAGGATGCGGCATCAGGCCGAAAATCTTTTTGTTTTTATCGCAAATCCCGGCAATTGCGTCCACTGAGCCGTTCGGATTTAGATCCGCGCCGTTTTCGTCGCAATATTTTAGCAGCACGCAATCCTCGTCGTATAGCGACTTTAGCGTATCCGCAGGCGCATAATAGTTTCCCTCGCCATGCGCGATCGGGATATTTAAAATTTCGCCCTTGTCGCAACAGTGCAGAAATTTATTGTCGTTTGAAACGACGCGCAGATGGTGAAATTTTGAGATGAAGCTTAAATTTATATTTCTACTCATCGCTCCTGCAAGCAGCTTCAGCTCCAAAAGCATCTGAAAGCCGTTGCAGATGCCCAAAATATAGCCGCCCTTTCGCGCGTGATCAAGCACCGCTTGCATTACGGGGCTAAATTTAGCAATCGCCGCGGTTCGCAAATAATCCCCGTAGCTAAATCCGCCCGGCAGCACGATCAGATCGGCATTTATGGCGGTTTCTTTATGCCAGATTATCTGCGTTTCGCAACCCAGCGCGTCAAAAGCGTATTTGCTGTCGCGCTCGCAGTTGGTGCCTGGGAAATTTACGATCGCTACCTTCATATCACGATCTCGTAGTCTTCGATGACGGTGTTTGCCAAAATTTCATCGCACATCCTAGCGACGTCGGCGTAAATTTTATCCCTATCCTCGCCGTTTAGCTCAAGCACGATCTGTTTGGCTACGCGCACGTCCTCTACTCCGCTAAAGCCAAGCGAAGCGAGGGCGTGTTTGACCGCCTTGCCCTGCGGATCGAGCACGCCCTCTTTAAGTCTTACGTTTACGATCACCTTCATCGCTTATCCTAAAATTCTACGCAAGACCTCTTCGTAGGCCACTTTTACGCTACCGAGATCCTGTCTGAATACGTCCTTATCGAGCTTTTTGTCGGTTTGTTTGTCCCAAAAGCGGCAGCTATCGGGGCTGATCTCATCTGCAAGCAGGATATTGCCGTCCTTATCTCTGCCAAGCTCGATTTTGAAATCCACGAGCTTTAAATTTCGCTCATCGAAAAATTTAATCAAGATTTCATTGATCTTGCGCGCGATCTTTTTGAGCTCGTCAAGCTCGCTTTGGCTCTTTACGGCGCCAAGCAGCAAGCAATGCTCGTCGTTTAGGATCGGATCGCCCAGCTCGTCGTCTTTATAGCAAAACTCCACCAGCGTAAACGGAAGCTTCGTGCCCTCTTTGATGCCTAGGCGCTTTGTAAGCGAGCCGGTGGCGATATTGCGAGCGATGATCTCCAGAGGGAAAATTTTACATTTTTTCACGAGCTGCTCGGTCGGACTGATCGTATCAACAAGCGCGGTGGCGATGCCGTGCTTTTTAAGCAAATCAAAAATCAGCGTCGAAATTTTACAATTCAGCGCACCTTTGCCGCTCTCTTCGGCTTTTTTGACGCCGTTAAACGCCGTCAGCGAATCTTTAAATTCCGAGATCAAAAGGTCGTCACTTTCGTTAACCGACCACATCTTTTTGCCCTTGCCTTCGTAGATGAGCTCTTTTTTGGTAGCTTGCATCACACTCTCCTTACTTGATGTTTAGAATTTTTATCGCGTCTATTGCGGTTTTTAACTGGATATCGTTATTAATCTGCTCTGCGGTGATGAAATTTTTCTCATCCTTTTTCTGAGCATCTTTTTTCTTGGTCTCGACCTTGGCTAACTCGCCTTGCAAATGCTTTTTAAGATCAGCTTCTTTTAGCGAGAATTCATCCTCGTCGCGGCTCGGCACCTTGCCCGGCGCCACTATGAGATCAGGCGTCACGCCCACCGCTTGGATAGTGCGACCACTTGATAGATAGTAACGCGCTATGGTAAGCCGCAGAGCTTCTTTATCCTCTATCGGCAGGATCACCTGCACGCTTCCCTTGCCAAAAGTTTTTTCACCAACCAGCACGGCGCGCTTTAGATCCTGAAGCGAGCCGCTTACGATCTCGCTTGCGCTTGCGCTGCCGCCGTTTACTAGCACTACCAGAGGCAAATCGGTGATCTTCTTTTTAGGATCGGCGTTATGCGCTTCGGTTTCGTTTTTCGCGCGCCCTTTTTGAGAGACAATAAGACCTTTACCGACGAATAAATTTACGAGTCCGATCGCCTGATCCAAAAGCCCGCCCGGATTGTTTCGCAGATCCAAAATAATGCCCTTGGCGTCTCTATGCTCTTTTATAAATTTGCTCGCATCCGGAACTACGTGCTGATCGAAATTTGTAACGCGCAGATATAAAATTTTATCTTCCTCGATCATCTTGGCATAGACCGATTCCACTTTGATTATGTCGCGGATAATCTCGACGTCAAAAGGCTTGCTAACACCCTTGCGCACGATCGTTAGAGTGATTTTAGTTTTCGGCTTGCCGCGCATTTTTGAGACCGCATCGTCGATCGTGATGCCGAAGGTCGCGTTGCCGTCGATACGCAAGATCACATCGTTAGCCTGAATGCCCTTTTTATCCGCCGGCGTGCCTTCGATAGGCGAGATGACGGTCAGAGCGCCGTCTTTCATACCCACCTGAATTCCAAGCCCGCCGAACTCGCCTTCGGTCTGGACTTTCGTATCGTTAAACGCCTTTTCGTCCATGTAGCTTGAGTGCGCGTCAAGGTTATTCATAAGCCCCGAGATCGTCTTGTCCACAAGCTCGGAAAAAGTCATCTCATCGACATAATTGTTTTCGACGATCGCAAGTGTTTTAGTAAGCTTGGCTAGCGCCTCCAGACGCGTTTTTTCGCTGTCTGGCTTTTTGGTCGCGTTGACCTCTCTGGCTTGTAAATTTCCGGTAAAAAAACTAACGCCTAAAAATAGAGAAAATATGAATCCCAAGCCGAAGAAGAGGTGTTTTTGTCGCAAAGTTTATCCTTGAAAGTAAAATGGAGTGAATTTTATAGAAAATTGGCTAAAAATAAGGTAAATTTCATACGAAATTTGCGCGTTTACGAATAAATTTAAGCCGAAAATTTTAAAATCTCACTAAAAAACCTTGACATAAACACACTAAAGTTATATAATGCGATCAACTTCAACTTTAGGAGAAAATTTATGAACGAAACTATTGAAATTCTAACCGACAAAATGCGCTCTTTGCTCGAAAGCAGCGTTTCTTTGGCGATCCATTCCAAAAATAGCGAAGTGGGCGTATTGCACATGCTTTGGGCTTTGGTAGCCGACAGCGGCTCGGTGCTAAATCAAATTTTTAATAAATTTAGCATCGAAAAGACCGCGGTCGAGCTTGAGATCAAAAGCGAAATTTCAAATTTGCCTACGAGCTCAAACGTCACGAAGGAAAACGTGCGAATCTCGCGCGAGCTGATGAACTCGCTAGAGGTCGCAAAGGGGCTGATGACGAGCTCGGGCGATAAATTTATCGCCGTAGACACCTGGCTGATCGCAAATTTAAACGCCGATCCGCTAAAGAAAATTCTGTCTAAATTTGCAGATCTTAGCGAGATCAAAAAAGAGCTAGAGGCGCTTCGCGGCGGCAAAAGTATCGATTCGCAAACCGCCGACGAGACGCTTGAGGCGCTTAGTAAATTCGGCGTCGATCTCACCGCCAAGGCAATCGCGGGCGAGCTCGATCCGGTCATCGGTCGCGACGAGGTGATCTCGCGAATGATGCAAATTTTAATCCGCAAGACGAAAAATAATCCTATCCTGCTCGGCGAACCGGGCGTAGGAAAAACCGCGGTCGTCGAGGGTCTTGCGCAGCTGATCGCCAAAAAAGAGGTTCCGCTCAGCCTGCAAAACAAACGCGTCATCGCGCTTGATATGAGTGCACTGATCGCGGGCGCGAAGTATCGCGGCGAATTTGAAGATAGGCTCAAAGCCGTCATAAACGAGGTCGTAAAAGCCGCGAACGTCGTGCTTTTCATCGATGAAATTCACACCATCGTAGGCGCAGGCGCAAGCGAAGGCTCGATGGATGCCGCAAACATCCTAAAGCCCGCCCTTGCGCGCGGCGAGCTGCACGCTATCGGCGCTACGACGCTGAAAGAGTACCGAAAGTATTTTGAAAAAGACGCCGCGCTTCAGCGCCGTTTCCAGCCCGTAACGGTCGCGGAGCCTAGCGTGAGCGAGGCTACGGCGATCCTGCGCGGCATAAAGGAGCGACTAGAAGTGCATCACAACGTCACCATCACCGATAGCGCGCTAGTCGCCGCCGCAAGGCTAAGCGACCGCTACATCAGCGATAGGTTCTTGCCCGATAAGGCGATCGATCTCATTGATGAAGCGGCGGCGGAGCTTAAGATGCAGATCGAAAGCGAGCCCAACGAGCTTGCCAAGGCCAAGCGCGACATCCTCACGCTTCAGGTCGAAAAGGAAGCCCTTAAGATGGAGGATGACGGCAAAAACGACGAGCGGCTCGCGCAGATCGATAAAGAGATCGAAAATTTAACCGAGCAGAAAAATGCGCTTCAGGCTAAATTTGAGAACGAAAAGTCCGTATTCGGCGGCATCAGCGAGGAGAAAAAGGCGATCGATAGCCTCAAAAACGAAGCGAGCTTAGCAAGACGCAACGGCGATCTTAGCAAGGCTGCCGAGATCGAATACGGCAAGATCCCCGCCGCGCAGGCAAAGGTCAAGGAGCTTGAGGCGAAGTGGGATGCGATGAAAGAAAACGGCGTGCTTTTGCGAAACCGCGTGGACGAGGAGAGCGTGGCTGAAATTTTAAGCAAATGGACGGGCATCTCGGTAAGCAAAATGCTCTCCTCCGAAAAGGAGAAATTCCTCCACATCGAGGAGCACCTAAAAGAAAGCGTCGTGGGACAGGACGAGGCGCTGCACGCCATCGCTCGCGCCGTCAAGCGCAACAAAGCCGGTCTCGTGAACGAAAACCGCCCTATCGGAAGCTTTTTGTTTTTGGGCCCTACCGGCGTCGGCAAGACCGAGAGCGCGAAGAGCTTAGCTAGATTTTTATTTGACGACGAGCGAGCGATGATCCGCTTTGATATGAGCGAGTATATGGAAAAACACAGCGTCTCGCGCTTGCTTGGTGCGCCTCCCGGATACGTGGGCTACGACGAAGGCGGACAGCTTACCGAAGCTGTGCGCAGAAAGCCCTACTCCGTGCTGCTTTTTGATGAGATCGAAAAGGCGCACAAGGACGTTTTTAATATCCTGCTTGGAATTTTAGACGACGGGCGCGCGACCGATAACAAGGGCGTTACGGTTGATTTTAAAAACACGATCATCATCCTAACGAGCAATATCGGCTCAGCTAAGATTATGGAGCTTGACGCCAAAAATGCGGATAAGCCGCGCGAGATCGCGCTTGCCGAGCGAGAGGAGGCGGTAAAGAGCGAGCTGAAGAATTATTTCAAGCCCGAATTTATCAACCGCCTGGACGATATCGTGATCTTCAACGCCCTAAGCGAGGACGATCTTATAAAAATCGTGGGCATTATGTTTAAAAGCCTGCAAAAAACGCTAGCAAATCGCGGCATTAACGCAAGCCTAAGCGAAGACGCCAAAAAGCTCATCGCCTCGGCGGGCTTTGATATCGAATACGGCGCAAGACCGCTACGAAGGGCGCTTTACGATCTGGTGGAGGATAAGATCGCCGATATGATCCTAAGCGACGAGATCAAAACGGGCGATCGGATCGAAATCGGCGCGCACGAAGGCGAGATCGAGATAAAGAGAGTGAAGTAAAATTCGGCGGAATTTATCCGGCGGGGTAAATTCCGCGCTTCGGTGGAGTAAATTTGGCGAGGTGAATCTAAAATACTTTATTAATATAAATTGGGCGAATAATCTATCTCCTTGGGAATTGAAACATCTCTTGCCAAACGACGAAAATTCTTATCCATTCCAGTAGAATTCCATCCCGTTGGGAATTGAAACATCTTGTTCCATTCGCTTTCGGTTTCCGCTTTCTGATAGAATTCCATCCCGTTGGGAATTGAAACCAAATATATAACAAGAAGCGAACTTAGTAATAAAGTAGAATTCCATCCCGTTGGGAATTGAAACCGAAGACCCGCTCCACAAACGAGTATCAATGCATCGGTAGAATTCCATCCCGTTGGGAATTGAAACAGGCTCACTAATGAAATATTCATAGAGCTTATTAACAGGTAGCATTCCATCCCGTTGGGAATTGAAACACTGTGATGATGTTGGGTATTTTGCCGAGGTTTAGTAGAATTCCATCCCGTTGGGAATTGAAACAAGCCATAATCGGATAGTTTAAACTGCTTTTGAGTGTAGAATTCCATCCCGTTGGGAATTGAAACAGTCATAAATCGATACCATTTTTTACCCCTTTAATGTAGAATTCCATCCCGTTGGGAATTGAAACTACTCCATATCATATCGGTTGGGATTTTTTTGTTTTGTAGAATTCCATCCCGTTGGGAATTGAAACACGCTTATTTTTATCGTTACTCCCGTCGTTTTGCCCGGTAGAATTCCATCCCATTGGGAATTGAAATACTCTATTTAAAATCTCATTTCCCTCTCACATAGTAGCATTCTATAGAATTTAAGAATTTACCGAGCAGAATTCTACCCGATAAAATTTTTACCGAATAAAATTCTGGGCTTTAAATTTTAAAAATTTACCGAGTGGAATTCCGTATCCCAGAGCTTAGAATTTCAAATTTAAGAAACATTGGCTTTGAGTTGCAGGATTCAAAAGCGTAAGGATTTTAGATCATAAAATTTTGAAAGGTCGGTAGGATTAGAATTTTAAATTCGAAGTCGATGATCGAAATTTCAAACCTCGAAACTTAAAATTTTAAATCTGAAGCGGGGGCAAATTTTAAAGTCATTTCAAAATTTGCCCCTTCCAAATTTACATATCTCGAGCTCTATTCATAAAATTTTACGTATTAATTTACGCAGAATTTAGTCAAAAAAGATGATCTCATAAACTTATTCGCATTAAATTTTATCTCTTCTTTTTAGAATAAAAACCGCCACGGACGCGATTATTAGCGATGATAAAGCGCTTATCATCATTATGCTAAAATTAAAATTTGAGCGATCAAACAGATGACCCAACAAGGTCAAATCGGCTCTTGTTAGGATTATCACAGCTAGCGAATAAGTATAAAATAGACTTATAAAAAATACAGATGCGGCGGATATTTTATCCAGCAGAATAAAAGCCTTTATTTTGGAAAATGCAAAGCAGCAGATGATCAGAGGCAAAATTACCGTCGCGCAAAATAGATACAATATCATAGCGCCGAAAATATCGCTTTCGCTATCGCTCGCTTCTTCGTGCCACGTTAGTTTAAAAGCTTTCATAACGATAGAAAGCGGATTCGCGATATCGTAACCGCTATACTCCGCCAAAAAAACCGCATCTATGCTGGCAAATATAACGCCCAAGCAATCTATAGTAAAAATGAGCAAGGCGATCCAGAATAAAATCCTCACCCCTTTTAGCTCAAAACATTTTTTAATGAACTCTATTATCACCCTGCCCCCCAATTCATATAGCTTTTAAGATCAATTTGGCTTTTATATCGCGTTTCATTTCGGCGCTTTTAAAGACATTTTATCGTAATTTCTCATCAAATTTTAGCCTTTCGCTGCGCTAAATTTTAAAATTTACCGAGCTGAATTCTGATCGGATAAAAAACTATTTATCCTTTTCTTGCATCTATCAACGTGACTTTATAATTTTCACCTTGCTTATTGTTCTCGCGTCATTTTTTATCCTTTATATTTAATCGTGCAGAAAAGTTACGACTTCGTGTTCTTTTGGAACATATTCCCTATTTTCAATGCCGCCACTACCATACTCAGACAAGGCTTCATTTAAAATTTTATAAAGCTCGTCTATCGAAATATCTCCAATGTCAGAATTTACGCTTTGGAATTTATATTTGACCTTAAATGGATTTTCCGTGAAATATTTACTCGTTGTCTCATCATAAATTCGCCTTATATCAAGCTCGATATTTTTACCTTTATAATAAAGCAACCAAATATCCTCGCCCGTATAGCCATCCCGTGGATCCGGCAGTTGAGGGCTACCGATAAAGATAAGATAGGTCTGTTTTTGTTTATCTACTACCCAATTTAACCATCTAATATCTTGATCGCTCAATAAAGGTTTTCTAAATTTTGTCCTAATTTTATCAACAGTGTCTATAATGCTGTATCTTTCCGAATCAACTTTAGAAATATATTCCGCTACAAACGCCATTCTCGACTCCTTAAAATTTAATTCTCGAATTATACCGCGATATGTTTATACCTGCCTATGCGCTAATATATAATGTATTTAAAATTTAAAACCGCTTTGATCTACTCAATTTTAAGGTCTTTTGCCGCCCTAAATTTTAAAATTTCAAGTTTGCAAAGAACGGGTAAAATTCTAAATTTAAAAGTCCCGCGCTGCGCTAAATTTTAAAATTTCAAACAGACGAGGCATGGGTTGTATGAAATTTAAAATTCCAAATCCTAAAGACAAGATAAATTCTATACCTCTAGCCTGCACGAAATTTTAAAATTTCAGGCTCACGAAAGCGGATAAATTTTAAAATTTCAAACCTATGGAGGCTAGATAAAATTCCAAGTCTGCGAAGGACAGGTGGAATTCTAAAATTTTATAATTTTAAAATTCCGCTCTACTTCGTTTTCTTTGCGCTGTCTTTGATAGTCGTTGCGTTGACGTCGATGTAGCCCATCTGGGCGAGCTTTTCGTAGATTTGCATTATCACGGGACCTGCCGCGCTTCCGCCTCCGCCGCCGTGTTCTACGAGCACGGTTAGGGCGTATTGCGGCTTGTCGTACGGCCCAAAGCTCGTCATCCAGGCGTGCGAGCGGTGGAAGTAGTCCATATCGGCCTCTTTCATTCGCTTTTTGGCGGTCTGCGAGATGCCTACGACCTGCGCGGTTCCCGTCTTGACCGCTAGAGGCACTACTGCGGTATGGATGAGCTTGTAGGCGGTGCCTCCATCCGGGTTGTTGCCGACCTCATACATCCCGCGTCGTACGAGGGGTAGCTGCGCCTTTTCTTTCGGCGTGAAAAGCTCCGTAGGGGCAAATTCCACCGGCTTGCCGTCGATGCTTTTTAAAAAATGCGGCGTGATAGCCTTGCCCGAGGCGATCTGCGCGGTGTTTTTAGCCACCTGCATAGGGGTGACGAGCACGTCGCCTTGACCGATCGAGGCATTGACCGTCTCACCCTGATACCACGCGCGCTTAAATTTCTGCATTTTCCAGGCCTTATTAGGCATCGTGCCTACAAACTCATTGGGCAGATCGACGCCTGTTTTACTACCGAAACCCAGACGCTGCAGATACGCGGACATATAGTCGATCCCCACCAGCAGTGAGCCTTCGTAAAAATACACGTCGCAGCTGCCCTTGATCGCCTCTACTAGGCTCACGCGGCCGTGACCCCAGCTCTTCCAGCAGCGGAATTTTCGCCCTCCAAGCTCTATCGCGCCGCTGCAAAACACGCTCCAGTTCTCGTTGATCTTGCCGCTGTTTAAAAAGCTCATCCCCACCGCCATTTTAATTACGGAGCCCGGTGGATAGAGGCCGTTTACGAGCTTATTCGTAAACGGATGACGCGGGTCTTTTATCAGCTCGTCCCACTGCGTCTGCGAAATTCCGCCTACGAAGGTGTTCAGATCGTATTCGGGGAAGCTGCCCGCCGCGATGATAGCGCCGTCGCGCAGATCCATCACGATCGCTACGCCGTCCTTGTCTTTAAAAATTTCCTCGAGGTATTTTTGCAGCTCAAGATCGATGGTAAGCGAAATTTCACTGCTGCTGGGCTCTTGCATCGAGATCTCTTCCACGACCTGATTTAGCGCCGTAACCTTCGTCTTGCGCTCGCCCTTGCTGCCCTGCAAAAGCTCGTTATAATACCCCTCGACGCCGCTTCTGCCGTTGTATCCGGTAAGCGCGCTTAGGGGGTTGTTTTGGATATCTTTTTTATTGGCACGGCCTACGTAGCCGATGATATGAGAAGCAAGCGCGCCGTAAGGATAAAAACGCTGCGAAGCGGGCGAAATTTTAATATTTTCGTGCAGGCTCAAGCTCGCGAAATGCTCTATCGTGGCGTTGTAGTCCAAAAACGGCACGACTTCGATAAAATCTTGATTATAAGCGGAATTCGCGTCCTTGTAGCTCTTACTCATCGCGGTGACATTGAGATCTTTGAAGTAGCGCGAGATATTATTTAGCTCGCTTTGCAGCGCGGCGTCTTTTAGATGCGGCGCGATCGATAGCGAAAAGCCGAGATTATTTATCGCAAGCGGGCGGCCTTTGGCGTCTAAAATTTGACCGCGCACCGGCGGGATGTATTCGGTAGAGATGACGTTGTTTTTAGCGACCTGCTCGTAGAATTCGTTCGATTTGATCGAAAGATAATAAATTCTCACCAAAAGCATGCTAAAAAATAGTATCACAAATACGAATACAAACTTTAGCCTCATACCAGCCGCCCCTTAAAAAAGAGCAGAGCAAGCAAAATTTCAATCACGATGTAATTTAAATACTCGCCGCTTAGGGGCAGATATTCGCTCTTTTTGATCGCAGAGATCGCGTTGCTCACCACAAAGACCAAAACATAGCTGATCATCACGTAAAAGCAGATCAAAAAATTTCTAAATTTAATATATTTAAATGAGTTTTCATAGACCACGAAATAAAATATACAATACGCGATAGCCACGCTAAATAGGTTAAATCCGTGGATCTGCTCGGCGCAAAACAGATAAAAAATAGAGAAAAACCAGGTAAAGCCGAACTTTTTAAATTTCACGTCGTTTTCATATTTTTGCACCACCATCGCCGTGAAAAAAAATCCGATCAGCGGCGGCAGCCCCCTATACACCGCACTTAGAAGCAGGTAGAAAAGAACCCCCGCGCTAAAAAGCGTGTCCGCTATAAGGTATAGATAAGTGCGATTTCGTTGCATACCGGAAACTTTTTGCATTTAATACAATCGGCCCAAATTTTTTGCGCGGGCAGCTCGTCCTTTGGGATTTCGATAAAACCGAGCCGCCCAAAAAATTCTTTTTGATAGGTGAGCGTAAATACGCTTTTCAGCCCGTAAAATTTCGCTTCACCAAGCAGCTCGTTTACGATAGCTCTGGCAATGCCGCGCCTGCGAAACTGCGGAGCGACGATGAGCGAGCGCACCTCGGCAAGATCGGCGTTAAAAATTTTAAGCGAAGCAAAGCCCGCCAAAATTTCGGCATCTTTTGCGGACTGCGATTCGTGGGGCTGCGAACATTCGGTTTGAAAAACGCCCGCTTCTTGCGAATATTCGCTCCGTAAAATTTGCTCTTTGTCTGCTTGTGCGCGGCTCGCCTGGGATACGGCTTGCGTTTCGCTTTGCGGCGTAGCTAGTTGCGGCGCAAAATTACTCGCGACATTTTCGGCGGAATTTTGGGCGGAATTTTTAGCAAAATTTGCGGCGGAGCTTTGGATTAAATTTAAATCGACATTGCGCGCTAAATTTAAATCGGAATTTTCTTTAGAATCGAAACTCAAATTTTCCTTGCAATCAAAACTCCTATCCACCTTAGAATCGCAGCCGAACGCCAGCACGTATGAGCGGATATTGGCAGCTATCTCATCGCTTTCAAGCGGCAAGATTACGCCGTTTTGAACCTCCTCTTTTACGAGTTCTTGCATACGCGAAATGTCGCAAAGACGCGCCTTTTTTAGCCGTATCATCTAAAATTTTCCCTAATCTTTGCGCGATCTTGGCGGCGCATTTTATATCCGCTGAATTTAATTATTTTGAAATTCTGCGCCGCTAAATTTAACGTATTTAAATTTAGAAATTTCATAATCCAAACGCCCCTCGCACGATGATTTCGCGCGCTTTCGCAAGCCCGCCGCCCTTTAGCGTCGAGACCAAAACGGCCTGCGGATCGTGCCTCAAAAGCTTTGCGCGCTCGCTTTGGTTAAGCTTGTCGGCTTTGGTGTAGAGCCTCACGACCTTTTGATCGCCGCGCAGAAAACTAGCGAGATAGTTTTGCAAATTTTTATCTATCGTAAGATCAAACTGCCTCGCGTCGATGAGATGGACGAAAAGCTTGATATTTAGGCGCTCTTTGATGAACTCGTCGAGATTTTTTTGCCAGATATAATGCAGTTTTTTAGAGACCTTAGCATACCCGAACCCGGGCAGATCCACGAAGATCAAAGAGATATTTTCTCCCAAGCTCGCAAGATCAGAAAAGGCGGGGTTGCCTGCTAAATTTAGCGCGGATTTGTCGGCCAAATTTGACTCGGAACTTTGCGCTAGATTTGACGTAAAACCCGCCGCAAGATCTCTCTCGCGATCCGATCTAAAATCCGCCGAGGCGCTTTTTAAATTTAAAACGAAATCCTGCTTTAAATTTCGCTCAGACGCCGCAGCCTCCGCGTGATCTTGCGCGCAATTTGCAGCCGAGCTTAAGGCCTCTTTGCTCGCTAGATCGGGTGACGTTTCATTTTGCGAGCCGTCCGAGCCTGCGGCAAGCTTTTGTTTAAATTTAACTTCAAAGAAATTTATCAGCTGCGTTTTGCCCGGCGTCGAGCTTGATTTGGCTAGATTTTTGCGCCCGACTAGAGCGTTTATCAGGCTGCTTTTACCGACGTTGGAACGCCCCAAAAACGCTACTTCGCTCATCGCAAACTCGGGCGCACCCGCGATATTTGCGGCGGAGGTGATAAACTGCGCGCTGCTAGGATAGATCATTTGTTTTGATCTTCGACCTGAAAGATCAGACGCACGGGCTTTTTCTCGCCACCGCCGCTCTTTACTTCGTAGGTGCCCTTTTGGCGATTTACGATGATCTTATCGCCGTAAACCTCCTTTTTGGTCTCGGCCTCGTGCAGATAGGCATTGTTTTCGAGCGTGTAGGCCTCGATGGTCGGATCGTAGGTCAGCACGCCGCCCTTGCCGTCGTAATGCTTTTGATTGAGTAAAATTTTAAAATTTGCGTTTCCCGTCGCGACGTATTTGGTAGGCTGGCGCTTGGCGTCGAAGTAGATCGTCACTTTGTCGGAATTTAGCGTATCGTAAGCGCCCTTTTTGATGCGGACGTTGCCCGTCAGCACGCTGATCTGCTTGATCTCGTCGGCGAAAAAATTATCCGCCGTGACCTCGACCTGCTCCTGCGCGGCGCTAAGAGTAGTCGCGCCAAAGCCCGCAATTAGCGCGGCTGAAAGTATTAGTTTGTGGAGTTTTGATCTTTTATTAAATACCATGCGTGGATTCCTTTTGAGTTTGTTTGTTTGGTTTTAGTATCGTAGCTGATGCTTGCGCCCGTGATGCGGTCGCCGCCTTGGCGCAACACGTACGGCACGTCGGAGCGGACGATCTTGCTGCTCGTATCGTAGATGATCTCCTGCGCAGTGTAATCAAAGCCTCTACTATTTACGTAGTGCGCGTCGCCGTTAAATTTTATCAGCTCGCCTGCGCGCGTCGCGGTCTTTGAAACCAAAGTGTGATTTAAATCCGCGCTAATCTCCTCGGCTTTAAAATTTACAAACTCGTCGCGATCCTTATAGCGAGTGCCGCTATCTGCGGTAAATTTAGCATCCACGCGCTCGCCGATCTGATAATCGACGATCTTTTTCATCTCCATATTCGCAATGCTCAGATCCTGCCTAAACATATCACTAAAATACGGCGTCTGCACGCTTAAAAACACCATCGCGACGCAAAAGATCGCAATCGCGACGTAGAAAATTTTTATCACCATCGCTCGGCCCCTTTTGATCTGCGCGGAATTTCGCCTCTCGCAGGCATTCTCACGCGCGCTTGCAAAACTACAGCCATTTGCTATACCACTCTTCGCGCATGCCGTTTTTATCGATGAGCATTTCGATCATCTCGCGCACCGCGCCGCAGCCGCCGTTTTTGCTCAGTGCGACGTCCGCTTTTAGCGAGCTTAGCGCATCGGCGGGCTTGAAGCTGATCGCGACCGCATTTAAAAGCTTCGCGTCGTTTATATCATCGCCGATCGCGGCGGCCTCATCGAAGCTTAGGTTAAAATTTTTTAAAATTTGCTCCGCTCTTGAGAGCTTGTCTTTTTCGCCTTGAAAGAGCGTATCGATCTTTAGCTCTCGCGCGCGGTTTGCGACGATTTGCGAGCTTTTGCCGGTGATGATCGCGACCTTTAGCCCCAGCCGTTGCCACTCCTGGATGCCGAACCCGTCTTTTACGTTAAATTTCTTCATCTCTTCGCCGCCGTTTGAATGATACAGCCCGCCGTCGCTAAGGCAACCGTCCACGTCTAAAAATATGATCTTTATCACTTCGTTTTCCGTTTTTTGAAATTTTGTGATTTTAACGAAATTTGGCTGAATTTTTGGCAAACGCCGTATAAATTTAAGCCGCGATCTTAGCCCTTAATCGGCACGTAGCCGCTATTTTCGATGATACTTTGCCCCTGCGGCGAAAGGATCCAATCTATCAAGATGCGGATATTTTCGTTTTTGTTGTTTTCATCGTAAACTGCGTAAATTTCGGCTACGAGCGGGTATTTACGGCTAGAGATATTTTCTTTGTTCGGATACGCGCCGTTTAGGCTAAGCATCTTAACGCCGCCGTTTTGCACGATACCCTCGACGTAGTATCGAAACGAAAAGCCGATCGCGCTGCCGAAAAAGCCCGTGATCTTGCGCTTAGGCTGCGTCTCGCCCATAAATTTTAAAAACGCGCTCTGGCTGCCGCTGCCCGCGTTTCGCTGCACGGCATCTATTCGCATGCGCTCGCCGCCCAGCTGCGACCAGTCGCTATATTGCCCCGAATAAATTCCTCGCACCTGATCCACGCTTAAGTTTGAGACTTTATTATTTGCATTTACGATAAAGACGAACGCCTCCAGCCCGATCGGCACGAAGCGTAAGTTTGCGCCCTTTTCTCGCGCGTAATCAAGCTGCTGCTTCGAAGGGGCGGCGACAAAGATCAGATCCGCCTCGCCATCGCTCACGGCTTTGTATGCGCCGCGAGTATTACTAAATTTGAGCCTGCTAGCATCGGTAAAATTTTGCCCGTCAAATTTCACGCTGTCCTTCGGATAGCTCGCCGCGACGAACGCCGAAAATACGGGATATAGCGCGGCTGCGCCGTCGATTATCGGCAGATCGCCGCTAAGTTTTAAGCCGGAGCTGGCGCGCACGATCTGCGAGCCCTGCTCAAACGGTAGAAATTTATGCAGCTCGATCGATTTAGCCTGCATCTCGGCGCTGCTTTGATTTATGTATCGCTTCACGACGAGGCGGTAAAACGCAAAATCGAAAGCCGTCAAGATAAACACCAGCAAAATGGCGATAATTGCACGCTTCATATTAATTTCCGTTCGCGATATAGGAGATGATTGAGCATTTGCTCTGCAGATACAGCGCCGCTGCGGTTAGTGCGCAAACGCTGATCGCCCAAGCCGTCAATATTACGGCGATCGTTTTTTGAAAAATTTCATCGCTCATTTATGCCTCACATATGCGCAAGCGCGCGGTCAAGTAGCCATAAAAAGCCGGCTAAGACCGCCGAAAAAATTATGAATAAAAGCGCGGAGAGGATCAGAAGATTTCTAATCTTTCTGCGGCGCTCGGGCTCGCTTTTAGCAGATTTAATAAATTTTACCAAATACACGATTAGAAAAATAAACGAAATTATCGGCAGCGCGATCAAAACCGAGATCGAGATAAATAGATCCGGCAGCCACTCAAAATATACCAGCGGAGTAAGGGTGCACAAAAACGCAATCGTCGAAATAATTAGAAATTTTTTATCTCTTTTATGGCGCTCCGGCTCGTCCTTTGATCTGATAAATTTAATCAAACACACGATAAGCCAAACAAAGCAGATCAAAAATAGTACATTTAAAATCTCCATAAGAGATCCGAAATTATTCATCTTTTACCTTTAAATTTTAATATGCAAAGCGGCGGTTTAGCGCTCTGGCAGTGCAAAATTTCATATAGTATAGTTCGCGGTTTGCGCGGCGAGCGCAAATGCACCGCCAGCGGTCTTAATAAAGCGGCGCGCTTTGCCAGAGCAATGGCGAAATTTTGCAAATTTCAAGCAGCGGCGAGAGTAAAATTTCAAACGCCGATAAAATTTCAAAACCGCGAATTGCTAATGTTGCTAAATTTGGCGCGCATTTGCCGCTATAAAATGCCCTTAGTGCTAGGCACGCCGGCGCGTTCGTTGATACTTATCGCACGACGGAATGCGACGGCAAACGCCTTAAACGCGGCCTCTGAAACGTGGTGGAGATTTTCGCCTCGGATCTGGCTTAGATGCAGCGTTAAATTTGCGTTGAAAGCCAGAGCGCGGAAAAATTCCTCCACGAGCTCGGCGTCGAATTCGCCGATCTTACCGTGCTTCAGGCTCGGGCAATCAAATACCAAAAACGCGCGGTTGCAAAGATCAAGCGCCGCCGAAACCGCCGCTTCATCCATCGCCACTACGCTATCGCCGAAGCGCTCGATATTTTGCGCGGGATAGATCGTCTCTTTGATCGCGTTTCCGAGCACGATGCCGCAGTCCTCGACGCTGTGATGAAAATCGACCTGCAAATCGCCCTCGCAGCGCAAGCCCAGATCGATCCACGCGTGCTTGGCAAACGCGCTAAGCATATGATCGAAAAAACCGATGCCCGTTTGTATCTGCGCCGCGCCGCGCCCGTAAAGCTCAAGCTCAAGCTCGATTTTGGTCTCTTTCGTAGCCCTATTTTTGCTTATCATCGCGCAATCCTTAAAACTAAATTTTGTTTGAAATCTATCTAAATTTCACTAAATTTCGGTTAAAATTTCGGCCAGCTTTTCGGAATTTACGCTGCCGATCTGGCGCAGGTTCGCAATCTCGGCGCCCTCTTTAAAAAACAGAATCGTAGGCGGGCCGAATACGTTAAAATGCGCTTTTATCGCTCTGTTTTGCTCGCTATCTTCGCTAAGATCGATCTTTAAGAGGCTAAATTTATCAAGAGCGCCAGCAAGAGCGGGATCTGCGAACGCTCGTTCGCTCTGCTCGCAATTTTTACACCAGCTAGCCCAAAAATCCACTATCACGGGCTTTTTGGAATTTTCTATTTCGCCCTGCAGCTGCGCCAGATCGCGCACAAACGAAAAATGCGCGCCGCCAAAATTTTGAGCGCGAGAAATTTCGCCAGCTTGCAAACTCTCGCCGCCGGGGTCGCCGCTGGAATATCTCGTGCTTTGCGGGATTAGATTACCAAGCGGCCTGGAAAAATCTTTCGCGCCGCTGGCAAAGCCTGCGAGCAGCAGCGCCGAATATAGCGCGATTACGAGAGCTAAAGCGCGCTTTATCCCGCTCGCGCCGCCGTCAAACAGCCCCAAAAATCCTGCAAAGATCGCGCCTAAAACCGCGTAAATCAGCAGGCTTAAATTTTCGCCGATAAGCGTGCGCGAAATCCACACCGCCGTAAAAAGCAGCAAAAAGCCGAAAATTTTAGGCACCGCCTCCATCCAAGCTCCGGGCCTAGGCAATGCGCCGCCGAGCCCCACCACAAGCAGTAGCGCACCGCTTCCGAGCCCGAGCGCAAAAAGAGCCGCCGCGCCCAGCAGAACGTCGCCGCTGCCCGCGATGTAAACGAGCGCGCCTGCAAGCGGAGCGGAGATGCACGGCGATACGACGAGCGCCGAGATAAGCCCCATCGAAAAAACTCCGATCAGGCCGCCAGCATTTTCGCTTTTGCTATTTAAGAAGCTTTGAAAGCGCGCAGGCAAGCGGATCTCATAAAATCCGAACATCGAAAACGCGAGCGCGGCGAATATGAGCGAGGTTAGGATCAGCGCGGGCGGAGTTTGCAGCAGGCCCTGTAAATTTTGCCCGAAAACCGCTACGAAAGCCCCTAAAATCGCATATGAGCTCGCCATCCCAAAAATATACGCAAGGCTTACGGCGAGGCTTTTTTTCGCGCTCGGCTTCGAGGAAGTTTTCGCCACGATGATCGACGAGAGGATCGGGATGAGCGGATAGACGCAAGGGCTTAGCGAGAGCAGCACGCCGTAGCCGAAAAACAGCGCGATAGCCGCGATGAAGCTCTTGCCGCCAAGAACGTTTAAAATTTTATCCTGCTCGGAGATGGAATTTGCGCCGCGCGGATTTTTTTGCGCCGAGGTTTCGTCGGAATTTACCGCAGCGCTTTCCGCCGAGCTTGCCGCGGAATTTCCCGCTACGTGAGAGTCCGCCACGGAATCTGTCTCTGCGCCCGAAGCTGCGGTATTGCTTTCAAAATTTAAATTCCCACTCTGTGCGCTGTACGTGTCAGAAATATGCGCGAAATTTACGCCGCTTCGGTATTTTTTCAGCTCGGAGTTTGAAATTTTACCGATCTGATAGCCCTCCACCACGCGCTTGAAACTAAAGCCGAACTGCTGTGGCTGGTAGCAAAAGCCCGATTTCGTGCAGCCCAAAAAATCGCCGCTAAGCACGAAATCATCGCTATCTGCGGCATTTGCAAGCACGAGGCCCAAAGGCACGGCGATGCTAAATTTGCCCTCATAAATTTTATAATCCTTGTATTCGGTCGCGGCGGGCAGATTTATTAAATTCGTTACCTCCGCGCCGTCAGTGAAAATTTTTATCTCGTTTTGATAGAGATAAACCCCGTTCGCGATATCGAAACTTAGCGTTACGCTATCGCTTTGCGCCGTCACGTTAAGCTTGAACGCATCGGAGGGTTTCAGGGGCTCGGCGCCCAAGCCTAAAAGAAAAAACGCTGCCAAAATAAGTGATCTGATCAAATTTTATCCTTTGAAATTTTTTCCTACATTCTAACGTAATAAGTATGAATTTATAGTGTAATCTAAAGAACTTTTTTGTAAAATTCCTTAAAATTTTTAGGAGGCGATATGAGCAAAGAGATCAAAACCGAAACAGGCGAAATAGCACTGAAAGAGATAGAATTTAAAAGCTCAAAGTACGAAAAAATCTCGTTCAAAGACTACGAAACGCTGCTTGAAAGATATCAGATCGAGCTTTTGAAGCTGCAAAAATTCGTAAAAGAAAAAGGCTTAAAAATTTTGATTTTGATGGAGGGGCGCGACGCGGCGGGCAAAGGCGGCACGATCAAGCGTTTAACCGAGCATCTAAATCCGCGCGGATGCCGCATCGTAGCGCTCGAAAAGCCGAGCAACGTCGAAAAGACGCAGTGGTACTTCCAGCGCTACGTCGCGCATCTACCCAGCGGTGGCGAGATCACGATCTTTGACCGCAGCTGGTACAACCGCGCGATGGTCGAGCCCGTGATGGGCTTTTGCACGCACGCCGAGCATAAAGATTTCCTGCGCCAAGTGCCTAAATTTGAGGAGCTTTTGGTAAGTGCAGGGATAATTTTGTTTAAATTTTACTTTTCGGTCTCCAAAGAGGAGCAAAAAAGGCGCTTCGAATCGCGCCGCACCGACCCGCTGAAGCAGTATAAACTCTCGCCTGTGGATGCGAGATCGCAGGAGCTGTGGAATCAATACACGCTCGCAAAATACTCGATGCTGCTCGCTTCAAATACCGAGTTTGCGCCGTGGACGATCCTTGATAGCAATGACAAAAAGATCGCGCGGCTAAACGCCTTCCGCTGCATACTCTCGCGCATAGACTATCCCGAAAAGATCGATGCGAAGGAGCTTGCAGTGGATCCAAACCTCGTGCGAAACGGCGCCAGGGAGATAGTGCTAATGGAGGATAGCCAAAAAAGCGAGGCTTGGCGCAAGCTGGAAAGCCCCTCCCGCAAGAGTAAAAAGGATAAGAAAAAGGGCTGACTTACCAATGAAGATTACCCGCTAAGAATTGCTAGGGAGGCTTGCTAGGAATTGCCTCATTAGGAATTTATTTCCTAATATTATATAAACGCATTAAATTCTATGATTGTGCACCTCAAGATTCTTTGAAATTCTATCTAATGGGATGGAATTCTACACAACGCCACGGGCTACGTGATGAAGTATATCACGTTTCAATTCCTAATGGAATAGAATTCTACCTCGTCGCTTGCTTTTCTCTGCGGCTGTCGTTCATAGTTTCAATTCCCAACTGGAATTGAAATGCGAAACTCAGATATCCCGCATTCACCGCCTTTCCGTAGAATTCTATTCCACTAGGAGTTGAAACGCTCTTTGCGTCGGCAGGTATAGCTGGGTAAAGGGTAAAATTCCATCTTATTCGTAATTGCTGCCAGAACCGATCAAAAAAATCAAATCCCAAAAGCTTCGATATGTAAAATTTCATTCTATCCCGGTTTAAAATTTAATGTGCCGTTCTATAAGATGCCTGTTTGCGTGGGCCGGTTCATCTTTACGGCATAATATGCAAAATTTTATAAAATTTTATGTTTATTTTATGCAGTATTCTGTATAATTCACACGGATAAACGAAGTGTTTTGCTATTTTTACTTATGAATGACACGATTTTTATTCATTTTATACGATTTTATGTATAATTAACGAATAAATTTGTATAATTTTCATATGTTAGAAACGAGCGATATATTCAACATTTTGCACAATGCCGTCGAAGCCAAAAACAACGGCAAAAAGATCTCGCACGCCGCGATGGCGCAGAGGTTAGGCGTGTCGATGCGGACGTATCAGGACTGGCGCTTGGGTACGACCAAGCCGCAGGCCGCGACCGCTATATGCCAGATGTTGTGCGAGCTCGATAGCGACGACGCTGCGTTTGTACTGCATAAGATAAAAAAACTTATAGGAGAGTAGAGTGCAAAACATTACTTTGCAAGAAAAGCTGGATCTGCAGGGCGTCTTTCGCGTTATTTATGAGAAAAAAGAGTCGAAATTCGCGATCTTTTACAAGGCGCTTTTGAAGAAATTTTTTAGAAATTTTAAAAAATAATTGGCGGAGGCATTTAATTATTATACTTTATGTAGCAAAGGCAGTAGTATCTATTAAATTTAGATGATTTTTCCTTTTTATGGACGACCGCGCCGATATTCTTTGCTTTGCAGCTTCAAAGGATGCTACCGAATTCTGCTTTATAAAATTTTCCCTATCTTTTTGCCTCTTTGGCATCATCTAATTTAATTTTAAATTCTATACTTTGGCTCATAATCTTAAATTTGTAGCGTAAATTTAGTTGAAATTAATGCGGAATTCTTACTTTAACTTAGCTTTTAAGATCCCTAGCGTGCATTTTTACAAATATTTTGGAATTTGCTACTAAATAAGTTGCATTTAAATCTATTTATATTGCGGCAAATATACAGTTCGTTAAAATTTTAATTTGTGAGTGACTCCAAAATTTCATTCGTAACCCATAAATTTAACATATTTAGTAGGTGAATTGAAACCGAATGAATTTCGCATAAGTGCCCATGTTGTATCTTATCCCAGCCACAACTAATCTTTTAAATTTTCTAGCGAGATGAGAATTCTACCCATTCCTGCCGCAAAAGATGTATCACGTAAATCCGTTTTGATTTCAACAAGATGAATTCTACCGCCTACGCAAATCGTGCAATAAGCCCATTTAGGCGTTTCAATTCCCAAAGGATAGAATTATTCCACATTCCTGCGGGACGCTATAAAATGCAGTGGCAGAAGTTTCAATTCCCAACGAGATGGAATTCTACAGCGTCTTGCAGACCTTCGTCAAGCAAAGCGATCGTTTCAATTCCCAACGGGATGGAATTCTACAAACTGCTTGGGGGTGGTTATAAGCTCCGCCCCCATGTTTCAATTCCCAATGGGATGGAATTCTACGCAAGCTCTACCAAGCGAAAGCTACAAATACGAAGTTTCAATTCCCAATGGGATGGAATTCTACCGTTTCTATATCGCATTTTCGTAAGGCGATAGAGATGGTTTCAATTCCCAATGGGATGGAATTCTACCCATTACTTACTCCTCTCACGATCTTGAGGGTTAGTTTCAATTCCCAATGGGATGGAATTCTACCATTTAAACATACCTGGCATTGCTCGGTAGAGGCATGTTTCAATTCCCAATGGGATGGAATTCTACGCTGTGCCGTTTGCTTGGCTATATTAGAAATATTTTTGTTTCAATTCCCAATGGGATGGAATTCTACCGTTAAGCTTTTGTTTCTGCTCGATCGGAAGCGATCGTTTCAATTCCCAATGGGATGGAATTCTACTCTGCTTTTTCTTTGATTGCTTCGAGTTTTTTAAGAGTTTCAATTCCCAATGGGATGGAATTCTACGTAGTTTTACCACTTGCTCGGGTGGAACTCCCGCCGTTTCAATTCCCAATGGGATGGAATTCTACGCTTTGAATAAGCAACGTCTTTATTAATGCCGCTGTTTCAATTCCCAATGGGATGGAATTCTACGCCGTTTTGCGTGTAGGTGCTGGTGTTCGTTAGAGTTTCAATTCCCAATGGGATGGAATTCTACAATAAGGAAGCAAAAAAACACATTTCGTCTAATAATGTTTCAATTCCCAATGGGATGGAATTCTACTTGCTATTTGAGCCGCAGTTAAACACTCGTTTCTGTTTCAATTCCCAATAGGATGGAATTCTACTATATGGAATATATGCAATCATTCGTGGAAGTCCTTTGTTTCAATTCCCAATGGGATGGAATTCTACCTTTTGAGGTTTGAACAAGCGCTTTAGCTTTATCTAGTTTCAATTCCCAATGGGATGGAATTCTACTCTTCCAATTTTTCAGTCAAAGCTTCGTCGTCTTTTTGTTTCAATTCCCAATGGGATGGAATTCTACAGGTATGATATGGTAATTCAACACCATTTAAAAACGTTTCAATTCCCAATGGGATGGAATTCTACCCAAACCCCGCGACGGGTAGAGGGGTATATAAAAGGATGTTTCAATTCCCAATGGGATGGAATTCTACGATAACCGGCTCACCCTCGTATGCAGTATTAAAAAGTTTCAATTCCCAATGGGATGGAATTCTACACTACTGCCTTCGGTATAAAGGGCATCTGGGATGGTTTCAATTCCCAATGGGATAGAATTCTACTTTACGCGCAGCATAAAGCTGAGATTGCAAAAAAAGTTTCAATTCCCAATGGGATGGAATTCTACAAGACAAAAACGCCACTATCGGCACGCTTCGCCCGTTTCAATTCCCAATGGGATGGAATTCTACACGGAAATTACGATTTTGCACTATTCGACGTAGTGGAGTTTCAATTCCCAATGGGATGGAATTCTACATTTCATCATCTAGCCTTTAAAACAGGTACGGCGTTTCAATTCCCAACGGGATGGAATTCTACAAAAATTTTGACAATACGAGAAATTTGCGAATATAGTTTCAATTCCCAACGGGATGGAATTCTACGTTTCCAATAGATATTTATGCCAACTACGATAAAAAAGTTTCAATTCCCAACGGGATGGAATTCTACAATGGTCGTTTTTAAGGATACATATTGCCATACGCTTAGTTTCAATTCCCAACGGGATGGAATTCTACTCTGCTGCCGTAAAAATTTGCGCCAAGAATCGGAAAGTTTCAATTCCCAACGGGATGGAATTCTACATAATCGTTTGTTTCATCGTCCCATGTCTTGACGGTTTCAATTCCCAACGGGATGGAATTCTACTATTTAGACGATCCAAAAAAGCCTGATGATAATAGTTTCAATTCCCAACGGGATGGAATTCTACTTTTCCACAAATTCAAGCTCTCTTAGGCTTTCGTGTTTCAATTCCCAACGGGATGGAATTCTACTTTTCAGGTAGATTTTATGTGTCTGAAGAATGTTGGTTTCAATTCCCAACGGGATGGAATTCTACTCAAAACCAAGGTGACCCACACCTAGCCCGCGTTGAGCGTTTCAATTCCCAACGAGATGGAATTCTACGTTGCTGGGGCTTGAAAGCCCGTAGATGTGATTGCCAGTTTTAATTCCCAACGGGATGGAATTCTACTAAGCTGTTTGGTAATACTATTTTCCATATGAATAAGTTTCAATTCCCAACGGGATGGAATTCTACTGTGTTTGATCTGGTGCTCGATGAGAATATCAACTAGTTTCAATTCCCAACGGGATGGAATTCTACCGGGTTCGCTCCCCCTACGCAAATTTAAGGAAGAGGTTTCAATTCCCAACGGGATGGAATTCTACTATACGCTTACTACTGACGAGGACGATGCATACTGGAGTTTCAATTCCCAACGGGATGGAATTCTACTGAGCGTTTCCACTGACAAATCGGACATAGCTTAGTTTCAATTCCCAACGGGATGGAATTCTACGATTGGATCAGATCGTTTATAGACATTACGGGCATTGTTTCAATTCCCAACGGGATGGAATTCTACCTACCGCAGACGTAATATAGC
>CAUPZQ010000020.1:0-44169 GCA_963515915.1 uncultured Campylobacter sp.
CAAATTTGCAAATTCAAAACGCCTCATTGCTGGATTGTTTCGACCATTTCGTGGTCTCGCAATGACAAGGTTGTGGGCATTGTGGAAATTTAAATAAATTCTTGCAATGAGAGAAATTTTTTAAAAGGGATTAAAATGAGAGATTATGATAAAGCTCCGCTCATCATTAAAAATAACTTTATAATGATAATGTATGGTTTTACATTTTTACTTGTATGTAACACTATAATGATTTATATTGTATTTTTTACTAGTGTTGTCGATTGGAATAGTGGCGAGTTTTTTGAAATTTTAAAAAATGAAATGAGAAATCCAAGATTTAGCTCTGTGGTTGTAGCATTTCCAATAGTCAATATTTGGGCTTTTATTGATTTCATTAGAAAACTTAGAAAGCCTGAGAAAGTGTATTTATATAACGACAAAGTTTATTGGGATAAAAGAGATACGACGGTAGCAAAACAAAATATTGTTTGGGTTAAAAAAAGTATTTATCCTATGATTGGTAATATACCAGATAACTCGGTTCAAAAAATTTTTGCACCATTTGGTTTTGTTATTGCGGGATTTTTTTTGATTTTATCAAATTTACTTGCTTGTTTAGCAAAATTAGTTGCTTTATTAATTAACAAAGATTATAAATTTATACTATTTTGCACTATAGTTTTTTATGACAATCAAAAAAATGCTGTAAATGTCTATTTGATGACAAAGCAAGATTATAAACAAGTAAATGAATATTTACTACAAAATTTTAATTTACAAATTGAAAATTTAGATAAAAACTACAAATTCTATAAATAGGAGAAAATTATGCCAGAAGATAACAATACTTCTAACAATTCAAATCAAGGGGTTGCTTGGTATGTCAAGCCCACTTCGGATACAATCGATTTCATAAAAGGAATTCCTGTAAATGTTTTAGCCGACCCTGATAATGTCAAGGTTTTTGATAATTGTGTGAAAATCAAATCAGGTGGGCTTAATATGGTTATTCCTATCGTTGATGCGGCTACTGGGAAAAAAGAGTGGGACGAAGCTATCGCAAGGGGAGCCGGTGATGTGGTGCAAGACCTTGCGGTTGGTTCTGCAACAACTGTTTTATATGTTTGGGTTTTTTTGATTCAAATCCTGTCAGCTGAAGTGCAGTGGCTGTTGGCGCTATAGCATTAGGTATTACTTGGGCTAAGAGCCTTAACAAGCGTCGCCTCACTCAAAACGTTTCCTTCCGTATTCGCAAAAAATAAAGAAGGCTTTGTTTTTATGCTCTCTAGCCACTTACCTACCTCCTTTAGAATACCTAAATATTCGTCGCCGTTATTTTTTACCTTGTTTTCATTCTCTAAAAAGAGCAAATAATATTCTCCATCATCGTCTACTTTCAGATGCTCGTGGGTTAAATTTCTTACGTTTGAGCTTCTTAGCCCCGTAAGCAGTCCGAATATTAAAGCGTTCTTAACGCCGATTTGATGAGGATAGCTCATGATATATTTTATCAATAACTTCAAATCCACATTCGCGGAAATATAAGAATAACCTCCCGATTTAGGTATCTTATATAGGTTTTTTAATTGCATATCGCAAAAATAAAAGATTATCGCCTATACCTCTATCTCGCGCGAACCTGAATAAAGAACGGATAATAAAAACAGATCTTTTAAAAGTGCAAATTTCCATTCTTGTAAATAGGGTCTAATATCTGCATTATCTCTTTTTTGGTAATCTTACCAATATCCTTATCGCTAACGTACTTTAGCCTCGATTGAAATCTAAATCGTAATTTCCTTAACGTCTTCTCGGCAAAAGCGTTATATTCGCAGTAAATTTTAAAAACGCTCGCTAGCGTATTCTTTAGAGACGCCGCACCATTAGTATGGCTATTTGATATTAATTTCTTTAACAATATTCTAGCCCCTTCGAATGTTATTTCGTCGGCATTGCCTAGAGCTTTGATTAACTTGCCGCCTTGCGTATAGTGATAGTGCCTGTGTGTTTTAACCGTTCCGTCTCTGGCCGGTGAGCTATAAAATTTAACGGCTATAAAATCATCTAAGACTTCGACTATAGTGCGCTTATATTGCGGCAAGATAAAATTCCTGACTACTTTGTCAGGGTCTGATTTAAAAATTGGATTATCCTTAATTTTGGTAAAACCCCCGTCATCTTTCTTCCTTTATATAGTAATTTTAGGCAGATTATAGAATTTTCTCAAAGGATTAACAAGGCAGGAGCGCAGAAAAAGCTACTATACAATTTTTTAATATATAGTAGTTTTTCTTAAAATATATGTATCAATCGGTAGTTTTAAGTATTAAGAATTTTTTAAGAGCAATTTTAAAATTCCCAAAAATAGGACTTAAAAAATTATCTAAAAATTCAAAAAGACTAAAAAATAGGGAAAATTTTAATAGATGGTGCGACCGACGAGATTTGAACTCGTACACCCTGCGGCACTACCCCCTCAAGATAGCGTGTCTACCAATTCCACCACGGTCGCATAAATTTTAAAGCTTAATCTCAAGCCTTGAATTATATAAGTTTAAAGCCCGATTTCTCGGGCTTGTGATTAATTTGCAGCAGCCTTTAAACCCGCTGTTAAAAAAGGATTTACGAAAAGCAAGATAAATGAAATAACCAATGCATAGATAACCTGCGCTTCGATCATCGCAAGCGAGATGTACATCGTATTCGATAGCTTGCTAGCTACGCTTGGGTTTCTAGCGATACCGTTAAGCGTCGCGCTAGCGGCATTTCCCATACCTAACGCGCCACCCAAAGCGGCTAGACCTAAAACGACTGCAACGGTAATTGCAGAAAAAGAAACGATCTGAGTGTAAGCACTTAGCTGCTCGCTAGCGAAAGCCGCACCGCAAAGCGCAAATAACAATACAAGAACTTTTTTCATAAAAGTCTCCATAAATAAATTTTAAAACGAGTTTCGGCTCAATACCCCCTACTCCAACGTTTTAAGTGTGAAATATTATTAAAATTTTGCTTTTGATTTGTTTAATCTGGCGGAATTTGCGTTAAATTTAACAAATCCCGCCGAGCAATCTAACGCTTAGTGTCCAAATATGTATTTAGCGCCGCAACGTAGGCCTTTGCAGACGCTAGCATCGTATCTACGTCAAGTCCTCTGCCGATGATGGCGCCCTCGCCCGCAAATTCCACCTTGACGGTTACTTTCGCCAGCGCGTCTTTGCCCTGCGAGACTGCTTTTACTTGATACTCCTTCAGGCTACCGCTGATGCCGCTGATACGATCTATCGCCTTGAATATCGCATCCACGCCGCCGTTTCCAAGCGCGCTATCGCTTAAAATTTCATCCTTATACCTTAGCGTAAGCGCGGTGCTAGCGTGTCCTTTGTTGCAGCTATTGGAGCTTAAAACCAGCACTTCGTAGGTCTTTTCGGCTCCCACGAACTCGTCGTTTACGAGCTCTCTAATATCCTCGTCGAAAACGTCCTTTTTGCTATCTGCAAGCGCTTTAAATTTATTAAACGCGATCTCAATCTGCTCGTTACTAAGCTCATAGCCCAAAGATACCAGTTTATCCTTAAAGGCGTGGCGGCCGCTGTGTTTGCCCAGAACGAGCGAGTTTTTATCAAGCCCGATATCCTCGGCGTGCATGATCTCGTAGGTTTCTTTGTGTTTTAACACGCCGTCTTGGTGGATACCGCTTTCATGCGCGAAGGCGTTTTTGCCCACGATCGCTTTATTAGGCTGCGGCTCGATGCCGGTAATGCTCGCGACTAGGCGGCTGGATGGGTAAATTTCTTTCAAATTTATATCGGTATAAAGCGGCGCAAATTTATCCCTGCGCGTCTTGATCGCCATCACGATCTCCTCTAGCGCGGCGTTGCCCGCGCGCTCGCCGATACCGTTTATCGTGCACTCGACCTGTCTGGCTCCCGCCAAGATGGCAGCCAAGGAATTTACGGTAGCCATTCCCAAGTCGTTGTGATTGTGCACCGAAACTACGGCGCGCCCGTCGATAAGCTTAACGATCTCGCCTATGCGCGCAGTAATCTCATCCGGATAGAGATAGCCCACCGTATCGGGGATATTTATAGTGGAGGCTCCGGCGCTTATCGCGGCGTCGCAGATCTCTTTTAAAAAACCCATATCGCTTCTGCACGCATCCTCGCAACTAAACTCCACGTCATCGCATAGACTTTTTGCGTATTGCACAGACTCTACGGCGCGCTTTATGACCTCTTGCGGCTGCATTTTGAGTTTAAATTCCATATGGATAGGGCTTGTGGCGATGAAGGTGTGGATGCGTCCGAGCTTCGCGCCCTTTATCGCTTCGCCCGCAGCCTTGATATCTTTTTCTAAAGCGCGCGCAAGCGAACAGACGCGAGCCTTGCTAACGGCGCCGGCGATCTTTTCTATAGCGTCAAAGTCCCCTGGGCTCGCCGCCGCGAAACCCGCCTCGATAACATCTACGCCTAGCTTTTCAAGCTGCAACGCAAGATGGATCTTTTCGTCCGTATTCATCGACGCTCCAGGGCTTTGCTCGCCGTCACGAAGCGTAGTATCGAAGATTATGATTTTATTTTTGTCCATTACAAATCCTTTCAAAGGGTTAAAATTTGGCAAAATTATAGCCGCGCAAACTTAAAAACAATCGCGGCGATAAACATATTTGAGATTATTTCGCCGTTTCCTCGGGTTTGTCTTTTTTATGAAATTTAGCCGCGCTTAAATTTAAAGCTCCGCGAACCAAACCGTAAACGATATAAACCAAAGTGAGCACTGCCGGAAATTCCAGCCTGAAAAGATATAAAAGCGAGAAAAATACGACGATTAGAAGCACTAAAATTTTAATCGCGTTGGGGCGTTTTAGGCTGATCTTTTTAAAGCTCGGAAAGCGGATGTTGCTTACCATCAAAAACGATAGCGCCGCCATTGCGATGATCAAAAATACCCCAAACCCTTTGGAGAGCTCATATTTTAGATAAATTCCAATCCAAAACGCCATCGTAATCGCTGCCGTTGGTATCGGCAGCCCGATAAAAACGCTAGGCTCGTAGGTGCCCGTGGTGACGTTGAATCGCGCCAGCCTGATCGCGCCGAAAACCACGTAAAGCGCGGCTACGAGCGAGCCTACCTTACCGTAATCGTGCCCGACCGCGCAGTAAAACAGTAGCGCCGGCGCAACGCCGAAAGCAACGATATCCGCAAGGCTATCGAACTCCACGCCAAATTTCGATGTCGCATGCGTTAGCCTCGCCACGCGGCCGTCAAGCCCGTCGCAGATCAAGGATAAAATGATATAAAAGATCGCGGCGCTGAAGTTGCCTTTGATCGTAGAAATTATGCTGATGACCGCCAAAAATACGCTTGCCGCCGTGAAAAAATTCGGCAATATATAGATTAGTTTTCCCTTTTCCTCTTCCATCTCTCACTCTTTAAATTTTATTTTCGCACCGCTTTTCGTTCGGCGCTGCAGATCGCGCATAAAGCATTTTAGCGCGACCTTCTTAAAATTTAGCCCTTAAGTTCTTGTCCCGCGCGAGGCTTTAAATTTAAGCCTCGCTCTTTGCGCTTTCGATATCATCATTAGCGCCTAAATTTCGCACCAGACGGGTAGGCATGCCGTTATCTTTTTCAAATTTAGAGATGATCTCCACGATCTGCTCGCCAGAGACCGTTTCCTTCTCATACAGCGCCTTTACCATCTCCTTAATCGCTGGAGCGTAGGTCCTTAGCGTCTCTTTTACCGCCGCGTAGCGCTCGTCCAGCGTCTTGCGGACATATTCGTCGATCTTAACCGCCGTTACCTCGCTGTAATCCTTGATGCTCTGTCCGCCGTTTAGGAAGGAATACTGCTGCTTTTCTAGCACCGCAAGCCCGAGCGCATCGGTCATTCCGACCTGAGTGGCCATAAATTTAAGCATATCGGTAGCGCGCTGCAAATCATTACCTGCTCCGTCGGTGATCTCGCCCAAAAACACATCCTCCGCCGCACGTCCCGCCAAAAACGTATCGATCTCTGCAAAAATTTCATGGCGCTGGTGCAGGTATCTATTTTCAAACGGAGAATTTAGCGTGTATCCCGCGGCGCTCAATCCGCGCGGTACGATAGTTACTTTAGATACCGGCATCGCGCCTTTAGTAAGCTCGGCGATGAGCGCATGGCCGCTTTCGTGATAGGCGACGATTCGCTTTTCGATCGGGCTTACGCGGCGCGATTTTTTAGCCAATCCGATACCGACGCGTTCGATCGCTTCAAGTAGGTCTTTTTGCTCGACCTCCGCCTTTGCCTCGCGACCCGCTAAAAGCGCGGCTTCGTTGATGATGTTTGCAAGATCGGCTCCCGCAAAGCCCACGGTAAGGCGCGCGATCTCTTCGATATCGATGTCGCGGGCAAATTTAACGTCGCGCATATGCACCTTCAAAATCGCCATTCTGCCGTCAAAATCAGGTCTATCGACTAGAACCTGCCTATCAAATCTGCCCGGACGCAGAAGCGCCGCATCCAGCGTCTCAGGACGGTTGGTAGCCGCAAGGACGATCACCGGGCTTGATTCCGAGCCGAAGCCGTCCATCTCGGCAAGCAGCTGATTTAGCGTCTGCTCACGCTCGTCGTTACCTCCGCCGATACCGCCTGCGGTTCTACTTTTGCCGATCGCGTCGATCTCGTCGATAAAAACGATCGCCGGAGCCTGTTTTTTAGCGTTATCAAATAGATCGCGCACCCTACTGGCGCCCACACCTACGAACATCTCAATGAAGCTCGAACCTGATACCGAAAAAAACGGCACGTCCGCTTCGCCCGCGACCGCCTTGGCTAGCAGCGTCTTGCCCGTGCCTGGAGGACCCACCAAAAGCACGCCTTTTGGAATTTTAGCCCCAAGGCTGATATATCGCTCGGGGTTTTTTAAGAAATCTACGATCTCCTTAACCTCCTCTTTCGCCTCTTCGACGCCCGCGACATCGCTAAATTTAACCTTCGGCTTTTCGGCGCTTACTAGGTTTTTAGAGCTTCCGATGCCGAGCACGCCGCCGCCCATATTGCGCTGCATGCGATTGGCTAAAAACATCCAAATTCCAAAGAAAATTACGAGCGGCAAGACCCAGCTAAAGAGCAGATCGGTTAAAAAATTACTCTCGTTATACGCGCCGTATGGAATTTTGCGCGATTCTAAAATTTGAATTAGCTCGGGATCATCCACGCGTTTGGCGGTGTAGATTACGTTGCCGACTTGCGCTTTAATCGTGGAGCTTCCAATGGAAACCATGCTTACTTGAGAGTTTTTGATTTGCGATTTTAGCTCGGAGTAAGTTACGTTTCTACTCTCGCCCGAAACGGAGCCTAGCACTCCACCGCTATCAAATCCGCCGCTTGGGGATATCGCTTTAAACACGACTATCAAAATAAGCGCAAAAATTATAAAAACGCCGATCGGATTTTTATTAAAAAAATTGTTTCCGCCGCCGTTTTGAGGGGGTTGATTATTTGGGTTGTTATTCATATTTTCCTTTCATAAACGAAGCTAAGCCATTCGTTTTGCTTTTTCATCTGCACGAAATTTAAATCCGAAAAGGCTTGCTCGATCCTATCTTTATATTTTTCTAAAATTCCCGACAGCACGAGCTTGCCGCCCGGTTTTAGCGCTTTTTTCAGATCCGCGCTTAGGATTAAAATCACGTCGGCGATTATATTTGCGACGACGAGATCAAACTGCGGCTGCGCGCTTTCGCTTGAGCCTTGCTCGCTTAAACTAGACGCCTGCTCGCCCAAGCTTGAAACGCTGCCGAGCCAAATTTGATCGATCCGCACGCCGTTTTTTTCGGCGTTTTGCTGCGTAGCGGCCACCGCCTGCTCGTCGGTATCGCAGGCGCTTACCTTTGCGCCCAGTTTTTTCATCGCGATACTTAAAATTCCGCTGCCGCAGCCCACGTCAAGCGCGCTCATGCCATCGCGAGCGAGCTCGCTAAGTAGCGCTAGGCACATATTGGTGCTTTCGTGATGCCCTGAACCAAATGCCAGCGCAGGATCGATTAGCAGATCGATTAGCGCGGGATCTTGCGATCTTTGGCACCAGCTCGGACGGACGTAAAATTTACCGACTGCTACGGGCGCGACGCCTTTTTTATACTCATCGAGCCAGTCTTTATTTTGCTTTTTTGAAATTTCGATCTGCAGATCGGCGTCTAAATTGAGAGATCGCGCAAGCCCCTTTTTAAACTCTTCAAACGCAAATTTTAAATTTTGCAGATCCTCTTCGTCGCGGATTATGAAGCGATCGCCATCCTCCTCGACGCAGGTAACGCCGAGCTCAAACGCAAAGCTCTTGAAAAGCTCGCTCGCATTCGCGCTTTTTACGATCATCTCATAAAAAAAATCTTTCATCGCCTCACATCGCCTTTAAATTTTAAAATTTGCATATTACTAAAATTTAGTTCAAACTTTGCTTACGCTCGGGCGTTTTTATAGAGCTTCAAATGCCTTTTTAAGATCGAGCGTGCCCTCGTAATACGCCTTGCCGACGATGACGCCTGCTATTATCTCTGCGTTTTTAAGCGCGATTATGTCGTTTATATCTTTCACGCCGCCGCTTGCGATAGTATCGATACCGCTAGCTTTCGCGATAGAGCGGCTAAATTCTACGTTCACGCCGCTTAACATCCCATCGCGCGATATGTCGGTGCAGATGATTGCGCAAACGCCCGCGTCCGCGTAGTCTCGCGCCAGATCGGTCGCTTTTACGCAGCTTAGCTCCGCCCAGCCCTCGGTCGCTACGAGCCCGTCTTTTGCGTCTATACCCACAACGATGCGGTAAAGCTTCGCCATCCTCCTTACGAAATCTCTATTTTTAAGCGCCGCCGAACCTAGGATAAATCTATCGACGCCTAAGCTCAAATACTGCTTTATGCGCGCTTCGTCGCGGATGCCGCCGCCCACCTCCACGCGCAGACTCGTACTTTTTACGATCCGCTCGATCGCTTTGAAATTTACCGCCTCGCCCGCAAACGCGCCGTCGAGATCAACCAGATGCAGCCATTTAGCGCCGAGATCTTCAAATTTTTTGGCTAGCTCGCAGGGGTCTTTGGAATAAATTTTTGCGCTTTGCATCTCGCCCTTGCTAAGGCGCACGGCGCATCCTTGTTTCAGATCGATCGCAGGGAAAATTTCCATCACAGCTCCGTAAAATTTTTAATGATTTTTATGCCCGCATCGTGGCTTTTTTCGGGATGCGGCTGAAAGGCAAATACGTTTTCGCGCCAGATCGCGCTTGCAAACTCATAGCCGTAAAACGTGGTCGCAAGCGTGATCTCGCGCGCGCAAAGGACGTGGTAGGAGTGCACGAAATACAGATACTCAAACTCGCCCAAGCCCGCGTTTATCGGCGAGCGCTTGATAAAATGCGCGCTGTTCCAGCCGACGTGCGGGATCTTTAGGCTTTCGGCGCGGGTAAAATTTTGCCCGCAGCGCTCGCCAGACTCCGCCCCGTCTGAATTAAATTTCGCCCCGCTCGATCTAAATTTTATATTTTCGGACCCGGATTCCGCTCCCTGAATATTAAATTTCATTTTGTCAAATTTCACGACGCGACCGGGCAAAATTCCAAGCCCGCTGCGCGCGCCGAATTCCTCGCTTTGCTCGAACAAAAGCTGCATCCCAAGGCAGATGCCTAAAAAATATCTGCCGCTTGCGACGAATTCTTTAATCGCGGCGTCCATACCGCTTGCGCGAAGCCTCTCCATCGCCTCGCCGAATGCGCCCACGCCCGGAAGCAGGGCCTTATCGCAGCTCAAAAGCTCCTCGGGGCTGCGCGCTAGGCGAAATTTAGCGCCGCAAAAGCTAAGCGCGTTCATCACGCTTCGGATATTGCCCGCGCCGTAATCCACGATGCCGATCAAGCCGTGCCCTTCATATCGTTTAATCGGTGCGAAAACTCGGGCACGATGCGCTTTAGCTTATCCGCGACCTGCGCGTCCTCGCACTCCGAAAGCTCCTCGATCTGCGAGCTTAGCTCCTCTAGGTCGTATTTTGCGGAGTGGGTTACAAAGATGGATTGGTACTTCGTGCTCTTGTCGTTTTCGTCGATCAAAAGCTCCTCGTAAAGCTTCTCGCCCGGACGCAGACCGACAAATTTAATGCCAAGCTCCTCCTTGCCGGCAAGCTGCAGCATTCGCTTGGCAAGATCGGCGATCTTTACGGGCTCGCCCATATCCAGCACGAAAAGCTCACCGCCCTGCGCGATGGAGGCTGCTTGAAGCACGAGCTGGCACGCCTCGCTAACGAGCATAAAATATCTCGTAATCTCGGGGTGCGTAACGGTAAGCGGCTCGTTTGCTTCGATCTGGCGTTTAAATTTAGGAATGACACTGCCGCTTGAGCCGAGCACGTTTCCGAAACGCACCGCGACGATCTGCGTGTCGCTTGCCGCGTCGTTGGAATTTAGCGCGTAAAGCTCGCAGATACGCTTAGTCGTACCCATAATGTTCGTCGGTCGCACCGCCTTATCAGTCGAGATCAAAACGACCTTTTTCGCGCCATATTTTTTGGATAGATCGATTACGTTTTTCGTGCCGACGACATTGTTTTTGACCGCTAGATGCGGATTAAACTCGCATAGCGGCACGTGCTTATACGCCGCTGCGTGCACGACTACCTCGGGATGAAATTCTGCAAAAACCTCCTCCAGCTCATGGCGATAAACGACGTTTATCATCTTTAGCTCGTTGCGCGCGTCCGCGCCGGTCGCTTCGTTGATCGAGTAGAGGTTGAACTCGCTGTGCTCGACCATAATGAGCCTCTTTGCGCCGAATTTCAAGCACTGCTTGCAAATTTCGCTTCCTATCGTGCCGCCCGCGCCCGTTACCAGCACGATCTTGTCTTTGATAAAATTTTCGATCGCCTTGGTGTCGAGGTCTTTAGGTTTGCGCGCGAGCAGATCCTCGATCGATACGTCGCGGATCTTTTTGCTCTCATCCTCCAAAAGCGAAAAGAGTTTAATATCCTTTAGCCCGTATGCAAAAAGCTCGTCGTAGAGCTGCTTTAGCTCGTCCGGATACAGCGCCAGCGCGATGATCGCGGTTTTGGCGCCGCTGTCTTTGATCATCTGCGGAATTTCGCTCTTAGCCCTGACGACATAATTTTCGCAATACGTTCCCACAAGCTCAGGCCGCCCGTCCACGACGCCCACCGGATAGTAGTTGATATATTTTTGCCGCATACCTTTTAGGACGTGAAAGGTCTTGCTCGTAGCGCCCACGACGATGCAGGGCTCGTTATTCGTGATATTTTTCTTCTCACTTAGAAACATCCGCTTTGAAATTCTAATCCCACCGATTAAAATAAACGAGATCGCCGCATCGATGATGATGACTGAGCGCGGGAAGGGGTTAAAAACTTTACTCGCTAGAAAAAACAGAATCAAAAAGGTAAGCGCCGCCATCACGTGCGCGTAGAAAAGCTTTCTCGCTTCATATAACCCGAAAAATCTCCACGGAACTAAATAGATCCGCAAAAACCAAAAATAGAAAATTTTAATCGCCGTAAGACTCGAGGCGCTAAGCAGCGCGCCTTTATAAAATTCATTCGGTATATCTCCGCTAAATCGCAGCAAAAACGCGATATAAACGGAGAGGATCGAGATAAAAATATCTCCCAGCAAAAAAAACGCGAAGCGGCTAAATTTAGTGGGCTTTAACAGCATCAGATGTTTTCTTTTACGATTTTTACGACGCGCTCAATCGTCTCGTCGCTCATATCGGTGCCGCTAGGAAGGCAGATGCCGCGACTAAACATATCCTCGCTCGTGCCGTCAACTACGCTAAGTGCGCCTGCGAAGATGCTTTGCAGATGCATCGGTTTCCAAAGCGGACGAGATTCGATGTCGGCTTTATTTAGCGCATCGATTACCTTTAGATGAGCGTCTTTTTTCTTGAATAATAGCGTTGTAAGCCATCTGTTGCCCTCGCCGCCTTCGACTTCAGGCATAAACTCCACGTCAGTGCCTTTAAACAGATCCTCGTAAATTTTAAAAATTTCACGCTTTCTCTTTACGCGCTGCGGCAAGACCTCCATCTGGCCTACGCCGATAGCGCCTAAGACGTTGCTTAAGCGGTAGTTGTAGCCGTAGTCTTTGTGCTCGTAGTGAAGCAGCGGCTCGCGCGCCTGGGTGCTTAAAAATCTAGCCTTAGCCACTAGCTCTTCATCGTTTGAGATCAGCATTCCACCGCCTGAGGTAGTGATGATTTTATTGCCATTAAAGCTTAGTGCGCCGCATTTTCCGATGCCGCCAAGTGCTTTACCCTTATAAAATCCGCCCAGCGCCTCTGCGGCATCCTCGATAACATCAATGCCTTCGTTCGCGCAAATTTCGCATATCTCATCCATCTTCGCAGCCTGTCCGTAAAGATGCGTAACGACGAGCACCTTTGGCTTTTTCGGCGATTTTTTGATCGCTTCTTTAAGCAGCTTCGGGCTTAAATTCCAACTCTCGTCGCTGTCTATCAGCACCGGCACGCAGCGCTCGTAAAATATCGGATTTAGCGACGCCATGAAGGTAAACGTGGAGCCAAGCACCACGTCGCCGTCCTTTACGCCGCTGCAGCGAAGCGCTAGATGAAGCGCCGCCGTGCCTGCGTTTAGCGCTAGTGCGCCGCGCGTGCCAGTATAGGACTTCACTGCGTCCTCAAAGCGATTGACATATTCGCCCAAAGGCGCGATATAGTTGCTCCCAAATACCTTTTTTATATACTCAAGCTCATCGCCGCCCATATTCGGCGGGCTTAAAAATACTCTTGCCATCTCTATCCTTCCTTGATTTAAAATTTAACCTAGCGCGGAGCAAGGCTAAATTTAGCTTTCGGCATTAAATTTAAATACTCGGATTTTATCACTTTTAATGCTATAAATTTTAAATTCAGCCATTTTTTTTAATCACGCGAGCGGGCACGCCTACGGCTACGCTGTCGCTAGCTATGTCGCGCACGACCGCAGCACCCGCACCGATTATGCAGCGCTGCCCGATACTTAGCCTCTGAATGACGCTGGCACCGATTCCAATGTGCGAAAACGCCCCCACTTTCACGCCGCCCGCAAGCGCTGCGTTTGGGCTAATGTGCGCGAACTCGCCGATCTCGCACTCATGCTCGATTACGACGCCAGAGTTGATTATCGCGCCGCGACCGATTTTAGCTCGCGCATTTATCACGGCGCCGGGCATTACGACCGCGCCCTCGCCGATAACAGCGCTTGGGCTAACGATGGCGCTTTGATGAATTAGCGTCGCTATCTCAAAACCTGCGCGCGCTACCATCTCTTGGATCTTTGCGCGGGTTTTATTATCGCCGATTGCGATTATTACGGGATGCTTCGGCAGATCCTCGCTAAATTTCAGCCCCACTGCGTCGTCTAAAAAAACGACCTCGCTAAATTTAGCCCCGCGCGCGGCTAGCGCGACGTCCGCGACCACCAACCCGTGTCCGCTCGCGCCGTAAACGTAAATTTTAGTTGTGTCCATTAAATTTCTCCGTCGTTGCCATGCCCTCTTTATTTACGCCCTCTTTTGCAAGCACCTTTTTAATCGTCAAAAGCGCGATCTTAAAATCGAGCGCGAAGCTTAAATTCTGCGCATAATACGTGTCGAACTCAAATTTTTTCTCCCAGCTGATCGCGTTGCGACCGTTTACCTGCGCAAGCCCCGTGATGCCAGGGCGCACGCTGTGCCTAAGGCGCTGCGGCGGCGAATAAAGCGGCAGGTACTCGATCAGCAGCGGGCGCGGCCCGATGAAGCTCATATCGCCCTTTAGCACGTTAAAAAGCTGCGGCAGCTCATCCAGGCTTAGCGCGCGGATCTTTTTGCCGTAATCGTTCAGCCGCGCTTCGTCTGGCAGAAGCTCGCCGTCCGCGCCGCGCTCGTCGCTCATCGTTTTAAATTTGTAAATTTTAAAAATTTGCTCATCAAGCCCAGGGCGAGATTGCGTAAAAATCGCGCTTTTGCTAATGTGCTTGCGGATCAAGAACCACGTAAGCGCCATCACGGGCGAAACCAAAATAATCAAAACCAAAGCCGCCGTAAAATCGAGTGCACGCTTTAAAAAACACCTATACATCGATAAATTTCCTATAAACCTCTAAATATTTTTCCGTGACGATCTTTTCGTCGTAATTTGCAAGTACTATCTCGCGCCCGTTTCGTCCAAGCCTTTCGCAAAGCGTGGGATCTCCCAATAAAATTTCGATCTTTCGCGCAAGATCCTCCGCGTCGCGAGTGCGGCAAATTAAGCCGTTGACGCCGTCCGCCACCGCCTCGACACAACCGCTGCAATCGCTTACCACGCAGGCTCGCGCCATGCTCATCGCTTCTAAAACCGTGCGCGGAAAGCCCTCCTTGTAGCTAGGAAGTGCCAGCAGGTAACTAGCCTTCAAAAGCTCAGGCACATCGTTTTTGGCACCTAGATAATGCACCGCACCGCTTTGCAAAAACGCAGGATCAGCGGTGCTTTTATTGCCCGCAAAGCCCTCGCCTACGAAGACGAATTTCGCATCCGATCGATCTTTTAAAATTTCTGCTGCTTCGTAGAATTCTCTCACGCCCTTATGCCACATCGCGCGAGCTATCATCAGCACGATCTTTTTGCCGTGCAAATCCTCGCCCAGATCCGCCGCACTAACGATTTTGGGATTGAATCTTTCAGCATCTACACCTACACTTTTAATCCTTATGACCTTTTGCTTCGCAATAAGCCCGCGAGATAGCATATAATCGGGATCGGCATCGTTTACAAATACGCAAGCATCCGCCTGCGAAAATGAAAATTTATAAAGCTTCTCCAATACCGCTCGCACGAGCCTTGTTTTAATATCTTCATCGATATAAAAGCTGCCCAGCCCCTCGACTAAGTTTATCACATATTTTATACCCGCCTCTCGAGCCGCCAGCGTACCAAACACGTTTGATTTGTGCGCAGCTGTTTGCAGCAGGTCCAAATTTAGCCTCTTTAGCTCGCGCGCAAGGGCTTTGGTGTTGCTAAATACGGTAAACGGATTTAAGCTCGCTCGATCAAGATCGTAGGTTATGGCATTAAAATCACGCGCTAAATCCTGCGTATAAGCGCCACGAGGAGCAATTGCGAAAACCTCGTGCCCGCGCTCTTTTAAAGCCTGCATTATCGGGCGACGAAAGAAATGCAAGCTCATATCGGCATGGCTTAAAAAGCCTATACGAGCCATCTGTTGCATTCCTTGCTTGGCGTTACGAGATTAAATTTCATAAATTTCTCCTTAGCTTGCGGCAAAATTTTATCTAGCGCTTTAATTTATAAACTTTCACGGCAGGGCTTAAGATCACAGGCTCGAATAGCTCGGGCCTATATCTTTCAAATACAAAAAGCTGAATGTAGCTTGAGTTTAGCATCGTCTTATCTAGCAGCAAAAATCGCCCGTAATCGCGCATGAAAATCACGTAAAATTGCGCGCTGCTGTCCATATTAAACTCTTTTACTGAAAGCTTGCCGTTCGCGTCGTAGCTCGTTTCGTAAAAGGTATTGATCGCAAATTTTCTGCCGCTATACTCTAAATTTAAAAGGCTCGGCGAGATCGAAAAGCCGTTGTCCATATGCACGCCGCTTTGATCCTGAACAAACCTATCGCTCGTTATGAAAAACAGCTCACTTAGCTGCTTGCCGTCGGTGATGTCGATATTTGAAAACTGCGTGACGACGGGAAAGATATTCATCATGCGATCGGGCAGGATATAATAGATGTCGCGCGTAGGCTTCGGCGGCTTAAAATCAGCCAGTCCCAAGCTTAAGATAAAATCATTTACATCGGTCGCGTTGTAATCTTTTAAAATTTGCTTTAACTTGTTTGGAATTTTTTCGCTATATCCGCGCTCGGTGTATTCGACATCCAGGCGCGCCATATTCGCAGAGCTCATCTGATCTCTAAAAAGTGCGAAGCTAACGGGAAAATTATCGTTGCCGAGGTGTTTGCCGCCGTCAATGAGGGTCTTTACGTCGCTGTAATAGCGTATGCCGTAACCGTAGTCCCACCACGAAAGCGCGTAATCTTCGCGCTGTGCCTTATCTTTGAGCTCATCTAGCACCCGCACCTCGCTTTGATAAAAGACCGTATCGACCTTGTACGAGACGATGTGCTGCCATGCGGGGTAAATGGCAAGCGCCGTCAAAATGAGCAGTATCGCGCGCCCTGCGATCTTTGGCAGATCCAAGCGCTTTACGCAAAAATACAAAATATATCCGAAGCTCAGCCCCATCACGCCCACGGCGTAGATCGTAAATCTAAGACCCGCTTTGTTCGCCGCAAAGCCCAAAAGCAGAAGCGGGATCGAGAGCAAAAATTCCTTATGCCTAAAGCAAAGCACTACGTATCCGATTGCCGCGATCACGAAAACCGCGACGTGCGAGCTGATGCGCTCCATAAAGACTTTAGTCGGCACGATGCCCGATTCTTGGATCGTTTGATTGACGTTAAAAAAATGAAATGCCGTATCAGCGTTGTCCGCAAAGGAGCGGAATATATAAAATTTCGCCTGAAAGATGATCGGGCTAAGACCTCCGTTTGCGATGAAAAACGCCACGGCAAAGCCGCCCAAAAGGGCTAGGGATTTAAAATTTAATAGCTTTCCTTTAAATGCAAAGAGCCAAAATAGCGTAAGCGAGATTAAAATCTTTGCCACCAGCGGCGTGGAGCAAAGCGCAATCAAAAAGATAATCATCGCTTCGTAATTCACCCTGCTTTTTCGCTTAAAAATCAGCGTATAGGCGAAAAACATGGCGAGCATCATGGAATTTAGCGAGAAGCTGGACGGATACCACCACATATAAAATATCACAAACGCGCCCAGCCAAAACAGCGTGCTGCGCGAACCGCGCGTGCAAATGCGGATGAGTGCCCACAAAATGCACATCGCAAGCACGATATTTAGCATATCGGTATCGTAATACCCCGCCATAGTGCGGTTGTAGTAGCTATTCGCCACGCTCGCGACAAGCGCGCCAATAAAGCCCGCGCGCATGCAGCGAAACTCACTTGAGATAAGCAAGATCGGCACTACGATGAGCGAGCTAAACAAAGCTGGCAGATAAACGAATATCGTCTCGATTTTAAAGGGTAAAATTTCAGCCAAAAACGCCGTCACAATCGAAAGCGGTGCACTAAAGTAGCTAAGATCGTTGGGCTGATGAAAGCCGGCGAGGCGATCGCGCGCGCCCTCTGCAAAGGCGTAGCCGTCGTTTGTGTTTATCATCAGCTCGCCATCCCAAAAAAAGTAGTTCACAAAACCGCTCGCCCAGTGCACCCACCACATGCGAAATGCCACGCTAAAGGCAAATGCGAACACAATCATCAGCAAAATATGCTTGGAAAACTCATAATTTTTTATGAAGCCAAAAATTCTGCGCCTGGCAGGAAGCGCGCCAGCTGCCTGATTTTTAGAATTTTGGGAATTTTCTGCTGTAAAGCTTTTAGAATTATCAGAATTTATGCCGTTTGTAGAATTTAAAGCACTTGCGGAATTCGCATTTTTAAATTTAGCCAAATTAGCGGCTTTTGCGGAATTTTTATTTGTAGAGTTTGCAACGCCAGCGGAATTTTTATTTGTAGAATTTTTGCTCGTGGAATTCGCAGTGCCTTTCAAATTTGAGTTTGTAGAATTTACGCCTGCGGAATTTTCAGAATTTACCGAGGCGGAATTTCGTCCGTTTGATTTTTTAGCCTTTTTGGATTTTTTTTGTGCTCGCATTTTTGCAGAAACAGCGCGCGCTTGATCGTCGCTTAAATTTTTAACGCCGGCGTGCGCGGAATTTTTGCTCGCAGAATTTTTTGCATCAAGCGCGGAATTTTTATCGCTCTGAGACGCGGTATCCTCGCTACCCTTAAGCTCGGCATTTTCGCCGTTAAAATTCTCTCCACCGCCTGCGGAATACTCTGCGTCAAAATTTCCCTCACTAGCAAAATTTTCGCTTAAGGCAGCTTTGTCGGCACCCATTGATTGCGCGCCTTTTTGATCGTCCGATCCTTCGTCGATCTCTCTGACGCTAAAAGCCTTTTTTTCTTCACCCACGCCTATTTTCCTTCGTCGATTTGTTCTATTTTTGCGATCAGCTCGCTTGCTATCCGTTTTTTATCGAAAAACGAGGCTCTAATTTTAGCCTTTTTCTCATAAAATTTTACATAATTTTCATCATCCAGCGCTTTTTGCATCGCCGCTTGAGTGCTTTCTAGATCGTTCACGCCCACCAGCACGCCCCATTCGCTCTGCCCCATAAGCTCGCGCGCACCGCTTTGATGATCGCTTGAAATCACGAGCTTGCCGCACGCAAGAGCCTCGATAAGCGCGTTTGAAAAGCCCTCAAAAAGGCTTACGAAAACAAACGCGTAGCATCTAGCCATATATTTATACGGATTTGCGTCAAAGCCCAAAAGTTTTACGCGACCGCTTAAGCCCAGCTTCTCTATCAGAGCCTCAAGCTCGGCTCGCAGCACGCCGTCGCCTAAGATCAGCAAGTCCTTGTCGTTATTCTTTAAATTTGCATACGCGCGGATCAAAAGTGCGTGGTTTTTTCCCGCATCGAGCCTGCCGACGCTTAGGAAAAACGGCCGCTGCTGCGCGATAGGCCCGCTAGCTTTGCGGCCGATCTCATCTAGATCGATCGCGTTATACAGCACGCTCATTTTGCGCTCGTCAATCCCGAAATTATCCGCCAGATCGCGCAGGTTGCCGAGCGAGTTTGGAAAGATAAAATCAGCCTTCGGATAGAGCTTGCGAAGCAGAAGCTTTGAAATTTTGGATTTAAAGCTCGGCTCTTTATACAGCACCGACGGCGTCGAGCATTCGTTAAAAATCATCGTTCCGCCCAATCCGTAAACTCGCGCCAGCGCCGCCACGTAACACGGGCGGTTCATCCAAACGAAGTGGATGTCGATACCTAGGCGCTCGCATAGCTTTTTGTAACGCAGCGCCAAAAACGGTAGCTTTGCAAGCTTTAGCAGTCCATTTTCAAAAGGGGCCGATTTTTCGATGAAATGGATCTGCACGCCGCTTGGAATTTCATAAAAAATCCTCTCGTTCATCAGCACCAGATGCACTTCGTAGCGTGCCGTAAGCTCGCCTAGGAGGTTGCTTACGACGCGCTCGGCGCCGCCGCCTCCCATCGAATAAATAAAAACGCTTAATTTCTTCATCCCTTTACCTTTTAAATATCGCTGCCGCGCCCTAAATTTAAGCTTTAGTTCCGCTTTTTTATGCGAGCATACGCCGCGCTTTCCGTTTAAATTTAGCGTATTTTGCGCCGCCCTAAGCGGCTAAATTTCATCGCGCGATGCGGCTTTGTAAATTTAAACGCGCCGTTTTGCTCGGGCGCAAGAGCTTATCTTAGCACACCGAAGTTTAAATTTATCTCCGCGCGCCGCTAGGGCATCGATAAACGGCTGCTATTTGCGCGCAAACCGATCGATCAAGCCCTGCCAGAGCTTAATGATGCGCTCTTGCGAAAACTCGTCTAAATTTTCATTTGCATTTTGCACGAGAGCGTCTCGCAGCTTCTCGTCGCTCATTAAAATTTCGAGCTTGCTCGCAAGTTCATTCGCATCGCCGCATTTAAACAAAATGCCGCTAAAGCCGTCCCTTATGAGCTCTTTTGCGCCCGCCGTATCGCTGCTAAGCCGTGCGCAGCCGTAAAACGCAGACTCGATCAGCACGTTCGAAAGCCCTTCATTAAGCGAGCTTAGCACAAAAATTTTAGCTTCTTTATACAGCTCGCTCACGTCCTGCTTGTGCCCTAAAAATCGTACTTCAAGCCCGAGCCGCGCCACGAGCTCGCGCAAGCTTTCGCGCAGCGAGCCGTCCCCCGCGATTAAAATTTCCCACTTCGTAAGCAGGCTTTTATCGATTCTGCTTAGCGCGTCAAAGTAAATTTCATACCCCTTTACGGGCTCGAGCCTGCCGACGCTTAAGATCACGTTTCGCTTAGCGCCATTGGTATTGCAAATCTCGCCGAAAAAGGGGTTGTGCACGACGAAGCAGTTTTTGACAAATCGCGAATAGTACTCAAAGTCCGAGCGCGTAAGCACCGTAAGCGCATCTGCTTTTTTGTAGCACAGATTGCGCACGCGGCTAAAAAGCCCGCTTGATAGATAATCGTGCGCGTTGTGTTCGGTCGCGATGAGTGGAATTTTAAGTCCGAAATTTGCGATCACGCACGCTACGTTCGTCCAGTCCATAAAGCTGATGATGACGCTTGGGCGCTCGCGCTTGAAACACTCGCGCAAAATTCTGTATTTATCGAACCTGCCGCCGTTTTTATAAACGTCTAGATGCAAAAATTTTATCTTTTCGCTAAATTTATACCTACCCTCGTCGTTTTCCAAAATCGCGATCGTAACGTCGTTTGCGCGCGCAAAATGGTTCGCTAAAACCTGCAACACGCGCTCTGCGCCGCCGTTTCTAAGAGCCGCGATGACGAATAAAATTTTCATTTTAGCTTCCGATAAATTTTATAAAATAGCCGCAAAAGCGCGGGGCTAGCGTAAAACAAGACCATCATCAGCATCTGCGTGCGGCTTGCATGCGCTGCGAAAAATCCAAAATCCAGCCGCTCGCGCACCAAAGCGTGCAGTGAGCGGATCTGCTGCGCAGCTTCTGCAGCGCTTAAAGGAGAGCGGAGATCTACGATCTTTCTTTGCGACGCGGAATTTTGCTCGGAATTTTGCTCGGAATTTTGCATATAATTTTGCTTGGCGGAATTTTTAACTGCAGAATTTTTACTGCATGCGCAAGATAAACTACCAGCGCCATGCAAATCCGCTTCGTTTGCCAAGCTGCACGTATTAGCCTCGGAAGGAGAAGTTGCATCCCCATCCAAGCCTGCAGGATCAAAGCTCGATTTGATAATTAAAAACGCCGTATTCAGCGCGGATTCGCAGCGAGTGAAATTAGCCTCGCGCGCCAAGCTTGGATAATTCGCAGCGATCGCCTCAGTATAGCGGCGCACCGCAGCGATTACCGCTAGATGCCTGCGCGCGAATGAGTTTACGGTAGAGCCCGCCCTTACGCGATAAAAATATAAAATTTCATCCGTGCACGCCGCAATAGAAGCGTTAAAAATATCGAAAAATATCGCTACATCCTCATAGATCTGCCCCGCAGGAAAGCGCAAAGCAGCGAAAATTTCGCGAGCAAACAGCGCGCGCCAAACCGCAGTGCTAAAATACGGATCCTGCGTGCAGCTGCGTCTAAAAAGCTCTTGCGGCGATATTTTGTATTCGCCTGCGCAGGTATTTAAATCTGCAGTTCCTCCTGGATTGCTAATCTCTTTAGAATTTTGATTTTCTTTAGAATTTAAAGCCACCTTGAAATTATTTATTTCGCTCTCGTCGCTAAATGCTGTGTAGCCGCACATAGCGATTTTGGTGCAAAATTTCTGCGTCAGACGAAAAAGCGTCTCAATCAAATCAAGACTTATCAAATCGTCGCTATCTACGAAACTGATAAACTCCCCGCGAGCGACATCTAAAGCGGCGTTTCGTGCACTAGCCTGCCCGCCGTTTAGCTTATGCAGCACACGCACACGGGGATCGCGCGCGGCGTATTCGTCGCAAATCGCCTCGCTGCCATCATTTGAGCCATCATCTACGAGCAGAATTTCTAAGTTCGTATAGGTCTGCGCCGTGATGCGCTCCACGCAAGCGCGCAGGAATTCTTTGACATTATAAACGGGAATGATGACCGAGATTAGGGGATTTTCACTCATTATTCCTCCCTGTGTATCGTAGCGGCTATGAAATCCAGCCAGTGTCGCCCGATCGTTTCAATTTTAAAGCTCTCCTCGCGCTTGGAGGCGTTTTGCACGAGCCGCTCGCGTAGCTTTTCGTCGCTCATTAGAATTTCAAGCTTTTTAGCGATACTTGCGCTATCGCCTACAGGGCACAAAAACCCATCCACGCCGTCGCTTATAAGCTCACTAGGACCTGCGATGCAATCTGTAGAAATTCTGGCGGTACCGAAAAATATACTCTCCATCAAAATATTGCAAAAGCCCTCCATCTTGGAGGTTACAACTACGATTTTAGCGCGTTCATATAAGCTTTCGATATCGCGCACAAAGCCGATGAACTGCACATTTAAGCGCAGCTTCGCAGCTAGGCTCTCAAGGCTCTTTCGTTCCTCTCCGTCGCCTGCGATCACCACCTTCCACTCTTTTAAAAGATTGAAATCTACAAGCGCAAGTGCCTTAAGAAGGACATCAAAGCCCTTATAGACATTGAGTCGGCCGGCTGCTAGGATGATATTTTCTTTAGGCGGGCGAGCATCTTTAGCATGGCTGATCTCAAACATCGGATTAGGCATAATCACGCGATTTTGCACATATGTGTAATGATCCAGATCAAATTTACTAAGCACACTAAGACTTGCAGCTTGCGGATAAAAGATCCGCTTGAGAGCTCGCCAGATCGGACTTTTTAAAAAACGATGATTGGTGTGTTCGGAGACGATGATTTTCTGCCCAACTCCAAGATTTGCGATAAGCGTAAGGACATTGGTATTATCTAAAAACGAGATTACTACGTCAAATTTACGATTTTTTAGAAGCCTGTGCAAGGCTAAAATTTTATCGTAGCGCTTTTTTATATTGCCAAAAACTCCTAAATCGCCTACTCCTAAATCCAAGCTAAGAAGCTCGATCTTAGGATCCAGCGCGTAAAACGGCTCATCTGCGTCAAATTTTATCACGCAGACTTCATTCTCACGGCAGAAAAAATTTGCCAGCACGCTTAGCACGCGCTCGGCACCGCCCTTGCCTAAAGCAGAAATTACCATAGCTATTTTCATTTTATGAGCCTAAACTTGTTTTTAAAAATTTCATCGAATCCTCTCTTTTACGGCGCAACGCCTCATTTACGCCATCCCAATCGATAGTAGCGTCCAAGCGCGCGTCTTTGGGATCTTGCAAAGCTCTATCTTCAAGCCCGAATAAGCCCAAAAGCGAGCTAAAACGCGACGCACCGCGACTAGCGTTAACGAGCACAAAAAACGGCTTATTAAAGATTATAGAAAATACGCAGCCGTGAAATGAATCGGTTAGCACAAACTCCGCGCCCGCAATAGCGCTTAGCCATGCTTTTATGCCGATGCGGTTGCCGCGATCGTTTACCTCATCTATCTCTAGGCCGCTTTGCTTTTTTAGTAGCTCTATCGCCGCTTCGGAGCGAGGCGACGGATCTAGGATATAGGCGAAGCCCTTGCGCTTTGGCGCATGGCTTAAAAATTTATCATAAATCTCTTTGTTAGCCAAAAGCGTAGGATCTAGCACCCAGTGCGCATCTACGCCAAAGCATTCGCGTGCAAGCCTTACACCATCGCACTCGCGCACCGAAATAGCTTTAAATTTAGCCAAATTTGCAGCGTGAGCTTTTAAATCCGCGGGATTTTTAAGCCCACAGAGCCTATCTCCACCGAAGCTTGCAGCATAGGCGATCCGCGTGCAGTTAGGCGGCAAAAATCCAAGGCTAAAGCAATCTGCAAAATCCGCAAAATAGCTAGGGCGAAAAACCTGATCGCTTCCTAAAATCACCGCTTCAAAGCGTTCTTTCTCGCACAGCGCTTTTAAATCCGCAAGCGTGCAAACAGGCGCGGTTAAAGGGATATTTTCCGATACAAACTCGCTAGTATCGCGCTCGTAAGAGGGATTAAATTTCGCGCCGCGAAGCTCCTTTTTTATCGTGCATGCCACTAAAAATTTAATATACGCAATTGATAGTTTACTTCTTTGCAGGCGCAAGTTTATGAGACGTGGCTCATGCCCAAGCTCCACTAGCGCGCGGCTTAGCGCGTAAGCTTGTAAAATTCCGCCGTAATTATTTACTAGCGGCAGGGTAAAAATCCCGATCTTCATGCAAACTTCCTATAAATTTTATATGCCGCGATCTTTGGTAGCGCTAAAAGCGCTAGCACTTTATTTGCCGCGGCAATTTTTTTAAGCCTAGCAGCGATGAAATCATCGCAATCAAAATGCGTAGCGCTATATCGCTGGATCTGAAGCTTCTGGCGCAAGATGTAACGCTTAAGCGGATTTTTCGCGCCGTAGAAAATTTCGTTTTTGCACTCTACCTGGCTTTGTTGCGAGCGCTGTACCTCTGCTGCGGATATCCGCTCGCAAAAAATCGCCTCGCGTGCCTGCTTCGTAGGCTGCGAAAACAGCGCGTCGATCTGAGCTGCGCGCGTAATTACGAGCGATGTGCCGCGCCACTCGCTCATTTCGCTTTGCAGCCACGCATCCATCAGCACGACGTCGGCGCATTTGGCAAAAACGTCGGTGCAGGCGTTGCACGCAAGCGGCGTAAAAGCGCGCGAGCTCCAGTATGCAAAGGCGCTACTGCTGCGATCGTCTATCGCCTCACTGCCGTCTGTAGCGCGGAATTTAAAGCCAAAACTCATCGCACTTTTGCCCGCGATTTTATATCTGTAATTAACTGCTGCGAGCTGCTTACTCTCTTTAAACGCAAGATCTGCCAGCTTATACGTAAAAGCAGCACCCTTGCCCTGTCCGCAAACCAGCCCGATAATAAAACTTATGCGGGATTTAAGGCGCGGATTTTTGTTCGCAGCAAGCCTTAAAGCCTTAGCAAAGCACGGCAGCGCGCTAATCGCGTATCTACCCTCGCAGCGCGACATCTCATTTAACACCGCTTCAAGCGTGAGCGGATAATAAGCGGACGAGCGCGCACGAGTAAGCTCACCAGCATTTTTTATCACGCTAAATTTAAATAGCGGCACGGAATTTTCGCCCGCATAATTTCGCGTGTTTTTAGAATTCTCGCAGGTAAAATTCTGCGTTGATACGGAATTTTTACAAGAAGCTTTAGAATTCTGCGCGAAATTTTCATTTGTAAAATTCTGCATGGAATTCTGCGTAAAATTTTCGCAAAAGGAATTTTGCGCACTCGTAAAATTTATAGAATCATCGTCCGCCAAATTCTGCGTTAAATTCGGAATTGCGGAATTCTGTTCGGAATTTTTGGTTGCGGAATTTTGCAAATTCTGTGACTGCGCTAAATTATTGCAGGCGGAAAAATCCCGCTTGGAATTTTGGGCTATAAAATCCCCCTCGTCCGCAGGCACAGCGCAAATCGCGTAATCAATGAGCCCGCGCGCAAAAAGCTCGCGAAAAATATAATCTCCCGCGCCGCCGCTTGCACTGCTTAGGCGCTGCGCTTCATCTTTTTTGTAGAATTTGTAAGTGGCTAAAAACCTACCAAAATCAGGGCTAAAGCTTTCCAGCTCTGAGTATGATTTAGAATTTAGCTCATTTTCAAGCGTATCTTTTTCGTAAAACGGGCAGACTTTTAGACAAATATCGCATTTGTCGCGACACCCTTCGCCCTCCTCGGGCGCGTAAAATCCATTGCCTCCAAGCCGCATTTTTAGCACGCTAAAAGGGCAGCTGCTCGCACAGACGCCGCAGCCGATACAGCGGTCTTTCGTAACCACTTCGCTAATTACATTGAAGCTCAAGCCCGCCTCCTTATCTTAGCCGCAATGCCGCCAAAAATCGCGCGCTCATAATCGTTCATCGCCCAAAAATACGCGCTTAGCACAAACATAGCCGAATAAAGCCCGCCGCAAATTAGCAAAAAGCTCACTCCATGTAAGCCTAATGCGTAATTTATCGCTAGGCTTACTGCGATTGCGGGAGCAAATTTTACTACCATCGCGCCAATATTTCGCCAAAATTTAGCGATGTCAAGTCCGATTACACGAGCATAGTAGATATTCATCACGCAGATATTTAGCAAGGTAATCGCAAAAGCCGTGCCGCACGCAGCGCCCACGCCACCGTAAGCCTTAGCTAGCGGAATAGAAATAGCGATATTTACGAGCGTGACGCAAAACGCGGCGATTGAGCGAAATTTGACTTTGTTTTTTGCCTGAAGCACGGCTAGGCCTAAATTTTGAATCAACGGCACGCTTACTGGAAGCACCAAAATAAGCGCGATTGCATATGAAATTTCATAATTTGCGCCAGCCCATAGCACGATAAACTCCCGCCCAAAAATCACCAAAAGCGACGCGATAAAAAATATCACGTAAAATTGCAACCTGCCTATTTTGATAAATTCCGCGCTAAGCTCGGAATCGGTGGAGTTGGCAGAGACCATTTTGGCGATTTTAGGAAGCATCACACCGCTAATGGTGAGCGAAAGCGTGACGAAAGTGGCATTTATCGTGCTTGCTACGGCATACGTGGAGACCGCTGTAGCGCCTGCGACCGCGCCTAAGATAAAATTATCGACATTCCAGTTTACTTGATCGACTACGATGCCTAAAAATATAAAAAACGAGTAGCCAAAAATTTGCTTAAGCGTGGAGGCGTCGAAATTTCGCACGCTTATCACGGGCGAGACTTTGCTCTTGCAATAGATGAAATCTGCCGCGACGCAGATTAAATTTACTGCCGTAGCGATGATTACGATCGCGATAGCCTTATATCCCAAAAGTAGCGCAGGCACCGCAGCTAGCGGCAGAGCGATCGTGCGAAAGATCCCAATTAGCTTGATAAATACGAAATTCTCATGCGCCGTAAGGATCGACGAATAGATGCTAAAAGGAAAGCTAATCGCTAAATTTGCAGTTAGTAGCATTAGCATAATGCGAATTTCGCCCATCTCGCTAGTGCTTAGCTTAGCGCCAAAAATCGCGTGCAGATTGGCTAGCAGCGCAGCTCCTGCAAGCACGATCACCGCGCTCATTACCAAATACACGCTAAAGATCGTACCGTGCAGCTTATGCATGCGCTCCACTTCGCCGCTTGAGGCATATTTAGCGGTATAGACCGTCACGGCATTGCCGAAACCCAAATCCAAAATCGCCAAATAACCGATAACGCTACTAGCCAAAGAATATAGCCCAAACTCGCTCTGCCCCAGCGCCCGCAGGAAAAACGGCGTATAAACCAAAGTAAGTATCGTAGAAACAAAGATATTTACATACGATAGCACGACGCCGAGCTTACGCTGCGCGGCTTCGGGGGCGTTTAGAATTTTAAGCAAACAAGGCTTCCTTTTGCTCGCCGCGATTAAACGCGGCGGAGTAAAATTTTAAAATTTCAAATCGCACTTTCACGCTAGAACCTAGAGCTTCTTTTCCCAATTAAGCGCGCTTAGGATGATCTCATCCAGGCTCTCGTGCTCAGGCTGCCAAGAGGTTTTGGTGCGAATTTTATCCGCATTTGAAATGAGGCAGGCAGGATCGCCCGCTCTGCGCGGAGCGATTTCTACTTTAAAATCCACGCCGCTTACTTTTTTAGCTTCATTGACGACCTCTTTTACGCTAAAGCCCGTACCGTAGCCTACGTTAAAAACCGCACTGTCGTTACTTTGCAGATAATCAAGCACCGCCAGATGCGCGCTTGCTAGATCCTCTACGTGGATATAATCGCGTATGCAGGTGCCGTCCTTAGTGTCGTAATCATCGCCGAAAATGCTCATCTTATCGCGCTTGCCGACGATAGTTTGGGTCGCTACCTTAATTAGATGCGTCGCGTTCGGATAGTTCTGCCCGATCGTGCCGTCGCTTGCGGCTCCTGCAACGTTGAAGTAGCGCAAAATTCCATATTTAAAATTCGGATTTGCCGCTGCCGCGTCTTTTAACACCCACTCGACCATCAGCTTGCTTCTGCCGTACGGATTGATCGGATTTTGCGGAGTTTCCTCGCTTACCTGCGGGACGCCTGGCTCGCCGTAGGTCGCTGCCGTGGAGCTAAAGATAAAGTCTTTCACGCCGTATTTGTTCGCAAGCGCGATCAAATTCATCGCGTTTGCGGTGTTGTTTAGATAGTATTTTAGCGGATTTTGCGTGCTTTCAAAAACCTCGATAAACGCCGCAAAATGAATGATCGCATCAAACTTCTCGCGCTTAAAAAGCTTCTCGATCGCAGGGGTGTTTTCTAGGCTTTCCTGCACGAACTCAAACTCGCCTATTTTGCGAAGCGCCTCGATCGCTCGCATCGAGCCTTTGCAAAGATTATCCAGTATGACGACGTCGTGGCGGTTCGCTTCTAAAAGCGCCTTTGCGACGTGGCTGCCGATGTATCCCGCGCCGCCGGTGATTAAAATTTTCATCTCTTCTCCTTCGGATCAAATTTATCAAAATATGCGATTATAGCCCCTTAGATTAAATCGCCGGTCGCACGCGCAAAAATACGGGGAAGCGCGGCTTTTTCTCGCGGGTTAAATTTTGGTATTGATAGGTGATGATCGTGCCCACCTTAGGCGGATTTGCCCGCATCTCGTCGCTAAAGCCCGTGCCTACTTTAAATTTCGCTCCGCTACGTAGATCCACGCAGCTAAGCGAACCCATCTTGCCCTCGTTTTTGCCGTAGCCCGGGTTGATTTTTACGACCTTGCAATCGCTATCGTGCGTCTTTTTGTATTTTAAAATTTTATCGCTGCGCCCGCTCTCATAAAGCGCGTTTGGATCGCGCAGCACGACGCCCTCGCCGCCAGAGGCGATGACGCGATCAAAATACGCCTGCACGTCGGCGTGCGTGCTTACCGGAGTTTGCTGCACGATCAGTAAATTTTGCGTGCCGCTTGAGGCGATAAAATTTCTTAAAATTTCCATCTTCGCGCTTAAATTTTTTTGCTCCTTCGGTAGATCGAAGGCGTAAAATTTCACCCTGCTCCAGCGCTCATCGGGTACGCTAGAAGATACTATCGATACGAGCTGCTCAAACTCCCCGCGCGCCGTGTATAGCTCGCCGTCCACGAAAAACGGCGGAAAGCCCGCGCTCCAGCCCTCGGGGGCGTTTATGATCTTGCCGCGTCTGGAGCGCAGATTTTTGCCGTCCCAGATCGCGCGCACGCCGTCTAGCTTCTCGCTGATCACCCAGCCCGTGATATTCATGCCCGGGACGTATTCTTTAAGCAGCATCGGTTTAAATTTAGCCTCGTCCGCGACCGCGCCGCAGGCCAAAAACAGCGCGCAAAAAACCGCGCCTTTTAAAATTTTAAAAATTTCACTTCGCATATGCCGCTAGCTCCTTTTCTATAAAGTCGCAAAAAACGGGCGTATAGCTCATTTGCGCGCACTCTTTTTGCAAAAATTCGCCCATCACCGCGATGTAATTTAGATAATCATCCTTGGTGATCTTGCCGCGCAAAAGCTCGTATTTCAAAAATAGCCAGTAGGTGTTGAGCACGTCGGATCTGCAGTACTCGTCGATCTTGGTCTGCTCGCCTGCGTAATACAGCTGCAGGACCTGATCGCCGTGTACGTCGTATTTGCCCGGCAAGCCCACGCTAGCGCAGATATGATCGAGCTTGAGCCCACGAACGGCGCCAAAATCGCTGATGTGATCGAGCAGATCCAGATGAAACCGCCCGTCGTAACGGCTGCGGTAGTTCTCCCATTTGCTCTTGTTGTTATCGCGATCGTTCGTCTCAAAATACGCCGCGGCGCTTAGATCATAGCACATCGCGCGCGCCATAATCATCGGCAGATCGAACCCGCGCCCGTTGAAGCTCACTAGCCGCGGATTAAAATCCTCGATGAAGGCTAGGAATTTTGCGATCTTATCGCGCTCGTTCTCGCCCTCAAGCGTCGAGACGCGCAAAAACCTGCCGAATCCGTCCGCCATCACGGCGCTAATGCTAACGACGCGATGGAAGCAGACGGGCAGGAATTCGCTGCCGGTTTTTTCTTTGAAAATCTCCATCGCCCTAAGCGAGAGCAATTTGTGGTTTAAAATTTTGCTTTTATCCGCGTTAAAGATCAATTGCTCGCCGTAAATTTTAAAATTTAGCGCGTTTAACGCGGGATCTTGCGCAGAATTTGAAGCGAGATTTTCGCTCTTTAAGCTTTGGGATGCGGAGCTTTGAGGCGTAGAGCTTTCCGCCGCGAAATTCTGAGGCACAGGGCTTCGGAGCGCGGAATTTTCTACCGCGACGCTCTGTGCCGCGGAGCTTTGAGGCGCGATATCGTCGTAGGTTAAATTTAACGACGCGGAATTTTTAGACGCCGTATTTTGCGATGCGAAATTTTGCTCTGTGGAATTCGATGCGGAATTTTCGCTCGCGAAGCTTTGAAGCGCAGCATCTTGTTGCATAAAATTTTGAGGCGCGGAATTTTGCTCGGAATTTTCTATTTTAAAATTCTGCTTCGCCGAATTTACAGCAAAATTTAAAGACGCGCTTTGCTTCTCGCCGCCGATCTTTTGCGAGACCTGCGCGTCAATAAGCTTTGCGAAGCTTTTTTTATCGAAAGGCTCGAAGCAGCTCGCGATCGCTTCCTCATCCAGCACCCGCACCAACGCCGCTACGTCAGGGATCGTCTCGCAATCAAATACGCAGATATAATCCTTTTTCATCAAGCTCCTTTATAGCGATTTTACCGCTTTTCTCAAAAAATGGCTCTGAAACAATCCTCTATCTTCATGCCGTTTTTAGGTACGCGCCTAATAGAGCTCCTCGCTCATCCGAGGTTCTCGTCGCCGCTTCCAACTTTTAAATTTTGCGCTGCCGCATTTTCGCAACAAAAAGGGGCGTATGCGGAGGTGCGGCAAATTTCGCTACCGCTCGCCGTGACGCAATTACCGTATACAAAGGCGCGCCAGCCGTTAAATTTATCCTTCGATCAAGCGCTTAATATCTGGCGAAAGCTCGCCTGACGCCTCGCAAATCCTGCTTCGCAGCACGCTAAAATCGCCGCAGTAATCGCCTAGAAGCTGCAAAATATCGTCTCTGATGGCTTGTGAGCGCTCGCTCAGAAGTAGCTCCTGCAAAAGGGCGAAAATTTCGCTCTCATGCGCCAGCGCGCAGCCGTAGTATGGATCAAGGTAATAATCTAGACACAACAGAAGCGAGGCTTTCTCTGCCTCGTCATCACCTCGCAAAACGGCGGCGATGCCCTCTATGCCGCCCTCTGCTATCCGTCTATGACTATCGTCGTAAAAAATTGCGCGCGTCAAATTTAGCCTTTTTACCTGTCGTTTTACTCGGTCTTGGCCGCATCCCACGCGAGGATCGTCTTACCTTCGGCGTCGGTAGCTACGTCGCCCATGCCCATGATATTGTAGCCGCAGTCGACGTAGTGCACCTCGCCGGTCACGCCGCTAGCTAGGTCGCTAAGTAGATACATCGCGCTGTTGCCGACGTCATGCGTCGTGACGTTGCGTTTTAGCGGGCTGTTTACTTCGTTGTAGCGCAAAATCATCCTAAAGTCACCGATTCCGCTTGCGGCAAGCGTTTTGATAGGGCCCGCACTGATAGCGTTTACGCGGATGCCGCGTGCGCCAAGATCGTGAGCGAGATAGCGCACAGAGCTTTCAAGAGCCGCTTTTGCAACGCCCATTACGTTGTAGTGAGGCACAAATTTCGGTCCGCCAAGATATGTAAGAGTAAGTACCGAGCCGCCCTCTTTTAGCACCGGAAGCACCGCGCGCGTAAGGCTTAGCAGCGAATACACGCTCGTGCCCATCGCGATATCAAACGCCTCTTTTGTAGTGTTTACAAACTCACCTTCAAGCGCTTCTTTCGGCGCATAGGCTACGGCATGCACGACAAAATCAATCTCGCCCAGGTCTGCTTTGATGCGATCTGCAAGACCGTCAAGGTGAGCTGGGTTGTTTACGTCAAGCTCATAGACGAATTTGCTTTCAAACTCCTCAGCGATCGGCTCTACACGTTTTTTCAGCGCGTCGTTTAGGTAGGTAAACGCCATCTGCGCACCCTGTTCGTAGCAAGCTTCGGCGATACCGTAAGCGATGGATTTGGCGTTAGCGACGCCGACGATGAGGCCTTTTTTTCCTTTTAAAATCATTATTTCTCCTTTAAAATTTGCTTGGCTTTTGAGCGCTTTTTGGCGATTTTGTTAAAATTTTGCTCGGCAGACCATCCGTCTAGCCTACGCAAAATTTTAACTGCAAAGCCCCAAAAAATCATCTCAAAATCCTTTGCAATTTGAAATTTATAAATTTACAAAATTCGACAAAACGCCAAATTTAATAGCGGCAGTATCGTGAGATGGATTTTAATGTTGTGTAGAAATTTTAAGTCAAGACTAGGCGCATAGCCTGTCGCAGACTTAAAATTTCCAACTCATTAAAAGACGCTCACGAGACAACGCGTATAAGCTCCAAAAATTTCGATGCATCCCAGCTCGCCGTCCCCACTAGCACCCCGTCGCAACCTCTTATCGCGCAAATTTTTGCGATATTTTCAGCATTCACGCTGCCGCCGTAAAGTAGCGGCGCGGGGCTTTTAGCACGCAAGAAATTTAGCATTCTTTCGATCTGCTCGCACTGCGCGCTTCTGCCAGTGCCGATCGCCCAGACGGGCTCGTAGGCTAGTACTAAGCTCGGATATTTCAGATCGATACCCTCAAGCTGTGTCGCTACAAACTCCTCGCTGCGGTTTTGCGCAAATGCCGCCTCATCCTCGCCGACGCAAAAGACGATGCGCCAGCCCTGCGCCGCAGCAAAACCGAATTTCTCTCTTATCAGCTCCGCGCTCTCGCCCAAAATGGCGCGCCGCTCGCTGTGACCGATAAGAACGGTTTTGACGTCAAATTCCGCCAGCATATCGCCGCCGATCTCGCCCGTAAAGCTACCGTGCGCGGCAGGATAGAAATTTTGCGCGCCTTGAGTAAAATTTTTCACCCTCGCGCGAAATGCGCTAGCAGGAGGAAAAACCAAAATTTCATCCTCGCGCGAAATTCCGCCCGCTAAGCCTTCATCTAAAGCTTTAGCATACCGCTCAAAGCTAGCGCGAGTATGGTTACATTTAAGATTCGCCGCCAGTATCATCGCAGCTCCGTTTTAGCAGTAAGCACTCGCACGCCCGGCAGCTCCTTGCCCTCGATGAGTTCTAAGCTCGCGCCGCCTCCGGTAGAAATAAAAGTCATATCATCAGCGTTGCCAGCGCGTTCGACGACATCTGCAGTATCGCCACCGCCCACTACGGTCGTGGCGTCGCTATCTGCGATCGCGTGCGATATATGCAGGCTGCCGCGAGCGAATTTATCGATCTCAAAAACCCCCATCGGTCCGTTCCACCAGATCGTTTGCGCATCGTCTAGGGCTTCTTTAAAAAGCGCTACGGTCGCAGGTCCGATATCTAGCCCCATCCAATCGCTTGGAATTTCTTGGACGGTAACCTTTTTTGTAACGGCATCTTGCGAGCATTGCGGAGCTGCGACGGCATCGACGGGGATATAAATTTTAACCCCAAGCTCGCGAGCATTGCGGAGAATATTTTTTGCTTCCTCGATTAGATCCTCTTCGAGCAAAGATTTGCCGATGTCATATCCAACGGCTTTTAAAAACGTAAACGCCATGCCGCCTCCGATGATGAGCTTATCGACTTTAGGAAGTAAATTTTTAAGCGCCTGAAGCTTGCCGCTTACTTTGCTGCCGCCCGTTACGGCTACAAAAGGACGCGCAGGATCTTTAATAAGGTCTTTGGCAAATTTTATCTCTTTTAGCAGCAAAAATCCCGCCGCCTTATGCGCCTCATCGTAGAATTTCGTAATCGCCTCTACCGAAGCATGCGCGCGGTGGCATACACCAAAAGCGTCGTTGATATAAAATTCCGCGTAGCTTGCGAGCCTCTTAGCTAATGCTTCGTCATTTTTGCTCTCGCCCTTTTCGAAGCGCAGATTATCTAGTAGAAGCACTTCGCCCTTTTTAAGCGAATTTACCGCAGCTCCAGCTTCCTCGCCCGCGACATCGGAGACAAATTTTATCTCGCGCTCCAAAAGCCTAGATAGCCTCTTTACCACAGGCTTTAGGCTAAGTCTTTCTTCGTATCCGTTTTTCGGGCGCCCTAAGTGACTGGCTAAAATTACCGCGCAGCCCTCGTCTAAGCAATATTTAATAGTAGGGATAGACGAACGAATGCGACGATCGTCCGTAATATTGCAAAACTCATCCATCGGCACGTTAAAATCGCACCTGATAAAAATGCGCGCGCCCTCTTTAAATTTCAAATCTTTAATCGAAAGAATTTCGCCCATCTTATTTCCTTCTTTGTGCCGCATATAGGGCTAAATCGATGAGGCGCTTGCTATATCCCCACTCGTTGTCATACCAGCTCATCACTTTTATCAGATTGCCGTCAATTACCTGCGTGCAGTCGCTAGCTACGATGCTGGAGTATTCTGAAGTACAAAAATCGCTGCTAACGCGACTATCGTCGTCTACGAGCAAAATTCCTTTCATCTCTTTAGCGGCATAGCGGCGGAAAATTTCGTTTAGCTCCTCGGCGCTCGTCTGCTTGCGCGTTAGCACCGTTAGATCAACCATCGAAACGTTAGCTACCGGCACGCGCACAGATTTTCCGTGCATCTTACCGCTTAGCTGCGGAAGTACCTTACTAATCGCTTTTGCCGCACCCGTCGTAGTCGGAGCGATATTAAGAGCCGCGGCGCGTGAACGGCGAAAATCCTTGGCTTTTACATCGACTAGACTCTGTCCATGTGTATAGGCGTGAATCGTCGTCATCAGACCCTTTTCGATACCAAGCTCATCGTCTAAAATTTTTGCAATCGGAGCCAGGCCGTTAGTGGTGCAGCTAGCGTTTGAGATGACGCGCTGTCCTGCATAAGCGCCCTCATTAACGCCGATTACGAAAGTAGGCGTATCATCCTTGGCAGGCGCGCTCATTACGACTACGCCGATACCGTTATCTATGAACGGCTTGCATTTTTCGCTCGTTAAAAACGCACCCGTACATTCAAGCACAGCTTCTGCACCATCGCCCGCAAAATCAAGCTCCGCAGGCTCTCTGGTGGAATAGACGCGGATTTTTTTGCCGTCTACGGCTATGCATTCGTCGCTTAGAATTTCTACTTTTTTACGAAACTCGCCGTGAACGGTGTCGTATTGAAGCAGGTATCTCGTAAGCTCGCGCTTAGCGGTATCGTTGATCGCCACAAGCTCCACATCGTCCCTGCTTAGCGCAATTCTAGCCGCGCACCTACCGATCCTTCCAAAGCCGTTAATTGCGATTTTTACTGCCATAAGGTTCTCCTTATTTGGGATGTTTTCAGCTGGAATTTTACTAAATTTGGGTTAATCTTTGATTAAATAAAAAGTCGCGAAATCTAGGATTTACTTTTTGGCTATATAATTCGCGAACTTTTTTTAAAGGAGAAAAAATGAGACGAATTGTATTCTCGTCATTAGCGGCAATCGCGATTTTAAGCGGATGCAACCAACCTAAGGCCGATACGGCTCCGCAGCAAAAGCAAGAGTCTGTAGCGCACACGATCGTATTTCTACTAGGAGATACCGGAGATAAGCGCATCAGCCTTAGCTCGAACGATATGTTCGCAACGGGCGTGTTAACCGACGAAAAAGGCAAAAAGCATAATCTTAAACGCGCGGCTTCCGCAAGCGGCATAATGCTTACGAACGACGAAGGCATCGAGCTTCTTTTCAAACGCGGAGAGGGAGTGTATACACCGGGAAAAGGCAAGAAAGATATTCCGGTAACCTACACCGAGCACGAGCACAAAAGCGGCGAAATGATGTAGCCGCAGCGGGGTTAAATTTAAGCGCCCGCAAAAGCGAATTAAATTTAACCCCTCGTTTCTGCTTCTTTATCCATAGCGAAATTTAACTCTCGTTTCGACCTCTTTGATCTGCGCTAAAATTTAACCTTTTATTTTCACTTCTTTCATCTATTCAAATTGAACTTTTTTGTGAATTTGAGCTTGCGCTAACCGAAAGCAAGCTCCGCAAGCCCGAAATCCCTAAATTTTACAAAATCTCCATTCTCTTTGTGCTTTATCGGCGAATTTTTGATTTTCAACCGAATTTCACTTCAAATTCGCTAAACTGCGACGAAATTTTAGCAGGCCGGTGCAAATACGGCGCAAAATAGATCATTTAGCGAGATTGCCGCATGGATAGCATTAAATTTTACCTAAACAATTACGAAATTGAGGGCGAAAGCTTTACCGAAGTCGTCGTTGCGATAAACGGCGAGCCTCTGCTCGAGCTGATTAAGAGGCGCGAGCAAAGCTTTGCCGCAAAGGACGGGCAGGCCAGCATCGCGGGAGACTACGCTTATTTGAGCTTGATTGATTTTGAGGAGCTATTTTTACGCGCGGCGCTTGAGGCTGATCTGGCGCAAGATGAGCAGGACGTCGTGCTACTTGGCTGTCCGTGCGGGATCTGGAGCTGCTGGTATCATCTCGCGCTCAGGATTAAATTTGAAACGGAGACGGTTAAGCTTTACGAGTTTAAAAACCTGCGCCGCAAAGATTGGCAATATGGGCTTGAGTTTAAATTTGACCGCGTGAGCTTTGTGAGCGAAATTTCTAAAATCGCCTCTTTTAATAAGCTCTAAAATTTAGATCTAAATTTAGGAAATTTTAACGGCGCGATCGAAACTGCGGCGAAATAAACTCGTCTTAGGCTCGGTAAAATTTGGCTTTGAAGCCATAATAAGCTGTCGCGAGAGCTTATAGTATTAAAATTTTCGCCTTGCCGCTTCGCAAAACCTCGAGCAAAATATCATAAAATTTGCCCAGCCTTAGCTTTAAAATTCCGCCCCTTTTGATGATGACGAAGACCCGCCCGCCCCGCTCGCCCAGCGCGTCATAGAGCGCGTCTAAATTTGCGACGTATTCGGGCTCGAAATTTAGCGCTGCGGCAAATAGTGCGAAAATTTGATCTTTGCGTCTGATCTTTGCGCCGTCGATGATGATCTTTGCGGCGCTGTGCGTTTTAAAATTTAAACTCATTGCACGCGCTCGAAGCTTTCGTAATGATCGGCGGTGTAAAAGATCAGCCCGTCGTTTGAAAATATCAGCCGCTTCGCACCGCGCGGGCCGCCGCGATACTCGATGTCACATTCGCGCCAGATCCGCCCCTTTTTATCAGGTAGCCTGCGCTCGAAATTGCCGAAACGATCGCCGCCGATGCTCTTACCGCGCGCGTATCGCCACAGATCACCGCCCTGCCAGCCAAGCTCACCGGCCTGCTTTTTCGTGATGAAATTTTGCGGCAAAGACCCCGTACGACGGATATGAGCGCTCACGCACTCCCTGCTTATGCAGGGCTCGTCCGCAAGCTGATTTTTAAAATTTTCGGCGGGATTTTGTGAATGTGAAGCTTCGTAATCTACGCTGCTCCGCCTGTGGATATCCGCCTCATCTTTAGGATTTGCCTCGGCGGGCTCGTTTTCTCGCGGATGAGATTTTAAATCTCCTAGGTCTGCCTCGCGCTCTGCCCCACCGTCTGCGCTTCTTGCACCGCTCTCATCTTTTGCACCGACGCTACTTGCAGGATTTTGCGAGCTTGAAATTTTACGATCGGTGCTGCTTGCAGAATTTTGCACGCCGCTTTTACGCGACGCAGCATCCAGGGTTTTGGAGGTAAAAACCCGCTCATCTTTAGCCGCGGGGTCGCGCGAATTGGAGATCAAATTTAGCGCCAAAAGAAGTGCTGCAAAAATTGCGAGCGGGATCAGCTTTTTTGCCACCGCTAGCCTCTTTTGCGCGTGGCGAAGCGAAAATAGAGCACGATCGCCACTACTATCGCGCCTAGAGCCAGCGGAGCGATCCACGGCGCGTCCTTAATGTGCACATAGAGCTCGCGCACGAAATCGCCCGCGTAGTAGCTCAGTAGCCCTACCACAAGCGCCCAAATGAGCGAGCTTACGGCATTGATGACGCTAAATTTTAAAAATGAATATTTTGTGATGCCGATCGCGATCGGTACGAGGGTTTTGAGGCCGTAGATGAATTTTTTGATTAAAATTATGCGGTCGCCGTATTTGCGAAACAAAATTTGCGCCAGAGCGAGGTTGCGGCGCTGTTTGCGCAGATAGGGCATGATCTCTTTTTTATTGTAGCGGCTTACTAAAAACAGCCCAGAATCGCCTATAAAGTTCGATATGCAGGCGATTACGATGCATAAGACGATATTGAGCTCACCGGCCGAGCTTAGCACGCCCGCCGCCGCAAGCGCCAAAAATCCTCCGCCCAGCGAATACAAAAACAGTATCAAATACCCCCACGTATGGAGGTTTGCAAACATCGATTCCATCGAATCCTTTCATTAGATCGTATAAAATTCTATAAATTTTGACTAAAGCAGCTTTAAAATTCGGCACGAAAGCTTCACTCTAACGCCCCACGACGCCACTTGATTTTGCTGTGACATTAAATTTAAAATTCCGCGCAGCTGTCGCAAAATACAAAATTTCGCCGCAAAATATTGAGCGAAATTCTAAAATAAAATTTCTAGACATCAAATAAAATCACCGCAAAATTTAGCGGTAAAATTTTGCGACTATAAATTTAATGACAAAATTTCGACTTCTTTAGAATTCAAAGTAACTTGCGAATTACGAACGATTTACGCGATATCCTCAAATGCCTCCCACCCCGCGAATTGCAATAAAATTACGCACCCAAGTCTATTATTCTGCAGAAATTACGCGAGCAAAATTCCAAGCCGCTAATAAAACGCCCATAAAGCAAAATTTTTCGCTAAGCTATGCGCCTTAGCATCTTTAGCTAAATTTTACTCATCTGCGCCAATTACTCGCATCAAAAGCGCATAGCCCTCGGTATTTGGATCAAAAGCACGGTCATTTTTGGTCTCCAGCACCGAGCCGCCCAGGCTCACGCCCGCAAACAGCCCGCCTTTATTCGTAAAGACGTACATATCTTGATTTAGCACGTCTAAAGAGCCAGAATCGGCGCTGTAGTTACCTGCAACTGCCGTCGCATCGCCTGAGAGCGTGATTTGGGAATTTCGCATTTTTTGGATCACATCATCATGCATTACGAAAATAACTAGATAATTATCCTCATAGCCGATCTGAAGTCCTACGCTGGCGCTGCTGATCTCAGCGCCGCTTACGCTATGCGCGCCATCGTTATTATAGATGATGATCCCCTCACCATACATTCCGCCTATGATGAAACCAAGCTTCTTGACGCTCGGAAATATCACTATCGCGCGGGCTTGCTGCGCTAGGTATTTATACTGCGAGTTTGTGCGCATTACCGACGAATAGGCACTCGCGCTGTTGATGATGAGCTCATCATCGGCAAATGCCGCGTTAAAAAGCAAAAATAAAGCGATTATAAATTTTTTCATTTCACACTCCTTATTTGGCTATCTCGACCGCGCGAAGCTCGCGTATGACGTTAACCTTGATTTCGCCGGGGAATTGAACCTTATCTTGGATCTCAGAGGCGATCTCTTTGGCGACCAAAACCGCCTCGTCGTCGTTCATAAGCTTGGCGTTTGCGATGACGCGGATCTCGCGACCCGCATTGATCGCGTAAGCCTGCTTGACGCCCGTTTTACTCATCGCGATCGCTTCGATGTCGCTAACGCGCTTTAGATAGCTCTCTAGCACCTCTCGTCTGGCGCCCGGGCGCGCGGCACTTAGCGCGTCTGCGGCACAGACTGCGGCGCTTTCTACGCTTGTGGCCTCCTCATGCCCGTGGTGGGCGTAGATCGCGTTTATCACTACCGGATGCTCTTTATAACGGCGGCAAACTTCGGCACCCAGATCCACATGCGAGCCCTCATATTCGTGAGTTAGCGCCTTGCCGATGTCGTGAAGCAAGCCCGCTCGCTTGGCCAGCTTTTGATCTCCGCCCGTTTCTGCAGCGATGATGCCCGCAAGATGTGCCACCTCAAGGCTGTGCGCAAGGGCATTCTGCCCGTAGCTGGCGCGAAATTTAAGCTTGCCGATGAGTTTTAAAATTTCGGGGTGAATTTTACTAAGACCTAGATCCATTACGATATTTTCGCCCTCTTCGGCGATACTAGCTTCAAATTCGTCGCTTACTTTTTTGTAGATATCCTCGATGCGCGCAGGTTGAATTCTGCCGTCCTCGATAAGAGTTTCGATAACGCGAACGGCGATGGCGCGGCGGTAGAGATTATGTGAGCTTACGATGATCGCATTCGGGGTATCGTCGATGATGACGTCCACGCCAAGAGTCATCTCAAGCGCCTTTATGTTACGCCCCTCCTTGCCGATGATACGGCCTTTAAGCTCGTCGTTTTTGATATTTACAACGTTGATAAGTCGCTCTGCCGCAAACTCGCCCGCGAAGCGCGACGTGGCCTGCGCCAAAATATAATTCGCTTTTTTTCGCGCCTCTTTTTTGGCTTCCTCTTCATATTTTCGCACGATGTGAGCGATGTCGGTGCGGCTTTGCTCCTCGACTTTCTTAAGCACCTGCGCGCGCGCCTCATCCTGCGTAAAACCCGCCACGCGCTCAAGCACCTTAAGCGCTTCAGCTAGCTTCTCTTCATAGCTTTTCTTTAAATTCGAGCCCTCTTCATAGAGGAATTTCGCCTCTTTTTTGGCGCTTTCGAGCTCTTTTTTGCTGTCTTTTAAAATTTCTTGCTCGGTTAGAAGCGCGCGCTCCTTTTTGCCGAGCTCGTCAAATTTAACGTTAAATTCCTTCTGTAGTTTGCTTGATTTGTCGTCATATTTTTTCTTCGCTTCAAACTCGGCTTCCTGCACCGAAATTTTAGAATTTCGCAAGATGCCCTCGGCTTCAAATTCTATCGCTTTAGCTTTAGCTTTGGCTTGTTCTACGAAGAAATCGTAATTGGCGTTATTGATCTTTCTAGCTACTAAGTATCCTATGCCAGCGCCCACCGCAAGAGCGCACAAGGCGATTAAAATCTCTATCATACTTTCCTCTTTTTAGGTAATTTTGGCTCGGAGTTATGTAAAAATCGCCCTTTACGTCGTGATCAAGCGATAAAATTTCGCTGCAAAAGCAGTCTTTTATACTCACGAACGCGATTGCGGGCTTAAACTTAAGACCTGAAAAAAACATATCGTAAAATCCTTTTCCATGTCCTATTCTAGCCATTGCGCCATCCACTCCGATAGCTGGAACCACGGCTAAATCGACCTTCTTAAAATACCCGTTTTGCGGAAGCGTCTGCCGCAGCCCAAAGCGTGAAATTTTAAAAGGCTGGCGCAATCTTACCATTTTTAAACTAATATCCACCATAAACGGAACGTAAAATTCGCAGCTTTTTGATAGCTTTTTTCTTAAAATCAAAACGTTCGGCTCGTAGTTCATCGGCAAAAATATTAAAATTTTGCGCGCTTTTAAAAATTTTATCAGCCCCTCAAGCCGCCATAATAGCTCATAATGCTCGCATCTAGCCGCGCGCGCGGCGTGAGATTTTAAGCGCGATTTGCAAATTGCTCTAAATTCATTCTTTTGCATGGCTTAAGCCTTTTATAAAATTTTAACGCTTATTTTAGCTAGTTTTTGTATAATCTTGCGATTAAATTTTAAGGTTTATTATGAAATTTCGTTTTTTTCTAGCACTTTTTACGGCTGTTTTGTTTCTTGCAGGTTGCGGCGATGATGAGAATAAAAAATCAAGCGATACCCCGACCGAGGCCAACGCCACGCAGCCGCAGCCCGAAACCGAAGCCGTGATCCAGGTCGATTATACCGCTCCTTTTACACTTCAGCTAAGTAACGGCAAAATTTTAAATATGCAAAAGACAAAGCAGGGTTTTCGAATCGATAATAACTCCTCCGTGACGCTATTTGCATTTTTTACGCCGTGGTGCGACGCCTGCGCCGTGCAAGTAAGCGCGCTAAACGCCGCCAAACAAGCCTACTCCGGCAAGCTTGACATAATCGGCGTGATGATCGGTGATGCAAATTTAGACGATGCAAAAAATTACGCAAGCGCACACGAAGTAAATTACGCGATCGCTTACGGCGAAGGGACGGACTTTTTTACAAAGGCGCTAGGCGGCATAAACGAAGTGCCGTATATGGCGATATACGACGAAAAGGGCGAGTTTAGCGCGCAGTATTTCGGGCTGATGCCGGAAGAAATTTTAATGACCGAATTGGAGAAAATTTTCTGATGTTCGAATTTTTTAAAAAAGGGCTTAGCAAGACCATAGACGCGATGCGAGGCGCGAAAAGCGAAGATAAAATTTCAAAAGAAATTTTAGAAGAGATGCTGCTTGAAGCCGACGTAAGCTACGAACTCGTGGAGGAAATTTTAGAAAAGCTGCCCGCAAAAAAGCTAGTCGCTAAAGATGATCTTAAAGGCGTTTTGAAGAGCTATTTTAATTACGAGATTGCCCGTCCTGCGGATGAAAAGCCTTTCGTCGAGCTAATTTTGGGCGTAAACGGCGCGGGCAAAACTACAACAACCGCAAAGCTTGCAAATTTATATAAAAATAGTGGCCAAAGCGTGATTTTAGGCGCATGCGACACCTTTCGCGCGGGTGCGGTCGAGCAATTAAAAAAATGGGCGCAGATTCTAAATTTACCGATCGTAGCGACCGCGCAGGGGCACGACCCTGCTGCCGTGGCGTTTGACACCGTAAGCTCGGCAAGCGCAAAAAACATCGATCGCGTCCTGATCGACACCGCCGGACGCCTGCAAAACCAGAAAAATTTAGCCGCGGAGTTAGAGAAGATCGTGCGAATATGTGACCGCGCAAAAAGCGGCGCACCGCACCGCAAGATCATCGTGCTTGACGCCACTCAGGGCAATCACAGCGTCGCGCAAGCCAGGGCATTCAACGAGATCGTAAAGCTCGACGGCATCATCATTACGAAGCTCGACGGCACCCCCAAAGGCGGCGCACTTTTCGCCATAGCGCGCGAACTGCGACTGCCGATACTTTTCGTCGGCGTGGGCGAGCGGATGGAAGATTTGGCGGAATTTAACTCGGATGAGTTCGTAGAAACGCTTGTGGATGGGATTTACGCTTAGGCTCTGCGTAAATTTACATATTCTCGCCGAACAAGCTTAAATTTTACGCGCCGAAATGCTCGTCAAATTTTGCCGCTTTATTATCTTAGAATAAATTTTGCTTAAAATTTTACGATTTTCGTTTTAGAATTTTACAAAATTTTAGCTCACGCACTGCATAAAAAACGCGCTCGTCCGCGTCCATTCGTATCAAAACATGTAGAATCCCGCCGCCCGCAACGCGGTGCGCTTACAAGAATTCTTCAATGATCTCAAGCCGCTTAAATTTTACGGTTATCCTCTGCCCGCTCGCAAAGATAAAATCATACTCGCAAACGCCTCCTCACTTCAGCGAAAATTGATGAACTATCAGATCGTTATTTTTAAAGCTCTTGTCGTCCGTTTTGAAGCGGACGGCTAGGACGTTTTTGAAAATAAATTTAAAATTTCTATCCCCATATGGCGATAAAAATTTCATCGTTAATTTATCTTCGTTTTTTTAAAATGCCAAATTAAATTCAGTCAAAACGGCGTCGTGAAGGGTCTCTTTCGTATTAAACAGATACCTTTTCGGATCCAAGACAAACTGCCTGATAGGCTTTGCTATTTCGTTTTCATTCTTGCGAAGCGACTTAAAATAATCGTCAAAATACCAAATACCGCCCTTTCTTTTTATTTTCGCCGTGATCATCCGTCCGTCCATTTGCGCGTTTTTCTTAAATTTTACTCACGTACACTGCATAAAAAACGCGCTCACCCGCGTCCGCTCGCACCAAAACACATATAAAATCCCGCCGCTGCCGAAATATACCTCGCCGCCTTGCTCGCAGCTTGGAAGCTCGCTGTCAAGCTGCATCAAAAACTCCATCTTTTCGCCGCATATCGGACAGCGCGACACCTGCGCGCCCTGTATCCACGAAGGCTCGCCGCCGATGCGCGCGAGGTTTTGCCTGCTGTTTGACATCCCCCAGTCCTGAGCCGCCCAGCGCGACGGCGTAGGCGCAAGCGCAACCTCGCACTCCATGATCGGCTCGTCCTGCACGTATTCTACCTGCGTCCTATTTCCGATACGTCGCGGCATACCCTGCGCGTCGTGCTCGTAAAATACTACCTCGCCCTCGTTTATCTCTCTGACGTGCGCGGCGAGGATTAGGCGCGGCAACGATCGCACGGGCAAGTCGCGGGGCGGCGGATCAAGCGTGATGAGATGAAATAGCGGATTTTGCGCATCGCCGTCCGCCTCGTCCAAAACCCCGCCTAGCCTATATCTCGCCTCGCTGCCCTCAAGCCGCCAGGTCGGATGATGCTTCGCCAGATGCGGCGCATAGGGCGCGCCGAAATACCCGCGCGGAAAGATTATGTGATACGCGCGCTGGCTGCAGTATCTTTTGAGCCTGAATTTCTCGCCGCCAAAGCAAATTTCATCGTTCGGCGCTTTTTGTGATTTATCGG
>CAUPZQ010000021.1:0-43548 GCA_963515915.1 uncultured Campylobacter sp.
TGCGATAACGATCTTATTAAACGCGCCGTATCCGCCCGCGTAAAATTTTATCACAAGCGCCGCAAGGCAATTCATAAAATTCTATGCTTTCTATGCCGCTTTAAAATTCTGCGATACGAAAGAATTTAGGCTCAATTCGCAGGGGAATTTCATAGTCTGCTTTATCTTTAAAGAACTGGCGCAATCTTAGGTTCTTTTACCAAAACCAAAAAAGCTTGTCAAAGCAGCAATATCATCATTATTGGCTTTTATTGCTAAGGCTGGTGCCTTTTATTTATATCCTACGCTTTATATTTTAAAAGTAGCTACGAAATTTCGAAGTAAAAGTGAAATTGTATAAGAAAGATCTTGCAAAACTTAAAATTATAAAATTTTAAAACTGCTTATCTTAGAATTTATAAGCAAAATTTCGTAAGGTCTAAATTTTTAAAATTTTAAAATCCCGTGCTTTAGAATTTCAAATTTCAACACGCTTCTCATTAAGGTTTGGGCTAAATTTTAAATTTTAGGCAATTAAATTTTAAAATTCTGCGCCTAAATCTTGCCTGCGAATTTTAAAATTACCCAGCGCAGTTTCGATCGTTCGCTTCAAAGATGCGACCTGTTATAAAAATAAAGCTTACTCTACGCAAAACAAATCTCGGCACAAGCTTTGCTTTAGCTACACAAAGCCTAAAATTTAAACCTTGACGGCAGGTAAATCTAACTGCTTACGATATAGAATTTTAAGCGGTATTCATAGCATTGCAAACCTGCATTTTTTATAATTTTACAGTTTAGCAAAACAGGCTATACAAACGAACGGTCTATAAGTTTAAGATCTACTTTTTGCAATTTTATACTAATAGAAAATGTTTGATATCTCGTTAAGCTATGGGTTTGAGCCTACTTTTTCGTAATTTTATAGAGCAAATTTCCGATGCTTTGTATGATCTGCACGAGCACGATCAGAATCACGACGGTGTATGCCATTATATCGGGGCGGAAGCGCTGAAAGCCATAGCGGATCGCCACGTCGCCGAGCCCGCCGCCGCCGACCGTGCCCGCCATCGCCGTAAATCCGATGATAACGATGAGCGTCAGAGTAATCGCGCCGATGATGCTAGGCAGCGCCTCGACGAACATCACGCGGAAGATGATCTGCGTCTTGCTCGCGCCGAAGCTCTTCGCCGCCTCGATCACGCCGCTATCGACCTCCAGCAGAGCGCTTTCGATTAGGCGAGCGATAAAGGGTGCCGAGCCGATAGTAAGCGGCACAATCGCCGCGGTGGTGCCGATGCTCGTGCCGATAAGAAGCTTTGTAAGCGGAAAGAGCACGATCAGCAAAATTATAAACGGGAAGCTTCGCAGCGTATTTATCGCGACGTCCAGCACGGCGTAAACGATGCGGTTTTCGCAGAGCCCGCCGCGACGCGTAAGGATAAGCACGATCGCAAGTACGAGCCCTAAAATAAACGCCAAAGCCGTGCTTACGAAGGTCATATACAGCGTATTCAGCGTCTCGTTTAGCAGCAGCTTCGGTATCGCTCCGCTAAAAAAATTTTGTATCCACTCTATCATTTATATCCTTTCAATTTGCGCCCTTTTACGCTATATCGAGCTTTTCACCATTTTAAATTTTAAAATTGACGGCGCAAGTGCGCTCATTGTATCAGCTTGTATCCTACGCCGCGGATAGCGTGGATGTAGCTAGGCGCCTTGGATGTTTCGCCAAGCTTTAGGCGGATGCGACCGATGATGACATCGATGCTTTTGCTCGAGGATTCCTCGCTTATGGAGCTGCAGTTGTAGATGAGCTCCTCGCGGGTGATCGCGCCGCCTTCCTTTTTGATGAGATACGAAAGCACGTCGTATTCGGCGATAGTGAGCGACAGAGGCTGTCCTTTGAAGCTGATAACGTGGCGGAAATCGTCCACTTCGAGGTCTTTTTTTGGCTTTGCGGCGCGCTGAACGGAGTTTATGTCGTAACGCTCGATGTGGCGTTTGATGCGCGCTAAAAGCTCTTGCGGATTATAGGGCTTTGGCAGATAATCGTCCGCGCCGAAGTCGAAGGCGTTGATCTTATCGGTCAGATCGTGGCGGGCGCTTGATATTATGATCGGTATATCGGTGTTTTTACGGATCTCTTTGCAGACCTCAAGCCCGTCCATCCCAGGAAGCGTGAGATCTAAAATCACGAGGTTGAAATTTTCTAAATTTAGCTTGGAAAGCCCCAAAAACGGATCGTCCGCGACGGTGATATCGATATCGTATTGTTGCAGATATTCGCTTAAAATTTCGGCGAGTTCTAAATCGTCTTCTATCATTAAAATTTTAGTCATAAAAAAGCCTTTGAAATTTTGCGCGGATTATAACAAAATATAGTTTATATATTTTAAAGCGGCGGGCTGGGGCGAAATTTTATAAAAATGAAGCGGGAAGGGGTAAAATTTTGAAATTTTTCGAAATCGGGCAAAATTCCAAAAATCAGCTCTAAAAATATGGTGAAATTTTGAAATTTAAAGAAGCAAAATCTGAAAAATTGACGAATTTGGGCTAAAATCGGCTAAATTTTGCCGATTTTTGCGTTTTTTCTTAAAAAACTATTGTATTTTTTGCGAAACTATTGTAGAATACCGCCCAAACCACTTTATTTTAAAGGATTAGCATGAAAAAAGCTGATTTTATCCAGGTAGTTGCCGATAAGGCAGGTCTTTCTAAAAAAGATACTGTTAAGGTAGTTGATTCTGCACTTGAGGCTATCAAAGAGCTTTTGGTAAAAGGTGATGACATAAGCTTCATCGGCTTCGGATCTTTCGGTATTGCAGAGCGTGCAGCTCGCGAGGGTAAAGTTCCTGGCACAAACAGAACTTACAAATCTCCTGCTACTAAAGTAGTAAAATTTAAAGTCGGTAAACAGCTAAAAGAGGCTGTTGCAGCTGCAAAAGGCAAGAAGAAAAAATAATTTTCTTGCTCCAGGCCCCGCTTGTCGGGGCTTATCTTTTTTAAATTTATACAATCATAACTTTTCAAAATGCCCGAGTGGTGAAATTGGTAGACGCACCAGACTCAAAATCTGGCGAGGGCGACCTCGTGTCGGTTCGATTCCGACCTCGGGCACCATAAAACTTCTTTAAATTTTATCCGTAATTTCAACCGCCTTTTGCAAATTTCAACTTGCTATAAAATTTTTTATACTATTATTACCGCGGTATTTCTTTAAAAGAGGCAATTATTTATGATACGTAAAATTCTTATCGCTAATCGCGGCGAGATCGCGGTTCGCATCATTAGGGCCTGCAGAGATCTGCATATCGGAAGCGTCGCGATCTATACCAAACCCGACATCGATTGCTTGCACGTAAAAATCGCCGATGAGGCCTACGAAGTAAGCGCGGACGCGCTAAAAGGCTATCTGGATGCCAAAAAGATCGTCGAAGTCGCCAAAGAGTGTGGCGCTGATGCGATACATCCTGGATACGGCTTTTTGAGCGAGAATTTTGACTTTGCAAGAGAGGTCGAGGACGCGGGGATCATCTTCATCGGTCCAAAGCCCGACGTTATCCGAAAAATGGGCAACAAAAACATTGCTCGCTATTTGATGCGCAAAAACGGCATTCCGATCGTGCCGGGTACCGAAAAGCTAAATCACGAGAGCATGGATACGATCAAAAAATATGCGCGCGAGATCGGCTATCCCGTGATCTTAAAGGCTAGCGGCGGCGGCGGCGGACGCGGTATCCGCGAGGTATGGGAGGAGAAGGATATGGAGAGCGCCTACGATTCGTGCACGAGAGAGGCGAAAACCTTTTTTAATAACGATGAAATTTTTATGGAAAAACTCGTCGTCAAGCCGCGCCACATCGAGTTTCAGATCATCGGCGACAATTACGGTAACATCATTCACCTTTGCGAGCGCGATTGCTCGATCCAGCGCCGTCACCAAAAGATCATCGAGATCGCGCCGTGCCCCTCGATAAGCGAGCATCTACGTAAGACGATGGGTACGACCGCAGTCGCTGCGGCGAAGGCGGTGAATTACACCAATGTCGGTACAGTGGAATTTTTGCTCGATGACTACAACAACTTCTATTTTATGGAGATGAATACCCGTATCCAGGTCGAGCACGGCATCACCGAGGAGGTTACGGGCGTCGATCTCGTCGTACGCCAGATCCGCATCGCAAACGGCGAAATTTTAGAGCTCGAGCAAAGCGACATTAAGCCGCACGGCTACGCGATCGAGGCGCGTATTACCTCCGAAAACGTCTGGAAAAATTTCACCCCCGTTCCCGGCACCGTTAGCGATTATTATCCAGCACTTGGTCCTTCCGTGCGCGTCGATAGCCACATCTACAAGGGTTATAAAATTCCGCCGTTTTACGACTCGCTTCTAGCCAAGCTCATCATCAAAACCACCGACTACGACCTCGCCGTCAATAAACTAGAGCGCGCGCTGAAGGAGTTTCGTATCGAGGGAGTGCGCACGATTATTCCGTTTTTGCTTAGCATAAGCAAGTCTCGCGAATTTCGACTCGGCTTTTTCGATACAAGCTACGTAGAGAAAAATTTAGACAAAATTTTAGAAAACACCATCGACGATATGCAGCTGAATAAAAACGAAGCGATCGCTGCTATCGCCGCTGCGATGCGCAAATCTGCGCGGATTTAGGAAAGAGCATGGATTTTTTAGATAGCCTAAAAGATATAAAAAAGGATATGCTTAAGGACAAGGCGGCAAGCTCCGCACCCAAAAAGCCCAAAAAACCTAATCCAAATCGCGACGAGTTTAAAGATATTTTTAAAGATGATGATTTGAGCTTGCAAAGCGAAAGCAGTCTAGAGGGCGCCTCGGAGAAATTCGACGCAGCCAAAGAGAGCATCGCCGCACGCGAAAAGCGCCTCAAAGACGAGTTTTTAAAATACGTGGACGCGGCGAATATCAAAAAGCTGAATGACTGAAATTCCATTTTGTACGCTGGATTTTGCCTGCCCCTATCTAGGCGGCAGAGCCGCACGCAGCGAGTATCTCTACATAAAAGACTGCGACTTCGAGTATAATTCAAGCTTAGTGCAGCACGGCTACCGCCGCTTCGGCAGGTATTTTCAAAAGCCCGTTTGCGCAGCCTGCGCGGAGTGTAAAAGCCTGCGCGTCGATGCCGCAAATTTTAAATTTAGCAGATCGCACCGCCGCGTCTATAAAAATAATCGCACGACCGCCTATGTATGGCAATCTCGCCCGCTTTTAAACGATGCGCGTTTGGAGCTTTTCGCGCTCTATCACGACTACATGCATCTAAAAAAGGGCTGGCCTCTGCAAGAGATCGATTTTGAGCGATATGATGAAATTTACGTCCAGGGCCACGGCGACTTCGGCAAAGAAATTTCTTACTACGGCGAGGATGGGCGGCTTATCTGCGTCGATCTCATCGATATTGTGGATGACGGCATCAGCTCGGTGTATTGCTACTACGATCCGTATCTGCCGCATCTAAGTCTGGGTAAATTTTCGCTTTTAAAACAGATCGAGTTCGCCCAAGAACTGGGGCTACGATGGATCTATCTGGGCTACGCGGTGAAGCAGTGCCCGAGCCTAGCGTATAAATTTAGCTATGAGCCGTATGAAATTTTAAACTCATACGTAGAGCTTGACGCCCCCGCCGTCTGGGAGGGGCGCACAGAGAAATAGGTTCTACGCGCGGACGCCCCGAAGCAGCTAGACAGACATACGCGCTGTGCGGTACGGTGTGTGAAAGGATAAGCTCCGCTCGCCCCCGCAGTCTATAAATACGGCGTGCGGTAGAGGTCATGCTGCCGCGTAGAATTCGGTCGCGCGCAGATACGACGCGGTATGTAAAAACGCGCTTCGGCGTCAAATCTCGCGCTGAAATTTAGCACCGCTCGACCTGCAAAAATATCCGCGGTGATGAAATTTAAGGCGAGGAAATTTAAAAGTGGAGCAGATGGATTTACAAATTTTACGGCAGGCTCGGCATTTGCGTGTCGCAAGACGGCACACGCGGCTTTTTGGCGTACTTGGCTCTTGAGTGCGCGCGAAAAAGGGTGATTGGTTTCGGCACCTCAGCAACTAGCTTCAGTTCTGTACGGATGCCGCCGCTTAAGCGGCGGAGCGAAAAGAAAGCGGCTGATTTAGGGCAAATTTATCAGCTCGACTTTGTTCTCCAGCGATTTTGGGATCAATAAAACCTTGCCGTCGCTTGAGATGTCCGCAGGTCTTTGCATCGCGCCGAGGTTTATTTTGCGTATCTGTCCGTTTGCATCGATACGCCAAATTTTACCGCTTAAAAGGTCTTCGCCCCAGTCGCTAACTAAAATTTCGCCGTTTTTTCCGCGCGCTATGCCGTAGAAAACCCCCTTCATATCGGCAAAGATCGAAATTTCGCGAGATTTCAGATCCATGCTTAGCACGCGCCCCGGGACCTTTCCGCTAAGATCGAAGGTAGTGATCAGAAGCTTGTCGCCTTTGAGCAGAAGCGCGCCCGCATTGCCGAGCGACGGGTCGATGCGCGCGAATTCATCGTAGCTTTTTGCGTTTAAATTTATGCTGTAAATCACGCTACGCGCATTATCGCTTGCGAGCAAAACCTCGCTACCGAGCGCTACGACGTCGTTTAAGGCCTGCGCTCCCTCGATTTTTAGATTGAAAACTTCCTGACCTTTGCTAAAGCCTCTGATCGCATCCAGATCGCATACGTAGAGCACGCCCTCGATCTGCGCCATCCCGCCGGGATTTACGAGATCGTCTATAAAATTGGTCTCAACGACATTGGAATTTTTTACGATCCTACTTATAAAGCCGCCTCTGCCTAGCGAATCTTCGTTTTTGCCGCGATTTGCGATGTAAAAAGCGTCCTCGGTGATTAGCGAGCCCTCGGGCGCACTGAATCCATCGAACTCTAAGCCGAAAAGTGCGCCTGCCAAGGCGCACGAAAGTAGAACTTTTTTCATAATCTCTCCTTGATCTCGCCAAAATTCTAAGAATTTTAAAATTTAAACTGGAGGCGCCGGGTTAAATTTTTAAACTCCGCGGCGAGCTTTAAGATGAGCGAAATTTAGACCCGCAGAGCAAATAAAAGTGTAATTTTAATTAAACAAGGCGGCTTAATCGGCAAAATTCTAGCGGGTCGAAAGGCCTTGCTTCGCGCATCGCTTTTAATTTGATGCGTCGAAGCCGAAGCGAGTAGGTTTTGTGTGCGCTTTGGTTTACGCCGCCGCTCGCGGAATTACGCTGTAAAATTTAGCCACATCGCGCGGACCGCAAGTTTCGCATACGTAATTTATTTAGGCAGTTGCTTTAAAATTTTAATTCTACGAGCGGATATTCTTTTGCAAATTGTGGGCGTGATTTTGATGCGCAGATGAAAGCGTTACGTTTAAAGACGCCTCCGCTTTAAAATTTGATTTAATTTAAACAAAGTGTGATTAAAATGCGATTTAAATTTTATGTACCACGGGTGTAAATTGCGGTCGCGAAAAGAGAACCTGCCGCAAAAATTATTTAAAATTTGTAGTGCACAAAACGCCCTTTGAAATTTAAAAATTTTAAAACGAACCTAGCTACTTTTCAAAAATTTAATATGCGAAATTCAAGTGCACGACTAATCGCAGCCGTACACTTGAATTTTAAATCGCAAAACTTAAATTATAGAATTTAACGCGCGCGCCGAAGAGGGAGCTGAAAATATAAAGCGTCCTTGCCGGCTTAGATACTAAAATCCTCGCCGAGGTAGAATTTACGGACATTTGGATCGTTAGCTATCTCTTTTGCGGTGCCGCCGGCGAACAGCTCGCCGTCTTTGATGACGTAGGCACGGTCGCAGATCGCAAGCGTTTCGCGGACATTGTGATCGGTGATGAGCACGCCGATGCCAAGATCGCTTAAATCGCGCACGATGCTTTGGATGTCGTTAACGGCGATCGGATCGACGCCCGCAAACGGCTCATCTAAAAGTAGAAATTTCGGCGTTATCATCAGACTCCGCGCGATCTCGCAGCGCCTGCGCTCGCCGCCGCTTAGGCTCACGCCTTTGCGCAATCTGATCGGCTCGATGTTGAGCAGATTTAGCATCTCATCGACCTTTTGCGAAGCTTCGGCCTTGTTTTTATAGGTGATCTCCGCGGCGAGCATCAAATTTTCTTCAACGCTAAGCTCTTTAAAGATGCTGCTTTCTTGCGGTAGGTAGCCGATGCCGAGCTTGGCGCGCTTATGAAGCGGAACCTTTGCGATGCTGCTCTCATTAAGCAATATATCGCCACCGCTAGCGCTTATCAGCCCGCAGATCATATAAAATGTCGTGGTTTTGCCCGCTCCGTTGGGCCCTAGCAGCCCTACGATCTCGCCGTTGTAAAGCTCCAGCGAGATGCCCTTAATGATCGGCGTGCCTTTTATGGTTTTTTTAAGACCCCTGACTTCCAGTTTATGCATAGCTTACCTCGTATTTTCGCCCTTGCGCGTGCGGCGTGATCCTCACTACGCAAAAATCAAGCTCATATTTTTTAAGTAAATTTATCAAATTTTCATCCGCCCATTCGATAAGATGAAGCCCCTCTTCAAATAAATTTTCAAATAGTCCGTTTTTTAAAATCCCCTCACAGCCGCCGTTATAGATGTCGTAATGATAAATTTCGCCGTAGTTTTGCATGATCGAAAACGTAGGTGAGCTCACGTGCTCGTCTAACCCTTGCGCTCGCACGATCGCGCGCGCAAGAGTCGTTTTGCCGCTGGCAAGATCGCCGATTAGCAATATTATGCCGCTTTTTGGCAGAGCCTGCACGAGGCGTGAAATTTCATCCTCGCCGCAGATGAGTTCAAAGCTCTTGGACATACTTTGCCTGCTCGCTTTTGGGCGTATTTTTCGCGCTAGGAAAGGCTAGGACTTTAAAGCTTTGTTTTCTATCCAAAAAGCTTATCGTGATTACGTCGCCGATTTTAAGCTCTTTGGCGGGCTTTGCTACCGCGCCGTTTACGGTCACGACGCCGCTTTTGCACATATCTTCGCTGATGGCGCGCCGCTTGGTGATATTGACTGCGTTTAAAAATTTATCGATTCTCATAGGCGTGAGTTTAGCGATATTTGCCTTAAAAGCAACTATTAAACTATTTTTGGTAGAATTTCGCCAAATTTTACGTAAAGGATTTGAGATGGCAAAAGATGTAAAAAAGGTCGTTTTGGCGTATTCCGGAGGACTAGATACGAGCATTATTTTAAAGTGGCTCGGCGATACTTACGGCTGCGATGTGGTGACTTTCACCGCAGATATCGGTCAGAATGAGGATTTGGAGCCTATCAAAAACAAAGCTGTGAAACTTGGCATCAAAAAGGAAAATATCTTCGTAGAGGATCTGCGCGAGGAATTCGTGCGAGATTACGTATTTCCGATGTTTCGCGCAAATGCCGTCTATGAGGGCGAGTATCTTTTGGGTACATCGATCGCGCGCCCGCTGATTGCTAAAAAGCTAGTCGAGATTGCGAAAAAGACCGGCGCAGACGCCATAAGCCACGGTGCGACCGGTAAGGGTAACGACCAAGTCCGCTTCGAGCTTGGCGCATACGCGCTAAATCCCGATATTAAGGTGATTGCGCCGTGGAGGTTGTGGGATTTGAACTCTCGCGAGAAGCTTCTTGCTTATGCTAAGAAAAACGGCATCGACATCGCCTCAAAGCCCGGCAAGTCGCCGTATTCGATGGATGCGAATATCCTTCACATCTCCTACGAGGGCTTGGTGCTGGAAGATCCCGCACATGCGCCTGAAGAGGATATGTGGCGATGGACCGTGAGCCCTAAAAATGCGCCCGATAAAAGCGAGATCATCGAGATCGAATACAAGCACGGCGATCCCGTAAAGCTAAACGGCAAGGCGCTTAAACCGCACGAGATGCTGGCAGCACTTAACGAACTCGGCGCTAAAAACGGCATCGGCAGGCTCGATTTAGTAGAAAATCGCTACGTCGGCATGAAGAGCCGCGGCTGCTACGAAACTCCGGGCGGCACGATCATGCTAAAGGCTCACCGCGCGATCGAGAGCATCACGCTAGATCGCGGCGCGGCGCATCTAAAAGACGATCTAATGCCGCGCTACGCCGAGCTTATCTACAACGGCTTTTGGTTCAGCCCGGAGCGCTTACTGCTTCAAGAGCTGATAAATAAATCCCAAGAGCATGTAAACGGCAAAGTTAAACTTGAGCTCTATAAGGGCAACGTGACCGTGCTGGGCAGAGAAAGCAAGAGCGATAGCTTGTTTAATACAGATTTTGTGACGTTTGAAGAGGATAAAGTTTTCAATCAAAAAGACGGCGACGGATTTATCAAGCTAAGCGCGCTAAGATTTATCATCGCGGGCAAGAACGGACGCAAGCTTTAGATGAAATTTTGCCTATAGCGGCAAGGTGTGCAGGCAAATTTCACAAAACGAAATTTTAAAATTATCGGAAAAGCGCGAGCGGCTGCGGGCGAATTTCATAAAATTTCACGAAATTTTAGATCCGCCCGCGCCGCTTATAAAATTTTATAAATTTAAAGCTAAATTTAAAAGGATAATGGATGAAAGTATTACTGATCAAAGATGTCAAGGGGCTCGGAAAGGCGGGAGAGGTAAAGGAGGTCAAGGACGGCTACGGCAATAACTTCCTAATCGGCAAGGGTTACGCCAAAGCTGCTACGACAGAGGTTTTGCGTAAATTTGAAGCGGATAAGAAAAAGCAGGCCGAGCTTGAAAAATATGAGGTCGCAAGCTTGCAAAAACTAGCCGAGGAGCTAGCTAAGATCCGTGTAAAGATCGTAAAGCAGACGGGCGAGAGCGGCGCGCTTTTCGGCTCGGTGACCAAAGATGAGGTCGCAACCGCGCTAAAAGAGCAAAATGGGATCGAAATCGATAAGAAAATTTTAGAGACCGAGGCTATCAAAACGACCGGGATCTACGACGTAAATGCCAAGCTAAAGCACGGCATAAGCGCTAAATTTGAGATAGAGGTGGCTAGTGTTTGAAGCGACTACCATTTTAGCCTACAAAGGCGCGAAAGGCTCCGTCATCGGCGGCGACGGGCAGGTTACGTTTGGAAACACCGTCTTAAAGGGCAATGCGACTAAAATTCGAAAGATCGGTAAAGAGGGTAACGTCTTGGCGGGCTTTGCGGGCAGTACCGCCGATGCGTTTAATCTTTTTGATATGTTTGAGAAGTGCTTAGATGGCGCAAAGGGCGATCTTTTAAGGGCTGTGATAGAATTTAGCAAGCAGTGGCGCAAGGATAAATATCTGCGAAAGCTCGAAGCGATGATGCTGGTGCTGGACCGCAAAAATATCTTTCTGCTTAGCGGCACAGGCGATGTGGTAGAGCCGGACGACGGCAAGATCGCGGCGATCGGTAGCGGCGGGAATTACGCTCTTAGCGCGGCGCGAGCTTTGGATAAATTTGCAAGCCTAGACGAAGAGGAACTTGTAAAGCAAAGCCTTAAAATTGCGGGCGAGATTTGCATTTACACGAACGAAAACATCAAAACATACGCAATTTGGGACGAAAAGAGATGATGACGCCAAAGCAGATCGTAGAAAAACTAGACGAATATATAATCGGACAAAATAGCGCCAAACGCACGATAGCGGTGGCTTTGCGAAATCGCTACCGTAGGATGGCGCTCGAAGATGAGATGAAAAACGAGGTGATGCCTAAAAACATCCTGATGATTGGCTCTACCGGCGTAGGCAAAACCGAGATCGCGCGCAGGCTTTCGAAGATGTTTGGACTTCCTTTTATCAAGGTTGAGGCGAGCAAATATACTGAAGTAGGCTTTGTGGGGCGCGACGTGGAGAGCATGGTGCGAGATCTGGCCGCCGCGTCGGTAAATTTAGTTCGCGGCGAGGAATTTGAAAAGAACAAAGACAAGATCGATGATTATATCAAGCGTAAAATTTTAGAAAAAGTCCTTCCGCCGCTTCCGCGCGGAGCGAGCGAGGAGAAGGTCGCCGATTACGAAAAAAGCTATGAAAAGATGGCAGCCAAGCTCGAGCGCGGCGATCTGGACGATCTTAGCATTGAGATCGAAGTAAGCGAAAACGCGCTTGAATCAAATCCGAATTTGCCGCCCGAGATGGCGAATATGCAGGAAAGCTTCATCAAAGTAATCGGAATTTCGACGCGTAAAAGCAAAAAAGAGATGAAGGTAAAAGACGCCAAGGTTGCCCTTAAAAGCGAGGCTAGTGAGAAAGTTTTGGATATGGAGAGCATCAAAGCAGAGGCCGTTAGGCGTGCGCAAAACGAGGGCATCATCTTTATCGACGAGATCGATAAGGTGGCTGTCTCAAGCGGAAATAGCGGCAGGCAGGATCCGAGCAAAGAAGGCGTACAGCGCGATCTGCTTCCGATCGTGGAGGGCAGCAGCGTAAGCACGAAATTCGGCAATATCGACACCGATCATATCCTTTTTATCGCCGCGGGCGCCTTTCATATCAGCAAGCCGAGCGATCTAATCCCCGAGCTTCAGGGGCGCTTCCCGCTTCGCGTCGAGCTTGACAGCCTAGACGAGGCGGCGCTGTGCGAAATTTTAACCAAGCCAAAAAATTCGCTTCTTAAGCAGTACTCGGCGCTTTTAAAGACCGAGGGCGTCGAGCTGGAGTTTAGTGAGGACGGGGTTAAAGCGATCGCGAAATTTGCGGCGAGCACGAACGAAAAGGTCGAGGATATCGGCGCTAGAAGGCTGCATACGATAATGGAAAAGGTGCTTGAGGATATCAGCTTCGAAGCCGATAAATTTAAAGGGCAAAAGATCGTCGTGGATGAAAAGCTCGTAAGCGAAAAGCTCGCAGGCATCGCAAGCGACGAGGATTTGGCGAAATACATTTTATAAGGCGGCGCGGCAGTTGCTCTTAGAATTCTGCGGAACCGCGGAATTTTGCGGATAGCGAAAATTATGCGCTCTTAGAATTTGCAAAGAGCTGGAATTTCGGGCGCGAAATTTAGCGAAATTTTAAAATGCGCAGAATTTTATCTTTTTAAATTTGACGATGCTTTAAAATTTTAAGTCTGTAAAATTTCTAGGATGATTGAATTCTGCGCGGCGCGGACTATATATAATGTAGTCGTGGGATGAAATTTAAAATTTCGTTGCTAGTTTATGAAGCCGCAAAATTTATGGCGCGCAGAATTTGAAATAGATAAAATTTTGCGCCTAGGGGAGCGGAATTTAGTGCTACCGTGCAGCTTGAAATTTTAAAATTTCACCTGTTTGTGCGGCGTGGGAATTTTAAAATTCCCACGCTCGTGCGGAGCCGGCCTGCGCAAAACGAGATTTTAAATTTGCCCATCGGAGCTTAACGCTGCGGCCGCAAGCAGGATAAAATTTTATAAATTTAAGGAAAATATGAAAAGCGGATTTGTAACGCTCATCGGGCGGACCAATGCGGGCAAGAGCTCGCTGTTAAACTACTTCTGCGGCGAGAAAATTTCGCTCGTCTCACACAAGATCAATGCCACGCGCCGCAAGATTAACGGCATCGCGATGAACGGCGCAGATCAGGTGATTTTCACGGACACGCCGGGGCTGCACGAAAGCACCAAGCTGATGAATAAGCTGATGGTCGAAGTGGCGCTCGGGGCGATTGAGGGCTGCGATTTGGTGCTGTTTTTGGCGCCCGTGCACGACGATACCTCTGAATACGAAAAATTTTTAAATTTAAACGCAGGCGCCAAACATATCGTGATTTTAACTAAAATTGACGAAGCAAACGACGAAAAGATCGTGCAAAAGCTGCTGCAATATCAAAAATTTACCGATAAATTTGAGGCGATAATCCCCGTTAGCATCAAAAAAAAGGTCTATAAAAAGCAGGTTTTGGACGAAATTTGTAAAATTTTGCCCGAGCACGAGTATTTTTATGATCCTGAAATTTTAAGCGCGACCAACGAGCGTGAAATTTACCGCGACTTCATACTCGAGGCGATCTTTGAGAGCATGAGCGACGAGATCCCGTATTGCAGCGATGTCGTGATGGAAAAAGTGGTGGAAAAACCCGGTCTAATCTCGGTATATGCGCGGATCATAACGGACAGCAATTCACACAAAGAGATGTTGATCGGCAAAAACGGCGAGGCGATCAAGCGGATCGGAATTCGAGCCAAAAAGTTAATTTCAAATTTTTCTAAGGTCAAAATTTACTTAAAATTAACAGTTTTTGTAAAAAAAAGCTGGAAAAATGACGAATTTATGGTAAAAACCGATTTTATCTATTGACATTTTATTTTATTTCTATTAGTATTAGCAGCGTAGAAAATTTCATTTGGAAGTGGAGTGTTATGGCAAAGAATAGTAAAAATGCTAGTTCGATTGTTGCGATTAACAAAGTCACGCAAACCATATTCGGTCTAAGTGAGAATGAAGTTTTCGAGCACGACTTCTCAAAAGCAAATCGTGCGAAGGAAACTTACGTCTCATATATTCCGTATAAGGATATAATGACTGCGACGGTTGAGATAAGCAGATCGGTAGAGGACGCGGATCTTTTAGATGCGATCGTCGTTAAGGTGTATGAGGAGCTGGGGCTTGACACCGCTTTGGATTACAAAATCACTTATAGTGAGGTAATAGGCGCTGGCGGCGATGATAGAATTTTCAATGTCTTTGTCGTAGATAATGCCAAACTCACTTCAGAATTCGATGCGATCGCCGCTAGGACGAACTACATCGACTATGTGGCTATGGCTCCGTTTTTATACGAGGGCTTGTATAATAGAGGCGTCCTAACTCGCGACGGAATCGACTGCTTCATCTACTTGCAACGCGACGATGCGTTTTTGGTAGTGTATCAAAACGGCGAATATTTTCAATCCCGCCAAGTAAGATATAACCTAAAATTTTTGCATGAAAAATATGTCGAGCTAGTCGGTAGCAGGGTCGATGAAGAGAGCTTTTATAGATTGCTCTCCAAACAGGGAGTAAATTTAGAAAATCCGACCGAACGCGATTATATGATCCAAATTTTTGACGATATGTTTTACTACATCAACGACGTGTTGAACGGTATTAGTAAAATTTACAACGTCAATATTCAAAATGTCTATATCGGAACGGATATCGGTAAAATTCCTGCGATCGAGGTTTTTGTAGAAAATAATCTAAAGCTAAGATACAAGGATTTTAATTTTAACGTTGCAATCAACGCAAAAGATTATCCGCTCACTCAGCTAGATATTTTGATGTTTTTGGTAGGTCAAGATTATTTGGTTACCAAAGATGACGATCACAACTACTCGCCGTTTATGAGACCTCCGCCTTTGACTCAAAGATCAACCGGCAAGCTGATAGGCTATATGTTGCTAGGCTGCTTACTTGGGGCTGTGTATCCTGCGTATAACTTCGGCTATGGATATTATAATAATATGGTAGCTAATGATAAAACTAGCGAATATCAAGGTTTGGAAGATCAGATGGTTCCTGCTAGAGCAGAAAATGCGCGTTTGGATAAAGAGACTAAAGAGGTAAATGCCCAGGCTGCTAAGAGTGGTAAGGAGCTTAACGACAGGCGCGATCTAATTAATGCCATCTTAGACAAGAAAAACAATTACGCTATGAAGGGTGTTTCTATTTTTGAGCTAACCAATAAGGGCAATATGGTTAGGATCGGTGATGAGAATAGGACTCTAACTGTTCAGGTGCGCACCAAAAACGATAAGCAGATGACCGAGCTTTTAGAGGATATCAGTAAAAAAGAGGTGTATGGCGTGGATACTAAAACAATCGCGCTGCAAGAGGGTAATAAAACCGTCTTTTACGATAGTAATATCAGTGTGGAGGTTAAATAATGAAAAAGAAAAGTTCATTAGATCAACTTGATCAATGGTTTGCCTCCAAGGGAAATAGTGCAAATAACTATTTTTACATAGCTTTGTTGTTTGTAGGTGTGGTAGCTTACTTTATTTTAAGTCAGCAAGCCGATCCGTATTTAGAGGAGAGCGAAACAAATCTAAGTACTGCCACGACTAAGCTTGAAGGCGCACAAAGAGAGTATAACGAGTTTTTTGGCGGTGATCCTAAAGCTTTCGTTGATAATAAACGCAATATCCTCAATGGTGCTAGGACCAACCTTAACAATATTATTGAAGAGCGTGGGTATCTAGACGGTAAGCTAAAAGAAATTTCAAAGCTTACCTATAATGAAAAGAACTGGGCTAAATTTATGGATAGCCTCTCAACGATCGCAGAGAATAACAATATTAAAATTTATGCTATTCACAGCGATAGAAGAGAGCCTAGCATCAAACAAATTTTTCAGCCTGAGGCTTTGCTGGATATAGATGTGAAATTTGAAGGAGCATTTTCGAACGTCCTTAGGTATATCAACCTTATAGAACAATCGGAGATGATCGTAGATGTAAATAAGATGGATATCAATGCCACTAAAAATGGCAAAATCGGTGGAAGCATCGGTATATCTATCTGGGGAGTAAATTACTAATGAAAAAGTTAATTTTATGCTCTTTGCTGATTTCTACTGCTTTATTTGCTGTAGAAAATAATCAGACGGTGGCGCCTAGTAATGGAGCCTATAAAGCTAAATACGATGCGATATTCGATGATCTTAGTAAGCCTAGAGTGGGTCTTAGCGATGAGCAGATAGCTTCTTTGCAAGATCCGTTCTATCCTAAAGAAGCCAATGCGCCTAGAGAAGCTAATCAGCAGGTGGATCTAGGTTATCAGCTAGTAGGTATTATGGGTGATAAGGTTAAGCTAAACGATAAGTGGTATGGTTTGGGCGAGTATGTAGGCTCATATAAGATCGTGCAAATAACGGGTAATAGCGTTATTATTACCAACGACGATGAAAATAAAGTCGAACTAACACTAAAACAAGGAAGTCAAAATGTCATTATTACATATAAGTAAAAAGCTTAGCATAGCTGCTATGCTTGCTTTGTCTGTTACGGCTACTAGTCTATATGCCGCTCCCGCAACTGCAGGTAACTGCGATAGGAAGGCGCTAAATATTAAGATTAACGATACCGTTACGCTAAACGAGATGCTAACTCAGCTATCCGATATGTGCCGTTTCTCGGTGGTAGCAAAAGACGCTATCGCTCAAGAGGAGATGAGCAAGCCGCTGCAAGGCGTAAGTATCAAAGACCTTTCTTTACGCGAAGTTTTAGATCTACTCATAAAAGAGAATAATCTAAGCTATGAGTATTCTCATGGCATATTAAAAATTTCAGCGCTAGAGACTAGGACTTTTAAAGTGGATTACATCACTTCTATTAGGGAAGGTACTGCTGTTACTAAATCTTCTGTCGATTCCGCACCTACAAAAGTGGATGATAGTGACGATAAAGAAAATAAAGAAGATAATAAGATCACTACCAAAGAGAAATTCGATTTTTGGGAGAAGATTAGCGAGGAAATCACCTCTGTTCTAAATAACGGTACCGAAAAATATGTCGCAGTCGCTCCTATTATAAATCAAAATGCCGGTTTGGTAACCGTTACTGCTATGAAGTCTCAGATAGCTCGCGTCGATAGATATCTAAGCGGTATGCAAAAACGCCTTAGTCGTCAAGTCTTGCTAGACGTAAATATCATATCTGTCGAGCTAAATAACGAATACACTACCGGTATTGATTGGAGTAAATTCCAACTAGGATTTAATACCTATGTAGGCGGGGATCCAAAGAAACTTTCAGGCTATCACATAGATAACGGAAATAGAGGAAAGGCTAGTGATACTCACGGAACTTGGACGATAGGGGCTAATCTAAATTTCAATATCGACGGTTTGATTAACTTCCTAGAGACTAAAGGTAAAACCAAGATTATTTCAAGCCCTAAAGTAACTACGATGAATAATCAGCCTGCTATTATCTCTGTAGGTGATACCATTAACTACGTATTAAAATCCACTACTACAGGTGATTATCAAGGCGGAGATACTCAGTCGGATGATCAGTATTCGATCTTTGTAGGTATTCTTTTGAATATCTTGCCTGAAATTTCAGATGATAATAGGATTATGCTACGAATCAATCCATCTTTAAGTTCTCTTAAATATGCTGAAGATAATGTAAGGAGAGAGAATGGCAGAAGAGATATCGCGCCTGATACCTTGCAAAAGAAACTCTCAAGCGTAGTTTGGGTAGATGATGGAGATACTGTAATTTTAGGCGGTTTGATTGGTGCAACTAAGTCTAAGAATAATACTAGGGTGCCTGTGCTAGCTGAAATTCCACTAATCGGAAATCTTTTCAAAAGCACTGCCGATGTTTTGAGCACGTCGGAGCTAATCTTTGTAGTAACTCCACATATCATCGACAATACCGGCGCGCCGCTTGCTACCTCTCTTAAAGAGCTAGGTTACTCAAAATCCATCTACGAAAATGAGTAATAACTATACGGCGATCAAGGAGATTTTTATCGAGGATAACGAAGTCTCAGACTTCGTTAATCTCGATAAATCTACCCTTGCTTATCATAAAATTTTAAATGCTTTGCAAAAGCCGTTAAAACTTATACTTTTTTACGGCAAACCGGGCTGTGGCAAGACATTTTTGCTTAATAAGATCAAGGTCGATCTTGAAAAAAAGGTAAGAGTAGTATTTGTGCCACAGCCGTTTTTTGATGAGAAAGAATTTTTCTTAGAGCTTTATTCGCAGATTTTTCATTCAACTCCTAGCGAGCCGATTGATAATTATGAAAATTTTATGCGGGTTTACAGAGAGAGATTTGGAATTTCTACGAACGTGGGCGCGGTAGAGCAGGTCGTTATTTTGCTTGACGAGGCTCAGCTGTATCCAGGAAATTTAATAGAAAAAATTCGTCTTATGGCAGATACTAGATTATTTAAATTTTTATTTACAGTGCATAAGACTGACGAGGAAGATCGCCTCGCGAAGGATTATTTTAAAACTAGAATCTGGGAGAGCATCGAGCTTCCTAATTCAAATTTAGGCGAAGTCAAGCTATATATTGAAAAAAAGCTTGTGCTTCATGGCTTTCAACAATACTATTTTATGTTTAGCGACGATAATTTCGATTTGATTTTAAATTTAACGGACGGCAACATGAGGAACATCAACAAGCTTATGTATAAGATGTATGAGCTTTTTGAGTATTACGAAGTAAATAAACCTACGGAAATTAGTTTTTCGCAGATTAATAATAAAATTATAGAGATGGCAGCGATAGGCTCGGGGATAATAAATGCTTGAATTTTACGAAGTAAACGAACTTGAAAAAAAATGGGAAGAGTATAACAAAAATAGAAAGCAGTTTTCTTTCCTGAAATCTAAGCCGAATTTCGTATTGAGATTCGACAAGACGATTTTGGGGCTTTTGATATTGATCTCGGTTGCGATCGGAGCGATATTTTGGCTGCTTAAAGATAGTGATAGCGTCAGTATGGCAAGTATCAATCAAAATATTGAGGACAAGGGCGGTGCTTCAAATTCTGCTAATGATGCCGAGCAGCAGGCGGCAGATCTTGCAGTGCAAAATAATATCTCCAAAGAGGATTACAACATTAGCGCGCCGAAAGTTGCCCGCGCCTTTAAACACGAAAAGGAACGCCCAAGTTTAAATTTAAACGATGTGGGTGTGCTATCCAGCGAGGATTCCGGTGGGTTTAAGATAACCAATAATTACGAAAATGGCGGAAACTATGGCGGGCAGGCTCAGGCGCAAAATTTCGGTGGTCAAAATTTTGGCAATCAGAATTTTGGCAATCAAAATGCTCCTACATTTAATGTGCCTAATACCAATAACGCAGCTTTCGCAAATCAGCCGCCTAAAAACGAGGTTATAGATTTTGGGCGTGCTCCATTGCCGCCTAAATCAAATTTCTCTGGAGGTTCTACAAATACCGCAAGTAGCGCTCCGCTAAGTTCCAGAATTGAGATAAAAACTTCAAATTTAAGCGAAGATAAGCAGAGCTTGGAGAGCAAATTTTACGCGACGAATAAGATTGAGTATTCGCTATCGTTAGCCGAAGAAGCGTATAATAAGAAAGACTACGATAATGCGATCAAATGGGCTCTTACGTCAAATGAGCTTGATAAGGACAACGTCGCCAGCTGGATAATTTTTGCTAAAGCCAATTATAAAAAAGGTCGTAAGGAAGACGCGCTTTACGCTCTTGAGACCTTTAACGCAAAGGCGAAAAATAGCGAAATTTCTAACCTCATTTCAAAGATAAGAAGTGACAAACTATGAAAATTTTATATATTTTAGCTTTTGCGATTGCGTCGTTATTTGCAGTTAGCGCCGATGACGTGCGCAACTGGGATCAGATCGGCCAGTATAACCGTATCTGCCAAGAAAGCGTGCGAAATTTATTCATCGAGGAGCAGAGCGAGGCGCTTGCGAATATGTATGCCAAGGCATGCCTGAAAATGGATAAAGTAAATGAGCTTGTCGTGCCTACGGTGATGCTTTATAAGACGAAAGAGGCTCGCGAGAACGCCTCTCTTTATTCGACTATAATTTTTCAAAAAAAGATGCTTTATTTGGCGCTTTGCGACGGTGTAGACATAAGCTATATAAGAACGCCTAAAATTAATTATATTTTGTCTGAAATTTTTGATAAATTTACGGAGAGAGCATACGTAAAAAAGAGTGATACGTATGTCTTTACCCTAGAAAACGGCGAGCGTGCTGAGCTTTTTATCAAAGAAGAGGAAGAGGTAAAAAAGATGGTAATTGCAATTTATGCTGGCGATAAGCTTAGCTCTATTAAAATTTATTGGTGATCGCGATGACAAAGATTGAAGAGCAGATCGTTGCGATTTTAATACGAAACAATATCCTTACTAGCACCGTTGTTCCGGAAATCAAGGACAAGATGGATATCGGTTTGACGCTAGGCGAGGTTTTAGTCGGAGATAACTATCTAAGCCAGGATGATTTTTGCTCGATTTTAGTTGAGCTATACAAGCGCCGTCAGATAGAATTTGACGATATAAGCGAAAAATTTTCGATGGATCCGAAGGAATTTTTGCAAATTCTAGCCAAGAAGATGAACCTGTCGTATATGAATTTAGACGATATTGACATAGACTTTAGGCTATCGGAACGCACTCCTACCGCACAGCTTAAAAGATACGGCGTCATCCCCGTTAAAGCAGACGATTTGAATATCTACGTGGCCTTTTCCGATCCGTTTAATCTTGAGTCGCAAGATAAAGCGCAGGCTATGTTTAGCAAACAGCTGCTTAAAATCGTAGTAGCCGATCCAAATCAGGTAAATAAATATCTATCTAAGCTTGAGCTTTCAGAGAGCATTAAAGGGCTCGTAGCGGAGATCCGCAAAGAGCTTGCTAACACCGGCGGTAGCGGAAGCAGCGATGATACCTCGGCGATTTTGAAGCTCATTGAGATGATAATCAGCCAGTCTATTAAGATGCGCGGTAGTGATATTCACATCGAGCCTACCGAGAATAACTGCGTCGTGCGTACCAGAATCGACGGAATGCTCGCTGAAATTTTTATCTTTGATAAGGATATCTATCCGCCGCTAGTAAGCCGATTGAAGCTACTTTCGAATATGGATATCGCCGAGCGTCGCAAGCCACAAGACGGCAGGTTTAGTATGAAAATTTCAGGTCGCGAATACGACTTTCGTATCTCGACGCTGCCTATCATCAACGGCGAATCTACCGTTATGCGTATCCTAGATAAATCCAAAGTTATCATCAGCCTGGAAAAGCTCGGCATGCACCCTGATAGCTTTAAGAAATTTAATAACGCCATGAAGGCTCCATACGGTATTATCTTGGTTACCGGACCTACTGGAAGCGGTAAGTCTACGACGCTATACGCGGCACTAAACGATATTAAAAATATCGATACTAAGGTTATTACCGTAGAAGATCCGGTAGAGTATCAAGTAAATTTAATCCAACAAGTCCAAGTTAACGAAAAAGCAGGTCTTACCTTCGCTTCAGCACTGCGCTCGATCTTAAGACAAGACCCCGACATCATAATGATCGGTGAGATTCGAGATCAAGAGACCCTTAGGATCGCGATCCAGGCTGCTCTTACGGGACACTTGGTTTTCTCGACCCTACACACCAACGACGCCGTTAGCGCGATTCCACGAATAGTGGATATGGGTATAGAGGCCTACCTCATAAGCGGTGCGCTCATTGCAGTAGAGGCGCAACGTCTCGTGCGAAAGCTTTGCCCGCACTGCAAGCAGCCTACGAATCTGCCTAAATCGATGCTTGATCAGCTGAAGGAATTTTTGCCTGAAAAATACACATTTTTTAAGGCTGTGGGTTGTGATCAATGCGGTCAAACGGGCTACATGGGGCGTGAGATGATTAGTGAAATTTTACCTATTACCGATAAAATGCAGAGCTTGATCGCTAATGGCGGCTCAAAGGACGATATGAGAGCCTTGGCGAAGGAGGAGGGATTTATAGATATGTTTGAAGATGGTGTTATACGTGCTGCGCGCGGAGTAACTAGTATAGAAGAAATTTATAGGGTGGCTAAACAATGAAAAAGCAATTAGAAGTTGAATACAACGCCAAGGGTGCAAGAAGAAAGATGTTTTTGCAAGCTAGCGATAAGGTGCAAGCAAACAACCTCATGAAGCAGCGCGTAGGCGGGACGATCGTAAAAAGAGGTGAAACCCAAGTCGTAGCCAATACGGGCGGCGATTTTAAGGCGCAGGTTTCGCGCATGCTAGGTGGTAGCGGAAGAGTTAGAACGCTGCCGTTAGTAGCGTCGATCCGCCAGCTTTCGGTTATGACAAATGCGGGAATTTCAATCCACGACTCGATCAAGGAAGTTGCAAGGGCGGCGGAGGATAAGACGCTAAAAGAAATTTTTAGCGCTATGAACGATGATCTTAACGCAGGTCTTAGCCTTACCGAATCTACGGAGAAATTTAGAGGCCAACTCGGCGATGTCGTCGTTGCGATGGTAAGTCTGGGCGAAGCAACCGGTAATATGGCAGAGTCTCTAGCCAAGCTTGCCGCTATGCTTCAAGAGCTTTGGGAAAACCAGCGTAAATTTAAAAAGGCGATGCGTTATCCGATGATCCTCATGATCGTTATGGCGATTGCATTTTCGGTTTTGATGATGTATGTTGTGCCGAAATTCCGCGAGATTTTTGAGGATTTGGGCGCGGATCTGCCGCTGCCTACTAGAATTTTGCTCGGTATCGAAAGCACGCTTAATAATTATGGAATTTTTGTTTTAGCGGGCATTATAGGCACTATCATAGCTCTTAGATGGGCATATCGTAATAATCCCGAGTTTAAAAAGGGCTTTGACAAGACGATTTTGAAGGTCTACCTATTTGGCAAGATTATATTTTTCTCGACTATGTCGCGATTTATGCTTATTTTTACAGAGCTCGTGCGAGCGGGTATTCCTATCGCAGATGCGCTGGATACATCTGTTTTAATGGTGGATAATCATACTTTAAAAGAGAAACTCTCTACCGTTAAAATTGCCGTGCAGCAAGGCGTGAGCCTAACAGAGGCATTTAACAATACAGGGCTTTATGAGAGTATGCTTATTCAGATGATCAGCGCGGGCGAGCAGGCCGGTAACCTCGATAAGATGCTCGGTAACGTCACGGATTATTATAAAGAGAAATTTGACGATATCATCGATAATATCTCAAGCTACGTCGAGCCGATCATGCTATTTTTTATGGCGGGCATGGTTCTTCTTTTGGCTCTTGGTATCTTTATGCCTATGTGGGATCTGGGCAAAGCCGTCAAAAACTAACCCCTTTAATTCCGCGCCTGTGAGGGCGCGGAATTTTATCAAAGCATTAAAATTTCATCCTTCAAATAAAATTTTAACCTTCGTTTAGCTAAAATATCGCTTTAAATTTAAGGATCAATCATAGTTAAAGAAGTATATTTTATCGTCGTATCGGCTATCATAATATTTTTTGGGCTTGCTACTATTGCGCCCGATTCCGCACTTGTAGGCAGCGCAGGTAATGCCATCCGCTCATTTAATACCCAGCTATTCGGCTATTTTGCATACATCTATCCGCTATTTTTGCTCGCCTTAGCATACGTAGCCTATAAGCATTTTCGCGGTTTTGACTTTAGATTTTTTGAGTTTAGCATTGGCGCGATTTTGCTGTTTTTTACCATTTTGATGGTGCAGTCGAGTCTCTTTGGCGCTAGCGGCGGAGCAGTCGGTAGCTTCGCGGTGGACGGGCTTAGGCGAATGATCGGAAGCGTCGGCGTGTGGATTTTTAATATTACGATTTTTGTGCTTTCGCTAGTGCTCATATTTGAAGACCGTTTTACCGACATTATCAAAAACTGCTTTATTGGCTCAAGAGATGAAAGCTTGCAGGATGGAATTGGAGATGATTTCGCTAGCGATGCGGATGCGGCGCAAAGGGGTGGGCTTGCAAGGTATTCGTCTGCGCAAGGCTTGAGAGGTACGGAAAATTTTAACGCTTCGAATGACGCTTTGAGCTCAGAGGAAAATTCGGCGAAACAGGGTAATTTTATGGAGCAGGGCGCAAGCGGACGCGGTTTTGAAGGTGAGCGAAATTTACAAAATTTAAACGATGCTCGCGAGCCTGAAAATGAGCAGAATTTTGGTGACGCGCAGGGGCCGCAGGCTTCCGCTGAACGCGAGCTTAAAATGCCGCAGAAGGGAAAGCCGAGCAGGCTAAAAAGGGTCGAGCGCCTAAGCGAAGTCGCCGAAAATAAAAGGCTTTTGGATCAGCTCGATAAGGGCAGGGTGGCTAAGCCCAAGGATTTTAAACTGCCGCCGCTTGATTTTTTAAATTTGCCGCCGAAAAAGAAAAGCAATATCGACGAGAGTGAGATCGATCGTAAAATTTACGACCTGCTCGATAAGCTGCGTAAATTTAAGATCGACGGCGACGTGGTGCGGACCTACTCGGGCCCGGTCGTTACGACATTTGAGTTTCGCCCCGCCGCGCACATCAAGGTAAGTAAAATTCTAACGCTGCAAGACGATCTGGCGATGGCTCTTCGGGCGCAGACCATCCGTATCCAGGCGCCGGTTCCTGGCAAAGACGTCGTAGGCATCGAGATTCCAAATCAAAATATCGATACGATCTATCTGCGCGAAATTTTAGAAAGCGACGTGTTTAAAAGCGCCTCCAGTCCGCTTACCATCGTGCTTGGTAAGGACATCGTGGGGCAGCCTTTCGTCACCGATCTTAAGAAGCTGCCGCACCTTCTTATCGCAGGCACCACGGGAAGCGGCAAGAGCGTTGGTATCAACGCCATGCTGCTTAGCCTTTTGTATCGCAACTCGCCCAAGAGCCTGCGCCTTATAATGATCGATCCCAAGATGCTCGAGTTTAGTATCTACAACGACATCCCGCATCTGCTAACGCCCGTAATCACGCAGCCTAAGCAGGCGATCATTGCGCTAAGTAATCTTGTTTCAGAGATGGAGCAGCGCTACTCGCTCATGGCGCAAAACAGGACGAAAAATATCGACAACTACAACGAAAAGATGCTGCGCGAGGGGGGCGAAATTTTGCCTTACATCGTCGTTATCATCGACGAGCTCGCGGATCTGATGATGACGAGCGGCAAGGACGTGGAGCACTACATCGCGCGTCTGGCGCAGATGGCGCGCGCCAGCGGCATCCATCTCATCGTAGCGACGCAGCGCCCTAGCGTGGACGTCGTCACGGGGCTGATAAAGGCGAATCTGCCTAGCCGTATCAGCTTCCGCGTGGGTTCAAAGGTCGATAGCAAGGTGATTTTGGATCAGATGGGTGCGGACAGCCTGCTCGGGCGGGGCGATATGCTATTTACGCCGCCTACCGCGCCGGGGCTCATCCGCCTGCACGCGCCGTTTACGACCGAGAATGAGATCAACAAGATCGCGGAATTTTTAAAGGCGCAAGAAAGCGTCGTTTATGACGAGCGATTTTTGATCGAAAACGAGGGTGCCAAGCAAGAAGGCGGCATAATCAATCCGCAAAATATCGTGCTTGACGAGCTTTACGACGAGGCGAAAGCGATCGTTTTGGAAGAGGAAAAGACCTCGATCAGCTACCTGCAGCGCCGCTTGCGTATCGGATACAACCGCGCCGCGACGATCATCGAGCAGCTCGAACAGATGGGTGTTTTAAGCGAGATCAACGCCAAAGGTCAGCGCGACATAATCAAGTAAGCTTTAAAATTTCGATGAAATTTAAGCGACGAATTTTTAAAATTTATTGGATTTACGGTGCCGGAATTTTTAAAATTTAATCGATCTGTGTCGGTGAAATTTTAAAATTTATCGGATTTGAAGCGGTGGAATTTTAAAATTTTTTGATCTGCATGGTGGATTTTAAATTTTAAAATTTGCGCGTTCTGCAGCTCGCACTTGTATCTCTGCGGCTGCGGAAAGGCGGACGGTTTATACGGATGCGAGGATGCGATCGAGGCCTCTTGCAGCGCGGGAGGCGCTTCAAAAGTAGTATTCGGCGGGTATAAACAGCGCGTTTTATAGCTTGCGTTTGCGGTGCGCCGTTTAGGATGCATTTGAAATTTAAGCGCGGTTTAATTGAGCGCTGTGTTTTTGGCGCTAAATTTGAATCGCGGCGTGAAATTTTAAAGTGCAAGCAGAGCAGAAATATAGCAGGCTTTAAAATTTAAAAATTGAGCGCAAAAATTTTGCGATTTTAAATTTTATAAATTTACAAAGCTCGGCAGAATTTAAATTTTAAAATTTTGCTTCTTTTTGGGCTTTAGAATTTTAAAATTTTAAAATTTGCTGCAGCGGACCTAAATTTTAAATCGCATCGTGCCAATATGAAATGTCTTGCAACTGCGCAAGCGGGAGAAACTGCCGGAGTATTGGCTTGCCGTGCGTGGCGGCTGATTTGCGGCACGAATGCCTATGTGCAATTTTGCATAGTCGCGGTTTACGACCATGCTATAGCGTGCCGAAAGCCGCCGCGATACACCTGCCGGAGCTAGAATGCACCCGCCTGTGTATTAAAAGATAGTGCGGTTGCGCTCTACGGCGTGGCAGCGTGTGTCGAAAGACTGCGCGATGCGCGAGGGTAAAATGCGTACTTGCAAGGCGACGTAGGACGTGCTGTGCTTTACGGTGCGCTATCCCGCAGCGTATGCCGCAAAGCCGCCTTATGCGCGAGAATAAAATTCGCGCTGCGCCTCAAAGATGCATGATCGCATTGCGTGCCAAAAGACAATACGAGGTCGTGCCGTACACTTTTTAAAAGGCGGTGCCATGATCGGCGCCGTGCGCCGCGGGCGCGATGCGAGGTTTGAGCTCGCGCGGCAGACGAAGCGTGCACGGCACACGTAAATGCGAATAAATTTTAAAACGGAGAGATGATTGAAAACCGATAAATGGCTATATTACTTCACCTGCGCGCTCATTACGATCGGCATGATATTTTCGCTGTCGTTGAGCTCATATACGGTGCTTCTGCTGGGTGCTACGCCGCTGCATTTTTTTTATCGTCAGTGCGCGGTAGGGATCGCCTGCATCGCGGTGATGTGGATCGTCTCTCGGGCCGATCCCGATAAATGCCTAACGCCGGTGTGCATGTCGCTTTTTGCGATCATGGGGATTTTGATGCTCGCGATGGGCTTTTTGCCCAAGTCCTTGGTCGCCGACGTAAACGGCGCGGCGCGCTGGATCAGACTACCGTTTTTTAACCTCGCGCCGGTGGAATTTTTCAAGGTGGGCTTCATCTACTTTTTGGCGTGGAGCTTCTCGCGCAAGCTCGATCACTCCAAAAAAAGCATCGGGCGCGAGATCGCGACGCTGCTTCCTTACGTAGCGCTTTTTGGCTTTGTAGTGATCCTAGTCGCCATCGTGCAAAACGATCTAGGGCAGGTCGCGGTGCTGGGGCTTACGATGATTTTTATGTCGCTTTTTGCGGGCACGAGCTTTAAGCTCATTGGCTTTAGCTTTATGGGGATTTTGGGGCTTGCTTACGTTTTTATCGTCACGAGCGCGCACAGGGTCGATCGCGTGCGCTCGTGGTGGGGCGGCGTGCAGGATTTCGTGCTGTCGTTTATGTCGCCCGAAACTGCTGCCGGGCTGCGTATAGAGGACGCTAGCGCGCCGTATCAGGTCGGACACTCGCTAAATGCGATAAACAACGGCGAGTTTTTCGGGCAGGGGCTTGGGCTTGGAAGCTTTAAGCTAGGCTATCTAAGCGAGGTACACACCGACTTCGTGCTTGCAGGTATCGCCGAGGAGTGGGGGTTCGTCGGGATTTTGCTCATCGTGGCGCTATTTTATGCGATGCTATTTCGCATCTTTCAGACCGCGAGTAAGTCGCCGAGTAACGTAAATTTCCTCTTTTGCCTGGGTATCGGCTTTATGTTTTTCTTTTCGTTCATTATCAATTCCTACGGCATTACGTCGATCTCGCCGGTTAAAGGTATTGCCGTGCCGTTTCTAAGCTACGGCGGTAGCCACCTGCTCGCGGCGTCGTTTGCGGTGGGGCTCGTTTTGATGGCGTCGAAAAGGGCGAAATTTTAAGGCTTTTGCAGGCTTTGGGCGAGTGCGATTTAAATTAGGCGTAAAATTTAGAGCCGAATTTGCGCTTAAAATTCTATGCCGAGGCGCGCCGAGGCTTAAATTTAAGCGCGAAATTTTATAAATTTAAAGGAAAAATATGGTCATAGCAATCAGCGGCGGCGGTACCGGCGGGCATCTGATAATCGCTAAAAATTTAGCCGCCCGCCTTGCGAAGCAGGGCATCAGGGTGATATTCATCGGCTCAAACCGCGGGCAGGATCGCGCGTGGTTTGAAAATAGCGAGCTTTTTGCGCGTACCTATTTTTTGCAAAGTTCGGGCGTCGTCGATAAAAAGGGCTTTGCCAAGCTAGCCTCGCTGCTAAATATCCTGCGCCTCTCGCTTGCGGCGCGTAAAATTTTAAAGCAAAACGGCGTCCGCGCGCTCATCAGCGTGGGCGGATACAGCTCGGCGCCCGCATCCATCGCGGCGATCCTTTCTCGCGTACCGTTTTTTATCCACGAGCAAAACGCCGTTTGCGGGCGGCTCAACCGCCTGCTGAGGCCCTTTGCGCGCGCGTTTTACAGCTCCTATGAAAAGCCCGCGTTTGCTTATCCGATCGCAGATATTTTTTTCGAGACGGCGCGGCCGCGCACGGCGCTTAAGAGGGTTATCTTTTTGGGCGGCTCGCAGGGAGCGAGCTTTATCAACTCGCTTGCCGTGGAGCTTGCGCCTAAGCTTTTGGGCCTCGGCTACGGCGTGATCCATCAGTGCGGCGAGCGCGAGTTTGAGCGCATCTCGCAGATCTACGCGCAGCAAGGTCTAGATGTACAGCTCGTGGGCTTTTACAAAAACATGCACGAGCTCATCGCAAGCGCTGATCTTTGCGTCGGACGTAGCGGCGCCAGCACGCTGTGGGAGCTCTGCGCAAATGGCCTGCCTGCGATATTCGTGCCGTTTCCGTTCGCAGCGGCGGATCATCAGTTTTATAACGCGAAATTTCTTAAAGAGCGCGGGCTTTGCGAAATTTTACGCCAGGAGGATGCGAGCGGCGAGCGGATCTTGGGCTTGATTGAGAGCTTCGACGTGGCGCGCGCGAGCAAAGGACTGTTTGAGCTTGTGGATCGAAACGGCGCGCAAGCGATAATCGACGATGTGATGAGTAAAATTTAAAAAGGCGCCGGACAGTATGAGCTTGCGTAAATTTAAGCGATTTCTGCGCGAGGCTTTAAATTTGTAAACCGATTAAATTTGACTTTCTGCGTTTGTGTAAATTTGACGCGGCGCTTGGGTCTGAATAAAAATTTGAAATTTGTATGATTGCCGAGCAAAGGACGCTTTTTGATTTGCGCAAATTTAAACTCGCAAGCGCAATGCGCAAAAGTGCATTGAACCGTAAAATTATCTGTGCCTAAAGCTGATTATTGCATCGTCGTTTTCTTGTTGATATTGTTCAAACAGAGCCTGATATCTTTGCGATTTTGCCGGATCATTTGAATAAATTCCCACTAGAAAATAGCACGCCTCCGCAAATCGCAACTCACACGATCGCTCAAAGTATCGCGTACCCGCTTCTTTGTCATCGTCGTCAAAATACGCGACGTAACCGAACATAAAGCAGCCTTCGCCGTTACCGAGCTTGCATGCTTTTTTATACAGTTTTCTGCCCTCTTGCGAATCTCTATCCTCGTAGCCTGCGAGTCTCGTGCAGCTTTCGCCGCCGTTAAGATCGTAGCAGCCTTTTTTAAGCAGATCTTTGGCGCCATCTTGCGAAATTTCGCCATTTAATAGCAGCAGGCTCGAAAGTACGGCGCAGGCATTGCCATCCCCGCTGTCGCAATCTTCGCGAAATCTTACGGGATTTTTTATTTTTAAAGTGCCGTCTTTGGTGCGAATAGAAATTTCTTTAGGATTTTTATTCGCGTCTTCGTTTGCTTGATTGATGGGAATTTGGGTTTCGTTCAAAATTTCTGTGCGAAAAGGCGCTTTTATTGCTATAAAGATCGCGATTATACATACGACGACGAGAGGGAGTATTTTTGGCACGGAGCGATTTTTGTGCGGAGTGCGGAGACTTGCGTCTTGGATCAACTGTTTGTTTCTTGCGGTAGCGACGGAGGGCTTGGTGCTCGGTTTTTGGTTTAAATTCGCGGCCGAACCTGCGTCTGATTTTTCGGTTAAATTTACGGTAGCGTCAGTATCCATATCTGCATTAACATCCGTCTCGCAGACATTTTCACTTGGGCTTTTTAAATTTTTGCCCCGCTTTTCTCTCAGTTCATTTATGCGTTGTATGATTTCTTCGTTATTCAAATGAAATCCTTTTTTTGCTCGATAAATTTTTGTTTTAGTCGGTTAAACACCGGGCTTTATCATCAAAATCGCATTGGAATCGAGGCGGATTATATCATCTTATTTTGAAATTTTCAAAAAACGATGGCTAAGAAAAATCTGCAAATTTAGCGCAGATGCACCGTCAAATTCGGATCATTTCTCGTTGTATAATCCGCAGCCGGGTTTAAATTTTACATACTTCGGGTGCGCACGTATAACGCGCATAAATTTACAAAACTTGATAGTATTCATATCAAGTTTATTTATTCTACTCTTGACAAGATTAGCACTCCATGATATAATCTGCCAAAATTTTTAAAAAGGACCGCATAATGGCAAAGAAAAAATTTAAGACCGAAGTGAATGATCTGCTAAATTTGATGATCCATTCGCTTTATTCAAACAAGGAGATTTTCCTGCGCGAGCTTATCTCAAACGCAAGCGACGCGCTGGATAAATTAAACTACCTAAGCCTTACGAACGACGATTACAAGGCGCTTTCGTATGTGCCGCGCATCGATATAAAGATCGACAAAGAGGTCAAAACGCTAAACATCGGCGATAATGGCGTTGGCATGGACGAGGCCGAGCTCGAGAGCAATCTAGGCACCATCGCGCGCAGCGGCACGAAGGGCTTTATGGCGAGCCTTAGCGGCGATGCGGCGAAGGACAGCAACCTCATCGGGCAGTTCGGCGTCGGGTTTTATTCGGCGTTTATGGTAGCGGATCGTATCGAGGTGATCAGCCGCAAGCCGCTCTCGCAGGACGGCTATAAATGGAGCAGCGATGCCAGCAACTACATGGTCGAAAAGGCGCAAAAAGAGGACTTCGGCACGACGATAATCCTGCATATGAAAGATGAGGAGTTTTTGGACGGCTACAGGCTCGAAGGCATTATCAAAAAATACTCTAACCACATCCCTTATCCGATCTTTATGGATAAAGAAGAATACGTACCCGCGCAAAAAGAGGGCGAGCAGGGACATAGCGAGGTTAAAAACGTCCAGATCAACCGCGCGAGCGCGCTTTGGCAGCTACCAAAAAGCAGCCTAAAGCCGAGCGATTACAATGAATTTTACAAGCAGATCAGCCACGATAGCGGCGATCCGCTGTTTTACATCCACACCAAGGTCGAGGGCACGCACGAATACACGACGCTTTTTTACGTGCCGAGCAGCGAGCCCTTCGATCTATACCGCGTCGATTATCAAAGCGGCGTGAAGCTCTACGTCAAGCGCGTTTTCATCACCGACGACGCCAAAGAGCTGCTGCCTAGCTACCTGCGCTTCGTACGCGGCATAATGGACGTCGAGGATCTGCCGCTAAACGTAAGCCGCGAAATTTTACAGGAAAATCGAATTCTAGCCTACGTTCGCGAACAGAGCGTCAAAAAAATTCTATCCGAGCTAGAAAAGCTTTTGCAGAACGATCGCGAAAAATACATAAAATTTTACGAATTATTCGGCAAGGTTCTGAAAGAGGGACTTTACGGCTTCGGCGCAAACAAAGAGGAAATTTTAAAGCTTTGTCTTTTCAAATCAAACCTGCGAGACGGCCTCATCACGCTTAGCGAGTATAAGGAAAAAATGAAAGATGATCAAAAAGAGATCTATTATATCGTGGGGAACAGCGCCGCGATGCTTAAAAGCTCGCCTCTGATCGAGAAATTTAACGCCGAGGGCACGGAGGTGTTGCTCTGCGACGATGAGATCGATACGATCGTGATGCCGGGCGTTTTTGAGTTTGATAAGACGCCGGTTAAAAATGCGACTTCGATCAAGCAAGAAGCTGCGAGCGATGACGCCGCGACGCCGCAAGCCAAAGAGATCGCCGCAAAGATCAAAGAAATTTTAGGCGAACGCGTCAAGGACGTTAAAATTTCATCGCGTCTAAGCGGCTCGCTTTCCTGCCTTGTTTTTGACGAGAACGATCCCGATTTTGCGACGCAGCAGCTGCTTAAGCAGATGGGAGGCCGCAATCTGCCGCCAATAAAGCCGATTTTGGAGATCAACGCAGATCACGAGATCATCAAAAAGCTGCAGGCTGATAAGCTGATGCTACCGCAAGTAGCCGAGATAATCTACGATCTGGCGCGCCTTAGCGAGGGGCAGGAGCTGGAAAATCCGAGCGAGTTTATCAAAAACGTAAACGAGCTAATCGCACAGGCCCTGTAGATTATCGTTTGGGCTAAATTTTAAAATTTAGCCCGGATTTTGCACTGCCGCGACGAGCCTCTTAAATACTGTCGCGAATTTTAAAAATGCCTTGCCTCGGCGCGGCTCGCGATGAGATTTGAAATTTCGATAAAATTTGAAGCTGCGATAAATTCCGAAATCTGAGTGAAATTTTAAAGATAAAATTTTTAAATCAAAACGAGCGCGCGCTTGAGCGATCCGTGCGTTTAAGCGCCCTGTGTGTTTTTTGGAGAGGAGCCTGTGCGTTTAGGCAGTCTGCGCGTTTTTTTTGTGGGAGGGCGATCTGTGCGTATGGCGAGCGCTTGCCTGGCTGCTTAAAGCCCTATCAAGGAGCCTTTCGATATACTCTGCGGCTTTTAAAGCGGTTCGCATTTAAAATTTTGCCTAAACGGTGCCGTAAGCCGTGTTTTAAAACGACGTCCGCTTCGCGGCATGTTTTTAAGTAACGCTCGCCGTTCATGCCGATATGTGCTGCGCATTTAGCCTCGCCGAAGGGCTACGCTAAAATAAAACAGACGCTCATTCACGCTTGCGCCTTGTGTTTTAAAATATCTCTCTGCACGCATTTTAAGCGCTTGGGGATGAAATTTCATCGGCTGCATTCGCCTTAAAATTTCTTGACAAAAAAGCTCAAAGCTTATATAATTCCGCTCGTAATACTAAAAAATATTTAGTATGATGAAATTCTCACGCAGCGATGATTTGATATTAAAATTTATCGCTCGAAAGGCTATGTTATGTTTAAAAAGCTACTCTCTTGCGCAGCGCTTTTTTTGGCGCTTGCGGGCATTGTGGGCGCGGCAGAGCCCGGCAAAAATGAGACGCTTCATTTCGCCGTCTCAAAAAATGTCGGCCCTCTCAATCCTCATCTGTATTCGCCGAACGAGATGTTTGCGCAGGACATGGTGTATGAAGGGCTCGTAAAATTCGGCGAGCAGGGTGAAATTTTACCGTGGCTTGCGAGCTCTTGGAGCATCAGCGATGACGGCAAGAGCTATAAATTTAAGCTGCGCGAGGACGTGGTCTTTTCAAACGGCGAGAAATTTAACGCCGCTGCGGTGAAGGCGAATTTCGACGCGATTTTGGCAAACCGCAAGCGACATGCATGGCTAGAGCTTGCAAATATCATCGCAGATTACAAGGTTTTGGGCGAGTTTGAGTTCGAGCTTACGCTCGCAAATGCCTATGAGCCGACGCTGCGCGAGTTAAGTCTCATCCGTCCGTTTCGATTTATCGCTCCCGGCGCGATGATGGACGGCGATACTAAAGACGGCATCAAAGCGCCCGTAGGGACCGGCGTATGGAAGCTTACGCAAAGCAAGCAAGGGGTGAGCGATACCTTCGAAGCGAACGAAAAGCACTACGACGCAAAGCCGCAGATCAAAAAGATAATCGCCAAGGTCATCCCCGAGCCCAACACGAAGGTGATCGCGTTGAAATCGGGCGAGGTCGATCTCATCTACGGCGGCGAGCAGATCCCTCTAGATAGCTTTAATGAGCTTAAAAAGGAGTTCGGCTCCGCGACTTCAAAGCCGCTTTTTACTCTCGTAATCGCGCTAAATTCTAATAAATTCCCTACCGATAGCCTAAACGTGCGAAAGGCGCTTAATTTGGCGATCGATAAAAATTTGATCATGGAAAAGATATTTTTCGCTACGCAGCAGGGGGCGGATTTTTTATTTGACAGATCGTTACAAAACACCGACATCTCCGCTGCGCCTTATAAATTTGATCTTACGGCGGCAAACGAGCTACTAGAGCTTGACGGCTGGAAAACGGGAGCGGATAAAATTCGCTACAAAAACGGCAAGCGGCTTGAGGTCGAGCTCGTCTATATCGGCAGCAACGCCGTGCACAAAGCCATCGGCGAGGTCTTGCAGGCGTATTTTAAAAAGATCGGCGTGTCGTTAAGCTTGAAAGCGGACGAGAGCACGATCTTTTATAAAAAGCAAAAGACGGGCGATTTTAACGGTATTTTCAATAGCACGTGGGGTGCGCCGTATGATCCGCAGGCGTTTTTAGCCTCGATGAGACTGCCGTCGCACGCGGATTATCAAGCGCAGCTGGGGCTGAAAGACAAAAAAGAGATAGATGAAAAGATAAGTAAAATTTTAAGCTCTCTCGATGCGAACGAGCGTCGCACGCTCACCCTCGAAGTGCTCGGTAGATTTCACGACGAGGCGGTTTATATACCGATTACTTTTGAGACGAACAAGGCCGTCTGGACGCGCGAGCTGCATGGAGTTAGCATGGGCAACATTCAATACCACATCCCGTTTGAGCGGATGAGCCTGCAGCGATAATGTTAAAATTTATCGCCAAGCGCCTTGCGCTCGCAGTCTTCGTGATGTTCGTCGTAAGCGTTTTTATCTTCGCGATCTTGCGCCTAAACGGTACGGATGCGGCGATGAGCTATCTAAACGCTTCGGGCATTTCGCCGACGAACGAAGCGCTTGCGCAGGCGAGGGCGGATTTGGGACTTGATAAGCCGCTTTTGACGCAGTATCAAATTTGGCTCAAAGACGCACTGAGCTTAAATTTCGGCGCCTCCTACATAACTGGTAGAGCCGTGAGCGAGGATATGGCGCATTATTTTCCCGCTACGCTTAAGCTTGCGGGCTTTGCGCTGTTTTTGACGCTGGCGGTTTCTATCCCGCTAGGCGTGCTTTCGGCGGTTTTTAAAGATAAAGCCGTCGATTACGCCGTGCGGTTTTTTTCGTTTTTGGGCTGTGCGACGCCGAATTTTTGGCTCGGATTTTTGCTCATCATGCTTTTTGCGGTGCATCTTAAAGCTCTACCGCCGTTCGGTGCGGGCGGGTTATCGCATCTGCTGATGCCGGGCTTTGCGATCTCTTTTATGTCGATCGCTATCAACGCGCGTCTTATCCGCGCCAATATGCTTGAGATCCAAAATGCACGCCACGTGAGCTACGCCAAAATGCGCGGCATCTCGAGCCTGCGCGTGCTGTTTTCGCACGTCTTTCGCAACGCCTCGCTTCCTATCGTCACCGCTTTAGGCATGCATCTAGGCGAGCTTATCGGCGGCGCGATCGTGATCGAAAACGTCTTTGCCTACCCGGGCATCGGCACATACACGGTTGAGGCGATCAAAAACAACGACTACCCCGTCATTCAATGCTTCATCCTTTTGATGTCGCTCGTTTTCGTGCTTAGCAACCTCGCTATCGACGTACTTTACGCCTTCATCGATCCGCGCATAAAGGCTGCGAATGGCTAAATTTCATAGAATTTGCAGCGGCGGGGCAGCCGCCGTTTTTTATCGCGCCGCGGTAGAGCCCATTCGCCTGCTTGCGATTAAAATTTTAAATTTAAAAGTAGCGTCCGTTTTGCCGCGGCAACCCTTGCCGAAAAATAGACTAAGCTTGAGGAAGCGGCAAGATGTTTAAAAAACTAATCGTTTATGCCGCCTTCATCATCGCCGCGCTTGCGATTTTTACGGCGATTTTCGCTTATGCGATCGTGCCGTATGATCCAAACGAGATCGATCTGCTCGCAAAATTCGAGCCCGCATCGCTGGGCCATCTCCTCGGCACCGATCACTTGGGGCGCGACGAGTTTAGTAGGCTGCTTACGGCCGCGAGCATTTCGTTAAATTCTGCCTTTGCGACGCTATTTTTGATACTATTTTTAGGAATTTTAATCGGCGGTGCGGCGGGCTTTGCGGGAGGGCGAACGGATCAAATTTTGATGCGCGTCTGCGACGTGTTTTTCAGCGTGCCGACCGTGATTTTGGCGCTGTTTTTCGTGGGCATCCTAGGCACGGGGCTCATAAACGTCGTAATCGCCATCGCCGTGTCGCACTGGGCGTGGTACGCGCGCATCGTACGAAGCATCGTGCTGGGGTTGAAAAATGCCGATTACGTGCTGATTACGAGAGTATCGGGCGCGAGCGCCGCGGCAAATTTTAGAAAAAACATGCTAAGGCCAATTTTAGCGCAGTGCAGCGTGCTCGCGACGCTTGATCTGGGGCATATCGTGCTGCACATCGCAGGACTTAGCTTCTTAGGTCTCGGCGTGAAGGCGCCTACGCCCGAGTGGGGAGTGATGATAAGCGACGGCAAGGAGTATCTTTTCAGCCACCCCGAGCTCATCTACTACCCGGGCGCGGCGATATTTTTGTGCGTGATGAGCTTTAATATAATCGGCGATTACTTGCGCGATAAATTCGGCGTGCACGAGGAGATGGGGCACTGATGAGTATTTTGGAAATTAAAAGCCTAAGCGTCGCAAGCGCGCAAAAAAGCCTCGTAAATGGGGTCAATCTACGGCTTCAAAGCGGCAAGATAACGGCGCTAGTGGGTAAAAGCGGTAGCGGCAAGACGCTAAGCGCGCTTGCGATCTGCGGCTTTTTGCCTCCGAATTTGCGCTGCGAGGGCGAAATTTTACTTGACGGCGCGCAGATACGAAACGGCGAGCTCGTACGCGAAAATTCTAAAAAATTCTCTTTGTCTCGTAACCTTTTTAAAAACGGCTCGCGAGGCAGCGGTGCGGCAGACGGCGCGCAAAATCTCGGCGCGGCAAATAGCGTGCGAGGCGACATATCGGGCGGCGCGGGTTTAAATTTGCGCGGCGATGAGCTTGCAGGCGGCAGCGCAAACGAGAAGCCGCAAATCAAAGCGAGCGCAAACGAGAAGCCGCGGATTAGAACAAGCGGCGGCGTGGGTGAGGATTTAAAAGGGGGTGCGACAAAAATTCTACAAAACGGCGAGGATAAAATTCTACAAAGCGCCGCTGCTCAGCGAGGCGGCGGTAAAATTTTTGCAAATATTATGCAAAACCCGCGCACGGCGTTTAATCCATTGCTTAGCATGCTTGCGCACATCGCCGAGACGATGAGGGCGGCGGGTAGCTTCGGCGAGGGCGCTCGCGGCGAGATAGCGCAGACGCTACGTAGCGTGGGGCTTGATGAGAGCGCGCTTGGGCTCTATCCGCATCAGCTTAGCGGCGGGCAGCTACAGCGCGTGATGATCGCACTTGCGCTATTTACGCGAGCTCGTTTCATCATCGCCGATGAGCCTACGACGGATCTGGATCTAGCCGTCCAAAGCACGATCTTACGGCTACTAAGACAGATAGCGAGCGAAAGAGGGATAGGGATCTTGCTCATCACGCACGATTTCGGCGTGACGGCTAGCATCGCAGATCGGGTGGCGGTGATGAGCGAGGGCGAGATCGTCGAGCGCGGGAGCGTGCGAGAGATCTTTGCCGCGCCGCAGCAGGCGGTCACGAAGGAGCTTATCGCAGCTCATCTATCGCTTTACGGAGGCGAGCTTGCTGCTGCTAGCGGGTTTAAATCTACGCTGAGCGCCTCTTCGCCTGCGCCTATGGAGCTATCGTGCGCGCCCGCGGGCTCCTCGCTTGCGCCGACTGCATCTGTGCATTTGGCGCATGATTTGCCGCGCCTAGAAGGAGAGCCGCAGCCATGAAAACGACGACAAATTTGATAAATTTAAAAAAACATCGCGCTAATTTTAAGGCTTTGAGCGTTTTAAATTTAGCGCGGACGCGCGGTGTGGATTTAAATTTTATGTCGCTGCTCGGCAGGAGATCAAAATTAAAACGTCCGCTCGCCGTAGCTTTAAATTTAGCCTGGCCACACGGCGTAGCGTCAAATTTAAAGCGAGCTTGCCGCGAGAAATCAAATTTAGCGCGGCCGTGCAGGGTGAGCGTAAAATTCGCGTCATCGCAGGGCGGGGGCTTAAATTTTACGCGACCGCGCGGCACAGAATTTCAAAAAGGACGCGCATGAGCCTGCTTAGCGTTTCCGGCTTAAGCCATTCGTTCGTGGATTTTTCATTTTTCGGCAAGGCGCGCGAGAAGCCCGTTTTGCAAGACGTTAGCTTCGAGATCGGGCGCGGCGAGGCGCTGGGGCTGCTCGGCAAATCCGCAGGCGGCAAGAGCACGATCGTAAAGATAATTTCTGGGCTGCTTAAGCCTAGCGCGGGCGAGATAAAATTTGAAGGCAGGGTGCCCGATTTTTCGAGCTTAGCGGGGCGGCGAGCATTTTATAGAAACGTTCAGATCGTCTTTCAAGACAGCCTCGGGGCGGTAAATCCTCGCTTTAGCGTGCGCGAGATCATCGAGGAGCCGCTTTTGTATCTAAGCGAGCGCTCGCGCGAGCAACGGCGCGAACGAGCGCTGAGCCTACTTGAGAAGGTGGAGCTTAAAAGCGAGCTTTTGGATAAAAGAGCGAGCATGCTTAGCGGCGGGCAGCTACAGCGCGTCTGTATCGCGCGCGCCCTGGCGGTGGGGCCTAAGCTCATCATCCTAGACGAGGCGCTTAGCTCGCTCGATACTCCGCTTCAAAGCGAAATTTTAAAACTCCTACAAGCGCTTAAGGGGCAGAGCTCGTTTTTATTCATCACGCACGACATTAGGCTTGCGCGGCTGTTTTGCGAGCGCATCATCCTGCTTGATCGCGGACGTATCGCCCAAAGCGTGCGAAGCGGAGAGAAATTTACGAGCGAGATAGGCAGACAGCTAGAGGACGCCGTGCTACCGCCGTTTCCACTCGGATAAATTTGCTCGCGCCGCCGATAAATTTTGCTTTTTAATTTTAGATGAAATTTCGCTCAGGCGGGGCTTTGGGTGCGGACGCAGGCATCAAACTCTTCGTAACGGGCTCTACGCGCAATCAAGCTCGCGCCGAAATTTTAAAATTTTACATGCTAGATTTTACACCGCGTCTCTTAATTTAGGCTCAAAATTTAATAAATTTCACTCTTTGATTTCGGTAAAAATTTTATCCGGCGGCTCGGTTTGGCGTTTTGAAAATTTTGAAATTTTGATCGCTTTGTCCGCGAGTCGAGGTCGGGGCGCAAGCCAAAAATTTTCGCCAAAGCATAAAATCATAAATCGAGCGATAAATTTCACTATTCATTAATTTAATCTTTACAAAGTTGCGTAATTTTTATTTTAAATTTGCCCCTTTTTTATCGTAAACAGCGAGATTGTTTGATATAATTCATTTTATAAATATTTGTAAATCTTTATGAAAGGAGATTTCGAATGAAACTCATCAAACTAAGTTTAGCTGCGGCGGTTTGCGCATGTGCGGTATCCTCGCTAAGCGCGGCGGATAGCGTAGCTGAGGCGATCACTAACGGCAAATTCGGCGGAACGGTAAAGACCACTTACGCCAATAAAACCGTAGACAATAGAGGCGAAGCCGCTACGGGCGATAACGACTACGAGGCATTCGGCGTGGGTCTTGAGCTCGGATACGTTACCGATCCTCTTTACGGCTTTAGAATAGGGCTTACCGGACAGGGCTGGTTGATGCCGTATCACGTAGGCTCAAGCAATAAGATCGCCTACGATAAGGAGTGGTATACTAAAGGTGCGGTATTATCGGAATTATACCTAGGATACGGCATAGGAAATACCGATATAAAGGCGGGTAGACAATATGTCGTTACTCCGCTCGTTGCTGGCAACTATACGAGGGCGTTTAAAGAGGCTTTCGAGGGTGTAGCGATATCCAATAAAGATATCCCCGATACTACATTGTGGGGCGGATGGTTTTATAAATTCCAAGGCAGGAGCAAAACCGCCATGGGCGCTCCGGCTGGCGAAGGAAAGGCTCCTTTATTTAAAGATAGGGTGATTCTGGGTAATATGACCGGTCCGGTCGCCATAAAATTTGAAAATATCTTCTCCGCATACGTTCAAAACAAATCCTTGCCTTATACTACTTTAACCGGCGCTTACGCAGCGGTAACGGACGTAAAACCGGCTAACGCATTAAAAGATGGCGACGTTAGCTTGTATCTTGCCGAGGCAAATGTAAAAGTGCCGGTAGGCGAGATTTTAAAGCTAGGATTTGATCTTAACTACAAAGGCTCGCGCGTAGACGGAGGGCTGGAGCCAAGAAGGCTTGACGGCGATATGTTTGGCGCAAGAGTCTCGGTTAGCGAGTTTTTCGGATTCGGTCTATCGTATGCCTATACGACCGTTAGCGACGATGATGCCGTTATTTTGGGCGTCGGCAACGGCCCAGGATCATACACCGCTCTGCCTATCCGAGGTCCGTTCGTCTTCACGGGATATGCGGGTATGGATACGCACAAGATCGTGCTTGATTACAACTTCGGCGCTATCGGCTTGGACGGCTTCAAAACCGCGCTACACTACGTAAAAGGCGATCAAGACAGAGTAGGCGGCACGAATAATATCAATGCTAGCGGGGCTGCGGGCCAAAAGGTCGGCACCAGCATGGACGTAGAGGGCTGGGCGGTAACGGCAAACTACGCTCCTAAGGCCGTTAAGGGGTTAAGCTTGGGCGTAACCTACACTGCGCTTGAGAGAAGCGACCACTACGCTAGCGGCGTAAATAGAAAGTTCGACGAGAACGAGATATGGTTGCAAGCTGCGTATAAATTTGATCTAAGCGCCAACTAAAGCTTTAAAGAGCGGAGTATTTTCCGCTCTTTCTCATCCGTATTATTTTGCCTCATATATTACGCAAAAAAAAGGGCGTTTAAACCCGAAAAATTTACTCTTTCTCATCCGTATCATCAAGCGAGCCCTCGCTTGCTAAATGCTTCAATCCAAACTTCGCAAATTTAACATAACTCTTAAATTTAATGAAGCAAAGGCGAAATTTAGACGATAAATTTAAATGATAGATTCGGCAAAACCTAGAGAGATGAAATTTTAAATTTGCCGATCTGCTCTGCTAAATTTTAAAATTATAAAGCCTTACTATTAAATTTAACGCAGCTATTTAATCTAGTAAAATTTCAGCAGCATTTCGTAGAATAAGCGCACTGCAAGCAGATCATCGGCAAACAGATACTTATCTTTAAGCCCTTGCGGGCATTGACTGTATACGGCACTTTAGATATCAAAAAAGCGATGATTTTTGCACGGCTTCTTTCGATGAAATTTTAAATTTGGATAAATTTTAAAGCTCGTCCGTAAAGCGTAAAAGAGATGAAAAAGGATAAAATTTTACTTGCTGGATCAAGCGAATAAAAGCGAGATAAAATTTAACTTCGCTAAATTTAAGCCGCCGCGGATTAAATCGAAGCCCAGAATTTGAGCTTTAAATTTAACCCGCGGCGGAGCATGAATTGAAGCGCTTATAATCTCAAAGCGTTATTTCTTCGCGCTAGAAGCGTCCATGAAGGCCTGCTCTTCGGCGCTCGGTTTATACTCGTCGCCGAAAAATTCCTTCTTCGCCTTGATCTTTTCTTGCATCATCTTCTTTTCGTAAATTTTATACGTCGGTCGCCAGTACTCTAGGTAGTTGCGAAGCCCGATGCCGTGGCCCGCGCTTACGTGACAGCTCGCACATTTAAGCTCGCGCTCGGTGCCTAGGAGTTTTTTGTAGTGCGCGTGCATGCGCTGCGCCTGCTCGGAGGTGATCTTGCTGTCGATCACGGTGGCGTGGCAGCTCGTGCAGCCGTTGTCAAACACATAGTGCTCGCGGTTTTTGCGCCTTGCGTTCCAGTCGTATTTCTCGGGCTCGTCGAAGAAGTGCGAGTAGCCCTCCAGTACCCCGTTTTTGGCCTTTTGATAGACGTATTTTACGATATTGTCGTGCGGTAGGTGGCAGTCGACGCATTTGGCTTTGACGCCCGTTTTGCCCTTGCCCGAGTGGACGTCCTCTTGATAGGCGATCACCATCGGATCCATCTCGTGACAGACGTCGCAGAATTTATCGGTGCTAGTTTTCTCAAGCGCATAATGCACCGGCACGACGACGAAAAACCCTATAATGCCGCTTATTAAGATGATAAGCGCTAGTAATTTTTTAGAAATTCTCATGGTGTCACCCCCATCCATTGCGGCACTTCGTGCTCGTGGCATTCGGTACACATATTCGTAGATGCCTTGTGCTCGTTGTGGCATTCGTCGCAGTATAGCGTAGGACCGTCGTGGACGGAGTTGTGCGGATTGGCCTTGAGCGTATCCATAAATTTAAGCCTCAAAGCGAGCTGCTTTTTGTCGCCGTGGCAGCTGATACAGCCTTTATCGCCGATGCTTTTAAATTTAGACGGATCGCTTCCTTGATTTACGTGGCAATCGACGCAGTCAAACGCCAAATGCTCGTGATGAGGTTTGATTTTGTATTTTGCCCGAAGCTCATCTGAAACGACTATGTTCGTGGCGTTGGCGTCATTAGCGCTCGGCGCGCCGAACAAAGTCGCGATGATACAGCACAAAATTAATGCCGTAAAACTAAATTTTTTCATTTGCAACCTTTTGTAGAAGTACCTTGCGGGCCCGCGAAAGCTAGCCTGCAAGGCTTTAAAGAGCCTGTGCTCGGGCCTAGTTAGGCGATCTGCTCGCCTGCGATCATTCCGAAAACTATGCAGTCGGTGATCGCGACGGTGCCTAAGCGACTTGCGCCGTGAGTTCCGCCGGTGATCTCGCCCGCAGCCCAAAGGCCTGAGATCGGCTTATTCGTCTTAGATGATAAGACCTCGGCTTTGGTGTTGATCTTTAGACCGCCCATCGTGTGGTGAGGTTTCGGCGAGAGGCGGATGACGTAGAAAGGTCCCGCTTCGTTGATCTCGCTTAGCGCGCTTTCTTGCTTGCCGAACTCGTCTTTTTTCGCCT